>CAYFOI010000012.1:0-38490 GCA_964344725.1 uncultured Candidatus Peribacteria bacterium
GTACAATAAAAAACTCGATGATTGTACATACAATCCTCAGATTGATAACTCGCATAAGTCATATAACAATTCCGACTCTTCTCGGTATACTGACAATAAGGACTATTTTCATTTTGAACACACTGAAGCCCCATACGAGGATTAGACAGCTGAAGTTTTTTAAACTCTTCAAGGTAATTCATAAGAGCGGCTTTAAGTCTCCTGAATTCTAATACACCTGAAGGAAAACTTGCAAACTAAAGTACCAACTGTAAACTACTAAACGTCCCGCCTTAGCGGGACTCGAAACACTTGGTACTACCTCACTATCTCACTACCTCACTAACACATGAAAACTCGCTTCGCACCATCACCTACCGGATTTCTTCACATAGGCGGCCTCCGAACCGCACTTTACGCATATCTTTTCGCACGCCAGAACAAAGGCGGATTCATTCTTCGAATCGAAGATACAGATCAAAAACGCTACACAGAAGGCGCAACCGAGAACTTAATCAGAACTCTAGAGTGGTTTGGAATAGATTACGACGAAGGACCTTATCTCAAAAATGGCAAACTTGAAGAAAAAGGAGACGAAGGCCCATATTTCCAATCAAAAAGAACCGAAACTTACAAAAAGTACGCTGACAAACTCATGAAAGAGGGCCACGCATACCCATGTTTCTGCTCAGAAGACAGACTTGAAAAAATGCGCATGCAACAAGCTGCAAACAAACAAGCACCAATGTATGACCGTCACTGCTTATTTCTCTCGCCAGAAGAGGTCAAAGAACGCATGGATCGAGGAGACAAATATGTAATACGCCAACGCATCCCGGAAGACCCGCCAAAAATCGAATTCGAAGACACAGTTCGCGGAAAAATGGAGTTCGACCCAAAGACAATAGATGATCAAATTCTCATAAAATCTGATGGATTCCCTACATATCACCTAGCTAACGTAGTAGACGACCACATGATGGGAATCACTCACGTAATTCGAGGTGAAGAATGGCTGCCTTCAACACCAAAACACATCGCACTCTATCAAGCACTAGGATGGGAACCACCAACTTTCGCTCACATTCCACTCCTATTAAATCCAGACAAAACCAAGCTCAGTAAGCGCCAAGGAGACGTTGCAGCAGAAGATTACATACAAAAAGGCTACCTTCGCGAAGCAATAATCAATTTCATAGCATTCTTAGGCTGGAATCCTGGCACAGAAGAAGAATTTTTCTCTATGGAAGACCTCGTCGAAAAGTTTTCAATCTCAAGAGTCCAAAAGGCCGGCGCAATCTTCAACCTCGAAAAATTAGAATGGATGAATGGCCACTATATCCGTGAGAAATCTGTAGAAGACCTAGCAAAACTCATTCTGCCACGACTCCAAATCAAATGGTTCCACGAATCAAAATATGGAGAAATAACCGAAGAAAGCTTAGAAAAACCAGACGAAAAAACCGCATATTTCCTTAAAACAGTTGAAGTCATTCAAACCAGGATGAAAACACTTGAAGAAGCTCCAGAAATGCTGAAATTTTTCCTCGAAGAAGAAGTGTCTTTCGACAAAGAACTACTCCTGAGAGAAAAAATGAAAGTCGATGAAAAAACCGCAAAGCTCGCCCTGGAGAAATTAATAGAAACATTAAAAGAAATGCCAGAAGAAGACTTCGCAGATGAAGAGAAGCAAAAAGAACTGCTAATCCCCATGATAAAAAACCTCGGCCTCAAAAACGGACAAGTACTGTGGCCAATGAGAGTAGCATTAACAGGAGCACAGTACTCACCTGGCGCCTTCGAAGTCGCTGCAACACTCGGCAAAGAAAGATCTATAAAAAGACTCAAGTCGTATCTAGACAAACTGAGCTAAAAGTGGTATAATTAAAGCAGTAAAAATAAAAATACCACTATGGACGCAAGTGCAGCAGGCCCATCTACAGGTGCAGAAGACATCGATGCTCTTTTGGATGAGCAGCTTCAATCCCCAGAATCGCAAATCAACACTAGCGAAATAGAAACAGCAATAGCCAAGGCAAAACAGCTAGAAGCAGGTTTAGACAAACTAGATAAGGGGGGTAATCTAGTAGAAATATATGAAACTATAGGAGATCTTACTGCAGCAATTTACAAAAGCGGAGCATGGCAAATAGCAGAAAGTACATGGAGAGACAAAGTACCAGGACCAATTAAGACAGCACTCCTAGGAGAAGGTATTGGTGGATTCGCAATAAAAGGAATCCCCGCAACAAGACCAGTAGTAACAGCATTTCAAGGACTAGCACAAACAGGGATGCTAGAAGCACCTGCTGGAATAGACCCTGCAGATTTTACGACAGACGCACTAAGCAGCCTAAAAATGGCTAAATGGCTAATCGTAATAGCCGCATTTGTTCAACCAGAAGTAGCCGCATTAGAACCGCTATTGCCAATACTAGAAAGACTGATAGTAGAGTATGACCACATGACAAGCGTTGTAAGAAACAGAATCGAATCAATCAATAACGTAACTCGCCAAGAAATAGATAGCACAGGTATAATAGACTTAGCTGACAACACTTCGTCACCTGAAGGAAGTCCTACCGAGCCAGACGATCCAACCGTTTTCCGCGTTCCACCACAACAGGCAAATGCAGCCTAATTTGAACTGGACTTCACTCCTTAAAAATGCTATAAATAGATACCAATTTATTATAGCGTTTTTCCATGCTTTTCAGAGAACTCAAGAACTTGCTAAAACAACTCATCAATGAGACTACTTGCCCTCATTGCGAAGGTGGTTACGAAGAAGATGACATCGTAATAATCGGTAGTCTTAAGGACGAAGTTTATCTCCACGTCGGATGTAAAAAGTGCGATGCCCACATCCTAGTTAACGCTGTAATCAATAGGGTTAAAGAAAATCGCGTCCACAAAGGCCTAAAAATCAGGAACCTCGGCAAAAACATAAGCCCAATCACAACCAACGAAGTCATCGAGATACACCAATTCTTGGAAACTTTCGATGGCGACTTCAAAACGCTTTTCTCAACCTAAGTAGTCTACTGCTTACTGTCTACTGACTACTACCTAAAAAACAAAAATGAAAAAACTCCTCACACTACTACTGCCACTACTTCTACTACTACCTTCGGGCTGCACATTCTCAAATCAAGCATCTGACATCATTTCAAACATATTTACAGAAGCAGTCGAAGGATATGAGAATGTCAAAACAGAGGTAGAAGACAAAACAAACGCCGTCCAAGACAAAATCGATAAAGTCAACCAAGCAGCAGAAGATATCGGAGAAGCTGCAGACGCCGTTGGCGAAGCTATAGACAGCGTTCAAGCAATTAACGACGACCCCGAAGAAGAGACAGCATCCGAATCCGAAGAAGAATCCACATCTGAAACAACCGAAACGACAGAATAAATGCTTGCTTCTTTACACAACCACACAGGCTCGGACCCCATTGACCCAATCCCCTACTCCGAGGAGGATTTTATAGATCACGCAGCAAAAGACGGATTCAAAATAGTCGCAATCACATGCCACAACAAACACGTGGTCACAAAAAAGCTCATCAAATACGCAAAAGAGAAAGGCATACTACTCATCCCTGGAATTGAAAAAAGCATAAAGAGACGACACATAGTAATTTTGAATTCCACTAGAGAATCTGAAGACATAAAAACATTCGCAGACCTCAAAAAATACAAAGAAAACCATCCAGAATGCTTCATATTTCCAGCACATCCATATTTCCCAAGCCTTAACATCTTTAAAGACGAGATAGAACCCAATATCGACTGTTTTGATGGGATAGAACTTTCATGGTGGTATTCAAAACTCATAAATTTCAACAAAAAAGGAGAAAAACTGGCAAAAAAATACGATTTGCCTTTCATAGGAACATCTGACACACATTTCTTGCATCTCCACGGTAAAACTTATTGTCAAATAGACGCAAAAGAGCTATCAACCAAATCAGTACTCGAAGCTTTAAGAAAAGGTGATTTTAAGAACATAACAAAACCCATACCTATATGGCGAATGACACTAATCCCATTCATAATACTCAAAGATAAAGCTTGGCTCCTCAAAAAGAGTTTGATAAGATTAATTAGAGGCAAGAAGTAGCTAAAAAATCTACTGTCTACTGCTTACTGTCTACTGACTAAACAAAAATGAAAAAATTTCTAGCTAGAATAAAAACGCAAGCTCGGAAAAGTCCGGGCCGAATTGTGCTACCTGAAGCAGCTCTTGATGACCGCATAATTCAAGCAACTGCAATGATTTTAAAAGAGAAAACAGCACACCCAATCTTAATAGGCTCGGAACTTGAAATCATGAAGCGCGCCAAAAGACTTGGAATCAAGCTACCAGAGAAAAAAGTTGAGATCATCGATCCAGAAAACTCCCCTCTCCTCGAGCCATACGTAAAAGAGTTTATGAAACTCAGAAAGAAAAAAGGCATTACAGAGAGAAAAGCTTGGGGAGTAATTCCACAAGTGAATTACTTCGGAACAATGATGGTACACATGGACGATGCAGACGGCATGGTCTCAGGAACAACCTGGTCAACAGCCGACACAGTTCGACCAGCCCTCCAAATCATCAAAACCAAAGAAAAATTCCACAAAGTATCGGGACTGTTCTTCATGATCTTAGAAAAACGACTACTGCTATTCGCAGACTGCGCGATAATGATTGAACCAAATAGTCACGATCTCGTAGATATTGCTTTAGATACAGCACAAACAGCTTCAGATTTTGGATTAGATCCGAAAGTCGCAATGCTTTCTTTTTCTACCAACGGATCCGCAAGAAGCCCACTCGTAGACAAGGTACGCGAAGCGGTTGCTATAGCTCGTGACCGCTGTCCTTGCCTAAAAATCGAAGGTGAAATGCAAGTTGATGCAGCTCTCGTCCCAGATATTTGCGAGAGGAAATTCCCCGGCTCAAGCCTGAAAGGAGATGCGAATGTACTAATTTTCCCAAGTCTAGAAGCCGCAAACTGCGCATACAAACTCGTTGAAAGACTCGCCGGAGCACAAACAATCGGACCAGTCCTCCAGGGACTAAAGAAACCAATCAACGATCTCTCGAGAGGATGTAAATTCGAAGACATAGCAAACATAGCAGCAATAACCTCAGTCGAAGCCCAAAACAATCGCAAGCAAGACATTTGCAAGAAGTGCAAATAAACGTCGCGCAAAGCGCGACTCCAAAAGCTATACCCTATCCCCTACACCCTATGCTCCTCCTAACAATAAACTCCGGCTCATCGTCGCTCAAATTCCAACTCATCGAGTCAAAGAAGTGGCAAATTCTCTACAAAGGACATGTCGATGGCATCGGCTTGCCGCTTTGCGAATACAAAAGCTCTCATGGATCTGAAGATTGCAAACAAATTAAGACACACCACGCAGCTTTTAAATTCGGAATGAGTCACATGCTCAAAAGCGGAGCAATTGAAGATTTAAAAGAAATCAAAGCTGTAGGGCACAGAGTCGTACACGGAGGAGAAAAATACAGAAACGCCGTCAAAATCACACCAAAAGTACTAGAAACAATCAAGAGTCTCTCTCACCTAGCACCTCTCCACAATCCACCAAACCTCGAAGGAATTAAGGCATCACGCAAATTGCTTCCAAAAGCTCACGACGTTGCTGTCTTCGACACAGCTTTCCACAGCACAATCGAAGAGAAAGCTTACATGTACGGACTCCCTCTCGAACTTTACAAAAAACACGGAGGAAGAAGATATGGATTCCACGGCACAAGCCATAAATACATCACAGGAGAAGCTCGCAAATACTTGGGAACAAAAAAATCAAAGCACTTAATCACATGTCATCTCGGCAACGGAGCCTCAATTACAGCTGTCAAAAATGGAAAATCCATAGACACGTCAATGGGATTCACCCCTCTGGAAGGAATAATGATGGGCACAAGAAGCGGAGATATTGACCCTGCAATAATTTTCCACCTCAGATATCACTTGAAAATAAGAACAGACAAAATATACGACATGCTAAACCATGAATCAGGACTCAAAGGCATCTCTGGAAAATCAGACGTACGCGAACTCAGAGACGCTTGGTTTAAGAAAAAAGACAAAAAAGCAAAACTCGCACTAGATATGTACTGCTATCGCATCGCTAAATACATCGGCTCATATCTCGTAGCTCTCGGCCAACTCGACGGACTAGTATTCACAGGAGGCATTGGAGAAAACGCATGGTACGTACGAAAATGGGTCTGTGACTACCTCAGCATCGACTTGAACGACAAAAAGAATAAACGAACCGAGTTCCCAAACCAGAAAACCGTCAAAATCTCACGTGGAAAACCAGCAGTTCTTGTAATCCCAACAAATGAGGAGCTACAAATAGCAAAAGAGACAACAAATATCGTTGTCAAGTAATTCAAACACTGGGGCAAAATGCCCTTTACCTCAATCTGTTATTTTGCTAATACTGCCATGTCGTTACCAATCCACAACATATGAAAAATGTATTCGAAAATTTAGGGCTAAACGAAAAAGAGATGCGAATTTTCCTTAAAATGCTTGAGCTCGGAGCACAACCCATAAGCATCATAGCTAAATACACAAACACACGCAGGACTTCGATGTACGCAATACTTGAAAGACTTAAAAGTACAGGTTTAGTCGAGGAGTTTGAGCGCAATAACATCAGATATGTTAAGTGTAGAGAAATAAGAAACGTAAAGGATATTTTGACTAACAAGGAGCACGATATCAAAAAAGCATTAGAAACATTCGAAAAAGAGCTCCCAGGCCTACAAGCACTAGAAGATCGCCTCAGCATCACCCCGAAAATCAGATTTTTCGAAGGAGAACGAGGGATTGCCAAAATTTACGAAAACGCGCTCAAAGAAAAATCTTTCTACACTTTCTTTAATCCCGAAGATGCAAAGAGGATTGTCCCAACTTACTACGCAAAAATTCCTAAATTGATAAAGAGATCAAAAGCAAAGTCTAGAGAGATAGTCACAAACTGCGCTGAAGCAAAAAAATACCAGAAGGAAAACCACTCCGAAATACATAGAATAAAAATTCTGCCAGCGAGCAAACTTTTCAACGCAGACGTAATCATTTCAAAAAACAAGATCTACATGATCTCGTACAAAGAAGATCAAATATCAGGAGTAGAAATCAGCAGCGAACCACTAACACAAGCTCTCAGAGTTATATTTGAACAAGCATGGAATAACCTAGAGTTCTAAAAAAACAATCAATCCTCCAACCCTTTCAACTTGAAAACAGCGTGTCCAATTGATACGCTGCTAGTTAGGTGAAAATTAAAACAAAAATCCATGCCAAGAATAAAAAATTTGCTGCCAAAAAACCCTGACAAAAACGTCAAAATCCCAAAGATTCATCGCTCCTTCAAAAAAGGGCCGTGGCAAATAGACGCAGACGTCAGGAATTTCATCCAACTAAACTACAAACCCTATAAGGGCGACCATAAATTCCTGCAAAAACTTTCCCGCAAAACAAAAAAAGTATGGAAAAAAGTCGAGCGACTACAAAAAGCTGAGTTCAAACGCGGCGGAGTTTACGGAATCGACACCAAAACACCATCAAGTCTCACAAGTCATAAACCTGGATACATCGACAAATCCGCAGAATCAATAGTAGGACTACAAACAGACAAACCATTAGTTCGCGCTATCAAACCAAAAGGCGGCGTAAGACTAGTCGAAAGAGCTTGCGAATCTTACGGCTACAAATTAGATCCAAAAGTAAAAGAACTTTATTCAGATTACGTAAGAACCCATAACGATGCAGTATTCGACATATACATGAAATGGAAAGATTTCTTCACACTCGAGAAGAAAAATTTATTCCGCAAAAAAGGAATCATAACAGGCTTACCAGACAACTACGGAAGAGGTCGCATCATTGGAGATTACAGAAGAATTGCGCTATACGGAATCGACAGACTCATCAGCGAAAAATTAGAAGAGATAAACGAATGCTGCACATACATGGACGAAGCAGCTATGAAGCTCCGAGAAGAAGCAAATGCACAAATCAAAGCCCTGCAAGAACTCAAAGAGATGGCAGCTTCATACGGATTCGATATTGGAAGACCGGCAGAAGATACGAAAGAAGCAATTCAATGGACTTATTTTGGATATCTCGGCGCAGTCAAGGAACAAGACGGCGCAGCAATGAGCTTCGGAAGGATCGATGCTTTTTTCGATATTTATGCCACAAGAGACTTACGTCGCAAAAAGTACACAGAGAAACAGATCCAAGAATTCATAGACAACTTCGTACTCAAACTAAGACTAGTAAGACACCTGCGTGTACCAGAATATAACGCTCTATTCGCAGGAGATCCTACCTGGGTAACTTGCGTACTTGGAGGCATTGGGAAAGACGGAAGACCGTTAGTCACAAAGACATCATTCCGCATGCTACACACCCTCGAGAATCTCGGACCAGCACCAGAACCAAATTTGACAATACTTTGGTCACATAACTTGCCTGAAGGATTCAAAAACTACGCATGCAACGTATCGATCAAATCCAGCTCACTCCAATTCGAAAATGACGAACTTATGAGGCCACTCCACGGCGACGACTATGGAATTGCATGTTGCGTATCAGCTATGGAAATCGGGAAAGAGATGCAGTTCTTCGGAGCACGATGTAATCTGCCAAAACTACTACTGCTTGCGATCAATCAAGGCCGCGACGAAATCGATGACGAACTTCTTGTGGAAGGAGTGCCAAAGCTCAAAAAACAAAAACTACTCGACTACTCAGAGGTCAAAAGAGAGTTTTTCAAGCTCATTGATTGGCTTTGTAAAAAATACGTCGAGACTATGAACATCATCCACTACAGCCACGACAAATATAACTACGAAGCCGAACAAATGGCACTGCACGACCTACATGTTCATAGATTCATGGCCTTCGGGATCGCAGGAATTTCAATCGTAATAGATAGCTTGTCAGCAATCAGATACGCCAAAGTCACTCCTGTCCGCAACAAAAAAGGCGTCGCCAAAGACTTCAAAATCAAAGGCGAATACCCAGCATTCGGAAACGACGATTCTCGCGTAGACAATCTGGCCGTAGAAATTACCCGCAAATTCATAAACACGCTCAAAAAATACGAAGCTTACAGAGGCGCAGAACACACAGTCTCACTCCTCACAATCACAGCAAACGTCGTTTACGGACATCACACAGGCGCAACACCAGACGGACGCAAAGCCGGCGAACCTTTTGCACCAGGCGCAAACCCAATGCACAACCGCGACAAATCAGGCGCACTCGCATCCCTCAACTCAGTTGCAAAATTCCCTTATGAATACTGCCGAGACGGGATTTCAAACACATTCTCAATAACACCAAGTAGCCTAGGCAAAAACGAAAACCAAAGGATCAGCAACTTACGCGGCATGCTCGACGGCTACTTCAAAAAACAAGGACATCACCTCAACGTCAACGTTCTCAACCGCGAAACCCTCGAGGATGCGATGAAAAACCCAGCAAAATACCCTCAATTAACAATCCGCGTCTCAGGGTACGCAGTACACTTCATCAAACTAACAAAAGAGCAACAAGAAGAAGTCATCTCTCGCACATTCCATAAGAAGTTTTAACCCATAGGACGCTCACGAGGAGAAAAACTACCATCAAACTCCTCGTCTTCAAAACGACAATCAAGCAAACCAGCAACTTTACTACCACGCAAAACAGCAGCCGTAAGATACAAAACACCATCAACACTGGTCACCAAAGGCAACTCATCAAGTCTCAAACTACAATCCACACTTCTTAAACAATCTAAAACACGACCCATAAAATCATGCAAAATACGAGGAGGAGGACTCTCAGTACCCAAATCATTCAGACGAAATTGCATAGACATTAAGATTTACAGGAGAGAATAAATACCACTTACTAACGCCCCATGTCAACAAAGAAGCCTTGCAAACAGGCCGCGCCAAAGGCGCACAGGCCCAATACAAAAAGAACTTCGGCCAAGGGCCGAATCCACCAGGCCGCGCCAAAGGCGCACAGGCCCAACATAAAAAGAACTTCGGCCAAAGGCCGAATCCACTCCTTCGAATCTTTCGGAACATTAGACGGGCCTGGCCTCAGATTCGTAGCTTTCCTCGAGGGATGCCCACTCCGGTGCCTCTATTGCCACAACGTCGACATGCTCGATATGTGCGACTACCACGAAATGACTCCTCAAGAACTGCTCAAAATAGTCCTCCCCTACAAACCTTACTTCGAAAGCTCGGGTGGTGGAGTTACATTGTCCGGCGGAGACCCAATCATGCAAGCGGATTTCGTCTCCAAATTCTTCAAGCTCTGCAAAAAAGAAGAAATTCACACGACAATCGACACTTCATGCTTCACAACCCGCAAGAATCTCGACAAATTGAGGCCAAACGTAGATCTATGGATGATCAGCTTGAAACATTTTAACGAAAAAAAACATCTCAAACTCACAGGTGTCACAAACAAACCAATCCTCGAGAATATCAAATACCTCAGTTCAAAAAAGGAGCGTATCTGGCTAAGATATCTTATTCTGCCAGGTTGGACAGATACACTTAGCAACCTACGCGAACTCCGCAAATTCCTGCGCGAAGTAAAATTCGAACAGATAGAACTGCTCCCCTACCACAAACACGGCATCTTCAAATGGGAAGAACTCGGCAAACCATACAAGCTACGCAAAACAAAACCCCCAACCGACAAATCCGTCCAAAAAATCAAAAAAATACTTGAAAAAGACGGCCACAAAGTAGTTGTAAATGAATAAGGCAATAGCAACAGCCAAACAGCAATCACACTTAAGCTTTTTTAGGTTGCAATTTAATAACAAACCTATAAACTAGGCACCCTGACTTGTTGTTCTTATAAAACAACAGCAAGCTACCACACACCACTCTTTACATTTATTTTTAAAGACATTCAGATATGACACGCGAAGGAGTAGCTGCTGGAGTAAGAAGCGTCGATATCCCCGGAGAGATGGCAGATGCACTTTTGGCACGCCTGTCTGAAGCATTAGGTAGAACCATAGATCGAGGACAATTATCAGAAGGATTATTACTTAGAGAAGCACAACCACCAGCAGAGCCACAAGCTCCAGCTTTAGATGAAGAACCAGAAGAATCAGACCACTGGTCTGATTTAAGGGACAAGATCAAAGGAAGACACCATGACCTCAAGGTATCAACAATGACGCTCCACGATGACGGCGGCAATGAAGTAGAAACAGGATGCACAGTCACCGTAACCAGAGCATCACAAATCGCCGATATCGCAAAAATAGCGCTAGAGGAAGGATATGGACTAATGGCAATAGGATCAAGAACAAGCGCAATCAGCATATTCGACACAAACGATCGGGCAAGCCTATACAACCTCAATGGCTTTATAGGAATTCAAATAGATCCAGGGGATGGATGCGGCGGTGGACCTATGACGCTTGAGGGAAACCCTGATGGAGAAATTGAGGAAAGTGAAGACCCTCGAATCTACATCGACGCAGAAGGCAACAGATTCGAAATACTTCCTAGACTTGATGGAAAGATGGAAGTATTAAAAAGCTTAAATCCAGCGATTTCACACAGAGTAAGATGCTGGGCAGGACTAACGCCAAACGTAGTAAACGCAGAACTCGTATTTGCGCTCGGACGTGGACATACAACAGGGTTAGATTTAACTACATCAAACCAAGCACAAATTGGAGCCGCAATATGTACAGGATCTCAAGGACCAACAAGACAAAGTGCTAAGAAAAATGTAAGAGGGTTAAAAATCATCGATAAAAACGGTGGGATTCAAGACTTAGGACGCCAAGAAGCACAAAGACACATAGGACTGAACGGAATGGCAGGAGTAGCTGCAGAAGTAACACTAGATATAATTCAAGAACCAAAAAATGAATTCGGTCTTTTTATACCTATCAAAGGGACGCAAGCAGAAGGATTCCGAGAGAAATATCCACAGATCATGGCTGCATTAGCACCATTTACAGAAACAACAACAGAAGTCTCAAGCACAGGAGTAAGATCAATACCAAAAGCTGACAAAGTCTTAATCAAAGGGATAGAAATAGTAACTTTGGAAGACCTAAAAACAGGCAAAGGGAAACTACATGATACAGCAGCAGGAAGAGCAGACGGCATAATCAGACAAATGGATGGATCGCAAATAGGAGCAGAACGATGCGAAGCAGGAATCATGATAAACGGCGTCACAGATCTTGACCTTGAT
Source organism: uncultured Candidatus Peribacteria bacterium (assembly GCA_964344725.1). Lineage (GTDB taxonomy): Bacteria > Patescibacteriota > Gracilibacteria > UBA1369 > UBA12470 > CG2-30-44-17. The sequence continues at coordinate 12,252 of CAYFOI010000012.1, forward strand.
GGAGCTCAAAATATCCTCCTCACTGCACTGTATCCTGACGAGATGGGAGAAGACGCAGTAGAATCAGATTTCGCTCAAACATTACAAAGACTCATAGAAAGTGACTTAGCATACCTGAGTGAAGCCGGAACTAGCATAGAAGCATTCGGCGCAATGGGAGAAGGAGCAGACACAATGACCACCTTCAAAGCAATACGAGAAAGCATACCCGAAGGGGCTAGGGATTCGAAAAAACTAGGATTCACCACATCAACAGATGTTAATTGCCGAGTCGCAACAAAATCATGCCAAGAAAAACAAAGAGCATATGAAAGGATATGGGCAACTTACTGGGATTATATTAAAGACATGCGCAATGCTGGATTTAGAGTCTTCGTATATGGACATGCATTATCAGGAAGCCAAGAAGAAGACAGTAACGGAGGAGGTGGTATAGACCCACACATAAGAGTTGCATGGGAATATCGAAGAGAAGACGGATTGCCGATAAGAGACATGCAAAAATACGCAATCCAGAAATACCTCTATATGAAAAAGCGGAAAGAGCAACTATATCGAGATTTAATGACCCTCAACGGACAACACGGAATTGTAATAGAGCCGGGAGAAAAAGGAGCTGTAACAAACAGCGAATACCTGAGGTTCCTGGAGACAGAAGATCCCGAAGCAGCAGAAGAGATATGGCAAACTTTAAACGAATATGGAGGAATACTCTTCGGATCAAGATGCAAACTAAAATTCCACCATCACCCACCAAGATTAAACGAAGGACTTTTACAGTACTTCGCCGAAGATCCAGATGTACCAGGAGATGCACCACTACTACAAAGATTGGAAAAATCAATTCTATACTGGTGCCAAAACTCCCACAGAAGCCCTGAGGGCCACAAAGTCATGTACGAAACTCTGAGACTCATCAGAGAATGGCTAGATTTAGATATGACAGAAAGAGTGTTTTATGCTGAATCTCCAGAGGCTGCAATACACACAGCAGTTATGAACCTGACAGACCGTAGAAACACAAGCCTAGACTTAAGAGGGCAGGAAATTAGCGAAATAGAAAGCAATGTGACAACCGTAATAATAGATGATCCGACAAAAGTCGACAACGAACGAATAGCAGGGAAAAGAAAAATACTTGTAGCAGACGGGTCCGAACCTATACCCGCAGAAACAAGAGCAAAAGTCGACGTAATCATATACTCAGCTGAAGCAATGGGTGCAGGAGGAGAGATGGGAATAATCGTAACAAATACAGAAACTGTTAAGCATGCTCGAGAAATTGAAAGAGCGGGAAACAACATAGGATATGCACATTCATTCGTAGCAATGAATGACAAAACTCTAGAGACAATCGAAACACCCCGGATGCAAGTTATAGCAGAAGTAGGATGCTTGTTGGCTGAAAAGCTTGATTGCGAAAGAATGTCAGAAGGTCAACAAGCAAGATTAGAAGAACAAGCATCACGAAGAACATTAAATCCAGGACCATCACAAATAAATCCAGGGATCATAGATCAAGCAGGAGCAGAACCAACAGAAGCAAACCCAGAAGAGGTAATAGCCAAATTAAAGCAGTATCTAGGAATACCAGACGACTACGAAATATTCTTCGGCGGATCAGCAACAAAAGCGATGGAGCAAATTGCTGAAAGTCTAGATGTAGATGGAGGCGTTTGCCTTAACAAAGGAGCTTTCGCACAAAGACAAAAAGAGGTAGTAGAAGCCTTCAGCAGAAGACAACCAAATACAAGTGGTCGCCAACCAGCAATCATCAAGGAAGTCCCTATTCGCTGGGGGACCGGCGAAGGAAGTCAAATGAGAACAAAAGCATCTACTGTACACGGACAAATCCCTCCAAGACACTTGCAGCGAATGGATCAACCAAGAGAAGCTGTATTCATCACGGGACACGAAACAGCAACAGGAGTGCAAGTAGATACAACCGAGCTACACAAACACTTAGACCCAAGATTCCTAAGAGTTGTTGATGGGACCTCCGAACTAGGAGGAGTCAAACGCGATTTCGTTGATGAACATGGGGACCCAGTCATCGATGTATATTTCGGCTCAGTACAAAAATTCTTAGGCCTACCTGCAGGATTAAGCGTAATGGCGGTATCCCCTAGAGCAATGGAAGCAGCTAGAGCAGCTGAAGCAGGAAGAAGCGAAGAAGAACGAGCAAGAACTTACCGCACATTCACTGAAATGGCACGAGAAAAAGCAGAAGGAAGATACCCTAATTTAAGGGGGATACAACAGCTAGGACTCTCTCTAGACAACCTCTTAGCCAGAGAGTTCGAAGGTGCAACCGGAATCGATGCCGTAATAGCAGAAACCAGTAAAAAAATGGCAATGGTTCTAGAGTGGGCAGAATCGAATCCACATGTAGAGCTATCAGTAGAAGACGAACGCGACCGATCAGAAGTAATGGTTCAAATCACAGGTGTAGACATAAACGTAAAGGGCGTACGACAAAAACTTCGAAACATAGGAGTAGATATAGGTTCCGGCTACGGACCATATAAATCTACACACTTAAGACTTTACCTAACACCAAACGTATCAATAGAAGAACTAAATACAATACTCGGACAGATAAACGAAGCTGTGAATTCATCAATACTTCCAGATAGTGCACTAAAACCTCAATGGCTGGACCGAGACTATACCCCCGAATACAGAGAAGCGAGAGCAGAAGCTGCATAAAAATATATGCGATTTAAACGACCAAAATTAAAAATTCGCAAAAGAACAAGTGCAGCTGCTAAAAAAGCTGTGACCAGGCTTATTCAAGCCGGCGAACGAGGCATAGAAATCCATGCAAAAATCCCTCTTTCGCAGCCAGTAAACAGATTACGTTGCAAAGTAAGCATCAAAGTCAAAAAAAGATCAGAAAAACAATAAATTTCAACCTTCATAATTCAAGCGACCTTTGTTAAACTAGTGGATGATTTTATAAACACAAAAAACACACTACGTACTACGGATTACGTATTACGTACTACCAACTAACAAAAACAAAAACATGCTAAAACTCATTCCAGACCGCATAGAAATCAGAAGTGGCAACCAATACATTGTGCTCTTAAGCAAAAAGACCGCACACATTTTAGACATGCACATCGGAGATCGCGTCAAAGTCAAAAACGGCCGCAACGAAGTCACAGCAATACTACAAATCTCCGGAGAGGGCGTTCAAGACGGACACATTGGCCTATACATGGAAGCCTGGAAAGCTCTAAAAACACGCCGAGGACAACGCATAACACTCTCCCTAGCAGAAAAACCACTCGCAACTAAATACATCCGCAAAAAACTCGAAGGAAACAAGCTTAAACCAGAAGAAATTGACGAAATAGTCAAAGACATCACCGAAGATGATTTAAGCGACATCGAACTCACTTACTTCGTTTCAGGGTGCTACGTACACGGACTCGACAACCAAGAGACCGCAGAATTAACCAAAGCAATCGTAAAACACGGCTCACAACTCAATTTTGGAAACAAATTAGTACTAGATAAACACTGCATAGGCGGAGTCCCAGGGAATAGAACAACAATGCTGGTAATCCCAATAGTCACATCTGCCGGCTTGCTCATGCCAAAAACATCTTCTCGCGCAATAACAAGCCCTGCAGGAACTGCAGACACCATGGAGGTAATCGCAAACGTCACAAACGACGCCAAGAAACTCAAGAAAATTGCAGAAAAAATTGGGGGATTCATGACATGGGGCGGCGGAGTTGACTTAGCTGCAGCAGACGACCATATGATCAAAGTACGCCATCCCCTATCGCTCGACCCTGAAGGAATGCTACTCGCATCAATCATGGCAAAAAAACATTCAGTCGGAGCAAAAAGATGCCTTATCGACATACCTGTAGGTAAACAAGTTAAAGTCAAAGATCTAAAACGAGCAAAACATCTACGAACACGCTTTATGCAAATCGGGAAACTACTTGGCATCAAAGTAAAAGTAATTTTCTCGAACGGCGAACAGCCAATCGGAAACGGAATTGGCCCACTCCTAGAGGTCCAAGATGTATTCAAAGTCTTAGAGAACGCACCAGACGCACCAGCAGATCTCCGCGAAAAATCACTCTATATGGCTGGAGTCCTCCTAGAACTCGGTGGCAAAGCCATGAAAGGCCTCGGCTATCGAAAAGCAAAGAAAATACTCAAAAAAGGTCTTGCTCTCGAGCAAATGAACAAAATCATAGACGCACAAGGCCGCAAGAGACTGCCAAAAAACGCGGACATAGTTTACAAAGTAAAATCCGGAAAAGCAGGAAAGATCTCCTACATCAACAACAAGGCAATAGCTCGTCTAGCACGCATCGCAGGAGCACCACTAGACGCAGCTGCAGGAGTCTACCTAAGAAAAAAACTAGGAGACAAAGTCGGCAAAAACGAAATCCTATACGAAATCCACTCAAACAACGAAGACCGCATAGGATTCGCGAAAACAATGTCCCGCAAAGAATCCGGATACACAGTGAAGTAGCTATTTAGCTTTTTAGCTAGTTAGCTTTTTAGCTTCTTAGAAACTTTTAAAATCACACATATGCGCACTTTCGAAGAAACAGTCCAGGGAATCAAAGACCTCACTATACAAGGAGCAACCGCAATTGCTATCGCCGCAACTGAAGCTTTAGCTCAGAAAATCGAAGCTGGCGAATCACGCGAAGAACTTGAGGCAGCAGCAAATCAACTAGTAGAAGCACGTGCAACCGAACCAGCGCTTCGCAACTCATTAAGATACTGCTTAGAGAACTACGAATCAGCCCCAGAAGCAGCTAAAAAAGCGATACAGCACTTCGAAGACGCCAAGAAAAAGATCACAGAAATCGGTGCAAACAGAATTGAAGATGGCATGACCATTTTCACCCACTGCCACTCATCAACAGTAGAAAGGATGGTGATAGAAGCCCACAAACAAGGCAAGAAAGTTCGTGTCCGCAACACCGAGACACGCCCTAAATTCCAAGGCCGCATCACAGCTAAGAAAATTTCGGAGGCAGGCATTCCACTAGAACATTACGTCGACTCCGCAGCAACCGAGGCTATACGCGAATCAGACCTCTTCTTGTTCGGATGTGACTCAATAACATCAGACGGCCGAATTATTAACAAAATCGGAACCTCGTTAATGCTAGAAATCGCAGAAAAATACGATGTACCAGCATACTCATGCACAGATTCATGGAAATTTAATCCAGAAACCCTAAAAGGACACGACGAAGAGATCGAAGAACGCGACCCTGCAGAAGTCTGGGAAGACGCTCCTCCCGGAGTTAAGATCCATAACCCAGCTTTCGAAGTCTGCTCACCAGACAGCCTAACTGGGATGATCTCAGAACTAGGAATTTTTAAACCAGAAGCCCTAGTAACAGAGATCCGAGCCGCATATCCTTGGCTCATCACCTAATCTAAATAGCTAACAAGCTAAAAAGCTAACTAGCTCAAAAGACATGCATTTCCTAAAAATACAGATATCCAAAGATAAAGGAATAAAAATCCCCTACCTGGTTTTTGAAGGGAAAAAGCTAGGACCAACTTGCGTTATATCAGGAGGCATGCACGGCGATGAACTAAACGGAATTGCTTTAGTCAAAAAGCTGATCGACTACTGCGAAAAGAACAAAATAGAGAAAAAGCTCCGCGGCAAACTAATAATTATCCCGATTCTCAACCCAACAGGTTTCGAAGCAAAAAAACGCACAGTCGCATACGACAAAAAAGACCTTAACCGCAGCTTTAACAAAAAATCAAAAAGCGCAAGCAACTTAATAGCAAACGCATTAGTAAAAGAAATTTATAGCCAGGCAGATTTCGCAATAGACTGCCACGACTCCGGACACAGAAACGTCCTCATCCCACACGCGCGAATCCACGACAGCGAACGGACTAAATGTAAAAACTGCACACGTGAAATGGCACAAGCTTTCGGCTCAAAAATAATAGTCGAAAGAAAAGGCAAAAGAGGAATGATAGCCGTAGAAATGGAAAGGAAGTTCAACCTTCCAGTTCTAACAATCGAAACAGGCGGCGCGCTCAAACTTTTCGAAAAATTCGTAAATAAAGGGACGGAAGGCATCATTAACGTACTCACCCACTACAATATGCTACCAGGCGAAGTGAAATTCCCTCGCAAACAGTACTTCCTCAAACACCGCTTCGGAGTCAAAGCCCCAGCAACCGGCATAATGAAGCTAACAAAAAAACTTGGCCAAAGAGTCCACGTCGGAGATAAAATAGGAGAGCTTTATATACCAATGCGCAACAAAACCGTAGACCTAATAAGCCCAATGTGCGGCCTACTCTTCTCAATCCAATACGAAGAATCCATCGCAAAAGGCGATATAATTTATTCCGTACTTGAAGACCGAAAATGTCACGTAAAAAGACGCCGAACCGTAAGCATGTTCGAAGAGGTGCAGAATATCGTCATGTGACATACTATAATCCGAGTACAAGCTTCAGACCCAATATAGCTCCCAAAACAACAAAGATAGCTTTAATAAAGCTATTCCCTTTATATCTAGCGTATTTTGAGCCAACATAACTGCCAATAACAGACCCCAAAACAGCCGCACCCATGATTTCCCAATCAAAATAACCTTCTTTGATAAAAAGATAAGAAGCAAAAGAAACCCACAAAAATCCAACGGCAAAATAATGACCAAGCGCACTAATAAAATCAAAACCTCTCGTATGAAAAGTTAAAATAGAAAAAGCAATACCATTCCCTGAACCCAAAATGCTTTCATAAAAACCCATCACAAGAGCTACTAGATAAGAAATCCCCTTAACAATCTTCGACTTAATCTTCCTGCCTTTTAGCCCAAGATCCTTTTTGAAATAGGTATAAGTCACAAATATCAAAATCACTACCCCAATAATTCTTTTCAAAACATCCTGCTCAGTCTGAAGAACAAACTCAGCACCGAAATAAGCACCCACAAGCCCAATCACAGAAAACAAAGCGACAAAACCCCAATCAATTTTCCGTCCTTTAAGATAATTATAAGCTGAAACCGGCGCCCAAAAAACAGCACAAAACTTATGGACACAAACAGCCAACGGCACACTCATCCCCATCTCCAAAAAAATCGGTAATCCTATCGTCGACGAACCCCCTCCCGACATAACACTCAGAAGAGTAGAAAACAGCGAAACAAAAAACACAAGCACTATATCCATAAAATTTCCCTTTAAAAGACATGCCGATTATAATAGGAAAAAATAAGTGGGTCCATTCTACTACCTCACCAGAGCACACCGTACAAATTCATTTCGCAAAGCGAAATACCAAACTATCTCACTTGGTACTACCTCACTACTTCACTAAAACCAAAAATATGCGCGCATACAAACGCAAAACAAAAAATTACATCAAAAGAAGTCGCAAAGCCCTCACAACAGACGACCATAAATTCCTAAAAAAACTCCTGGCACTTCAGAAAAAATCAACCTGCCTACGAGCACACGTAGCATCCATCGTAGTAAACGCCGGAGGCAAGATTATCGCCAAAGCAACCAACTCACCTCACAAAGCCTACAGCTGCAAAAAAATCGGCTGCATCCGCGACATCCGCAAAGTCCCATCAGGAAGCCGCCGCGAAATTTGCTACGGGGTATGCGCCGAACAATACTGTTTCGTCGAGATGGCACGCAAAGGCGTCTCATGTGAGGGAGGAACTATCTACGTCACCTCTCATCCCTGCAGAATTTGCGAATCTATGATCGCAGAAAGCGGTATCAAACGAGTAGTTTTCATAAAAGGTTATCCAGATATAATCCCAGAATACGACATTCTTCCTGACTACAAAATCGAAGTCGTCCACGCAAAAGAGTACGCAGATACAAAGCCTCATACCATCTAATGGCTCTGCAACGTTCATGATTCGAAAGATCAGGAACCGAACCTAGGAACAAAAAAGCAGACGCGGTATTTTGGCCGCGCCTACTTACACTACGTACTACGTACTACGGATTACGTACTATGTACTACACACTAAAAGCTCTCAACCATAAGTCCATCAATATACACAGAACTTGTCGAACTCTCATCTATGAATATCCTCAAGAATTCTACGTTAGTCCAATCAATGCTTCCGTACGAACTACCAAATGTAGCTGTGTAGTAATGCCATTCGTTATCACTTGGCATTAAATCTATTGATGCATATCTTCCATTTGATGAATCATTTCCTATGAAGAATCTAATATCACTGATAGTGCTGTAATCTTCTGTCTTCATCCAGAACCCTATTCTTCCACCACTGTATACGGTTGATACATCTATTGGCGATAGAGGTAAGCTATGTCTTTCTGTTCCCCACTTAGCACTTCCAGATGAATTACGCCATTCAAATAGTCCTGCGTATGTTCCTTCTTTCGGATCAGACGAATCTGTTGTAAGTGCATCTGCATCATCTGAATCATCGTAATTACCTACTCCAGCCTCAAATGTTTCTACATACACGTATGATGCACTATCGTCAGTTGTTGGATCTGTTCCGTACTCATCTACTTCATCTCCGTCTAGGAGTCCATCTCCATCTGTATCTTCATCTGTCGGGTCTGTTCCGTATGTATTTACCTCGTCTCCGTCCTCTAGGCCGTCTCCATCACTATCTTCGTTACTCGCATCAAGTTCCGAAGCATCAGCCCCACTCCATCCCCAATCTGAAATAGTCGCATAAGTTACAACCTCTTCATAATCAGTAAGACCATCATTATCTGTATCTTCGGTAGCCGGGTCTGTTCCGTATGTATTCACCTCATCCCCATCGGAAAGAGTATCACCATCCGAATCTACATCGGTCGGGTCTGTCCCGTATTCATTCACCTCGTCTCCGTCAAGAAGTCCATCGGAATCCACATCATCATCATTTGGATCTAACGCCGAAGCATCATCTCCACTCCATCCCCAATCAGAAATAGTCGCATAAGTTACAACCTCTTCATAATCATCAAGGCCGTCATCATCACTGTCTTCATCACACGGATCTGTCCCAGCTGCAAGCTCCTCTTCATTTGTTAAATCATCATCATCTCCATTGTCTTCATTATCAACAACTCCTGAATCCACACATGCATATAAGTCCTCCCAAACATCATCCATTCCATCACCATCAGAATCATCCGGATAATCAGATGCATCTGTCGGATCTGTAGATGCAGAAACCTCTACACCATCAGAATAACCATCCCCATCACTATCCCACGTATTTGGATCTATCTCAGAAGCATCAGCCCCACTCCACCCCATAGCTGTCGTATCTGCATATATATTCAGCTCCTCGTAATCAGTAAGATCATCGTCATCACTATCCTGATCTGTTGGATCTGTACCATGGGCATCAACCTCTTCTCCATCAGGGAGACCATCTCCATCACTATCATCATTATTTGGATCTAAAGCTGAAACATCATCTCCACTCCATCCCCAATCTGAAATAGTCGCATACACTTCAACCTCTTCGTAATCGGTAAGACCATCATCATCCGAATCTACATCTGTCGGATCTGTGTAATATTCATCCACCTCTTCTCCATCCTCAAGGCCATCCCCATCACTATCATCATCATTCGGATCCAAAACCGAAACATCATCTCCACTCCATCCCCAATCAGAGATAACTGCATAAGTCACAACCTCTTCATAATCATCAAGGCCATCATCATCACTGTCTTCATCACACGGATCTGTACCAGCTGCAAGCTCTTCCTCATTCGTCAAATCATCTGCATCACCATTATCCTCATTATCAACAACTGTTGAATCCACACATGCATACAAATCTTCCCAAGAATCTTCCATCCCATCTAAATCTGTATCGTCAGGATAATCTGATGCACTTGTTGGATCCGTATTGTATGTATTTACTTCCTGTCCATCTGTAAAGCCATCACCATCGGTATCCTGCGTAGTTGGATCTGTGTAGTAATCATTCACTTCTTCTCCATCAAGTAGCCCGTCCCCATCACTGTCATCATCATTTGGATCTATTTCAGAAACATCTGTAGCAACATCCCATCCCCACGAAGCCGCATCCGCATAAATTACAACTTCTTCATAGTCATCGAGACCATCATCATCTGTATCATCATCAGTCGGATCTGTTTCATAAGTATTTACTTCATCATAATCATCTAAGAAATCATCATCGCTATCCTGATCCGTCGGATCTGTCTCGTAATCATCCACCTCGTCTCCATCCTCAAGGCCATCTCCATCACTATCACCATCATTTGGATCCAAAGTCGAAGCATCATCTCCACTCCATCCCCAATCAGAGATAACTGCATAAGTCACAACCTCTTCATAATCATCGAGACCATCATCATCGCTGTCTTCATCACATGGATCTGTACCAGCTACAAACTCTTCTTCATTCGTCAAATCATCATCATCGCCATTGTCTTCATTATCAACAACGCCTGAATCTACACATGCGTACAAATCTTCCCAAGAATCTTCCATCCCATCCAAATCTGTATCATCAGGATAATCGTAAGCGTCAGTCGGATCCGTACTGTATGTTTCAACTTCTGCATAATCACTGAAAGTATCACCATCAGTATCCGCATTAGCAGGATTTGTTATATAAGTAAGACTTCCATTCAACTCTTCTCCATCTTTATAACCATCATCATCCGTATCCTCATCAGTCGGATCTGTAGTTATAGAAACTCCATCATAAGTAAGGCTTCCATCCAACTCCTCACCATCAAGAAGCCCATCCTCATCAGTATCATCATTAGTCGGATCTGTAGTTATAGAAACTCCATCGTAAGTAAGGCTTCCATCTGTTTCCTCACCATCAAGCAGACCATCGGAATCACTATCTGCATCAGTCGGATCTGTAGTTATAGAAACTCCATCATAAGTAAGGCTTCCATCTATTTCCTCACCATCAAGAAGCCCATCACCATCACTATCAGAGTTATTTGGATCCAAAGCCGAAGCATCATCACCACTCCATCCCCAATCAGAAATAGTCGCATAAGTCACAACCTCTTCGTAATCCGACAGCCCATCAACATCCGTATCCGCAACCAAAGGATCTGTGTAGTAATCCTCAGTCTCCTCCGTATCTGTTAAACCATCAGAATCATAATCAGCACATCCATAAGTAGCTGACGCTGGATCTAGATCAACAATACCTGCAGCAACAGATTCAGCAGAGGTACTATCGCAAACATCATCAATACTATAAACACCATCACCATCCACGTCTGTATTCGGAACATCAGTAGGATCAAGTGGATCGCTACCTCCATCAATCTCTTCTCCGTCATCATAGGAGTCTCCATCTGAGTCATCATCGCTAGGACTAGTATTATAAAGCAAGGTCTCATCACCATCCGAGATACCATCACCATCTGAGTCAGTATCAGATGAATCAGTCCCCCAAGCACTTTCAGACTCATCCCAAAGTCCATCCAAGTCAGAATCACTAGACATTACAAGCTCAAAAGCGCCACAATCGATGTCTTCACCACTAACACGAGGATTGCCAGTCAAATCAGACGAAATCCTTCCAAAATCATACCCATTATCAACACCAAACGACGCAGGATTTAAAGAGAAATCCCACGCAGCCGCATCCACATAAGTATCTTGAGCCCAATCGTAAACACTAACAATGTCACTCGTATAATAATTTTCGAAATACTCCCTAAATTCATCAAAAGTATACGAAACTCCATCCATATATATAACAGCATCTCCATCAGGGTCATCAATTTGATACAAGTTATACATAATCCAAGCATTATGATAAAAACTCGCGTCATTAGACCATACATTCACAGCCGATCCACCATCAGTACTTGAAAACACATTAGAAGCAATAACAGGTTCCGCAGCTACATCCCAACTTTCAGCATAAATATCATAGCTATTACCGTCGAAACTGTTATTTAAGATATAAAAAGTGGTAACACTAGGATCAAAAGCAACTCCAGTAAATTTCATCGCAGCATCACCAGCACTAATTAAGATATTATTATTAATATCATTATCATAGAAAGTAACATCATTAAACCAGATACCAACATCCGAACTGTCCACGAAATTACTGTGAACCTCGTTTATCATAACACTACTTTCAAAAACCATACCCTGAATAGCACCCATAATGCCATTGTGATGTATTGCGCAAACATAATCGGCACCATAAACATAAAGCGGATAATCTACATTCTCGAACTGATTCCCCTCAAATCCATACAACTTAACACTATCGCTATAAACACCATAATTAGCATTAGCAAAATGATTGTCATAAAAATATTGATATACAGTTGAATAAGTAGACGGCTCCGAATAAACACCATAATCTGTATTATCAAATTCGCTATTCTTAACCGTAAGCTTATTAGCCTGATTATGGATACCAATAGGCGAACCTAGGAATTCGACACCATCAATTTCAACTTCAGCAGTAGAAGCATCAGCAAGATAAATATCAACATCATCAGAAAGCAGCTGACTATTAGTTAATATAACTCTAGTATCTCGACTCAAAAGACCATAAGAATCACCTTCATCAACATAAATCGTATACTGATAGACAGACGCCGGCATACCAATGTTTTCATAAAACACATTATTTGAAATATTCAAATAATCACCAGGCCCCACTCCACCAGTAACATCTTTAAGATAAATTGCAGCACTCGATGCCCCGTAAGAAACTCCTGTCGAATTAGCTATAACATTATCAGAAATGTTTTTGGCATAACTCTCATAAAGAACTATTGGGCTATCAACAACATCAAAAACATTACCACTAATATCGTTAATATCAGCCGTCACACCACCGACACCAATAGTACTGCCTGACTCCTGATTATAGAAGGTATTGTCTATAACAGAAACCAACCCCGTTTCCGTAGTAGTAGTAATCACTTCATTCTGAAGAGCATCATCAAAATCTCCAGTATTGGACTCGATTACAACACCATTAGTCGTATTATAAAAGACATTATCATGAACATTAAGCTCCGTAGAATTCTGGCTAGTCAAAACACCTATATCAAAGCCACGGATATAGAAATCATATATTTCCTCAACACTGGCATAACTACCTAAATAAACACCTGCGATACCATCATTTGCAGTTATATTAGAAAAGAGGTCAATAGTCCCCATATGAACATAAAAAGGGTAATTAACCTTATCGAACGTATCACTATAAACAGCCAAAATCTCCCCTGCAGAAGAGGTAGTACCAGCCAGATAATATCCCTCGCCAGAGCTTTCAAAAGTATTATTGGAAGTATAATTAATAACACCACCAAGGTTCACAGCTACACACGTACCTGAATAACCCGAAAAATCATTTGATCGGAATCTACTAATTGTAGCGTTGCCGATACTAACAGCTTTGTTATCACCACTCGACAGACCTGAACCATCAAAAGTGTTACTAGACACGCTCGTAACATCGCCACCATATATCCCTAAACCATACCTAGCATTAAAGTCATTACTATAGATAGTAGAAACAGTCGTATCATTCAAATCAACCGCATATCCACTAGACAGACTACTATCAAAATAAAACTCATTAGAATTAATCGTATCAATATCACCATCAGTGACATACATGGCCTGATAATCAAACGTATTACCAGTGATCTCGTCAACATTCACATTGTCCAAATAAAGACCAAGTGAATTAGAAAATGTATTATTCTTTACAGTCACAAAACTCACGTCATAAAGCAAAACACTAGCAGCAGCTACCGAGTCAGAATTGAACTCATTCCCAGAAATAGTAATCGAACTTTCACCGCTACTAACCCAACCACTACTCGCAGTGTATCCTGAGTTATAAATATACGAACCATCTTCAAAAGTATTATTTTTAATAGTGACATGCGTATAATCACTAGCAAAATTAATATGACTCGTATCCGTAAACGTAAAATCTTTAATCTTAACCGTATCAAAATCATCATCATGCAACTGAATAGTAGCATCACCAGAAAGTCCTGAAACACTACACGAAGAAGAAGTCCAAGGCTCAATAGTAAGATTCAGATCATCTATAAGATCATAACCATCATCACTCAAATCAACATCGTAATCAAAATTCCCTCCAGCATAAACATGCATAGTATCACCACTATGAAGACAAAGCTTAACAGTAAGACTCGTTTCGCCTTGATTAAGCGCTTTATTTATAGCATTGGTGATATTTCCATATGGATTACCTGTTGTTCCTCTGCCTTTTTTACCAGTTACATTACTATCCACATAATAAGTAACAGCAGCACTAGCAGATGCAGAACTAACAAATAAAGCACCTAGAAGTACCGCTACAAGGATTGCTCCTTTTAATATTTTTTTGATATTCATGTTAAATAAATTACGAATTGTTATATAAAATTTATTAATTAAATGAGGTTCCGAAAATAATCATCGAAACCTCATCTATAGTTGCTTTCTAGAGAGAACGTATTGAAACGTTTCTGGGCTATGTTTTACGGGCGCCCAAGTTTACCCAAAGCAATTTTTGAAAGGACCCAAATATAACCCCAGTCAAAGCTCAGTGTCAACAGCAATTGTCAACACTCCAACGGCAACAATCCCACCACCATCAACAATCAGTAACAATCAATTACAACAAAGGTTGCGAAAAAAACATGACAAATTCCAGCTTGAAATTTAAAAAACTCCCCCACAACCACTACACACTACGGATTACGGATTACGGATTATGTACTACCATTAATAAGCATAATACCAAACCTTCTGTTCCGTCAGCAGATACATCCTATTCTCGTCTTGAGCTATATAAATGTCCCTCACATCATCCAACCCCTCAAAAACATACTGAGTAGAGTACATCAAATCACCATCACTAGAGTCCTTGTTAAACACCAAGACTCGATTATTTGCAGGATCCAAAACATAAATCTGACTCATCTCATAAGCCGTATATATTTTGGTCGCTCCAGCAAAACTCGTCAAAGGAGCTCTTTCGAGATTGTAAGACTCTAGGGAACCACTCAAAAGCTTAGTAATAGTCCCATCACTATTAAGAATCCACACCGAACCATCAATAGCCATCGAAACAGCATTACTAATATCAACTTCATCATCCAAAATATAAGCCTCTGCAGAACCATAAGACTCACGCTGACGATAATATTTCCAAATCTGCGAACCTTCAGGATCCAAAACATACACCCTACTCGAATAAGGATCAGCTTCTAAACCATTATTAAACCCCGTCTCAGCATCCATAAAATTAAAAACAAAACCATCATACTCAACAACCTCTCCATCTTCAGTAAAGAATAAAATGCTATCCTGATCCTCAAAATACTCACCATCAATAACAACCTCATCATCATCAATAGTCAAAGGATCCTTGACCTCACCAAGCTCAATCTCATAAAGACCGTTATACTCATAAACATACAAACTTCCTTGATAAGGCACTATACCCAAAGCACTCACAGTAGATCTCTTTTCAGAAAGATCAGCAAACAAAGTCACATCCTCAACCCTAATAACATTATCCAAATAGTCTCTCTGTTCCTCAACAGCATTCAAATATTGGCTAGCACTAGCTCTCAAATAACCAGACGCCAAAACCTCCATAGCCATCTCTTCGGCATCATTAAGAAGATCCTCCGCACTTCCCTTATCATAAGCACCTTTGGTCTCAGCTTCATCGATTTTATCAGAAACTGTAACTAAAGTAGCTTCAAGCTCTTCGATATACTGCTGCTTCTGCCCTTGATTGCGAACAAGATAAATACCAGCAACAAGAACAATCACAACCAGAATTAAAGACAAAAGCACTTTATCCCGACCCAGACGCCTCCATTCTGAAAGTGCACTGCTTTTGGAAACACCTTTGTTAAGAAAATGTCTAAGATCAGACAACTTCTCAGAAAAGAACGCAAGGACCTTGTTATCAGCAAATACATGTGAAAATTTCGAATACAAACCCGGTTTAGATTTCTTCGGCTTAGAATCAGGTAAATCAGCAACCAAGCCAGCATCACCTGAGCCCACAATAGACACCGCACAAACAGATATTCTATCAGTAGCATCCATAGAAACAAAACCAGCAAGATCAGAAAGGCTCTCTTCAAGATCATTATCAGAAAATATCTTCGCCAAATCCATCTTAGTCACATAGCGGTATAACCTAGCAGTACTATGAACCAACGTATCTCCCGGAACAACTCCGCCACTAGCAATATTAGCAAAAAGCTCATCTTTAGAACTACCGTTATCATGTAGCCCCTCACTAATCACATTTACATGTCTTTTTCTAACCAAATAAGCCTCAGCATCCCCATGCTGCGACAAATAAAGAGTATTACCAGTTACAACAGCAACTATCGTACTCACATTCGCCAAAAATTTAACACCATACTTCGACTCCTTCTCTAAAATCACATCATTCATCATCTTAAGACTCTCCTCAAAACGAGAATACGGATCTTTCTCCAAATCTTGGAAGAAATTATTTTTCAAAACATCAAAAAGCTCAGAAGCAACCTCCTCACCAGGTATAGAAGTACTTCTAATATCAATATTCAAAACGAGCTGAGCAGCATCATCTCCCAGGTCTTCATCCCATTCAACACAATAACATTTTGAAAATCCCACTTTCTCTTTACCGATGTAGGAATGCTGATATGCAGGCTTTTTTAGCATATTTAAAGATTACAAACTCGGAGAAAAGATACTATACTAGCCCCAAAATTCGCAATAGGAAGAGTGCGAAAAGCCCTTTACAATATAAAAAACCGATGAAAAACCGCATCTACTAGCCATCACTACATAAAATTACCTTGTAGCAGTATAACTCTTCCGCTAGAATACCGAGGCAATAAATCTAATTACACACGGGGAAACATACACCCCCTCCCCTATAACCCTAGAAACCATGCAAAGCAAAGCAAGCAACATCAGAAGAGCACGCCGACACGGCTATAGATCAAAGAGCCAATCTACAGGTGGGAAAAACGTTCTAGCAGCACGACGCAGAAAAGGTCGCAAACGACTAACTCCTAATCAAAAATAATTTTAGACTTTTAGTCAAAGCCCTTTTGCCGACATTTGAGATACTTCCTGTTAAACTTATTCAAAAGGGCCCCCAACTAAGCTAAACAGCTAACTAGCTAAAAAGCTAAATAGCTAAACAACATGCTCGCAAAACAATACAAGCTCACGAAAGCAGATAATATAAAAGGCATTATATCGAAAGGGAGACAATACTCATCACCTTATTTCGTAATCAAAACAGAGGAATCAAACGAGCAACACAGCCGTTTTGGGATAGTAATAAGCAATAAACTCTCAAAAAAAGCAGTAGAACGTAACCGTTTAAGAAGACAGCTTTTCGAAATAATAAGGCTCAACCTTGAAAAAACCTCTCTAGCAAACCCACACAAAATAGTGATCTTACCTAGAACAAAAGCATTGAAACTAGACTATAAACAACTAGAAAAAAACTTGCTAAAAACTTTCAAATTCTAGAATTCTAGAATTCTAAAACTCTAAAAACATGAAAAAAAACCTCCTCGTATTCCTGATAATATTCATACTCTTCTCACTAATCAGCAGAGGTTGTGGAAGTAATGCAGACATCGACACAACCTTAACTCAAGACGACATTGGATTAGCAACAACCAAGATAAGTTATGCATACGGCAAAGAGGTTAAACTAACAATTCAAAACAACCTGGCAGAAACACTAACAATTGAAAACGACTGCCCAGCAGAACCACTAGATGTATACAAATATGACAACGGTGACTGGATACAAGCAGAAATATCATACGATCTAAAATGCAACGGTGCAGACTATGCAATTCAACCTAGTGAAAACATAACCATAAGTTACGCATCTTGGACTTATGGCATTTTCGATGAAATAGGGAGGTACCAAATCAGACTAGAAACTGAAGACAAAACATATTACTCAAACGAATTCTCTATAGAAGAACCTGGAACCATAACAAGCTTATGGAGAACAGCTTTCTACAAACCAATCTACAACGGAATAATATTCCTAATAAGTGTCCTGCCAAACCACTCGCTAGCATTAGCAATAATTCTAGTAACCTTAATCATAAGAAGCCTTCTATTAGTGCCATCCCAACAAGCAATCAGATCACAGAAGAAGATGCAAGACATCCAACCAAAGCTAGAGGAAGTAAAGAAAAAATACGCAGGCAACCAAGAGAAGATCGCAATGGAAACAATGAAAATATGGCAAGAAAACAAAGTAAATCCTCTAGGAAGCTGCTTGCCACTGCTAATACAATTCCCTGTATTAATCGCCCTGTTCTATGCAGTCAAAGAAGGTCTTAACCCAGATAAAGTCGCACTCCTATACGAATTCCAAAAAGACTTCACCATGGCAAATATTAACACAGGCCTTTTTGGAATATTTGACCTAACAGAGACTGACATATATTTCTTCCCAATAACAGTCGGCTTACTTCAATTCACCCAAATGAGACTAGCCTTGTCTAGGAAAAAACCGAAGAAAACCACCGAGAAGAAACCTACAAAAAAGAAGAAAGACAACAAGCAAGATTTTTCAAGCGACATGGCCCAAGCCAACAAGATGATGCAATACTTCATGCCGCTTATGATCGCATTCTTCACAGCATCAGTACCATCAGGTGTCGGTCTCTACTGGGGAACATCAACTCTTTATGGAATAATCCAACAAATAGTCGCAAACCGCGAAGGAAAAGACAAAGAACCAACCGTAAAAGTAATCGAAAAAGAGTAAAAAGAATTTCAGAATTCTAAACTGCACCCTATACCCTACAATCCTATAATCCTCACATAAAATGGAAAACGACATCAAAGACATCCTGCACGAACTGCTAACGAAGATGGATATACCCTATTCATCTATTGAGATTGAATTAACTGAAGACGGGAAGACATACCGAGCAAACATAGAATCGGAAGACTCAAGCCTACTCATAGGAAAACATGGCGAAAATATGCAGGCATTACAAACAATCGCAAAACTGATCGTATACAAAAAATTTCCAGAAAACAAAGAGTTCTCACTAACAATCGACGTAGACAATTACAGACTCCGCCAAGAGGAGAGCGTAATTGAGATGGCAAACCGCAAAGCAGACTACGTCCGTCAAACTGGCAGAAGCCAATCACTCCCCCCAATGTCGCCTTATTTCCGCAGAGTTGTACACATGCATCTCATGCAACCAGAATTCGACGATTTAATGACAGAGAGCCACGGCCAAGGCTCTTATCGCCAAGTAAAAATAAAACTCTCAGTATGAGAAAACATCTAATTGCCTCCCTAACACTTATCCTTTCACTTCTCCTAATCATCCCAGCACAAGCGGATGAGGAGATAATCGCAGAGGAAACAACTTCCCCATTCTCAGACGTAGAAGAAGGAGACAAGTACTACAACGCTACGCTTTACTTATACGAAGAAGGTGTAATTCAAGGATACGACGATGGAACTTTCATGCCAGATCAAGAAGTAAACAGAGCCGAAGCGCTAAAAATCATACTAGAAAGCGCAGGTATAGAATGTGAATCAGGAGACACAGAGCTCACCTTTACAGATATCAACACAGAAGAATGGTACTACAAATACCTATGGGAAGGAGTTAACCGAAACATCATTCAAGGATACGACGACAGCACTTTCAAGCCAGACGCGACAGTAAACCTCTCAGAGGCACTGAAGATGATAGTAAACACAAACCAGCTAGTTGCTACATATCCAGAGTCCCCAGATGACTTTTTTGCAGATGCAGATTCAGAAGCTTGGTATGCAAAATACCTAAACTACGCCGCAGAAAACGGACTTATCTACCCAGACTCCGAAAACAACATCGAACCAGACAAAACACTAACTCGCGCAGACTTAGCCTACATAGTTTACAGACAAGAAACAGGCATGTTCTCAGGAGAAATCGAGTACGGCATAGCAAGCTACTACGGAGAACTTTTTGAAGGGATGGGCACAGCAAGTGGAGAAACTTTTGACCAGGAAGCATTAACAGCAGCACACAAAACACTGCCATTCGACACATATGTACGAGTTACAAACTTATCAAACAACCAAACCGTAGAAGTCCGCATCAACGACCGAGGACCTTACACAGAAGGCCGCATAATAGATCTGTCAGAAGCCGCATTTGAAGAAATCGGATCACTCGGGAGCGGCATACTAAACGTCGAAATCGAAGTAATTTATCCAGAAAACTCCTAGTTCCTAACTTCTAGTTCCTAGTTACATGTCCAAAAACTACTACTACAGAAACTCAAAAAGAAAAAAGAAGAGGACAAAAAAGAAACCTCAAACTAGACCACGCCTATTGTCTGAGGAAATACGCTCAACTTACTTTCTATTACTAGGAACAATCACATGCATGCTGATTGCATCAATCCTTGGATATTTGTATATTTCTAGCCAAAAATCCGCCAAAGGATACTTACTCAAACAACTCCAAATCGAATACGAAGACCTCACAGCCGAATCAAAAGAACTCGACACCCAGCTTCTAGAAGTAATGTCCATCACAAACATCGATAACGAAGAGCCCGTAGAAGGGATGGAAAGACCCGAAGACGAAGAGTTCAGCTTCATTGGAGATGAGAGCGAGTACGCACAGAACTAAATAGCTAACTAGCTAAGAAGCTAAATAGCTAACTAGCACCTCCATATCATCCGCATGAGTCATGCCGTTTCTTTCCGGTGTCTCGAGAATAATTGGAATCGACTTCTCACCAGCAAACTTAACAATCGACTCCAAGTTCCTAACTCCTAGCTCCCCACTACCCAGATTCGCATGCCTATCAACCCTTGAACCACGCTCTTTAGCCGTATCGTTAAAGTGAATAACATCCAGATTCTCAAGCCCAAGAACCTTATCAAAATCCTCAAAAACCTTGGAAGGCTCATGCCAATCATATCCCCAGGCCCAAGAATGACAAGTATCCAAGCAAATCTTAACCCGCTTACTAGAAAGAGCCTCCATAATATCTGAAAGCTCCTCAAAAGATCTCCCCATCTCAGTCCCCTGCCCCGCAGTATTTTCCAAGATAATTTTCGCATCCAAATCAGACGTCTCGGAGAGAACAGTTTTCAGATTAGGAATCAAAAAATTAAAAGCCTCCTCGTATTCAAGATCAAGGTACTTCCCAACATGCAAAACCACCCCAGAAGCCCCGAGCATCTCAGCACCACGCAAATCATCGATCAAAGAATCAAGCGCCCATCGATCCTTAGACACATCCTTCGCAAAATTGAGCAAATAAGAGCAATGTACAACCGTATATTGGAAATCAATCTCCTTGGTATAAACTCGATAGTCCTCAGCTTCTTCAAGAGTAAGCTTCGACTTAGCACGCCCACGAGGACTTTTGAGAAAAATCTGCATCGCATTAGCACCTAAACCCTCATAAGCCTCTCGCGCTGCCGCGACAAACCCCTTCGCAATCGACATGTGTGCACCATATATATACGTCATTTTTTCAAAATTAGATAAAAAATCGCCCGCAAATTCGTCCTAAGTATAAGCCACCACGCCTTCAAGCAAAACCACGTATTACCAAACCTAGACAGTCTCTTCTCTCCCCATTTCAAAGCAGCAGCCAATTCAAAAAGATCAAAATCCCGCGGCTTAAGTAGTCCTTTGGTGTAATCGAGCTGGATTTTTATAGTTTTGGAAAGTTGCTCCGTAAAATCCTCAAGCAAAATCTTCTGACTTTTCTCAACCTTAGAAGATCTGCTCATCTGCTCATACTCATCAAGCGCCGTGAGAAGCGAATCAACCTGATACAAAAGCGCCTTAACAGCATACCCCTGCCCTTTTTTAAGAAGCAAAGGCGAAATCAAAAAACCAATAAAACTGAGTAGCTGCGGAGCCAATCCAATCCGGACTCGATCCAAAAAAGTAAGCCTAATCTTAATCTCCTCCCGAATATCACGTCCAAATAAAAGCTCCCCCTCCTGCTTAAACCTCAGAAAAACACTCCGCTGAGGCACAAGCAGATGCTTCCCTATATTTATTATCGGATTACTCGATGAAAGCTTGCCATTCTCCCAGTCGATCTCCCCCTTCACAAAGATAAAAACAGGAACATAAAGAAAACTAGATTTCTCAATCTTCTCAAGAACCTTAGTTGCAGCATTTCTCTTCTTGGTTTTAGAAACAGACAAAGACTTATCAAATCCGAGCTCAGGATATTTCTCTGCTATCTCAAAAAAAATCTTAGAAGCACGCTCCTCAAGCCTGGCCTTATCCGAGACATCCAAAATCTGAATCACAATATCAACATCGCTTTTCCCAGGAACAAACTCACGCCGCACAGCCGACCCATAAATAATCATGAAATCAACCTTATCTCCAAAATCTTCAGCGGCAACATCCCGAAACTCATAAATAAACTTCCACACAAGATCCTGAACATCCGATTTTGATAAATTTTTATGCATAAACTAAACTAGCTTGTGAAATGAAAATAATAGAAATCCTAGAAAAACTCTACCCAAACCCAAAACCAACCCTGAATTGGAACACCCCATTTGAGGCATTAATTGCTGTAATTCTCTCAGCACAATGCACAGACATCAAGGTAAACCTCGTAACCAAAGAACTTTTTAAAAAAGCAAATACACCCAAAGGAATACTCAAACTCGGCCAAAAAAAACTCGCAGAAATCATAAAAACATGCGGCCTCTTTAACGCAAAGTCAAAGGCCATAATCGGAACTTCAAAAGCACTAAAAGACAAAGATGTACCAGACACCTTCGAAGGCCTCACAGCCCTCCCAGGCGTAGGCGAAAAAACCGCCCAAGTAATTTTAGCTCAAATCTGGAACAAACCTGCATTCCCCGTCGACACACACATCCACCGCATCGCAAACAGACTCGGCCTTTGCAAAACCAATTCAGCAACCCAAACATCAGCCTGCCTCAAAAAAAAGATCCCAGAAAAATACTGGCACAATCTCCACCTCCAGCTAATTTTTCACGGCAGAGATACGTGCACAGCTAGAAATCCAAAATGCCAAAAGTGCGAACTCGCACGTCACTGTAATTACTACTCCAACTAACTTCAACCTACCTGCGCAACACACTCACCGGAGACCTCAGCAGAAAACTGCCCTAAAAACCTTAAAGTCACTTCACATCCAAAATCCTCACTAGGGGTTAGTCCTTCAGAAGCACGCAAAGCTAATACATAATCAGTAATATGACTAATCAATAAATCTGCTGAGATTCTATCCATACTATCTGTCAAATCACAACCTCTTGGCGAGGTATCAGCATCAAATTCCGTATTACGATACCTGAAAAAAAGCTCCCGAAATCCAGACTTAAGCCCACGAAAAAATATGCACAACCTTAAGCGAGAAAATCTATTGCCACTTAGCCAATCACTGCAGAATTCATTAAGCCTCTGATGAAACTCTGCAACAGAAACAGGACCGATACGTGGGAAATTCATTGAAGGGACCTCTGCAATTTGTCCATAAGGAACAAGCGCGCCAGCACCAACAACATCGGCTCTAACCATAGGAAACTCAAGAGAACAAACCTCATCAACAACAACTTCAGCAGCACTATCATGTAATTCAACCTGCACAGAAGCAACATCTTGTGGATCAAAATCACACGAAGCATAAATTGCTTCAAGTTGATCCAAGATATCCGCAATATCAGCCCTTATGCCACTTCTCGCAGACCAAGCCTCCCTATCTCCTCCAGCAAACAACTGCTCCCGGAAAGCATTTAAAAAACCACTACGTAAAGCATCCCAATGCCCAATACGCTCATCTATTAAATTTAAACCCGTCATTATATCCCCAAAATGCCTATCAAAAGGGATTCCATATCCACAAGCAATATCATAACAAGCTTGCCCCATCGCATATGTGACTTCCTGAAGAACACTTAACTGATCCGTAAGCTTTGCATCACGACTTTCCTCAACAGTAAGATGTTTACACCTAGAAACAGCTTCCGGTGCAATACTCCCCAAAACTTTCCAAACAACATTCCAAAAATTATCAATACTACAAAGCGCTGGAACATCATCAATTTCCACACGATCATAAAGCCCACCCAATTTTTCTTCCGATGCATTCATAAAAGTCATTACCAAAACACCCGATTCATAGCACAAATCGCAAAGAGCGTCAAATTACACCGCACCCCGTAGAACCAATTCCGCCCTAGGACAGAATCCTAACCTGCGAAATTGCAAAAAGACAGGAAGTGCCAAATGCGATCGCGATTCTACCAGACCAAGAAACTCCGCCAAAGAATATTGTATAATTCAAGCTTTAAGCAAAATTTACAGGTTTCCCTGGGGAAAGATTTTTCAAACAAATTATACTGTCAAGTCACCTCGGCAATATGCATAAACCTTTCAAACCCTACCAGGAAGCAATGCCACGAACAAAACCACCAACCATAATGATTTTTGTTATTGTCGAGCTTATATTTGCACGCTTCTGTAATTTAGGCTTCGGTAAAAAGGAAACCATAAGCGAAACAACAATCAAAAATCTAAAGCCTACAACTTCACTATTTTCAAATCTACTAAGACCTAATTGATTTTGCGAAAATATCTGCAGCACTACTTATTTGTCGAGCGGGCACATGCTAGCTTCCCAAGATTTTTGGCGATAGACGAAAGAACGTACTTTTGTAAGTGAAAAAGTCTATCGACCAAAAATCCTAAGGCCTACACCTCGTCATCATCCTAGGAAAAGGAATCGTCTCACGAATATGTTCAATCCCAGATATCCATCTCACCATCCTCTCAAGCCCAAGCCCAAAACCACTGTGAGGCACTCCACCATACTTCCGTATATCGAGGTACCACTGATATTCCGGCCCTTCAAGCCCCTCCTCCTCAATCGCAGCCTTCAATGTCTCATAATCATCCTCCCTCTGCGAACCACCAATGATCTCACCAGCACCTTCAACACCAAGCAGATCATTATTAAGAACCAGATCAGGATTTTCAGGATCAACTTTCATATAAAAAGGCTTGATCGCCTTTGGCCATTTGTGAATAAAAACAGGAACATCACTATCTTTAGTCAAAATCTCCTCATCAGGAGCCCCAAGATCTTCACCATCTTTAATCTCAGACCCATTAGCCTGCAAAAACTCGATCGCCTCATGATAAGTCATCCTCTTAAATGGTGCTTTGATTTTCTGAAGTGGTTCAACATCACGTTCAAGAATTTTAAGCTCCTTCGCACACCGGGAGAGACACCTCTCAACTATGAAAACAATCATATTCTCCTGAATCTCCATATTTTCTTCATGCTCAACATACGCCGCCTCCGCATCCATCATCCAGAACTCAGCCAGGTGCTTTCTAGTCTTGCTCTTCTCCGCCCGAAAAACAGGTCCGAAATCAAACCCACGACCCACAGACATAACCGCCGCCTCCAGATAAAGCTGTCCCGACTGCGACAAGAAAACTTTGCCCTCATCAAAATAATCAAGCTCAAAAAGAGTCGTCGCCCCCTCACACGCATTCGGC
Organism: uncultured Candidatus Peribacteria bacterium; assembly: GCA_964344725.1. Taxonomy (GTDB): domain Bacteria; phylum Patescibacteriota; class Gracilibacteria; order UBA1369; family UBA12470; genus CG2-30-44-17. The sequence continues at coordinate 37,821 of CAYFOI010000012.1, forward strand.
GTAAAAATCGGCGTATCGATCTTGATAAACCCATTCTCATGGAAGTAATCATAGACTGCGGTAATAATGCAATCACGAATCCTCTGGATCGCCCACTGCTTGCCAGAGCGTAGCCACAAATGTCTATTATCCAGCAAGAAATCCGGACCATGCTCTTTTTTCGAAATCGGATAATCCTCAGGTGGGATAGAAACTATCTCAATACCAGTAACCTGAAGCTCAAAAACATCATCATACTTCGGATGCTTACTCACCTTACCAGTAACCTTACAAGCAGTCTCCATCGTCATCTTCTCCGCCACTTCAAGCAAATCAGCCTCAGTCACAACCCCCTGCGTCATCCCGCTCCCATCACGAAGCTGAAGAAAATAAATCTTCCCGCTCCCACGCTTGTTATACATCCATCCACGAATCGTAACCTCCTGATCAACATGACCTCCTAAATCTGAAATTTGGACAAACATAAGTTTTTATTTAGAAAAATAGACGCTGGCATTTTAGCATCTCGAGGTAGCCATCACCAACACCAATCAAACAGCCAACCCTTCACAAAAGTCATCAATAGCAAAAACCGCTTCTCTTAAAGCATCCAAATCTCTTCGAGAAAAAGCCTCGTTAACAGCCTGAGCCAAGCCATTAAGCTCATTTATGCGTTCCAAAGTAGAAACAT
>CAYFOI010000013.1:0-35676 GCA_964344725.1 uncultured Candidatus Peribacteria bacterium
TAGACTGCTTTCGCTGTTAATATTCTTGTATGGCTACAAAAGTTTCAGATTTGGCGAAAAAGCTCGATATGAGCGAGAAAGAATTTATTGCAAAGAGCAAGGCTCTTGGTGTTGATATTACCGAGGACGAAATCGAAGATGAAGTTGCTGAGCTTCTGGAGATGGAACTTGCTGATAGTGAGAAGGATACTGCTGAGGTTTATGATGAGATGATTGCCAAGGAGATGGAGCGTGAGATTGTAAAAAAGCAGCGCAAGAAGACCGCCGGGAAGAAGACAAAGTCAGACAAGAAAGATGCTGATGTCAAAAAATCTACTTCTGGAAAGACCATCGAAATCGAAGATACTATTTCCGTAAAAGAGTTTGCTGAAAAAGCTGAGTTGTCTGCAGCTAAAATTATCGGTGAACTTATGAAGAACGGTATTTTGGCTAACATCAATCAACTTCTTGATTATGAGACAGCTTCTGTAATAGCTGATGAACTTGGGCTTAAGCTTAAGCGCAAGAGGACTAGCGCTTCTGTCGAAGATATCTTCCAAGGTAATCTTGAGAGCTTACTTGAGGAAGACGATGCTTCTGTTTTAGAGAAGAGACCTCCGGTTGTGAGTGTTATGGGACATGTTGACCACGGTAAAACCAAGCTCCTTGACACTATTCGTGATGCAAATGTCATCGCTGGTGAAGCTGGTGGAATCACCCAACATATCGGTGCTTATCAAGTTGCTGTTCCTAGTGAGAAGCCTGAATTAAAAGGTAAGATTATAACTTTCTTAGATACTCCTGGTCACGAAGCTTTCACGTCTATGCGTGCACGCGGAGCGAAAGCTACAGACGTTGCGATTCTTGTAGTTGCAGCTGATGAAGGTGTTAAGCCTCAGACTATCGAGGCTATGAACCATGCTAAAGAGGCTGGCATTCCGATCATTGTTGCTATTAACAAGACAGATAAAGAGAATGCCAACCCTGACAAAGTTAAAACTGAGCTTTCTCAACAAGGTTTGCAGCCTGAAGATTGGGGTGGGGATACTGTAATGGTTCCTGTTTCAGCTATGACTGGAGAGGGCGTCACTACTTTACTCGAGATGATTCTTCTCACTACCGATATGGCTGAGCTTAAAGCAAATCCAAATAGACCTGCGGTTGGTACTGTAATTGAGGCTGATTTAGATCCGAGTTTTGGGCCTGTTGCAACTGTTCTTATAAATACCGGTACTCTGAAGGTTATGGATAACATTATTATTGGAAGCACTTATGGTCGTGTAAAAGCTATGATAGATCATACTGGCAAGAAACTTAAGGAACTCGGGCCCTCTGGTGTTGCTCGTTTGGCTGGTCTAAACGAGACTCCTAAGAGTGGTGATATACTTCAAGTTGTCGGCTCGGACAAAGAAGCTCGCCTTCAGTCTGTGAAGATCAAGGAAATGCTTAAGAACCGGGACTTCCAAAAACGTGGTCTTGGCGTGGATGAACTCATGAGCATGATCCAACAAGGCAAGCTCAAGACTCTCAAACTAATTATAAAAGCTGATACGAAAGGTTCGCTTGAAGCGATTCGCCAAGCATTAGCTGAGATCAAGTCTGATGACGTTGCTATCAAGATTGTTCATTCAGGCGTTGGATCAATAACTGAGTCTGATGTCATGATGGCTTCTGCTGGCGCCGGAATTGTAACAGGCTTCCACGTTGATGCTGGATCACACGTTAAGAAGATGGCAGAACGTGAGAATGTCGAAGTAGTTGTCTATAAGGTGATTTATGAACTTATCGATGATGTGAAGAAGCTCCTAACAGGTATGCTTGAGCCAGAAATTGTGGTCAATGAGCTTGGAAAGCTTAAGCTAAAAGGTATTTTCTTCACTGGCAAAGGCGAAATGATCGTTGGTGGAATAGTTACCGAAGGTCGTCTTGAGAAAGATGCTAGTTTACGAGTTTTCCGTGATGACGAACAGATCGGAGAAGGTCAATTGACTGCGCTCAAGGTTGTTAATGAGGATGTCACTGAGGTCAATGAGAATCAAGAGTGCGGAATCACATACAAAGGTGACGTTAAGCTGCAAGAAGGTGATATTCTGGAGGCGTTTAAGGAGGAAAAGAGGATTAAGACTCTTGGGTAGCTAGTTAGCTTTTTAGCTAGTTAGCTATTTAGTTGTTTTTTTTGGCGTAAAACACGTTCGCAATAAAATCAAAACCTTGGGGTACTGTGGAATGCACGCTTCTTTTCATATATACTCTCCACAGTCTACTCTCCATTCTCTACTGACTACTGTCTACTGATTACTGACTAATTATGAAAATTCTAATCACAGGCGGAGCCGGTTTCATAGGTACTAATTTTACGTACTACTATTTTGACAAACATCCGGAGGATGAGGTCGTTGTTCTCGACAAGCTAACTTATGCGGGGACACGTGAGAATCTCGCAGCGCTTGAGGATGATCCGCGGTTTAAATTTGAACAGATCGACATGGTTGATAAGGACGCGGTTTTTGCTTTATTTGAGAAAGAGAAGTTCGATTGCGTTGTGAACTTCGCGGCGGAGTCGCATGTGGATCGAAGTATTCATGATCCGAGTGCTTTCATTATGACCAATGTTGTCGGGACTCATAACTTGCTTGATGCTGCGATGCAGTTTGGCGTAAAACGTTATCATCAAGTTTCTACTGACGAGGTTTATGGTGATCTTGGGGATGGCAGCAAGGATTTATTTACCGAGTACTCCCCTCTTAAACCGAGCTCTCCTTATTCGTCGTCTAAAGCTTCTGCTGATCTTATTGCACTAGCTTATCATCGGACGTATGGGCTACATGTGACCGTGAGTCGTTGCTCGAATAATTATGGACCTTACCAATATCCTGAGAAGTTGATTCCTTATTTTTATTTTTTGGCTTCTAAAGGAGAAAAAGTTCCTGTTTATGGAGACGGGAAGAATATTCGTGATTGGATTTATGTTGCTGATCACTGTGAGGCTGTGGATATCGTTCTTGAGCGTGGGGCTGCTGGAGAGGTCTACAATATGGGTGGTGAGGCGGAGAAAACTAATCTTGAGGTAACTCAAGCGATCCTCGATTATATAGGCAATGGAGAAATGGAATTTGTTGAAGATCGAAAAGGGCATGATCGCAGATACGCTATCGACAATGGTAAGATGGAGAGTGATTTTGGCTGGAATCCTAAGGTGAGTTTCGAGGAAGGTCTAAAGAAAACTTTTGAATGGTATGATTTAAATCAAGAATGGTTAGAAAAAAAATCTTAATTCTCGGTGCGCGTGGCATGCTTGGAAGCGATCTTGTAAAAGTACTCTCTGAGGATTTCGATGTTGTGGCTTGGGGGCATGAAGACCTTGATGTTACAGATAAGGATGCTGTAAAAGCTCGAGGCTCGGAGATCTCTCCGGATATCATCATCAACGCAACAGGTTACACTAATGTCGATGGTGCTGAAGAAGACCGCGAAAGTGCTTTTGCCTTAAATGGTGATGCAGTTAAATATTTGAATGATTGCGATGCGATTTTGGTTCACTACAGTACGGATTACGTTTTTGATGGAGAAAAAGATGGCGAGTACCAGGAAGATGATGTTCCTAATCCTATAAATGTTTATGGAGAATCGAAGCTGCGCGGCGAACAAACCCTCTATGGAAAACACTATTTAATCAGGACTTCTTGGCTTTATGGCAGCGGCGGGAAAAATTTCGTTGATACTATGCTTGGGCTTGCGCGTGATCGTGATGAGATTAAGGTTGTGAACGATCAAATTGGCAAGCCGACTTATACGCTAGATTTGGCTTATGCAACAGCAAAACTTCTATCTGATACGCCTGATTTTGGCACTTATCATCTTGTAAATGAAGGGGCGATGAGTTGGTATGATTTTGCAAAAGAAATCTTTGAAATTTCAGGTGTAAATGTTAAACTTACCCCCGTTCTGAGTAGTGAATTTCCAAGACCAGCTAAGCGTCCTAAGAATTCGGCACTCAGAAATACCAAAAGACCGCATCTTCGGTCTGTGAAAGAAGCCATTAAGGACTATCTAACCAAAGTTACATGAAAGGAATAATTCTAGCAGGAGGAACAGGTTCAAGACTTTCCCCACTCACAGTAGTTACAAATAAACACTTATTGCCGGTTTACGATAAACCGATGATTTATTATCCGCTAATGACTCTGCGGAAAGCTGGGATAACTGATATCATGATTGTATCTGGGCGCGGTCATGTTGGAGACTTTCTTGAACTACTTGGCTCTGGCAAGCAGTTTGGCGTTAACCTTAGGTACGAAGTACAAGAAGAGGCTGGTGGTATTGCACAGGCTCTTTCTCTAGCTTCAGATTTTGCTGAAGGGGAAAAAATTGTAGTTGTGCTTGGTGACAATATTTTTGAAGACGATATTACTCCTTATGTGGATGATTTTAAGAAAAAACCACACGGCGCTTCTATTCTTCTTGCTCATACTGAAAACCCACAATCTTATGGCGTTGCTCGCATCGCTGATGACGAACTTGTAGAGGTTATTGAAAAGCCTATAGATCCGCCTTCTGATTTAGCAGTAACAGGTTTGTATATGTACGATCCTGAGGTGTTTGATGTTGTAAAAACTCTAAAACCTTCTTCTCGTGGAGAACTTGAAATTACAGATGTAAATAATTATTACATAGGAAAAGGCCAGATGAGCTACTCTATCCTCAAAGGTTTCTGGGGAGACTGTGGCGAATCTTTTGATAGCCTTCTTGAAACTGGCCAGAAAGTTAAAGAGCTTGGCCTGTATCGCGAACATAAACCTGTTAACGAACAAAAACATGAAATACAAAAATATCTTGGTTGCCGGGTCGATAGCCTTTGATTTCATCTTTAAGTACTCGGGCAAGTTCAAGGATCATTTTGAAGGACATGATTTAGGGAGTATTAGTACCTGCTTTTTTGCACCTGAGAGGAAGCGTTTTTTCGGGGGTACAGGAGGGAATATTGCTTATACTTATTCTTTGTTTGGAGAGAAACCTTATCTTGTGTCTGTTGCTGGAGAAGATTTTCGAGGAGAGTATGAGGACTGGCTTAGGACTCATGGAGTGAATATGGATTACACCAAGGTGGTTGAAGGTGGTGATACAGCTTGTGCTTATATAGTTACGGATGAGCACGGGAATCAAGTTACAACTTTTTATCCTGGTGCGTCACTTGTGAAGCAAGATTTAGGCTTGGATTTCTCGAAGTTTGAGGATCCGATTGTGATTATCTCCCCTATGAATCTTGAGAATATGATTGAGATTGCAGATCAGGCTTATGAGACCTTTGTCCCATATATTTTCGATCCAGGGCAACAAATTACTCTGTTTGATAAAGAGACTATGCAGCGCATGGCAAAAAACGCGTTTCTTGTGATTGTTAACGAACACGAGCTTAGCTTGATGAAAAAGCACGTCGACCCGAGTGAGATCGAGAGACTTATCGTTACAAAAGGCGGGAAAGGCTCTGATGTTTTCGCTGGTGGGAAGAGTTTTGAGGTTGGAGTTGTAGAACCTAGTGTCGTGGCGGATCCAACAGGTTGCGGAGACGCTTATCGTGGTGGTCTTCTGTATGGCCTTAAGCAAGGTTTTGATCTAGAAAAATGCTGCCAATATGGCGCTCTCGCAGCAACTTACAGTATCGAGAAACAAGGAACTCACAATCACAGCTTTACGCTTGAGGAATTTGAGGCGAAATTATAACTCCCCCAACGTCTTCCCAAACGCTTCTATGTAGAAGTTTTTTCGGTGTACACGACATATGCCGTGCTTCACTATGTTCTGGCGATGCAAGCGCGTCCCATACCCTTTGTGCAATTCGAATCCATATTCTGGATGAGAACTGGCTAATTTGGCCATTATTTCGTCTCTGGTGACCTTTGCGAGGATTGATGCGGCCATGATGCATCTCTCTTTCTGGTCGCCTTTTATGATGCTTTTGTATGGATAAAGCAGATCGAGTTTGTCTCTACCATCGACGAGTAGTAAGTTTGGTTTGATGCTGATCTGTTTCAGAGCTCTGTTGTAGGCCTTATTTAGCGCGTATTTCATGCCTTTTTCTACTTCGCTACTCTTGGCGATCCCAATTCCGTACTTAGTCTTTTCTTTTATTTGCTGAAAAAGCTTGTTGCGTGCTTTTTCGGAGAGCTTCTTTGAATCGTTCAAGCCTGGTAATCTGGTGTTTTTCGGCAAAAAGCATACAGCAGCAACCAGGGGACCTGCCCATGGGCCTCTTCCAGCTTCGTCGGCACCAATTATTATACTTGTATTCATATCTGTAATAAAAAAAACGCCCTCCCAGTGTACCAGGAGGGCGCGTAACTTTTCAATTTTACTCTTCTTCCTTCTTCTCTTCTTCAGCTGCTGACGCTTCTTCCTCTTTTTTCTCTTCGGCAGGTTCTTCTTTAGCTTCCTCTGCCTTTTCTTCTTCAGCCTTTGGTTCTTCTACTTTCTCCTCTGCCTGTTCCGGAGCAGCTTCTTCTACCTTCTGTTCATCGCTATCTGATTCTGCTACTTCTTCTACTGGAGCTTCTTCTTCGACCTCGAGCATCTTAACGTCATCGCCCTTCATTTGTGTTTCTCGAAGTCTTGCAGCTTTACCTGTACGATCACGCATGTAGTACAGTTTTGCCCTTCGTACTTTTGCTTTCTTTACTACTTCGATTTTCGCAATGTTTTCAGAGTACAGAGGAAAGATTTTTTCTACTCCTACTCCTGAAGCGATTTTTCTAACTGTGAAAGTTTTATCCAATCCTTCTCCGCTTCCGACTTTGATTACAAGGCCTTCGAAGATTTGAATTCTTTCCTTTCCACCTTCTTTAATTTTTTGGTGGACGCGGACTGTATAGCCTGTTTTTACCTCAGGTACAGTTTTAAGTCCCTTCTTATGGACTTCTCTTATTAGTTCTTGACTCATAATTTTGGTATTTAAAATAAGCGAATAGGAATATACGGCATTACTTACCTATTATCAAGCAGAAATTGCCTTACTCAGTAAGCTTGTGATCCACCTTGTTAATACCAATTATATTCTCCGGATCTCTGATCAAGTCTTTTGTAAACTTATCGTTGCATTTAATCCTATATAAGAAATCGTCTTTAGTTAGAATGCTATATTTAATAGGTCTCTTTGATTCGATACTATCCAGGAAAGATTGAAGCTTTTCTCTTTCAACATCCCCCACTATAAGCATATCTACTGGGGAATCTTTATCTACAAAAACCCCTGACAACAGAAGGAATTCTATTTTTCCTAACTTACCAATTTTCTTGATGATATTTTCCTTCGTATTTACCGATTTTATAATTATACTCCTAAGCTCATTGTAAATTATGAAATTCTTATTAACGTGATAGTACTTCTTGCGATTTCGCATTCGTGACTTAAGAAGTCCAATTTTTTTCAAATTATCTAACTCGCGTCTTATTGAATTAATTTGTTCATCAAGTTCACGGGTTAATTCTCTTATAAAAAATTCTCGCTCTGGGTTGAGCAAAAAGATTGTTAGAAGTTTGGCCCTCGCTCTAGATGTGAACAGTTGTTTAAGCACTTTTTGTATCTTATGGATGTCCTCTCCTCCTTGGCCTTGATGTGTATACATATTTTGTACACTACGCGCACAAATGTATAATTTTTTTCGTCTAAATGCAAGAAAAAAAGTATGATTTTGCTATTCAAAGCACATATTCTCTATTACAGAGGTAGGTTTTTTGTTGCGGCGAGATGTCAATACATTGCCTAGTACTACGTTTTGTCTCGTATTTTGTTCTATTTTTTTATTCAACAACTTGTTTTGGCGGCATACTGTGTTCAATTTTTGTATTCGTTCTTATTGGCTTTCTGCAAACAAAAAGCGGCTTTTTACTGAGCCGCTTTCGAGGTTGTTTTTAATTGTTTTAATTTTTCCTAATAATCTTCGTCGTCTTCGTCGTCTTCGTCGTCGCTTGAGCTTAGGCTGTGAAAAAATTGTGTGTAGAAAAATCCGGCTACTACACCTAAAATTGCTTCAAAAAAGATTGTCATTGTTGGCGGGGTACCACTTGAAACTTCCCAAAAGAAGAATGTGATGTAATTACAAGATGCCTGAATGTTTTCAAAAGCCAATATAAGTATGACTGAAGTCATAATTATCGACCCTGCCAGATAAAAAGCCTTCATATTTTTTGTTTTTTAGGATGTAGGACTTAGAGGTCTGTGCGCTTTTGGCGCGGCTTACCCTAGGTATTTCTTAAATACTTTAGTCAATCTTACTTGATTCTGCAAGATTCTGTAATTTTCTGTGCCCTCTTTGTACATTTGGTCAATAGCCTGTTTGTACTCTGGTGGATAGCTTTTTGCTAGTTTTTCTAGCTCTGCTTTCATATCCTTATCTGTTACTTCGATTTTTTCTTGCTTGTAAATCTCTCTAAGCGCCAATCTTAACGTAACCTGTTTTTCTGCTGGCTTTCGCAAATCTTTTTTTGGATCTTTTCCAGCCGCTTTTTGTTCTTCCATAAATTTATCGAAATCTCTTCCTTGAGATGCCATGCTTTGTTTGCTTCTTTCAAGCATGAAGTTGATTTCGTCTTCTATCATAGATTCTGGGATCTCGACTGTTGCTTTCTTGGTTAATTCGTCCAAAAACTCTTCCTCACGACCTTTTTCGGCTTCTTCTGTCCTTACATCCACCAAATTCTTTTTGATGTCCTCTTTGAGTTGTTTTAAGGTTTTCGCATGACCACCTGATATTTTTTCTGCGAATTTGTCGTCTAGTTTAGGTAATTCTCTTTCTTCGATTCGATTCATTGTCACATCAAACTCGACTTCTTTGCCTTGGAATTTTTCAGCGTGATATTTCTTTGGGAATTTTAGTTTTAATTTTTTCTTTTCCTCTTTTTTCATTCCTATAAGACCATCTTCAAAACCTGGAATTAATGTGTCATCACCTATGATTACAGGATGATTTTTGCTCTTCGTGTTTGGTAATTCTTTCCCATCCTTGTCGAATCCAGCGAAATCAATCTCTACCCTGTCACCTTTTTTTGCAGCTCTATCAACATCCTTGAATGTTGCTTCTCTTTTCACGAGACTATCTATGATTTCATCAACATCTTTGTCTGTAACTTTTATTTCTTTTTTCTTGATTGAAATTTTTGAATAATCTTTGAGTTTAATCTCTGGCATGACAGCCATGGTAGCTTCGAATTTGAGAGGTGAATGGTTTGTTATATTAATTTTTGGGCGTGATACAGGTTCGATTCCCTCTTTTTCTACGGCTTTTGCGTAAGCTTCTGGTAATGCTAAATCCACAACTTGTGATTCAAAAGCTGTGTCTCCTACTCTCTTTTTTACTAAATCCAAAGGAGCTTTCCCTGTACGGAATCCATCGATTTTGACTTCTTTTGAAATTAATTCTGCTGCCTTTTCTTCAAACTCTTTCATTTCTTTCTCTGTCATTTCAACGACAATCTTTACTTCTGATTTTGGCAGTTTTTCAACCTTAATATCCATTATTTCTAGGGTTATAGGGTGTAGGGTATAGGGTGACTTTTTAAGTCTCCAAGAGACTACCTTCTTTGTTATCTTATCGCAAGGTATTTACACCTGAGGCTTTTTCAGGTATACTATTTAGATAAAAAATTATTTTTGATTACTTTCGCGTGACTAATCCGAACACAAGATTCATAACGGAAGAGCTTGATAGGAGGGCTACAAATGCCGAAAATATCTATTACGAAGTCCCTGATGAAGATAATGGCAGGGTATGGCGTGTTCGTGACAGGGTTGCTAGAGTTGTTGATAAGATTACTGGAGAAGAGCGCAATGAAGATAGATATGATGTTTTAGGAAAAGCACTCGATACAAAGCGTAAAAAAGGATTCATCAAGAGAATGTTCGGTTGGGCTGGGAAGCGGTTATCTAGACTATTCCGAGGCGAACCTACAATGGTTGGAAACACAGAAATGCCTGATCGCAATCAACCTGACTTTTTGAGAGTTGTTTCTACCATGGAAGATGTTCTTCCGATGAGTGATGTTATTGAGACTTATAGCGATCCTGACGGCATTGATATCGATGGCATGCCAGATGGACCTCAGAGAGCTCATGCTCAAAGGTCTCGCGACTTAAAGGGTGAACTACGAGATTTGCTTGATGACGATGCTGTTAGAGATCCTGAGATGGCTTTTGTTTATAGAGATCTTGAGAACGAAGAGATGCTTGCAGATTATAGATATGCTATAACCGCTTTGACTCCCCCGCCGAATAGAGATGTAGAAGCCGAATCAGCAAGAACACACTTGGCTACAGTCACTGCAGCATTACGATCACTTGGTGCAGACGTCAGTACAAGATTGGATGCGGAACAAAGGGGAATTCTGGATGCTGCTCTTAGAACAATTAATCGTTCTTTGCAGGAGAGATTTGGCGGTAATTTTGAAGCCTTGAGAAATCAATACAACCAGCTCAGAGGTGACCATGATGATGCTGAGGTTGTTCCCGAAGTTGGTCGTACTCAAGTTGAATACGATGATGCTAACAATAGAATTCTTACTCCTTTAGGTTTCGCAGAATTTTGCGAAGCACAAACCGCTCTTGATAATGTTGGTGGAGATATTACTGCGAAAGTTGGCGAACCTTTATCTACCCATTTAGGTGCAATTGCAAATGTTGCTACAACCCTTAGCAATAGTTTCCCTCCTGCTCCAGCGGGACCTGAAAGACAACAAGCTACACCTCCAACCATTTTCCAGATACGAGTGCTAGCTATGGCAAGGCGTTTTGCTAGAGAGAGATATGCGCTTTCGGGTACTCGTCCTCAGGGTTATGACCAGGTTATTCATCCAGATGATTTTAAAAGAGCTTATGTACAGGCTTATCTTGATGGATTTGGGTTTGAAAGTGAGGATCTTCGTAAAGCTACTTTAGATCACGCAATTAGACGTATCGAAGGTGATAATGCAAAAGATTCTGTCGACTTAGATTGGATTCTTAAGAAATCGCCTTTGCCAAGGAGAGTCCGTAAAGCTTTGCAGCCTGATATGAGTGATGAAGATCTGTCTAGAGCTATTGCTGATGGAAAGATTCTTGTTGATGAAATCCCTAGAATTATTGTTTTATTACGCGCAGCTTTAAGGAGTGGTCGCGCTTATGGACGTGACATTACTTTGGATGAGAATTTTGGACCTTTGATGTTGAAATTGCACAAGATGCATAGGCTTTATGCTGCTCTTAATGAGATTGAGGGTATGGATGAAGTAGCCCTTAGGTCAAGTTCTGAAATATTCTTGAGGCTTGTTGAGAGAGAAGCTGATCAAGCCAGAGAAGTTCTTAGAGATGCTGCTCGCAACATTGTTGGGGAACCTCCTGTAGCTGAAGATGAAGATTACGAGGCCGTTTCTGATTCAGGATCTAGTGAAGATGCCTCTAGTGATGGCGCTGAAGGTGACGAACAAGAATCTACTGAAGGGAAGAAAGACTTCTCGACTAAACTAGCTGAAAGAATTGAAAAATTAAGAGAAAATCCTGCAGTTGTTCAGCTTATGCATTTTGGCGGAGGATTTATTGTAGATCTTATTACCGACAGAATTAGAAATGTATTTAGTCGCCAACGTCGACGCAGACGCAGACACTAACCTTTAATAATTTTTAAAATTTAAATAAAAATTCACCCATGCGAATTCCCTACAAAAATCCAGACAAACTGATCGATCGGGTTATAAACGACCTAGGTCTGAAGCTAAACGCTAAGCAAAAAGCGAAGCTTCGTGAGGATCTTGCTGACATCTATTGTGCAAGGTTATATCTAATGATGAATACTCTTGCTGGTGATCAAGAACTTCCTCTAGATGACAGGACTGAATTCCTGAAATTTGTAACTTATATGCCTGATATTGATGATGAGCTTAAATTTGAGGCTGAAGTTTTTTATGAAGATATGATTAGGAATTATCAACTTGCTTCTTCTTACAAAAAACATGTTAAGGCTAAGGCCTCTTAACAGCTAACCTGTTTTTTGGTATAATTAATGGATAAAAATTAAAAATAAATGGACGCATCAGCGACACCAACACCGGAAGATCTAACTCCAGGCATTGAATCTGGAGTAGAGTCCACTCGCGACACAGCTCGTGAGGATATCGCTGTGCCGCTTTTGCCTGAAGGAGAGGAACGGGATCCTGTACTTGGCAATGTTAAGATCAGCTTGCTTATTAGGAAGAATCCTGATGTGAATTTTGATGATTGGCTTAATTCTTATGCTACAAACGAGACTCAAGATGAAATGAGGGAAGCTCTTATGAAGGCTGGTTCTAACACCGCTAATATTGATAAATTCTTGGCTGAGCTTAGAAGTCCTCATGTCCTTGATAGCGTCGCATATATTGAACTTAAGTCGTTAGTTGACAAGGTTAATGAAAGACAAACAGCTTATGAAGCTGCCTCTGAGGAGGCTGATGAGTTTAAGAGAGGGATTATATTTGATAACGTTAAGGGATTCTTCCAGAGAGAGCTTGTAGAAGGGATGCAAAATGAACCTATATGGACTCTTGCAAAGGCTGGTGTCGCAATTTTCTTAGTTTATAAACTCTATAATAGTTTTATTGCTGATAATGAAGATGCTAAGAAGTGGTTCTGGGGCAGTATTGGTGTTGCAGCAGGTGCTTATCTTCTCAACGGATATGTTGAAGATGATAAAGGTAGGACTTTGTTGGAGATGATCGGCTTAACTCCAAATATTGAAAGTGAAGAACTTGAGTGGTTCTTTCAAGAAGCCGGCATAAGCGAGAGTCGTGAAAGAACAACTATGATGATGCGTTTAACAGATGTGAAAATTGACAAGCTTGCCGATCTCTATACAGATGGTGATGGCGAAATTGATATTGATGAATTGATTGACGACCCTAGTTTGACAGATGCAGAAGCGGAGGAACTCGACAAGATGAATACGCCTAAGATGAGAAAGTCTTTGTACAATACTATCGGGAAACTTATTGAGTTAGCGGGCGTTGATAGTCCGCTGGAATTAAAACAAAAATTTAGAGGTGAGACTCTATTATCTGTTATTTTTCAACTTGCAAGAGTAGACCAAGACAGATCTAGTTTAAGCGACTCCATAACAGAAGCTGATTCTAGACTTGCAAGTGTACTTTCTAGGATTGGAGTTATTGAAGGCGTAGTCATGTCTGTTAGCGAGGAAAGACTTTGGATGAATGGTTACCCTTTTGCTTATACTATGGAGGGCGATGTTTTGAAGATTAAAGATCCAGCGGATCCTTCTAAGCAGATTGCTCAGTTTGGCACATCTGATCCAGAACGTTTAAGAATTGGTCTCGAATCCCTTTATACAACTAGATACAACGTCAAAGAGAAGATCACAGCTCAATTCAAGGGTGTTTATGCGCCTAGTATTTTAGGTCTTGGCTTTGAATATAATGAGGCTACTGGCCAATGGAAAGTTAAAGGGTTTAAGGTTCCTGCTATGCCGCCTCTTGGCATCTTCGCTGAAATGGATATTGAGTTGGAAATCAACCTAACTGCTAAAGGAAGGATCGTTGTTACCCCTGCTGGAGGCAAGGCTGAGATTTCGCCTGAGGATCTTGAGAACCAAGTTGTTCATGCTGCTCTTATTAAGAGACTAAAAGAAGATGGCCCTGCTTTCTGCAGAGCAAAGAAAATAGATGTTAAAGAGCATGATGAAGCTGCTGGGCGTATAAAAGCTGTAGTGAACGGAACACCTGTCACAATGACCTATAAAGATGGGAAATATAACCTTATCGAAGCTGATTGGGACAAAGGTCGCCTTATTGAATACTTTGCAGGTGGCATTGCAACTAAGTCGGAATTAGTCCTTGCAGAAGGTTTGAAACCGCTTAGATATAACGATAGTGAGCTTTTTGCAGGATATAACCTTATTAAAAATCGCCTCGGTACTGACCTTGATGAATATGCTGAATTTAGAACTCTATACAGGAATAAGCATACAGAGATGGGATTACTACTCGTTGGTGTCATTAGAGGATTAGATCAAGACGGATCTGATTTGGCAGCAAAAATTGAAGCCGAAGAGCAAAAACTATTAGATAAATTGAGCGATAGACTTTCAGATATTGCTCAAAGGTTCAATGAATTCAAAACAAATCCAAGCAGCAAACAGGTTACAGAAGATGAGTTTGAAGATTTGTATATTGTACCTTTTGAACTTGCTGGTATACCAAATAGCTATTATGCCGGCGAAGTTAAGAAATTATCTGACAGACTTAAAGCTGCAGATTATGCTGGTCCTGATAAACTTGGGCCTGTTTATTACATAGTTAGAGCGCAAGCTTTTGAATATTTCTATCGTGAGACTGGATATCTTGCGACTCGTGATGGAGAACCTTCAGCAGATGATAAGGCGCGAGTTGCAGCTGCGTATCAGAGAATTGATGAAGCTTTGAACGCTTCTGAGGAACATGGAAGGTTCTTTGACAATACTGTTTGGGTTGGTGAGTTCGAGACTTTGATGTCTGAAGAGCACGCACCTAGTTACAGCAATAGACCTGGACCTCTTACACCTCCTGAGGCTTCTAGCGTTCAGCCTATTGGTAGTCTCGAAATCAATGAAACAAACCTCGACAATAAGGAGAATGCTTATGCTGAATACGAAAGGTATGTGACAGCTTATTTTGATGCAGCAAAAGAGTTGGTGCCTTACGAAGCAACTGATCCAACCAGCCCGGAGGCTAGAATGGCAATACAGTGGGAAACTCTTGTCGGCATGAAGAAGGCTGAGCAGATTGCGAGCTTTGATAAATCTGCTTTTGAGGCACAATATACTGCAGCAGCAAACCCAGCAGAATTCGCTAAAGGTTATATTCAAGGCTCTACTGACAAGATGGTTGCAACAATTCGTGAGATTGAAAGTATCGCAACTACTGGAAGATTTACCGAAGCAACTTATCTTGATATGGCTGCTAAATTGCTTTTCCTAGATGGAGATATGTACAGCGGAACTACCGAAGATCCTACCCTTACTACTAGAGCTAGCAGTCTTGAATCACAACTTGCTGCTGAATACTCGGCTAATGGCAATTCTTCTAAGTATCAACGTTTGCTTGCTGACTTCAGAAAAATCTCTGCAAAAGACAGTTTTTCTGGAAGACGTGAAGCTTACGAAAATTATTTACATGGGACTCTTCTAACCTCTATGTACGACGCTTCTCTTACAACTAGAGAAGATTTCGTTGCTGCTTGTACTAGCAGGCTTGGCGGCATTGATGCTTATACGGGATCTGCTTGGGATAAAAGTGATGCTGCTCTCAATGGCGAGGTACATGAATTTATGAGTTCACTCGATGAGGTTAGCGCTCCTTATGATGTTTCTGAGTTTATGGTTGATGTGTACAAAGAGGCTGTATCTTCTATACATAACGGTCCTGCTACTGATATTTATATTAAATCCAAGCAGCTTGAGGCTGTGCTCGACATGCATGGAGATTTCTTCACAGCAAAAGAAGAGTTTTGGACAAGAGTTGATGAGATAGGTTTAAATACGGAAGTCAAGGCTGACGTTATCGAACTCGAACAACAATTACACGGAGTTATAGGCAACCTTGAAGACGGCGGCCAAAGAGTTAGCAATAGCAATAAGACTATACTATATAAATATGCTCTGAATTTTGTCGCTACTGAACTTGAAACAGAAGAAGACAAAGACATAAGCCTCAAAGAACTCAGACGTAGTATTATAAGTAAGGGTCGCGACTTAGGACTAACCCTTGACAAAGACGACGTTTCTATTGTATAGTAGGTGCCTTGTTTTAAAAAGCACTCTACTATTATGGACGAACAAAGACCTAATTTTACTCAGTTAGAGGAAGAATGGTTTCGACGAGGTGAACAGATGGATTTTGGTGAGCATGCCGAACATTGTTCTGGTGCAATAATGGCTCCTTTAGCTATTACTGGTTTACGTGCATCTCTTACAGCTGCTCCTGAGAGACTTAATGATGCTGTATTGGAGCTTCTTGCTAAAGTTCCTGGTTTGTTTGATGCTGTTGTAGCAGCTTCCGCTTCTCCTTTTGATGGAGTTGCTCCTTCTAGCAATGGTCCTAAACAAGCTCTTAGTGCTGCTGTTGTGGATACGGATTATTATGCTTGGTCTATAGCTCAACAATCTTTGGGTAATGTTTTAAAGTTTTTAGTGGATGCGGCTCTTTCTGATGATAATGATTGGACCGAAGCAGCTGAAATTGGAGCAACTATTGGTGGACTTACAGCTTTAGCTGGTGGTGTTGCCATTGTGGCTCATATGTCTGGATCAGAGTATCGTCTTTTGATTGCTTATAACCTAGCAGTTCAGATTGCAAGTTATGTAATTACGAGATTTGGCATAGATAATTTCTGGCTAAGACATGTTGTTGCTATTGTTATGGATGCTGTGTTTATTCAAGGGGCTTCCGTTCGCAACGAAGAGTTTTAAACGACGCTTGACAACTAATCTTTTTTCAATTATAATTCTCGCCTTTTAGTTCACGTATAACCTGATTAACACGTGCTAAACAGAGCGACAAAATCAGTTATCTACGTTCTTTTACAAGTCACATTACTTGCTACGCCTACTAGCGTTTTTACAGAAGTGCAGGCGGCTCGAGAAGCTCGCATTTTAGATCCTATATCTGTCGAGAAGTCTTACGAACTTCCTCACTCTGCAAGTGCATCAATGAATATTGAGGGTAAAGCTCAAGATTCAGATGTTGAAGCTTGTATGACGCTTGCTCTTGAGGTTTTGGATGCACTTCCAGAAGAGCATGCAGATGCCCTTGAAGATATTACATTCGTGTTTGATGACGATGCAAAAAGGGGCCAAGCTGGTGGAAATAAGATGCGCATTAGATGTGCAAACGTTTCTGAAGAAGAGTTTGCAGCAGTTTTGATTCATGAAATGGGTCACGTTGTTGACCTTGGACTTATGGAAGGTGTCGATGGAGATACTAATGCTTTCCAAGATGGCAAGAGACCTGTTCTGAGCGATGATCCAAGTGTTTTATTCTATGAGATTTCTTGGGTTTCTAATTACGATTTCTCTGAAGGTATTCATGGCTATTCGTTTGTGAGCCAGTATGCAGCTTCTGATCCTTTTGAAGATTTTGCAGAAAGCTATGCTGCTTATGTGCTTCATGGCGAGATGTTCCGTGAATTTGCATCTTCTAATGAAGAATTAGCTGAAAAATATGAATTTCTTAAGACATATGTGTTTGACGGCGTTGAGTATGATGGAATTTCACTCGCTGAATTCTCAAGCAGCACAAGAGTATATGATGTGACTAAACTTCCTTTCGATTTAGATTCATTTCTAAATAAATAGTTGGTAGGACTCCCCGGTTTCGACTGGGGTACTCCTTTCCACACCTCCTCCTTAATCTCCCGGCTGTGTCCCAGCCGGGGGATTTTCTAATAGTAGCGAGGATCGCGTTTGGAAGCGCGCACACCTGCGCAGCATGGAAGTACCCTTGGGGTGAAGGCAAATTCGCACATTTGCCGTAGCGAACAAGCATTTTTACGAAGTAAACAATCCGTAGTGGTAAAAAGCCGAGCTCCGCGAGGCTTTTGGGAACGAAGGACAACTTTCAAGAAATTACGAGTATTTTTGCGGAGCAAATAATACAAGTTATTTTGTAGAAAGTTGAGAGAAATCCTATTGCAGGTAGTTTTCGGGCGCGCCCGAAATTTACAGGTTAAAATCTGGTCCCGGGACCAGATTTAGCTTCTATAATTCCTCAGAACAGCTCGAAATCATATTGTCTCCCCACTCCACTTCCATTAAAATGCCTAAGCAAAATTATGGTGACTGTAGCTCAGTTGGTTAGAGCGTCCGGTTGTGGTCCGGAAGGTCGTGGGTTCGAACCCCATCAGTCACCCCAGCTTTGTTGGTTATATAATTTTCACTTTTTTAAGTGCCAGCAAACTCATGCCTCCTAGAACCAAGATAAGTCCTGCTGCGAATGCAAAAGCTGTCTGAATTGAGTAAAAATCTGTTATCCAACCTAGAAAAGGAGCAAAGACTAAAAATATACCTCTAGTAAGGAAACTTCTTATTGATAGGACTGTAGCTCTCCTGTCGGCACTGATAATTTTTTGAATATAATCTTGTACTATTGGCAAATGAACTCCCCACAGGAATGTTGCTATCATAAATACCAGAATCATGTATGGGCTTTTTACGATTGCTAATGATCCCCAAACAATAGCAGCCATCAGTGGGATCAGGATGAGTGCTAATTTTGGCGTTATCTTTTCTTCGATTTCCTTGGCGTATTTTCCTCCAAACCCTGAAGTGACATTCATTAAGGAGATAATTATCCCAAAGAATATAATTGGCACTTCGGTTACTTCCATATACTTCTGATACAACCAGAATGTGATAAGGAAAAATCCTGGAGGTATTGCCCCATAAATCAATAAATATTTTAGTTTTTTATTCTTGATAAAAGATTCTTTGCATATATTTGTAAAATGCTTCCACGTTTCGAATGCTTTTTCATGAGTTTTCGGTTCTACTAGAGTAAATACAACGATTATCGCTAAAAACCACGGGATGATTGTCGAATAGAATGGTAGTCTGATCATCAAACCTGCCATAAATGCACCTGTTACTTTTGCAAATGTGGCGGCCATCCTGCCTGCGAAAAAATAGTTCCCTTGTTTCTTTTTGTACTCGTCTTCCCTCCCCAATTCTACCAACGTATCGTACATTAATGCTTCGTTCGCACCAGATTGGAAGCTAGCACCTATACCGATAACAACTTCTCCTAGCAAAAACCCCAAAAAACTGCCCGAAAAGACGAATAATAAAAGACCTATGAATTCTAAAACAGCACCAAGCATCATACTGTTTTTTCTCCCATATAAATCGGCAAAATAACCCGACGGTATCTCGCATAACATAACCATCGCTGCAAATGCTGCTTCAAGATAAAAGATTTGCTGCATTGAAAATCCCAGACCACTCCAGAATGGAACAAGGATTGGTATGAAAAATATCATTTCATATAAAAAGTTGTGTAGATACAACTTTTTTATATTGCCGCTTATTGTTGCGTTGAGAATGCTCATCTTTATAATAATACAATAACTTTATTGTCCTGGCAACCATTTACCGCCGTGCCATTTCGTGGTATAATTGTCTGATGACAGATGAAATGAGACAACCTGGTAAACACCCTCCTGTTGAAACTAGAAACGGAGGACCTGATGCAAATGTAAACTCTGAACAGGTTGCGTTTTTAGCACGTCAATACGCTAAAGCTGTTTATAGTGATATTCCCGCAGAAGATTTCCCTGCATGGGAACAGGGTGCAATAGACCGAGCGCAGAGATTAGTTGCAGATCCAAATACGCTACTTGCCTTTGTTGACGATGTTTTGGTTGGGATAGCTGGGTGGAATAACATAGGTCAAACTGAGAATGGACAAGATGTCCTAGAAGTCACAATGACGACGACACATCCAGGATATAGAGGTCAAGGAATAGCCTCGAAGTTATATGAAGAAAGAGAAACCATGATTAGAGATCAATATCCAAAAGGCATCATCGGAGGCGTAACCCATAGCGAAATCATTCCGAAGATTCTAGCTAAACGAGGTTTTACCGAAATGGATCTTGGACAATATCTTGCTTTGACCAATGACCATAGGTTAGCTGACCTTGAACAGATGCAATCTATGGAGTTTAGAGCTTTTACTTTAGACCTTGCAGAAACTGATAACCACAGAGGAGATTACCAGGAACGAATGGGCGACGTGCTATCAGAATAAGGTTTAACAGATCTGCATTAAGGACAGTTGTTTCTCACAAACCTCAGTCCAAACGTCGTCCACGATCCGACCCCATTGCGGTTTTTTTGTTTTTGTGGAGATGATTTCTGCAGCGTTCCTCATTTATTAAAATCGTACATGCTAGATTTTGATAAACAGGAAGCGAAACCATCAGATTCACAAAAACAAAAAAACTTGTGTGACATAGCTTATCTAGTCGTCAAAGACAGGTTTTACTCCAAATCCCACCTGTAATGCCCTGTAATCTCAGTAGGCCAATTTAGCAAATAATTGTCCTCTTTTATTCCATATCCGTAGTTATGAATAATCAGCGGAGTTCCATCGGCGTTTCTCTCGTCAGAGATAATAGCAACATGCCATAACCCGCCCTCTATTTGATCGTAAGTCACGATGTCCCCTCCTTGCCATTCAGACAAATTCTCTTCATCCCAAGGTATTACCTCGGTTGTAAGACTGACCGCATATTTATCCAAAAAAACCTTTATATTCCTGACTCTTCTAAAATTTATATTCGGATCAGGAACTGGATCTGAAAGGTAGTCATCAGGATAGAGAGCCATATCTTCATCGATCATTTCTTTAAAATCATATCCAGCACCTTTAAGAGCTCGCCAGAGTACGTCTGCACAAACCCCGCTATTTTCTGGCGGATAGGCATCCGCGTAATAACTTGTATCATATTCTGTTACAACACCTATCTGCGCCCTAGCGCTCTCCAAAATGTCTGTGTAATCGTCGATACCATCGCCATCTTTGTCTACTGTGCTTTGAATTGACTGAATCTCTATTCTCGCTTCTTCGAAAACACAGGAGCTCAGCAGGTTTACGAGTATTACTAGTATGATGATGAAAGCTTTTCTCATGTGTTGATTATATAGTTAAACACTCCTATATCAAAACCTGTCTTGACACCCCCTGGGGGTGTATGCTATTCTGTTAAGTGCATTATTAATTCTCCTTATATGAAAACTCAAAAACAATTAATTCAAAATGTAATTGGCCAATTACAAGGCGTTGCGAAAATGATGGACGATGACAAGGGCTGCTTTGAGACTTTAATTCAGATGAAAGCCGCCAAGGCTGCACTTGTTTCTGCTATGAATAAGTTCTTGCAAGACAATTTCCTTAAATGCCTTTCGGCTTGTAACGATCAGGACGAGGTTTGCAAAAAATTCTTTACCGAAATTCTTAAAAACAATTAATCATGACAAAAAAAAGTTTTTCTCCGCTTATATTCTTAGCATCGCTTGGTGCTGGAGGTATCGCAATTATCCCTTTTGCATTTCTTAATTACACATTCGATCATGAGTCAGGCTTAATCCAGATGAGTCATATTGGACATGGTAGTCTCACATTGTGGCAGGAGATATTCTTCCGTTCTCTTGAAGGAGTAATGCTCGTTTTTATTGCAGCACATTTTATTCTTTCTGTGATTTTTGCTGTGCAGCTTATCAAATGGATTGCTGCTAAAGGGCACATTGCTCTTCTTGGAGATCCGCTCAAAAATGCTGCGATTTTGGCTCCGTTTATCTCTATTACGATGACGATGAATGTCGGCATTGGGCCGATTCGTTATTTTATTCCAGCTATGGCTGAGAATCTTCAGTCTTTTATGCTGCCTGCTCTGGTTTTTTGGTCTGTAATTTGGATTGCGCTTATTTATACTGAGATCAAGCTTCTTCAAACGTCTTTCGAGAAGAGTTTTGATGTAAGTAAAATTCACTTTGGCTGGCTACTTCATCCTTTTGCTCTGGGGATGGTCACTGTGACTGGTATGGGTATCGCAGCTATGGCTAGTGATGCTACCATCGCGCATATTGCAGTTTTTATGTCTCTTATATCAGGAAGCATGGGTATATTTTTATTGGCTGTGAAGATGGTTGCTTTGTTCAAAAGTCATTTTGCAGCTCCTAGCTTGCCTGAGGAGAGACAGTTTTTTCCTAGCTTTTTGATTGTAATTCCGAATATTACCCTTTATGCAATCAGTATGTTTCGCTTCGGGCATTATCTTGAGCATCAACATGCTGCTGAGATGGGCTCTTATTTCTTGATTGTTATGACAACTGCATTTGCCTTTGAGACCTGGTATCTGCTCTTTGGATTAAGTCTTCTTAAAGATTATTTCAAAAAACACTTCCATAAGGAGTATTATGTTTCTCAATGGGGACTCGTATGCCCTGTTGTCGCTTATGCTGTTTTGGGTAACTTTGTTCATAAAGTCTTTATCGCTAATCAAGCGTTGTATTGGCTTATCGTTGCTATCATGGTTGTTGCAGTAGTACTGTTCTTTGCTTTGCTAAGAAAGCAGTGCAGATGCACAGGAATATTGTCGCAGAAGCAATTAGAATGTAGCTAGTTTACCGTAATATCCTGCCTAACAATCTCTCTTCCGCCCATCGTAACGACGAATGTGTGTACGCCTGGTTCGTAAAATTGGGCTGCTGTGTGGAGTCTGTATCGCCAACTTGCCTCTGTTGGATATGCTGAAGATCTGGTAACTTCTCCATCATGCTCCCATTGCATCATTACTGGCGCTGCTTTCCCTTTTGGAATTGTTATTGCAAAAAAGAGCGTTACTAACTCCCTTTGCGCTACAGGCCTGTCCAATGGGATTTCACCATCTGGGTTATGCTGATCATCAACGCTATTTGTTCGGATTAGTTTAATCAAAGCTGGCTGAGTGATTTCTCCGCTATGGTATGGGCCTAGGAGATCATCGTATAAATCTTCAAATGAGCCACTGCTGCTACTAGGCACTACTGCTTGCGCTGGTTTACTGCTACTTTTCCCCCCCCCATGTTGAGCTAAACAAAATTCGCGTCTTTTAGCTGGGCTTGTTGCATCTGAAAAAGGCTTGCCTACACTTAACATATCCGACATCAATGTAGCACGTCTTGCTCTATCAGCTTCTATATCATCACATGTATCCGCTAATGCAGGTCCTCCGCTTAATAATAAGGCTGCAGCCGCTGTTCCTATTCGCAAATATCTTCGTAAGCTTTTGATTTCCATGAATTATTCGTATAATTGTTATTGGCTTAATTTAAGTTTAACTCAAAAACATGGAAAACAAAAAGAAAAAAACATTGATTACACTGCTTGTACTAGCCGTTTTTGTCGTTTTGGCGGTTTTGCTCGTACGAGGTTGTGAGCAAGAAAAACCTTGCTGCGCCGAAGAGGAACAAGTCGTCGAAGAATTAACGGAAGAGGAGATTGCGATAGAAATCGAGGCTTGCGAGAAAGAAACAGCTTATTTTCAATCTAGCTGTTTCTCTGATCTTGCTGAGCTTGCCAAGGATCCTGATCTTTGCGACCGTGTCGAAGATATAACCGATGAAGGATATGGGGATTCCTCCTATTTTATTCACAAAGGTGTCTGTTTAGCGCAGGTTGCTAAGGCTATGGACTACGATTATTCGCTTTGCGATAGGGTTTCTGACAATCAAGAGTATTATGACTTGTGTATTGGGAATATTGCTGTGGGTGAAGCCGGAGAACTTGATGACCCAGAGGTTTGCGAGATATTAGGAGATGGACATGAGTGGTATGAGGATTGTTTGGCTGAAACCATTAACAGTGAAGATGAAATCGGAATTTGTGATCTTGTATCTGACGAGTGGGATAGAGATACTTGCGTAAATCTTGGTTATGTAAATCTTTCTGTCCAGAACGAAGATATTAGTTATTGCGACGAAATAGATTCATCTGTGATGCAGCTTATTTGTGTTGGATCTTATGCGGATCATTTCGACGATTTGAGCATTTGTCATGATCTTCAGGAGGACAATGATGTTTGCGTTTGTTACAACATGTATTTCGACGAGGTCACTGATGAGGTTTGTGCTGAACTAACTGACGATGAGCAAAAAAGCACATGTGACATGTGCAAAGGACTTAGTTTGTTTGATCTGCTTTAGGCTAGGACTTTCTAATAACGACAACGCCTGTTGGATCTTCTAGGGTACTCATTATTTCATCAATTCTTGTGTTCGCTTCTGTCATAGTCATTTCTAGAAGGATCCCCTTCTCTTCCATTCTTCCTCTGACTTCGCTTATATCAATTTGTGCACCATCTACCGGCGTCCAAAATTCTGTAACGAATGTCCTTGCGCCTGGCATTATCCCACCTCTTTTCAAAACAGCCAGACCTGCTTGTGCTACCGTTAAGCTAGCCCATCTGATTTTTATTTGAACCCTATCTTTATCTAATAATACCGGATGCAATGTCTGAACTGTTGTCCCGCTTGATAAGCTTTCTTCACGGAAAAAATCTCTATTGTCCCCCATTTGTTAATGAGTTAACTATTAAGGAGGGTAGCGTACAATAGATATGCGCATTCTGTCAATACAACAGGCTTACAAGTCCCCTATCTTAAGCTCAGGGAGTTTTTCCTTAGGTAGTTCTTTAGATGCCCTGTTTAATTTTGTCATCACGGCTCGTAAAACAGCTGCTGAGAATTCCCAAAGGTCATCGTAATCGTGATCTACGCCGTGGTGCTCAAAGTATTCACGTAGACTAAAAGTTGCAAGTTGTACTACTGGAGCCTTTATATTCTTGTTGTCGTCTAATACCGTTGCAAGTGTCTTGTGAGGTGCGCTGAACCCTGCAGCGAGCATTGCTTCACCCCAAGCTGCTATCTCTTTTCGCATTTCTGGTGATAATACTTCATCATCATCGAGATCTTCCATTTCTTTTTCTTTCTTCTTGAAAATCTTCTTCTCTTCACGGGTTAGATCTATCTCCTCTCCAGCAAGCATTTTCTTTTCTGGATCTTCGTAATTCTTAAGCTTGAGATCGTTTCCCGCCTGTTTCTTAACATCTTCGCGACCTATAACAATTAGAGCCAGAATGAATGCTGCCGGGATGTTCTCTTTTAAGAGTTGAATTATCAAAGCTAACATTCCTTGGCTTGTGCCACCGCCTTTAATAAGCTGTAATAGAATTTCTACTAGATTGTTTTCTTTCTTCTTCCTCTGTTTTTCTTCCTTTTTGATCGCTTTAATCGCTGCTGAAGCCTTTCTCATTTGTTCACGAAGATGCTCAATGGCTTCGGCGCTCACGCCACCACCTTCGCCATCTTCCATACCTGCAAATGATTCAAAATCAGACATATTAACTTTTGAGATTATGTTTTATCTCTATTAGTGTAACATGTTTTTTCTGGAGTTCATACTACTTGCAATCCTTGCAACAACAGCTCGCAAAAGCGTTATACAAAATCGCAAATAACCATCCTACAAAAAACCCATCAATAAGCCCATCGAGCAACCCTGCCGCAGCTCCCGCTAAGCTAATATCGTAGTACGGATACATCCCTACAAGGAAGCTTAACTGAGTTTCCATATATCCGGTATAAGTTGAAATGACCGTAAGGAGCGCTAGAGAAACTCCCCAAAAAACTCCAACGGCTAAGCCTGCTGGAACAGCTTTAAGCTTCATAATTAGAGTGGTTAGAAATAAAAAAGCGCCGGATTAAACGACGCTTACTAATGTATCTCTGAAGACTCTTCCATCATACTTCTTCTGCCTCTTCTCGAGGAATTTAACCTCTCCATCTTTGAGTGCGAATAATGTATAGTCTGCTCCTACTCCTACATTATCTCCAGCGTGGAATTTAGTTCCTTTCTGGCGAACTAGGATTGAACCTGCTGACACTTGTTGTCCACCAAATACTTTCACGCCTAGACGCTTCGCGTTGGAATCGCGACCGTTCTTGGTTGATCCTGCTGCTTTCTTATGTGCCATTTTAAGTAGGAATTAGGATTTAGTCAGTAGTCAGTAGACTTTTGAGGCTTATCCCCCTCTGTTTAAGCCCTTATTTGAAGGGAAGATTAAACCAGCTCGCGAATTTTATAGGAAAAGATGGGCTTTGGCAAGTTGAATTTGCATCTAGTATCTAGTATTTCGTATCTGGTATGTGTGATTTTTGCTCAAACCTGTTATCTACATTGAAAAACTTACGGTTTTCAGGTATAATGTACTGATGGACTATATCCGTAAAAAATTAGCTTATCTTCTGGTAGTGACTTTACTTGGGTCGCTGCTGACTGTCGTACCTGCTTTTGCTGATGAACAGGTGGCAGATGATAGTGACCAAACTGTTGAAGAGGAGGAGGAAGAAGATATTTTGGAAGATGTCGATGAAAGCACTATTCGTAATGCTTATCTGATTTTGCAGCTTCAGACGCAGCTTTCTCAGAAGCTTTCTGAATATGATGATATCGAGGATCAAATTGGTGATACGCAAGATGAATTAACAGAAGTTCGTGAATCTATAGATAGCCTTGAAGACCAAATTGTTAATTTGGATGATTTGATCGCCGCTTCAGAAGAAAAAATCGAGAATGTAACAGGCCAAATTACTGAAACCGAACTCGATATAGCTGAGACTATGGAAGATATCGAGATGAGAGAATTGCAACTCGAAGATCAGAAGGAGGTTGCTGCTGAAATCATTCAAGTACTTTATGTTAAGAAAAATATATATTACGAGGATGATGACTTGAGTGCCTTGAAACTCGTTCTCGCAGATGGGAGCGTTTCTGATGTTACTCAAGACATGACTTATCTAGACCTGATAGAACAGACTTCTGAGGATATTTTTGAGGCATTGCAAGAAAGCAAAGACGAACTTTCTAGTAAGCAAACTGAACTTGAAGAGAAAAATTTGCTTCTAAATACTCTTGAGGAAGAACTTATAGCTGAAAATGAGAATCTAAATGCGGAAAAACAGGGCAAAGAGAGTTTGTTAGCAGAAACTGAGGGGAAAGAGTCGATTTATCAGGAGCTTCTTGTGCTTTCCAAACAACAGCAGGAAGAAGTTGGGGATGAAATCGAGAATCTTAGGGCAAATTTAGATCTTATTGAGGATAAATTCTATAGCGGTACTGCTGCTCTGACTGATGAGCAGATTCAGGCTGTTTTGGATATTAAGGCTGAAGCCTTGCTGGAAAATGGTGTAGTCGGCTCCTCTGAGTTTCTACAGTTGGATTGGCCTGTGTCCCCTGCTAAGAAGGGGTTGTCAGCTTATTTCGATGATCCTGGATACGTTTCTGTGTTCGGTGTTGCACACCGTGCTATTGATGTACCCGTTTCTCAAGGCACTCCTATTACAGCACCTGCTGACGGCGTTGTTTATAAAGTTCAATATGACTCTGAGAGCATTGGTTATGCTTATATAATGGTTGCTCACCGTAAGGGGGTTGTGACTGTTTATGGGCATGTTTCTGCAACTGCTGTAAAAGAGGGAGATTATGTTTATCGTGGACAAGTGCTTGGGCTCACTGGTGGAACCCCTGGCACAATCGGTGCTGGACTTCGGACTACTGGGGCTCACTTGCATTTTGAAGTTTGGCAAGACGGGATCTTGGTTGATCCGCTCGATTATCTTGATTTGACTGAGATACCTATGGATACTTTGAGAGATGATTATTTAGAAAGAATGCAAGAACAATTGCAGGCTGAGATAGATGAGATTCAGGGTACTTTAGAAGCTCTTAATTAAAGTTATGGGTGATGGTGTTACAGGTTCGCTTTTCTTACTGATCGGAGGACTCGGAATCTTTATTTATGGGATTCATCTGACTTCTGATGGTTTACAAAAACTTGCTGGAGCTAAGATGAAATGGTTTTTGACTAAGTTGACTCAAAATCGAGTTGTCGGGGCTTTGGTTGGAGCTGGAACTACTGCTGTTTTGCAAAGCAGTTCGTTTATGTCTGTGATGGTTGTTGGGCTTGCGAGTGCTCATTTGCTTAATTTGAGCCAAGCAGCGAGCTTGATCGTTGGCATGAATCTTGGAACAACTGTTACCGCGCAAATTATCGCTTTTGAAGTTTCTGCTTTGGCGCTTCCTATGGTGGCTATGGGCGTCTATTTGAATCTGTTTTCGAAGAAAGAGGGCTGGCATTTTGGAGGCCAGACTTTGATGGGGCTTGGTATGCTTTTTTTGGGGCTTTCTTTTATGAAAGATGCTTTTACGCCGCTGCGGGAAAATCCGGCATTTTATGAGTTTTTTGTAAATTATGGATCAAATATATTTTTGGCTGTTATTTTTGGAATCGTTGCGACGCTGGTTATTCAATCTAGCTCTGCTATTATTGGTATCACTATTGCTCTGGCTTCATCTGGGATGCTTGCTCTGCCAGCTTCTATAGCTATAGTGCTGGGGAGTAATATTGGTACAACTCTTACTGCTCAAATTGCTGCTCTTCATATGAATCGGACCGCAAAGAGAGCGGCGACGCTTCATACTGTTTTTAATGTTATTGGAGTTGTATGGGTGATGTTTGTTTTTGGGTGGTTTGTTGATGTTGTTGAATGGGCTACTCCTAATGATGCTTCTGCTATTACTGAGGATGGTAGCTACCCATATATTGCGAGACATATTGCTAATGCACATACGATTTTCAATCTAGTAAATGTTGTCGTTTTTCTAATAATTCTGCCGTACATTGTTAAACTTGTTGAATTCATTTTGCCACCTCGAAGCGTTAATAAGCCCAAGGGCATGGTTAAGCTGCATAAGGGATATTTGAAAAACCCAGATATTGCACTAATGCAGTCCAAACTAGCTGCACAAGACATGTTTAAAGTTGTTAAAGATAATTTCAAAGCTTGCAAAGGTTATCTGCGAGAACCTAAGAATGAAGCGGCTATTTTCAAAAACGAAAAAATTGTCAATCAATACCGCATTGATATATCTAAGTATCTTGGAAAGCTTCTTGCCATGAGCGAGATGACCGAAGCACAGGCTCAACAGATACCTGTGTTCTTGCATCTTGTGAATGATATCGAGTCTATGGGTGATTGTCTCAAACAAATTGTCGAGGAAGTTCGGACTTTATATGAAAATGACAGCAAACTTACTTCTACCGAGGCTAGATCTCTTGAAAAACTTTTTGATGTCCTTAGAAAATATGTTCGAGATCTCGATAAGCTCCTGGCTCAATCTGTTCGCGACAAAGTCATCGCACTTGAAGAAGATCTTATTACATTCCGACGCGCAAAGCTTGATAAAACAAAAACCGCAACCCCTTACATGACAAATATCGTAGGATGTTTACATGACTTTGTAAGAAAGATGTCTAACTTGCTAGTTATGACACGGGAGGTGTGAGTAGTAACTAGGAACTTGAAATTTTTGCTTTAGAGAGGATCAATCCGCCTATAATCGCTGTGAGTGGGATTGTTGCTAGTAGTCCGAATGAACCCACTAAAGACCTTGCGATTTCTTCGGATATGAACCCGTAATTTAAAATCTCGACTACAGAAGTTCCTGAACCGTGAAAAAGCATAATAATCATCAATGATGTCCCTACATATGCGAATATCAATGTGTTCATCATGCTTCCCATTATGTCTTTCCCTATGTTCAAGCCTGAGATTATAAGTTCTCCTGCCTTTATACGAGGCTTGTGTTTTTTAATCTCTATTAAACCTGCTGAAATCGACACTGCCACATCCATAATCGCACCGAGTGCACCAATCATAATTCCTGCTAGAAATAATCCTTGAAAATTTAGAGTTGGGTAATAGATGGAAAGCAATCTGCTATCCTCTGTAGACAAACCTGTTAACCCTGCTAAGTGAATAGTAATCCCTGCTATTATGCTCGCTATGACGAGGCCCCCTGCAGTTCCCGCAAACGCCGTAAGCGAACTTACGTTCATCCCTTGAATTAT
This sequence comes from uncultured Candidatus Peribacteria bacterium, assembly GCA_964344725.1. Lineage (GTDB taxonomy): Bacteria > Patescibacteriota > Gracilibacteria > UBA1369 > UBA12470 > CG2-30-44-17. Next base: position 29,474 of record CAYFOI010000013.1, read on the forward strand.
AGTGATTGCGAATAAAGCTGTAGTGATACCAATAATTACAGCTAGCATTACTGGATTGTAACCTATCTTTGCCAAAGGTATCAGAATCCCAAATATCATTACCAGTGAGATACCCAAGCTACCTACAGCTTTCAAACCGGCTTTGCCTCCCAAAGCACATACTAGCGCTACGAATATTAATCCAATCCAAATTAATGCATCTAAGTGGTAATAATCCATTATGTAATATGTGTATCCATCAGACAAAGCTGGATCGCTTGCACCGTATAACATCACCTTATCACCTTCTTTAACTATGATTCCTGTATCGTCTATTATCGTGTTATTAACTTCTACAATAGATCCCTTGTCCGGGCCTGCTTTTACGGAAGCTTGTATCTCCTGATATAGGAATTTCTGCCCGTCAATCTCTGAATATGTTTCTGTGACGGATTCGACAACGCCTTTTACATTGATTGCATTTGCATCAAAGACGTCTTGTCCATTTTTTTCATACTGATTTCCAGCCCAAGTTACCCCGAGAATAGTTATTATTATATAAACCGCTATGAGTCCTATGTACTTTTTCATTGTTTTAGCATTTCTTTGTATTCCAGTTTGTAGATATGGAGGAAAGTTAAAGCCAGAATTAGTGCAAACGGCCCTAATATTAGCCCTTCAAATCCAATTGTAAAGATGCTTCCTAAGATCACGAAGAATGTTAAAAGTGGATAGATATGAGCTGTTCCTCCTATCAGATACGGCTTAACAACGTTATCAATAGTAGAAACCACTGCAAGCCCCCATGCTATTAAAAATATCCCCGCTACCCAGTGCCCTGTTGCAAACATTACGATAACTATTGGAACCCAAATTATTGTTGCTCCAAGATATGGAACTATTGAGAAAAACGCCGTGATTGTCCCCCAAAAGACAGGGTTTTCTACTCCCGCGATCCAATAACCTACTCCTGCTACAGCACCTTGCATTATTGCTGCTCCAAATATACCTATGATGATAGCCTTGCTGACCGTTGATAGTTTTTTGAAAAGTATATGTTGGTATTTATTTGGCATCGGTATGATGCTTTTGAAGTAAGCTGTGATCTTGTCACCATCACGCAAGAAATAGAATAGTGAAAGCAACATGACTAATATGTCTACCAGTATTATTGAAACTTTTTTAGCAAAGTTCGTTGTTTGTCCTACGATAAAACTACCTACAGCACTTGTGGCTGATGCTACTGTTTCTTTCAGATCTTCTCTTGTTATAGGTGAATACTCCTCTATTTTTTCAACATAACTGCCTACTGCACTATCTCGAATCATCTCCGGCAATAGATGTATATCTTGTATCTCATATCCTTCTACCTGTTCCTCTAAGAAATCTACAGCTTCGAGAGCATCTGAGGCCAATGACGACACGAGTAATGAAATTGGACCTAGCACTATGACAAGAACTATTATTGTACTTAATAACGCTGCTAACCATTTAAATTTCCCTCTAAATAGCCAAACCCAAAACTTCTGCAAAGGAGCTGCGACCGTTGCGATAATAGCCGCCATAATTATCGGCACGAGGAATGGGTAGACTATGTAAATTATAAAACTAAGCAGCAAAATTATTACTGCTATAAGGAAATATTTCGACAGCCCTTGGATGACCAAGCTGTCTTGGATTTTCTTTTTTGGAGGCATTTTTATTTTAGTTATTAACTTGGAACTAGGAACTAGTAGTTTTGGTATATTGTTAGTGGCTGAGCACTATGTTACCATACGCGGCGTGAATTTTAACTCGAAAACAAAATGAAAAAATTATTTTTTGTACTTTTAATTCTAATCATTATGACTTCATCGGGATGTTCTACCGAGGACACACAAAAATTTGATCAATTTTCAGGACCACAATCAGGAGATACTGTTGCTACTATCAAGACTAGCGAAGGAGACATTAAAATCAGACTATTTGCAGATTTGACTCCTGAAATGGTGACAAATTTCACTACTCTTTCCGATGACGGATATTATAACGGGCTTATTTTTCACAGGGTCATTAACGATTTTATGATTCAAGGTGGCGATCCAAATGGGAATGGCACTGGAGGTCATAGTTACAAAGGCGAAGGAACTAAGCTAGATGATGAAATTATTGACGGTTTAAAACATGTTCGTGGAGCTATTTCGATGGCAAATAGCGGACCTGATACCAACGGTAGTCAGTTCTTTATCGTACAGAGCGATTCTACTTATCTCGATGGTGGGTATTCGTTGTTTGGGCAGGTTTATGATGGTATGGATGTCGTCGATGCTATAGCTTCTGTCGAAACTGGTTTAAATGATAAGCCTCTCAAAGACGTTGTTATTGAAACTATCAGAATTGATACGTATTAATTACTGTTTTTTTAAAATTGTTTTGAAAACTCGTACGCCTCAGCGTATACTTGTTTTTAGCGTATAAAAAAATAAAAATAAAACATGAAAAAATTATTATCTATCTTTTTGTTAGTCCTGTTTGCTGCTCAAGGATGCTCTCTTGTTAGTACATCCGAGCAAGCTATGTCTGAGAACGTAAAGAGCAGTTTTGTTGACGCTTTAGATTGTGGCGATGCTGACATCGAGAATTCTGCGTATTGTGCTGTTACTCATATTGGTGATTTTGATTTGGTTTTACCAGATGATGTTCAGACTTATCTTGGTTTCTCTATGGCTCTTGTTGATGGAGATGATGTTGAGTCTTCGATTGTTGCTACTAGTCATGTTGCAGCTTTGCATCTTGGACCTGAGACTGCTCGTTTGACCGCACTTGTCGCTACAACCGAGGAGGATGAGATTGAGTTAGGCCAAATTTCTGCCGATATCGAGACCTTGCTTAGTGGAGTTGAGCACAGTTTTGACATATCAGAAGGATTAGCATCTTATCTCGATGGAGAGAGGGATTTTACAGGATACACAATCTTGGAATCTACTGTTACATCAGCAACTTATGATTCTCCGCTTCCTTATACTATTCACTACACAGGCAATGCTTATGTTGTGATAGAGGACGCTATCGGTGGAGTTTACGTTTCTGTGTTCCCCGACACTCCTGTTTCGTAAGCGTGTGGCGACAACTCTTGTTGACTTATTGGGCGGAATGAGTATAATTCCGGTCTTTAAGTAATTTCGATCCAATGGGACAAGGAAAACCAGATCCATTAGGGGAAAGTCCTGACAAACGTACTATTAATCTAGACTTTGATATGGTTGCTGAGTATTTTCAGTCTGTTTCTGATACTCAGTACGTTGCGCAGGATTGTCATTTTTTACCTGTCCAAGGGTTTACTGTTAGCGGCAGGATGTCACCTGCTACAGATTGGGTTGCAATTACTATGACTCCTATTTGTCGTGGAGCAGATTCTGTCGTTCTGTATCTGTCGCATGCACCTGCTACTCCAAAGAGTCATTTTTGCCCAAATGACGAGATGGAGCCTGTTGTAGCTATTTCGATTGAGGATCTTGGGAATATGTGTTTGCAATTGGACCTTCGTGGGCAAGGATCTTTCAATTTTGACTTTTATTCTGAAGAGGATATTGCGAGGGTTTTTGATTTGTTGCTCACGCATGTGCTTGAACATAATGTGCGATGTCATGCAGCAAATATTTCTTGGGTTCCTGTGACTTTGCAAGTTTATGCTCATGATATCGCTACTTTGAGGATTCTTCTTGGTGCAGATTTCCATGCTGCTGATGAGTCTCAAGAAGGATTAGCGCAAACAATGGCACGTCAGGATTTAGATCTTCCTGAAACGATTTTGCTTACTAAGCAAATAAATCCGATGTTGATGCATTCGCAGCAGGAGACCCCGGATGGTAGCAGCAGACTGCCAAATTAAAAAACAATAAAATACCCTAGCGTCATCACGATGGCGTCTGCACAAAAGTGACTTATCCATGCTCCTAGGAGATTGCCGGTTTTTTTGTAAATATTGCACCAAATCACTCCCCCAACGAAGACAGCAAACGTTCCAAACAGTGCAAATGGCAAATCAAAAAACTGCGAGAGTATTATGTAGTGATGAATACCGAATGCCGCACTGCTTATTAAGATTGCTGCGTTTTTCTTAAGTTTTAACATTAGTCCACTAAAAACAAACCATCTCCAATAATATTCCTCTATAAACGAGTGAATTATGCTTACAAAAAGCGCAAATGGGATGTAGTAGTTTTCGATTTTGAAGTCGATGATTTTTTCGTAGATATTGTCTGCAAATCCGCTTAAGTAATCTGTAAGAGACAAGTATATGGAGATTCCTATCCCGACAATAATTATTCCTGATATGATACCGGCTAATATCGACCTTCTCCATTCCCGACCGAACATTTTTGGCAGATGCTTTTTCGCCGCTAACAGCCAGGCTGAAGGCCAAGCTATGAGTAAAATTTTTGTACAAGAATAAAGCCAGGTTACCGCATCACTTCCTTCAAAGACATTGAAGTAGAGATAAGACAGTGCTATCTGAAAAAATAAGGCTGGAACTACTGCAAAATAAAAGAGAGTGTTTTTCATCTACTCTGAATAATAATCAGATTATTACTTTCTCTCAAGAACTTTTTAGTGAGTACTACTGTGCAATGCTTGCAATGCTCTAGCCTCTTCTGCTCCACCGTGGATTTCTCGTGGATGTATACCTGCTTGGTGCATTGCTATTGCCCAATCGTGTTCATATCTTTGTGGAGGCCCATCAAATCCTCTGAGTTCCACTTCTGCTCCTGGGAAAGCTTGCTGTAATGCTCTACCGATTATTCCATCAGATCCATTAGTTCTCGATGCTTGCAATATTACAACGTTGTCTACCTCTATTGGATCACTTGCTGAAAGACCTATTGCTGTTCTTAATTTTTCAGGATCGAACAGATCTCTAGCGTCCGCTACAGATATTGCAGCAACTCCTGCTTCGCCACGTATTCCGTATTCAGCTGCGTATCCCATGCTTCCGAAACCTACATACACTGTATGAATTGCTCCAGGATGTTTGTCTGGCTCTAGACCTCTAAACGGATTTGCAACTCCGGCTATTTGTCCGTCGTTTACACGTCCATTTAGTTTGCATTTTTCGTCTTCGAAGGCACCTACATGTTGTAGATTCGTGATTGATACGAGGGTAGGTCCCTCGAATTCGCCTCTCCATAATCTTTCTAAGAAATATCTAGCTTCTTCAACAGATTTAGGTTCAATTACATTTATGCCGTATCTGAGCATTTCTGTTAGATAATCAGATGGTGGCCCGTATCCGGCGACGTATGTCATACCCAGCATACCTATGTTGAGTTTTCTTTCACCTATTTCTGCCAAAAGGCTTTCTAGTTGTTCTGTAGTGACACTTTCTATTCTTTGTTCAAGTACTCCTATAAGATCTTGTAAATCTAAGACAGATGTGTCGCCTCCTTCCAAGTGTGCTGTAAATCTTCGTGGAACAGCCCAAGTCCCACATAAATAAGGGCTTGCTGACTCTACAAGGACTCTCTTTCCTTGATCAGCTAGTTCTATGGCTTCTCGTAGAGCTGCAACTTCGTCGATAGGCCTAAGGTGCAATCCTTCCGGATCGATTGCTAATCTGTGTGGAATAGATGGCCCACTGATATAAGGGGTGTCTGGAGCAACATGATCTGGAGGATTTTCTGGGTTTGCTACCACTATTTCTGCAAATGCTCTCGCTGCGTGTGGGATCAACCCACCTGGTCCTGGTTTTAACAAATTAGCTGCGGCTTCTTGTGGCACGAATTTATGCCTTTTACCCTCTGGAGGCAAATCTTCATTCCCATCTAGCCCATAACCTTTTACCGTGTCTGCAATCACAATTGCATCACCTGTTCTACTCAGTATTGCTCTAAGTTCATTTGCATTATGTCCATCACATCTTTCTACTGGTACTCCCATAATATTTGCGAAAAGCTGTAATCTCTGTTCATAAGCTTCTCTTTCATAATCAGTACAGACGCCTGTCAGTCTCTCTCTATTAGCATCTACAACTATTTTTAATGAGCCTCTTCCATCTGCTCTTAAAAAGTCTGTGATATCTTCAATCAATCTAGTTTCCGCCATTTCTCCATCCCCTAATACTAGAACATGATCTCTATTTGGATCTAGGTTGTATTCAGCTAGAGCGTCTGGGCATTCTCCCGCATCGTTGAAGCTACCGTTCATTTTCGGGTGCGTAACTTGGCAAAAACTTAGAAGAATTTGGG
>CAYFOI010000014.1:0-34032 GCA_964344725.1 uncultured Candidatus Peribacteria bacterium
TCCCAAATTCTTCTAAGTTTTTGCCAAGTTACGCACCCGAAAATGAACGGTAGCAAGAGGAAACGATTGGATGTACTACGCCGTCCTTTTTGTTTGACGGCACATGAAATAACTCAAAGTATATGCCGTCGTTTCACTTTAAGGGAAAAGCATTCCTCCAGAATTATCACCACTCGGTCAAATTCCATAAGCTCAACCCTGTGAAGACAAAAGGCACGAGTCAGAAGCCAACACTAAGCGATAATCTTCTCATTCAAGGTGACAACCTAAAAGCTCTCAAAGCCCTTCTCCCCACTCATGCGGGCAAGGTTAAGTGCATCTACATCGACCCACCCTACAACACGGGGAAAGAGGGGTGGCAATACAATGACAATGTAGCATCTCCAATGATTCAAGAATGGCTTGGAAAAGCTGTTGGCATTGAGGATTTGGCTCGGCATGACAAGTGGTGCTGCATGATGTACCCAAGACTCGTTTTCTTGAGGGAGCTACTTGCTGAAGATGGTGCGATTTTCATAAGCATTGACGACAATGAAGTACATCACTTGCGTATGATGCTTGATGAGATTTTCGGTGAGGATAATTTTTTGGCACAGATTGTCTGGCAAAGGAAGAAGGAAACCTCGAGTGATAGCAGAGGATTCGCAACCAAAGCCGAGTATTTACTTGCCTACCGTAAAACGGACCAATTTGAAGTAAGTAAGGAACAGTTGTCGGAAGAGTACATTAGAAAATCCTACCGCTTTGAGCAAGATGGCAAAAGATGGAGACCTGTTCCGATTACATTAGATGCAGGGCATCAAGGAGGCGGTTATGAGTATGAGATTACTACACCCGAGGGCACGAAAATCAATAGGCATTGGAGGATGCCAGAAAAGACCTTCAAACAGTTGCTGAAAGATGACCTCATCTACTTTGGGAAAAGTAATGATGGCGTGCCACAAAGAAAACATTTTCTCGCAGAAGATGCTGGCGTTGTACCTGATAACCTTTGGGTGGACTTTGCCACTAACAAAGATGGCAAGAAAGAGATACAAGAAATTTTCTCTTCGGAGGCTTTTGACACACCCAAGCCAACAAAGCTAATCCAGAGAGTGATTCAACTCGTTGCGGGCAAAGACGACATCATTCTGGACTCCTTTGCAGGTTCAGGAACAACGGCTCACGCAGTCCTTGCGCTCAATCAAGAAGATGGGGGCAATCGTAAGTTCATCTTGGTGGAGTGCGAAGACTATGCAGATGAAATCACAGGAGAGCGGATTCGTAGAGTCATCAAGGGCGTGCCAGATGCCAAAGATGAGGCTCTACGAAAAGGGCTGGGAGGCTCTTTCTCCTACTACGAGCTAGGTGAAGAGCTAGAAATGGACAAGATTCTTGAAGGTTCAGACCTGCCAAGCTACGAAGAGTTGGCTCGCTACGCCTTCTTCACTTCTACGGGAGGGAACTGGGACGAGTCCACGGTAGAAGAGGAAACCTACTACATAGGTTCATCGAGCACCTTTGAAGTCTTCCTGCTCTATGCACCAGATAAGCAAAAGCTCAAGGAGTTGGCTCTCAACTTGGACTTTGCGATGAAGGTGCATAATCGCTTTCCAAACAAGCAGAAGCTCATCTTTGCCCCTGCTTGCTTCATGGAAGAGTACCACCTCAAGGAGTACGGGATTCGTTTTGCCCAACTCCCTTTTGAAATTTACCGAATGGCTGAATAAACATGCTTCTTCTCAAGGAATACCAACAAAATGCGAAAGACAAAATGGAGCAGTACTTCAAACGGCTGGCTCTCCACCAAGAGAAGATGCAAAGTCTGCCCGAAGAAGTCATAAAAGAGCTGGGGGTGGAGTACAACTGGGCGGAGAAGGCATGGCATGATTTGTTTCCGCAAGGGACGAGTGATGGAGATTACAAAAGCAAGAAGACGGGGCATAGCAAACATTGCCCTAATTTCTGCTTAAAAATCCCCACGGGGGGCGGGAAGACGCTCATGGCGACCTACGCCGTGGAAATGTACCTTGAGCACCTTAGAAAGCAAAAGACAGGCTTTGTGCTTTGGGTTGTACCGAGCGAGCAGATTTACAGCCAAACCTTGAGTGCTCTCAAGGACCGCTCTCACCCCTACCGTGAACGCTTGGACGCTGTTTCTGGGCATAGAGTGAAGATCATTACGAAAACAGACCGCTTCACCCCGAACGATGTGCAAGAGAACTTGGTGGTCCTTGTAATGATGCTCCAATCCTTTTCACGGGACAAATTTAAGAAAGCTGACCTCAAGTTCTTCAAGGACAACGGTAAATTTGATGAGTTCTTCCCCCTTGAAACCAACCAAGAAAAACAGCGAGAGCTTTATGAAGCCTTCCCAAACCTAGACCTTGAGAGTGATTTTGACAGCCTTCTTGGAGGAAAGGTGAAGACCTCCTTTGGAAACGTGGTGAAGGTGCTTGAACCGCTCATCATTTTGGATGAAGGACATAAAGCCAAAACTGAAATCGCAGGGGAAGCCATCAAGGAATGTAATCCTTCCTTGGTGTGTGAACTGACCGCCACACCAACCGAAGAGGCAAATGTGCTTTTCTCCGTCGCAGGACGCGAACTTGAGCGAGAAGATATGATTAAGCTGGACCTCAACCTGATCGAGAAAGACACGGTGGAGTGGAAGAGCCTTCTGAACTATGCAGCCGAGCATCTCGATATGCTGCAAGAGAAAGCCTCCATGCACCAGAAAAAGACAGGGATTTACATTCGCCCCATAAGCCTGATTCAAGTAGAGGCAACAGGTAAGAATCAGCGTAAGGAGGGCAAGATTCACGCCGAAGATGTGAGAGAACATCTCATCGCCACAGGCTTGGTTCAACCCGATGAAATACGAGTGAAGAGCAGCTCCAAGAATGAACTGGAAGATGAAGATTTACTCTCCAGCCAATCCCCTGTGAGGTTCATCATTACTAAACAGGCACTTCAAGAAGGTTGGGATTGCCCCTTTGCCTATTCCTTGGTGGTTTTGGGCGGTTCAAGGTCCAAGCGTGCACTCACGCAACTTGTGGGGCGTGTACTTCGGCAACCTTACGCACGAAAGACCAAGGTGAAGGAACTCGATGAAAGTTATGTGTTTTGTTTGAGAGATTCCTCCAAAGATTTGGTGAAAGCCATTCGTTCTGGATTTGAATACGATGGAATGGGTGACTTTGCAGCTCGCATTGCCAGCACGAGCAAGAAAACTGACCCCGACCTTGGAGAACGTAAGAAACAGGCTGTAAGAAAGCAGTATGAACCGACACTTGTGGAGTTCAGCTTGCCTACTTTTGTAGTAAAAGACCCAACATCAGATGACGGTACTCGAATTGTTGACCCAACCTTGGACATTACCCCTCACTTAGCTTTTGAAGAAGTAGACCTTTCTGCCCTTGAGGAGGTGCATATCAATAAGGAGGGCAAAGGCTTGGAAAAGACCGTTTCTATCGGGTTCAGTCGTGAGATTGCACAGGATAGCGAAGAGTTTCTTGAGATGGTGGAGATGCGAAAGCGTGTTTCGATGCGCTCTAACTTACGAAAGAGCTTTTGGGTGCAGAACATTCTTGAATACGTTCCAAACCCGTGGAAGGCGCATGAGTTAGTGGATAGAGCTTTGACGCTCCTTCGAGGACGTTTTTCACTCGAAGACATTGAGAGCAATCAGGTGTTTTTACTGGATGAGCTACGGAAAATTCTAGGAGGAGCTGGGCAGAATGTTGGGGAAGTGGATCGGTTGGCGAGAAAGGTGTTCATGGACCGCATGAAGAGTGATGAGATTCGTTTCGTGCCTAAGTTCAGCTTCAAGAAGGTGCTCACTCCTGAATACTACTTTGAGACAGATGCAAGACGGCGAGGGTTGAACGTAAAGAAGAGCCTCTTTGAACCTGTAATCAACGACGACCTGAATGTACTCGAAGATAAAGCTTTGTGGCGCATGGAAGACGGCAAAGAGACCTATTGGTGGTATAGGAACAAAGCCAAGAAGGACTTCTTCTTGGTGGCATGGCGAAAGAATCGCTTCTACCCCGACTTCATCCTCACCCTCAAGGAGAGAAGTCCCAAAAGTTTCGACAAAATCTTGCTTATTGAAACCAAGGGAGGGCATTTACTTGGTAACACCGATACCGAGTACAAACGGGAGCTGACCGAGCTTTATCAGCGAGTGGTGCAAAAAAGTTGGTCTAGCAACGAAGCGTTCCCTGTTGTACCCAAGGAGACCATCTTCAAGTTTGTAGAAGAAGCCAACCTTGAGAATGAGATGAACGAGATTTTTGCTTAACCCACAAGCTCATGAACTCGCCAATCCAGCCATTTTTGCAGTTTTGGACCACCATGTTTAGCAATCACTCCGTGGTAGCTAGGGATGTTTTTCAGATTCAAACGGCTGGCAATGCGAGCTTTGTTTCGCTTGGAAAGCCGTCTACCAGAAGACCACAGTTCTACACCGAGAAATTTAAGTCCCTGCTGTGCCTTGACGATAAGGTTGTTCTTGCGATGAAGGGGCAATTTTAGCCTGTTTTCAAGGAAGCAGGTCGTTTCTTTCTTCATACTCTCTAACTTTTCAAAATCCATCTCAAACAAAAGAAAATCGTCACCGTAACGCAGGTATGCCTTGGGCTTGAGGTCATGTTTCACGAAGCGGTCCAACTCGTTGAGGTAGATGTTAGAGAAAATTTGGCTGGTGAGGTTGCCTATCGGCATGCCTACGCCAACACGAGAGGTCTGATAACTCTTGAGCACCCCACGGATGAGGAGCATGGCTTTACGGTCTTTGACCCGCCTCTTGAGGATCTCAAAGAGCACACGCTGGTCCACGTTGTCGAAAAATTTCTGAACATCAGCTCGCCAAACGTAAGCGCGTGGGTACTGCTCAAGGAACTGTTGAGTTCTTTCTGTGGCTGCCAGCAGCCCTTTGCCCTTCCGACAAGACCAAGCATCGTAAATGAAAGTTTTGTCCCAGATCGGGACAAGGTAGTCATAGAGGAGACGGTGAACAATGCGGTCTCTCACCGAGGAGACCGAAATCTCACGCCGTTTGTTGTCGCAGACTACAAAAGACCTGTATGGACCGTGCTTGTAAGTGCCATTTACGAGGTCTTGATGAAGCTCCATCAGGTTTGCCTCAAGGCTGTACTGAAACTCGTGCATTGCCATGCTCATCCTTTTTCCTTTACGAAATTCAAACCACGCATTCCATATACTTCCTAACCCAAAATCTATGTCTTCACTTCCCATCATCAATAAAAGTTATGAGCTGTACAAGCAGTTTACGGATGTAAATGACCACCTCATGAAGCGGTGGCGTTTGAGCCTTGGCACGAGCATTGAAGCCAGTATTCTTACACTTCTCGAGGAACTTGTTATGACCAAGAATGCACCTAAACCCATGAAAGCTGCTATCCTCCTGAAAGCAAGTGGCACTTTGGAGGTGTTGAACCTAAAAATACGCCTTCTTCTTGAGAAAAAGCTGGTAAATGAGACACGCGTCTTCCAACTCCAATCACAAGTTGAAGAAATTGGTAGAATGCTGGGAGGGTGGCTCAAGTCCTCACAAAGCCAGTAGACCCCTATCACGCCACGAGAACCGAGATTATCATTCTGATTGTTCGAATTGTTCACATTCGAATTCACGTTCCGATTGTTATGATTCCAGTAGGCATTACGAGCACGCGAATGCCACTCGTGATGAAGTTCATCCGTTATGGGGTGCAGTCGCAACCACACCCTCTATTTTCAGCCCAAGGAAGGGCTGAACTTCACTCATCCTAAGGGTCTACTTCTTTCTTTATGCTCTCTCAAGACTCCTTCTTTCATGCAAAGCCTGTTTTTTGAAAGAGCACGTTACGGTAGCTTGCTCCGAGGCAAGTGGCTATTCACCGTTCACCTACGATTGTACTCATTTTGAGAGAAAAGAAAAGACCGCCTGACGGCGGTCCTTTGAAAGGTAAAATTTAAGAAAGACTAAGATTCAAGGTTCAAATTGACCCTTAGCACGCCACGAGATCCGAGATAACCATTCTGATTGTACGAATCGTTCACAAGCGAATCCACGTACCGAAGGTTATGAAGCCAGCAGGCATAACGAGCACGCGAAGGATCGAGTGTCTCATCGTCAGTCCAAGAATATGTTTTTCTCTCAAGCTGCCCTGTGTTCATACGAGCGTACTCTCCTCTGTGCTTACTTCCATCCCAATTCAGGGTTGGCAATCCACGCACCATAAGAATGGAGTCTGGATCAATACTTTTAGCTGCATCAGAAAGTATAAGTGCTCCGTCACCATCTACCGTAAAGTATTCGTTGCCCTCTATTACTTGAGCCACACCATCCGTACCACGGTAGACAACGCGAGTTTGACGCTTTTTCGCCGTTGGAAAATCCTCTTCTAGTCCATAAGCTTCTGCACATCCATCTCTCATGACTAACTGACCATCCTCATTCAATTCAAAGAAGATACCTTCTTTCATCGCATCCACTTCATTCAAGAATGCTGCAACATCAGGAATAGCTCTTGCAATTTCTTCACCAGTACGGACTTTGCCTCGTACGCGACGTTGATGTTCTGGAAGAGCGTCAATGGCAGCTACTACGAGTGTTTGCAGTCGTTCATCAAGAGCTTCCTGTTGTTCTGGAATAACATCTGCAACACCCTCAACAGGTGCTTCGTCCTCTTCACCTTGAGTCCCTTCTACTAGAGTAATTCCAGCCAAGCGTGCAAATTCTTGGCGAGCCAAACCAATCAACTCACTTCTGTCATCACCAGATTCGCGAAGTTTCATGTCAGCAAGCGGTGTACCCTCTCGAACGGAACGCAACGCCAATCCTTTTGCGTCTTCTTCTTTCGATTTTCCTGCTACACGCTCGTCAGTAACGGTTCTTGTAAACTGATCTGTGGACATGTTGATTTGGTTACTTGATTTAAGAGCGAATGATACAGCTTCTTTTCAGAATTGTCAAGTGCAAGACGGATAGTTCTCTTTCACGAGCCAAAATAACAGATTGAACTACCAAACACAATCCACCTCAAACTGCCAGCCTTTCCCTAAAGAAAGCTCTAATACACCCTCGCCAAAACCACTTTAGCAAACACATTGAACTCGCTATGATGTTCCCTGATCGCGGTTCTAACGTCGTCCACGACACCCCGCCATCAAAATAAGTCTGTTCCGTAAGGAGCAGGCGCATTTTGACAGAGAGACAGGATCGAACCGGGTTCGAGCTTCGAACTGGTAGCGGGATTAGCAGTCCTGAGCGGAACCAATTCAACGCAATTGGTGTAGCGAAGGAGCATTTCTTCGAAGAATACAATCCGACTAATTTAGTAGAAAATGAAACGATTCCCTATTGCAAGAAACTGCTAATCTTTGGCAATATTCTTATGATGAAAATTAAAGGTCTAATTATTATCGGTGTTGTTGTCAGTTTGCTAATTATATTAGCTGCTGTTCTTAGTTGTTACGTTGTTGATTTCTATACATGCCAGGATCTTCCTTGGTGTAGTCATATTTATATAGATGACCCCGTCGAAGGACCTTCGGGAGATTGTGAATTCTTTTTAGGGTTATAATTTTAGAGATTTCCCTTTCGTCATCTTCGAATGCTATATTCGTCGCATGACGAAACATTATTCGAATGAGGTTGTTAGTAGCATGCTCCATTTTGTCGGGATGGGACTTGCTATTGCCGTGCTTGTCGTCTTGATTGTGCTTGGCGCTCATTATGGAACTGTATGGCACGTTGTAGGGTATTCTTTGTATGGGTCTGGGCTTATTTTGCTTTACGGTGCGAGTTTTTCGTACCATTTAATCCCTATGAAAAGGCCTAGACTTAAGAAGATCTTTCGCAAAATTGATCATGCAATGATTTTTGTTTTGATTGCTGCCACTTATACTCCTATTTTGTTTATCACGCTGCCTTCTGCCTGGAAATGGTCGTTGTTTGGCGTGATCTGGGGCTTGGCTTTGGTTGGGATTGTTATGAAATTTTTCTTTTTTAAAGCTCCGATGTGGATTTCGGTTGTCTTATATCTTTTGATGGGTTGGCTTATTGTTATTGCTTTTGGCCCTTTGACGGAGGTTCTTTCAGACGGCACGAGGTGGCTTCTTATATCAGGTGGGACTTGTTACACAGCGGGCGTTGTGTTTTTTGCTTTGGATTTTTTGTTAAAGCCTAGGAAATATTTCTGGATGCATGAGGTTTTCCATATTTTTGTACTTGGGGGAAGTACTCTCCATGCAATTACGATGTTTTGCTTGTTGTAATTTTACTTAGCACGTGATTTTTGGCAGAATTCTATTGGTATATTTTAAAAAACAAAAAAATGACTTACAAACCTGAAGAAAAATTCATGCAAATGGCGATCGATAAAACTCGCGAAGGTATTTTGGCAAGTCAAACTCCTTTTGGAGCTTGTATCGTAAAGGATGGCGAGGTTGTCGCATGCGATCACAATACAGTTTGGGCAGATACAGATATCACGTCTCATGGCGAAGTGCATACGATTCGCGTAGCCTGCAAAGCTCTCGGGACTATTGATTTGTCTGGGTGCGTCCTTTATTCAACCTGTGAACCCTGTCCGATGTGTTTTTCGGCTATTCACTGGGCTCGAATTGATACTGTTGTTTATGGTGCTTCGATTGCAGACGCGCAAGAGGCTGGGTTTAATGAACTTACTATTTCTAATGATACAATGAAAGAGCTTGGTAAAAGTCCTATGGAATTGATTGGAGGCTTTATGAGAGATGAGAATGTGGAACTCTTTAGGCTATGGAAAGAGCATGGTGAAAACAAGACATATTAGAGATCCCATGTTTTTGCATTCAATTCTTCGTCTAGGCTGCGGGTTATTTCGTCATCAATTATTTCCAAAACAATTTCGCAAGTAACATTGATATTTGCTTCTAATAGATGGCCTGCGTACGCGTTGTAATCTTCATCGCCTATTGTGATATGGATATGCGGAAAAGGTTCTCCGTCCAGCATTGTGACATTGCCCTGAAGAGATGTGATTTCTAGCATCCCCGTGAATGTGCGCGAGATGTATATGCCTGTTTCGAGGTCGAGTGAGCCCATTTTTAGATCGTCAGACGCTCCTATCCCTGTTAAAGAGGCAAGTTCAATGTTTTCGGCTTTGCATATCTGTTTGAGCGACTCGATAATTTCATCGCCTTTATCGAGTTTTATCATTAGTCGTGAGCCAATTTTTTTGGTTTTCATGATTATGCGAGGTTAAGTTCCCAAATTGCTTGGTCGGAGCTGTGAAAATCTTCGTAATCTGTGAGCATTGTGAATCCGAGTTTTTTGTAAAATCCTTCAACGTCTTGTGCTGCTGTAAACCTGAACGCTTTTTTGTTTAAATTGCGAGCTTTTTCGAGTTGTTTTTGCATTATGAGTTTGCCGACTCCTTCTTTTTGATGATTTGGATCAATCACGATGCTACGAAGCCAATAGATTTCTCTATTCAGGCTGTGCAGTTCTTCATCGGATACATCTAGCTCTGGCAAAGACCTGATGTCGTTAATAATTAGAGCTGTAGAAAAACCAATTATTTCACCGTTTTTGAGCGCAACTAAACATCCCTCCGGGAATAATTCGAGCCTCCCTTTCAGCGATTCTGTCGATGCTTGGCGGTGAGGCGGGAAAGCGCTGTTTTCTACCTTTACGATTGCTTCTAGGTCGCTTAACTTCGCTTGCTTTATTTGGATTCCTGGATTTTGAGCCATATTTTTTTAAAGTAAGGCAAAGTAAGAGTCGAAAGCATGAAAGCTACTGCCGGTACAATTGCGTTGATCCATGGATCTGGGATCTGAACTGCCTGCATGTATGCTCCAATAGCGATATATGTGAGTAACATCAGTACCAATCGACGTGTAATACTGGTTTCCCAAGCTTTGTTTGCTTCGACTTCTTGATTTCGAGCTTTTAGTTTTTCGATTTCCTTTTTCAAATCTTCCATGAGTGCATTATAATCCTTTTCTGCAAACTATGAAAATTCTATTAATCGACAATTACGACTCTTTTACTTTCAACCTCTATCAACAAATTGAGAGGTTGGGTGGTGATGTGGATGTGAGGAAGCATGACAAGATCTCTGTCTCCGATGCTGATTCATATGATGCAATTGTGATTTCGCCTGGACCAAAGAACCCTTCCGATTCTGGAGTTTGTTGTGATGTTATTAGAGAGTTTTATGATAAGAAACCGATTCTCGGCGTGTGTCTTGGTCATCAATGCATCGGTGAAGTTTTTGGTTCTAAGACGATTCGTGCCCCAAAGGTTATGCACGGCAAGACGACCGATATTGAGCACAAAGGTCTTGGTATTTTTCGCAACGCTAAGAATCCGATGAAAGTTGCTCGCTATCATTCGCTTGTAATTGATCGTGTGCCTGACGAGTTTGAACTTACTGCTTGGACTCCTGATAAAATTATTATGGGGATGAGGCACAAAGAGTTGCCTGTCTTCGGTGTACAGTTTCATCCTGAATCGTTCCTCACAGAGGGTGGCGACGTTATTATTACTAATTTTTTGCATGCAAATTACTGAGCTTCAAATATCCGGTTTCAACCCTATAGATTTCTTTCTCAAGATGCGTGATGAGAAAGATGTTAGCTTCTTACATACTGGTCGCAATACGGAGGGCGAACATTGGTCTATTATTGCATGGGACCCTACTAAGCATGCTGGGGAGTTCGATGACTTGCGTGGCCGTATTAAGGTTGAGAATCCAGGCATCCCTTTTTGCGGTGGTGCTATTGGGTATTTTTCTTATGACCTTGGCTATGATCTTTTTGAGATTAAGAAGACTGCTAAAGATGATCTTAATATGCCGCTTGTTTCGGCTGATTTTTATGAAAAATTTTTGTGTTTTGATAATGAGAAAGGCGTGCTTTCCACTAGTGTACCGGACGAGGTTGAGGCAATTTGGGAACGTGATCTGCCGGAGGTTCCGAAAAAGTTTGGACTCAGGTTCGAGCCGGAGATGAGCGAGGAATTTTATGATGATGCTTTTACGCGCATCAAGGAATATATTTTGGATGGGGATATTTATCAGGTGAATTTGACACATCGATTGACTGCGGATTTTGATGGTAGCCATCGGGCGCTTTTTGCGAAGATCTGCGAGGTGAACCCTGCGCCTTTTAGTGCGTATTTAGAAGGCGGCGATTGGCGAATCCTGAGTGCATCGCCAGAGCGGTTTCTCAGATTGGATGACGACATTGTCTGGACATGTCCAACTAAAGGCACTCGTCCACGCGGACAGACGCCAGAGGAAGATGAACGACTGAAACAAGATCTCGTCGATAACGAGAAAGAGGCGGCCGAATTATCTATGATTACCGATCTTCTTCGCAATGATATTGGTCAAGTTTGCAAAATCGGCAGTGTAAATGTTGCGCACCATCGTGCGCTTCAAGCTTGTCCTACTGTATGGCACACTTACTCGTTAGTTGAGGGTGTATTGCGCGATGATTTGACCGCTGTAGACTTGCTTGAGTCTTGCATGCCGGGTGGTTCGATTACTGGTTGCCCTAAGAAACGCAGCATGGAGATAATTGATGAGCTTGAACCTGTATGTCGCGGCCCTTATACCGGCGCGATCGGATACATAAGTGATTGCGGAAACATGGATACTAATATCGTTATTCGTACTTTGATTGCCAAAAATGGGAAATTGCATTTGAATGTTGGTGGTGGCATTGTTGCGGATTCCGAAAATGATGCCGAATACCAAGAAACTCTCGATAAAGCTAAATCTTTTTTGAATTTATGAGTAGACCATATAGACCTGAATACGGTGTTTTTGAAACGATGCGAAACTACGGCAGCGAGGTTTTTAAGCTAGATGAGCATCTCGAGAGGCTCGAGAAGTCTGCTGAGATCGTTGGAATGAAGTTGCCCAAAACTCTTGCTGAAATTCGAAATATGGTTCGTGAATTAAAGTTTGATGGGCCTACTCGAATTCGAGTAGTTGCAACTCCTGACAACATTGTCATCGAGACTTATCCTATTAAAGAGGAAGAGCCTGGGGGCAAATCTGCGATTTGTATTAAAGTCGAGCGTGATCGCCCTAAGGCAAAAGCTTTCCCGTATGATGTATCTCTTGATGCGCATGATGACGCGGAGCAGCAGGGGCATTACGAAGCACTTCTTGTTGATAGCGATGGGTTTGTACGAGAAGGTGCTTATTCAAATGTGTTTTGGGTGAAGGATGGACAGGTTTTCACAACTAATAAAAATATTCTTGAGGGAGTGACACGCGGAGTTGTTATGGATCTTGTTGATGTAAAATTTGCTGAAATTACTCCTGATGAGCTTAAGCAGGTTGATGAGATTTTTATTACGAAAACAACTACTGGCATAACGCCAATTACCGAACTTGATGGAACTAAGATCAGAGAAGTTGGGCCTGTTGCGAAAAAGCTTATTGCTTATTTTTCACAACTTTGATTTTGAATTTTCCCCCTGGCTTGTGGAGTCCTAGCCTATACTCCTTTATATTTTCAGGTATTTTGATCAATCCTGTTTCTATATATTCTTGGTTGTAATATCGTAATTCCCCTATGAACTCAAAAACTTCTTGACCAGACTCGACGGCAAGAAGCTGACCTCCGTGTCGAAGATTTTGAAGATCTCTTAAAGTTAGAAGTATTAATACCAAGGTGGTAGAAAAAATCACCGCAGCAATTTTGTAATATATATCGACCGTATCCAGGCTAAAGATGCTAAGCATTATCATCCCTGCAAGAAATAGCAAAACCAGCCATTGTCCCATGGTTAGTTTTTCCGAAGCCAATACAGAGCTTTTGTTCCTCTTGTGTTCGATTTCTAATAATAGACTGAACATGTCGTCGAAGAGATTATCTATTTTGGGAGTAGATATCTTTATTTCCATCAGAGCAGAATAGATTTGATTAAAATATTTCGTATTGTGTTTGTAATAATTACCTACATCGAAATCAAAAGCTACAATGTAATATTTATCTATAATCTTGCTAATTTTCTTTACAAAATTTTTACCGAAAGCAGGGGCCATGCGATACAAAGATGTCCATGCTGCATCTTCTGCTGCTGTAACTTCTCTTATTTGGTTGTACCGATCGTTAAGCCTCGACAAAAAGAAGCCTGTTAATATGGCAAACAGAAAAGTACTAACAGTCAGTATTATCTCTACTTTATCGTTTACCTGCTCTTTCTCTGGCATGAGGATTGCAATAAGCGAGAATATAACTAAGGCAGCCAAGCTACCTTTTACGGCGTGTATGTATTTGATCATATTAAAAATTGATTTTATCCTGTTATTATAGCATAAAATCAACGCCTGGGCAATAGACGGCTTTACTCTTTTGTAGGCCTCGGGGGTTGACGTGAAGGCCAAGCAGGTTTATAATTACAAACCTGATATTAACATGTCATATGTCTTCGTCAGTAGATAGTCATACGTTAGGATCCCTAGGTACTGCCCTTCGAGAAGGGTCGATGACCCATGTCGATATAATGTGCCTCTTGCGTCGCGACCAAGATCTTCTAAGAAGTGTTTTTTCGTCCCTTTTGAGGACAGAGGATCAAGTTAGCAATATTCCTTTGGCTCAAGATGATTTAAGAGGTCGTTTGCTACAAGCGGCTGACACCGAAGACTCTCCGAGTATTGATGGATTTACCGCTGGTGAAATGAGTGACGTTCTCGTAAGTTATTTTTGCTGGCGTACGATTAACGGCTTGAATTTATCAGAGAGAAGGTCGCCAGATGGCGAAAGCCCTGAGTCACGAGCTAGCTTAACGAGAGGGTTCCATGCTGCTTTACGATTAGAAAATTTGACAGAGCTTAGCCGCGTACTAGTAAGAATATTTTCTGACTTACTAGATGGCTTAGCTTCTTATGATGAGTTTATAACGCGGTATAGAACTTATTTTTCTTCGGAGCATTCAAAAGGTGTTCTATACAGGTTGCTAAATGATGGCAGTAGCGGAGAACATTCTGCTGGCCGGATGCTTTTAGGCGATTTTATACATACCGTGAACAATACTGATGAAACAACTTGGGAGGTACAAACAGAAGATTTGCGATCTGGACTTGAAGAGTTGCGTGATGCTTTCGGAAGATATGCCGAGGCACCTTCCGAAGAGGCGTTTTGGACAAGGCAAAATCTTAAGGAAATTTTTTCGGGGTTTTCGGAGTTTAGTACACTGGATATAGAGAGGGTTGACGATGATGCTGTTGTTTGCGCACCTCTGAAGACAGTCCGGAGTATTTTGAATAATCTTAGGATCAATGCTCGTCATGTAGCACGCGGTGCTGGTATTCTTGATCCGCATCTGCATCTGATAGCTATACAGGATGGCGAATTTGTTGATATTTATTTTGCTGATGATTTGCCTCCTTTTAGCGAAAGCCAGCTTGAGAATTTGTTTGATGAAGTACTTCAAAGTAGTCGCAAGTTCGGGACTGGGACTGGATTACGGCGTATTGCCCAGCAGATCGAAGAGATAAATGGCTCTATTGCCTCTTATCATATGGGCGAGAATGTCAGATTTAAGCTATGGAAATTCGTTCTCAAAGATATTATTTGGTCTAAAAAAGCACCAGGTGAGCCTTTAGAACAACTGGAGAGGATTGCTAGCGCTAATGATATTTTCGATGAAATTCCTTCGGGGACAACTAAATTTTTCCACCTACGCCTCCCGGTTACAACTTCACCTTTTGGAGCTTCAGAGCAAAGCTGATTATATTTGCAAGCGGATGAAGTAAGCCCGCAATTACAATTACTATTAGTGCATCGGTTAGTCCGATTTTGATGTAAATCTCTGCAAAAATTACCGCACCAATGATCCAGTCCGTCTGATCAAATGGGATCCATGAGTGACCGGGCTTGATCCCTCGTTGTCTTTTGAAAAAGCTCTCCACAGCGTCGCCAACGAGAGCTCCAGCTCCCAGCAATGGGCCTAGGATTAACGGATTGATCTCTGAGTAGTCGACGATATTAAGCCATTTCTGTAGGTATACGAAAAGTGTTGCCATAATTATTCCAGCGAGTAGTCCGCGCCATGTTTTGTTAGTCCCTAGCACTCTTTTTCCACAAAAGGTTACTCCGCAATCTATTGGATAGGCTAAGATTGGTACTTTTTTGAATAGTACCGGGCTCATATTGGCGATGCCTGCAGGCAAGAATAGCCAAAGTAAGACAAGAATTTCTATAAGTATTTCCATAGCGATTTAGATCATACCTTGCTCGGCTTTACAATGGAAGCTTGGCCAACCTGTCACTCCGTTGACGTTGCCTCTGTTTTATGCTAAAATTAACAGATATAACTACGCATTTTTTGGACGCATCGGCACACAACCGACAATTCGAAATACTAGAATCCCTCGGCGAAATCGAGGAGATAAGAGACCGTATCGATAGACTGTGTTCTATGCAGCTTTTTGACCCTGAGGGCAAGCCATTGATCCCTGACGAGGAAATTCTTACAATGTTACAAGAAAGTGGCCATCAATTACGAGAATGTGTTGAGCGTGGGTTTTTGAGGACTTCGCTTCCTATTGATCGTCAGCTTGAAATTTTAGAAGCTTTTGTCGAAGATGCTGCCGAAGCTAACGAGTGGCGAAAGGATGCAGAGGCGGCAGCTTCACAAGAAAATGTAGAAGATCTGAGCAAAGCCCAATGGGCGACAGTGGCTACGACGCCACCTGTCGTTTTTGAATACGATTCTCATGCGGCAGCACTTGAGAAGGAATTTGAACTTCACCAGCTTGGGGTTGATTGCAGAGTTGATGACAATAAAATAACTGTATGCGGTTGTCGCGTCAGTTTTGCTTTTCACAAGAAGATGTGTGCTTACAAAGCTAGGTGTGGAGCAGGATGTAGGTTCTGCATGCTACCTGCCGGCAATATAGCCTCTAGAAACATTACTCCTGATCAACAAGTGGCAGCGTTGGATGATGCTTTGGAGAGAACTTCTAAGCTCAGTAATCAACGAACTGTTCTTGAAATTCTTCCTGATGGTTCCTTTTTGCATAAAGGAGAAGTCCCCGAGAAAACACGCGTAGGGATGATGCAAAGGGTAGCTAGAGAGCCTTCTATACAGAAAGTGGCTGTCGAAACCAGGCCAGAATATTGCGATCCTGATGTCGTGAAGCAACTTCTAGCTAATTTACGTGATGATCAGAAGCTTGAGATCTATTTCGGACTAGAGACTGTGGATGAGTTTATTGCATCGGTTATTCATAACAAAGGATATGGATTTAAGGAGTTTAAAGATGCTGTTCGTACCCTCCTTGGAGCTTTGGATGAAGATGAAAGGGCACGACTTAATATATCTGTTTATAACATCATTAAGCCTGTTTATTTGACCGAAGAGGAGTCGCTGGACGCTTCGATGCAAATGGCTGAAGCTGTTAATGAATTTTCTGCAGAAGTAGGACTGCCTATTGAGGTGAAATACGAACCTTCTGTCGTTTCAAAAGGATCTTTCCAGGATTATCTCTATCATCAAAGAGACGAGCAAAGTCAAAGACGATTCAAACCTTTGTCATACTTCTCTGTAGCGGAACTTATTGCCCGCTTGAGTCGAAAAGGCCTTCACAATAAAGCCAAATTTGGCCAGAGGGATGACATTGATAACTTTAGTGTCGTTTCTATGATTCCTCAGATTGATGATCCGAGTATGTTTAGTCAGTTTGACTTCATGGTTTATAACGCTGTACAGAGATTCAATGCTACACGTGATATGCGAGGATTCCTTGTTGATATGAGAATTGCTGTCGAAAATGCTCCAGAGTTTACAGCATGGGAAGAGGAAGTTTGTGGTGGGGCTGGGCAAAGCGAATTATCCAAACTGATAAGAGAATCTTTTGAGGCAACGCCTATGACAACTGGTGAAACAGGACGAGAAAACTTCCAGAAAAGGGTTTGGAAAGTTTGTGATGATATTGAGTACAGTGCAGATCTTTCTGATATTGCTAGGCTTTCATACGAAAATGCTGAATCAGCCATAAGTCAAGAGATCGAAACAATGTTCGACGAGGCTGGGATAGAGGTTTTCTCTGTGAAAAACTTCATATTTATTGATCCTGATTTTATGCGTGTTATGGATGACATCATCCCTCGCGACGATGTACACCCTCAGTTATTTGGTCATACCAAACAAGCTGCTTATCAAGTAGAGGTAATCATTCTTAACGAAGCTGGCGCCCCACAGAGCATATGGGTAAAAGTCCCTCTCATGCCTGCAGAGATTCCTGATCGACCTGATTTTATTTATGGCGAGGATGCCTAAGCTCCTCTTGTAAAATCCCTCTAGAAAGTGTAAAAGTTTTACGCGTCAGTCTTTTGACAAATCAGCGCGGAGAGATACCCAAGTGGCTGAAGGGGCGGGATTGCTAATCCTGTAGGTCGGGTTTTCCTGGCGCGGGGGTTCGAATCCCCCTCTCTCCGCCAGCGTAGACGAATAGACTCTAAAGCAGCTTGATTCTCCCTTGGAGAAGCCGTTTTCGTCGTTTCTAACCTTACGTATTCTTTTTCGAGCTGTTTGTACTCTTCGTCAATCGGGATGAGCCACTTATGGGGTTGCATTTGCAGCTTTTTGTCTTTTATGAAAAAGTTCGAACCAAATCCAGACAGTATTGTCCTGCGTTCTTCAAAACTACCTTCGTTGTAATGGTGTGCAGCGTAGGTGATGAAGCTGAAGGTCTTTTCAGTAAGCTCGTGCCAGTTTTCTGCTCGACGTTCCGTATCGCCAAGCTCTTCCTTGAGCTTTGTGAGCTTGGACTTCAACTCTTTCTTTTCCTTCAAATACTCTTCGTCGTCAATAAGCCCTCGATAACGCATCTTGGTAAGGTTGTCGATTTCGGTTTGGGTGGTCAATACAGCTTGGCTTTGCATTTTTTGGATTTCTGAACGCTGCTTGATTTCGTTATCGTTGTACTTGTTAAGCATCTCAATCGCCCAATCCTTGAACTGCGGAAGAATTGTGTAACGGTCCATTTCAGCTTTCATCATCTTTTTAAGCTCACGTTCTTCTATGGACCTTTGTTTGCAGTTCGCATCCTTCTTTTTGTGAGTGCAATGGTAGAAGATGTACTCTTTGATTTCACCTGTAGACTTGATTCTCTTGCGCTTGCTTTCCGCTGTTACAGAACCGCTACATTCACCACAAACCAGAAGTGGCTTAAAGCAGTAGTCATACTGTTTTTCTCGTGGGTTACCCTTCTTCCCAAGGAGACGCTGTACCCTATCGTATTCCTCAAGTGTAACCATGGGCTTATGAGCACCCTTGGTCCAACTGCCATCCTGTTGCCGTATCAAACCCGCATAAAACTTGTTTGTGAACATTTTGTAAATCCCGCTCCTGCCAAGTGGCTTACCTCCCATCTTCTTGGTTTTTGGTGTTCTGTAGCCCCACTCTTCATTTAGCTTCTTTAGGATTTTTGGTGGTGTGTGGTTTCCCGTCAGCATCATCTCCCAACATTGTCGAAGAACTCCAAAACGCTTGTTGTCCACCTTGATCGTCTTCATACCCTTGGGGCTAATGTAGTCATTCAGCCAACCTTGAGGAACACGATTTGGACGAATACCCATCTTGAGTTTGTCGTTAAGTCCTCGCTTCACGTCTTTGCTCAACTTGGATGATGAGTATTGAGACTGCGAAAGAGCATGCTGTAAAAACATAATTCCTTCTGGAGAATTGTCGAATGAGTAAGAGCCAAATTTCAAATCCTTAATCACACCTGTACGGACCAAATAAGTAATCGTAGCGGCATCAATTTCGTTGCGGGAAAGGCGATCTGGATGCCACGCTATAATTCCGTCCGCTTCTCCAGCTTTGATGCGCTCAATCATGTCTTTGAAGACTGGTCGTTCATAAGGCTTGAACGCACTTTTGCTTTCTTCCAGCAATTCAATCGTCTTCAGATGAGGGAAAAGGCTTGATGCTTTTTCTTTTTGCGAGTCGATAGAAAGAGCCTGTCTTTCCTCGCTTTCGCTCGATTTACGTGCGTAGAGAAAGTATCTGTAATTTGGATTTTCTTCCTTGTTCATATCGTTAGAGTTACTCGCCCAAATAGGACGGTCTCAAGTCATCCAATCCAATCGCACAAGCAACCAGTTGGTGAGACCGCCCACGATTGGGCGCAACTCCAAAGACTTGTGCGAGACCGAATTGGATGACTGCTGCGATTATAAAGTACTTTTGAGAAAAAACGTAGTGAATTTGCTACTTGTTTTCTTTGAGGACTTCTGCAAAAGCTTGTTTCATCTCTTCCTTGGAGAAAGAGTATTTGCCTTTCACCTCTTTGTTCCCGATCTTGATGTTTTTCACAATGTCCACTTGGCGTTCTTCTTGAATATGACCGTAGCCGTAAGAACCAAATGTAGTGCCAGTATTTTCATGTCCAAGATTTTGGCTGATGGCTTTTTTCTCCTCCTCCGTAAGACGTGTTTTTGCAAACTCTTTCACTACCAAATGCCTGAAAGTATGAGGGTGGTAGTACGGAATTTCAGCATCCAGAAATCGCTTCTGAAAAATCTTACGGACCGAATTGGAATTTGCCCAAAATACAGGTTCGACCTCACCCGTATTGTAGTACGAAATGTTTTCCGTACCGTTTTCGATTACAGCCTGCGGAAATATAGGATCTTCTGGTTTGAATCTTTTGACGTTCTTCAAGTACCCGTACCATTCCAAGAAGTAGTCGGTTGCCTTCGTGTATTCAATCGGAAAGAAGGTTGTCAAAATGCGCTTTGAGAATTTGGTTCTTACACCAAACTTCGGGTTCTGATCGACCGTCAAGCTTGTTTCATCAAATGCTTTCATCGGTAAGCTGTAGATTGCTGAAATACGTGCTCCCGTTAGAAGCGTGAAACAAATCAAGGCACGATCTCTACGGTCAATATCTGTTTCAATCTGAATGTCTTCGATGACCTTAATAACATCCTCAATTGGAGGGATGTTACGTTTGTTGGGCTGGATTGCGATACGAGTTTCTTTCTTGGAGAGTGAAAGATACTCAATTACAACTTGGTTGATCTTGGATTTGTAATGTGGCTGCATTGAGAGCCATTCAAAGAAGCCTTTTAGCCTCCTCAAGACATTATAGAGATACGTAAGCGAAAGAGGTTCTCCGTTACGGTTGGTGCGACTTTTGAGCCAGCTTTTGAAGGCTCGCACTTGCTGTTTGCCGAAGCCTGCGAAGTCCTTGTTCTCATGACATTCCTGCCAAAGTAAGATTGCCCCTTCGTAAGCATCTACTGAATCCTTGGAGAAGCCTTTGACTTCTTTGAGGTAGAGGAAGAATTGTCTCTTCATAATCTCATTTTCGAACGATTTTTTCATGATAGAAATTGTTTATTGGATAATGTTGTAAATTGGGACATTTGGACGAAGCTCAAGGGAATCACTTAATCTCCTAATCTCTTGTCTGAAGTGGCCTCTAATTCGCGTAATTTTTCTTGTAATTGTTCTCCGAAATCTTCCGGATAATCTCCATTCTTCAGGAATAAATTACAAGCTTCAGTGGTAATGGTAAATCCTTGCGGGACAGGCAAACGTAATTTGGTCATCTCTGCCAAATTAGCCCCTTTCCCTCCGAGCAGATCCTTCATATTGGCTGCCCCCTCAGTAAAAGAGTATATGAGTTTCATTTG
The DNA here is from genome assembly GCA_964344725.1 of uncultured Candidatus Peribacteria bacterium. GTDB lineage: Bacteria > Patescibacteriota > Gracilibacteria > UBA1369 > UBA12470 > CG2-30-44-17. The sequence goes on from CAYFOI010000014.1 coordinate 20,647, forward strand.
AGATTTGAGTTGATAATTGGCTTTAATTATAGCCAAAGCTCCTGATTTGTCTATTGCGCACAGATTAAGTTCGTGCCTTTATATGCCCACGGTTTGCTTGAGCTTGTTAATATCGACTTCGTGTCTGTCTACTATTCTATTCAAGACTATGTTTGACTCCCTAAAGTCTTCGAACATATAAATAATTGCATCTAGCTTCTCGTCCATTTTTCTGAATCTAGCGTCTACTCTTGCCTCAAATCGTTTGTGACTTTTCCTGTCTTCAAGCAGCATTTCTGTCAACTTGTCTAGTCTATATTCGTGAGACTTGAACTGTTTTTCTGCGTTGTCCCATTTCTTGTCGTTCTCTTTCCATCTCTTGTTGCTTTCCTCCCACTTTTCATCGTGTTCTTTCAGTTTTTTCAGTATTTTTTGCGTGTCGTCTTTGGTCATATGGATTTTTATTGGGCTTTTCGGTATATGCTTTTTGTTTATCAAAGTCAACAAAATACTGTTCAGACTTTGTTACAATTGAGTTCAACTTTACATGCGCTCCAAAACCTCAATTCCCATTAAGTACAGACCGTTCTTGATAACTTGTCTGACGGCTTTTAAAATCTCTATACGCGCTTCGCGCAAACCTGGTTCTGCATTTTTCACGCTGTTGTTTCCATACCATGATGAAAATTCTGATGCCAATTCGAGCAGATAATGTGCAATATGGTGTGGCGACAATTCTTCGGCAGCTTTTGCGGCTGCGTATTCGAATCCGTTAAGCTCGCGGACTAAGTTCCAATCGGAATCTTCTAATGCTTCATAGTTAGGTTCTGCTTCACTTTCAACTTTGTTTAAAATCGATGTGATTCTTGCATAAGCGTATTGCAAGTATGGACCGCTATCTCCATCCAATCTGACAGCCTTCTCCATATCGAATGCTATATCGTTCTTGGCATGTCCAAATAACATGATAAATTTGATTCCACCGATTGCGACTTTTTCCATTACTTCTTTTTTTTCTTTATCTGTTAGATCTGATTCTCTCATAACTTTCTCGAGTTCTTTTTTGACTTCGCCAATCAAAAATTCTGCCGTAATTACATCGCCTGTTCTAGACGACATTTTGCCGCTTGCCAGATTGACCATGCCGTATGCGAGATGTTTTTGCTTTTCCTTTAATCCTGGGTAAATTGCATTCATTGCTTCGATTACTACTTGGAAGTACTCCTTTTGCTCGTTTCCAACGACATGGATGTTGAGGTCGAAATCGAAAGCTTCGTGTTCCAGTTTTGCAAGACCCATTTCTTTAGCTTCGTAAGTTGGATTGCCTTCGCTTGTGACGAATACGCGGTTGTGTAGTCCGTGTTTTTCGCCTGGGAAAATTATTGCACCCTCTGATTCTTCAAAAATTCCTTTTTCTAAATATTCGAGTACGAGTTTTTTTCCAAGTTCGTAGACTTCACTTTCAAAGAAAAGCCCATCAAAAAACGTACCGAATCTTTTGTAAGTGTATTCAAAATAGTCTAGGCTCCATTGTCTTGTCTTTTCCCAAAGTGGCATAATCTCTGGATCTTGTGCATATATTTGTTTGTTGATTGCATAAATTTCTTTCTTTGCTTGTTCGTCTTTTTCAAAGGTTTGACCTCCTTTTGCGTAAACCTTCCCGAGAAACTCCGTTTTCTCTTGCGGAGTTTCTAGATCGCCAGGCTCATCCCCTTGCATGTATCCCCAAAGACATTTAGCTACGTGCAGACCAACATCACCTTGGTAGTTAGCACGAAAAACTTTTGCCCCTTGAGCAGTTAGAATTCTTGCTAGCGATTCTCCTAGGTTGAGAGTCCTGAGATGCCCTATGTGAAAAGCTTTGTGAGTATTAGGGTGGGCAAATTCAACCATTATCTTTTTGCCCTTGTAGGTTTCTCCTTGGCCAAAGTTGTCTCCTCTGTCAGCACATCTTGCTATCTGCTTTTTGAGCGCTTCTTTGCTTAGATAGAAATTGATAAATCCTGGGCCTGCAATTTCGATTTTTTCTATCAAATCTGATTTCGGCAGTTTTGAGACAATCTCTTCTGCAAGCTGGCGAGGATTTTTGCCTTCCTGTTTCGCAAGCTTGAGTGCAATTGAAGTTGCGTAGTCGCCATGAAATTTTTCCGCTGGCTGTTCCAGCGGGACTTCGTCTATTTCTATAACTTGCTTAACGAGTTTTTGAATTTCTTCTGCTAACATCAGGAGGTAGTTTATCACATAGACTGTCAAAGCACACAACTTTCTGGTATAATTTATAGAGCTAAATCAAAAATCTAAAAAATGACTGGCCAGATAATAATACTTTTAATTTTACTCCTGCTTTCAGGGTTCTTTTCCGCGAGCGAGACTGCACTCATGTCTATTTCGCCTGCTCAAGTACACGACATGACTCATAAGAAACTAAAGGGGTCCATTGCTCTTAAGCGACTAAAAGGGAATTCGCATAAATTACTTATTACTATTCTGGTAGGAAATAATCTTGTGAATGTTTGGGCTTCTGTTTATGCTGCCGTTGTTTTTCAAGAAATTTTTCATTCTGTTTCGATTACTATCGTAACGGCCTTGATGACGTTTTTTATTTTGATGTTTGGAGAAATAATCCCAAAATCTTTTGCTACAACTCATGCTAAGTGGCTTTCTAGATTTTTTGCACCAATTTTGTTTGGGCTCCAGACCATACTCTGGCCTGTGATTTGGATTTTGGATAAGGTGATTGCGATTTTGATGCGTGTTTGTGGCGGGAAAGATGCTTCTAAGAAACTGGTAACTGAGGATGAGCTTAAGGCTATGGTCACTATTGGTGTTGAGGAAGGTGAATTTGAAAAAAGAGAGCGAGAACTTATTGAGAATGTTCTTGAATTTACAGATACTCGTGTTGAGGAAATCATGACTCCGCGTGTTGAGATTGAGGCTTTGCCCGAGAGTACTTCTGTGAAGGAAGCTGCTGATTTTATAGTTAGTCATGGATACTCGCGTATACCTGTTTATAGGAAAACTATCGATCATATAGTTGGCGTTGTAACTATCAACGAAGTACTTGCCGCAATGCACAATGACGAAGACGCTAAGACGCTTAAGCAGATTGATCCTACCAAGGCTTTTAAAGTTCCTCATTCAATGCCGATTAATCGTCTTTTTCATCTTTTCCAAAAAGAACGCAGCCATATGGCAATTGTGCTAGATGAACACAGTGGTACCGCCGGACTTATCACGCTTGAAGATGTTCTTGAAGAGATTGTAGGTGAAATCATTGATGAGTCAGACATAGACGAAGCTCATTACAAAAAAATCAGCGACAATACAATCTTGGCTAGTGGCAAAGCGGTTTTGGAAGACTTGAGCGAAGAGCTTGGAATTGTCTTTCCAGAGCCTGAACATAAAACAATTAGTTATCTTGTAGTTGAAAAACTTGGGCGTTTCCCTCATAAAGGCGAGATTATTAAATTCGATAAGTTCGAGATTAAAGTTTTGATGTTAGACAGGAATGGTCATATCGCGGAAGTTAGAATTAAGAGGAAAGGACGCAGAAAGTAGCTTGGAGGTACTGGGGAATATTTTTTGCAGTTTTGTATTAAATTGTGTAAGTTTTTTATGAAATGGGGAAACTTCTATTTTTGTTTTTTAAAACCAAAAACCATGACTACTTCGGACCCTGCTATTGCTCTTAAGAATTCTCATCGTGAATTTGGTGAGTTCGGAGGTGTAAATCCATCCATATGTACTTCGACAACTTTTACTACGATGGACCCTCTGACGATGTTTGAAATCTTTACCGGCGAAAAAGGTACTGGCGATGGTTGTTATCTTTATTCGAGACATTTTAATCCTAATAACTTGCAGCTAGGTATGCGTTTGGCTGCTATGGAAGGTCTTGAGACGGGCTATCCTACAGCTAGCGGTATGGCTGCAATAATGATTACGCTTCTTCAACTTCTTAAGCCTGGCGACGAACTGGTTGCAAGTAGCTCTGTCTACGGAGGAACTCATGCTAGGTTTGAGAATTTTTTCCCAAAGTGGGGTATTAAGGTCAATCTGATACATCCTGCTGACACAAAAGGCTTTGAAGAAGCTATTACAGATAAAACCAAGGTCATTTATACAGAAGTTGCAGCTAATCCAACTATGGATGTTGCTGATATTGAGGCCCTTAGCAAAATTGCACATGACAACAATTGCACCTTCGTTGTTGATAATACTTTTACTCCGCTAACTTTTACTCCTTCTAAATTTGGGGCTGATATTGTGATCTATTCGACTACCAAATTTATAAATGGCCGAAGTGATTCGATTGGAGGAGCTGTTTGTTGTAGTCAAGATTTCCTTCTTAAATTGATGGATCTTCACGAGGGCGAGCTTATGCTGATGGGGCCTGTTATGGATTCGCGTTGTGCTCATCAGTTGAATGTCTATTTGACTGATTTGCCTATACGAATAAAAGCGCATTCTGAGAGAGCTCTGGAATTTGCAAAAAGGCTTGAATCTAAAGGCGTAAAAGTCCGTTATCCAGGTCTTGCCTCTCATCCTCAACATGAGGTCGCTGCAAAAATGTTAAATGAAAAATACGGATATGGTGGAATGATGGCTATTGAGCTTGATAGTATCGAAGAGTCTAGGCGTTTTGTTAAGAAGCTTCAAGACCTTGGAGGTGGCCTAAATGCGGTTAGCTTGGGATATTCTGATACTCTTGTTTCTATTTCTGGCGAAACGACGTCTTCGGAAGTTGATGCCGAAAAACAGGTTAAAATCGGATTGTCGCCTGGCTTGATAAGGGCTTCTATTGACTATACTGGCGAACTTGAAAGTGAGTGGGCTAAAATGGAAGAAGCTTTGGATTTTGCCCGTGCGTAAATCGACATACAGCTAGCTGACTCTATATAGATTTTATAGGTGTATTTGTGGTATAATTTACAGATATGAATTTAAAAGAAAGGATAAAAAAATCGCATGCTCTCTCTGTTCTACAGAAGGTAAAACTTCTAGCTGTTTTTGATCTTATGACTGATGATCAAAAAAGAAGGCTAGAAGAAGCCTTACATACATCTGCAGAACTTGATATGCAAGAGTATGTAGAGATATCTCATTTGAAACACGAAACACTAGGATCAATTGACAAAGATATTGCTTCCTTCGAGATGAAAAATTTAAAAGAATCCCTCGATGAGTGATCCTGCTGAATCATATAGCGACCGTAAAGATCGACATGAGGGTGTCGAAAATGATCTTGTTGAGCTTATTGATGGGCTTGAACATAACAAGTCTAACGAAGATTCTGATTCTGATTTTAGTAATATGACGGGAAAAGCGATTAGAGACACCAAAAGAGAGATAGAGTCGCGTTATTATAGGCTCGGTGATTTTTTGCCAGATGCGAGGCAGTATCTTAGAGATCGTGAAGAAGATTTCAATCAGCGCCTTTTGGATATTCAGGCGCGACATGAAAACAGCAGAGAGATTAATGACAAACAATTCGATGCTATTATTGATGAGATACATTCAAGTCTAGGAGATTCTGAAGTAAAAGAATTGGAAAGAGAAGCTCTTTTAAAAGCTATTGAGACTGACCCGCTAGAATTTGTTCCGTTCCGCGGGATAGATTTTTTTGAAAATGAGCCATATTACGAAGAAGCTGTTGAGGCTGCTGTGCGTACTTTTTTGGAGCAAAAGAAATGGAAAGACGAGAAATACTATGGGGGGTTTAATGAAGTTTTTCACCCTGGCATCCCATATTATGACTCGCTTTTAGATGGAACTTTTTCCAAGCTTATGGAAGAAGATGGTCCTATCGAAGCTTTTGATTTCCTTGTATCTATGGGAAGTCATTGGACAGATCTTCATGGAGAACTATCTATAAATCTTCCTGAAGTATCAGATGACCAGTTATCCAAATTAATCGAAGCTCACACTGTATTCTCTAAGTTCCCTGAGCTTTTTGAGCAAGTAGCAAAAGATGATCCTATATCTTTTGTGAGACATGCACATTTTTACTATAATTTCCCTGGAGCTCGTGATTTAATCGCGGATACGTTTGACCGATTAGCACCAAAAGAGAAATTTTTGAATATAGGATCCTGTTATATGTATTTGCCTTATAAGGGTGTGGCAGATACGGTGATTTTAATGCTAGATGCAATTCTAGAAGAGGATCCTGATTGGTTTCTTAGTGGAACTGGTAGAACTGATGAAGGGCAGGATGATGATGAATATATGGAGACTTTTCGTGGTTTTTCTAGGGGGATTAACATTTGTGAAGTTGCTGTCGGAGAAGAGATCTTTGCAAGATATATTGATAAAGCTGAAGGCCTTATCACAAATCCTATAGCAGCAGCTTTGGATGATATTTTGTCTCAAACCGACATTGATGACCGAGAAGTCTTCCGCGAAGCAGCTGAGTTAGTAGTTCGTTATCGTGACCATGTCGAATTTGATGAAGATACTGTAAGCGCTTTGGTTGATAATAATATTACGGTTTATCCTGGCCTGCTTTTGCATGGTTATAGTGCTTTGTGGGAGGACCGCGAAGATGCGGCGCAAATTCGTGAACGTTTAGAGGAGGCTCTTTCACTTCAAGATGAGCGCGAATCTAGCCTTGCTGATGAAACTCTGAAAACTATGCCTCGATTTGGAAGATGGGGAGCTGATGAATGGGCTTTTTTGCACGATCCTGCTCTTGATCAAGCTCATCTCATCAATCCAGAGTGGTTTGATGGCCTTGAAGATAGTGATTATGAAGTAGATGCAGTCATTTTAGCTAGGAATCTTTATTTTCAAAATAAACCAATTACTCGCGAAAATGTAATTGCGGCTTATCATGAACTGCAAGGAGTTAGACAGCAGTACGCTGATTTACCTATTTTTGAAGGTCGTGATGTTATACAGACCTCTCATATGGAAGGGTTTTTCTTTTATACTGCAAACCGATTTGGCAAAAAAGCTGTCTCCGAGGGAATTGAAGCACAACAAGGCCAAGGGTATAGTTTCCAGCACTTTGAAGCTAGAAGAAAAAACGTCAAAGAATTGGCTCGTGCTAAACAAGGTACATTAGATGCGATTGGGAGTGCCTCGAGTCCTTTCACATTTCTTTTCCATGGACATGGCAGTTATTCGAACATCTATCTCAGTGGCGGACACGTTAGGAGACAGCATACGGAAACAACTGATGGTGGTAAACGAGAAAAATCTTATCGATTTAGTGAGGATGCAAAGACTTTTAGCATATCTGTTGATGAATTAGCTAAAGCACTTCATAACAGAAATACCCGTCTGAAAGAAGAAGGGAAGAGTATTTCTGATGATATACTGATTATTTCCGCTTGTTTTAGCCATGATTTCGTACGTTTTTTGTATGAAGAATTAGAGGAGCTAGGATCGGACTTGCCAATTATCATGTGTCCTTCTGAATACGGCCAGCTTTCTTATGACCGTCCTTTAAATAGGTTTGGCGGTCCTATGTTAGAGGCATTAGCAGGTTCTGATCGTGCAACAATAGGTAGCACTTACGATTTACAGAGGATGGCATGGCATAACATGACAGTTTACGTCCCTCCTACTGAAGATCGTGATTATATTATGCAGATCATGTAGCCCTATTGATTATTAGGCAGTTTTCTGGTATAATTATTTGATTTACAACTAAAAAACTACCTATGAAAAAGCTACTTGCACTTGTCACGGCTGCCCTCATGATAGGGTTTGCTGTGCCAACTACATTGGCTGCAGATGATGATCTGCAGGCACCTTCTGACGTTGAAAATCTTGTCGCTTATCCTGGTGATTCTGAAGTCACTTTGGAATGGGATATGGCAACTGACAACATCGGCGTCACTGGATACAAGATCTATTATGGTCTTGATAGCGTAACTGAAGATGGTGGAAGTTATACCTTGGGATCTATGGAAGTCGATGATGATATTTCTTACACAGTCGATGGCCTTGAGAATGATGTGACTTACTATTTCGCGATTACAGCTATGGATGCTGCTGGTAATGAAAGTGAGTATTACAGCAATGAAGCATCGGCAACACCTGTTTCGACTGATGCTGAAGATACCGAAGCGCCTTATATCGTAAGCGCAACTGCTGCGAATAACATGGTTGTTGAGGTTGTTTTCTCAGAAAATGTGGATCTTCCTGCAGATGCTGCAAACGCTTTCAATATCGTTAATCTTGAAACCGATGAGGAGCTTGATGTTATCGATGCTTACCTTTCTGATGAAGATGCTAGCGCAGTTCTCGTCGTAACTGGTACTCAAGAAGAAGGTATTAGCTATATGATTACAGCTGGAACTGGAATAACTGACGGCTCTGGCAATGCTATCGTTAGCGGCACTTCTGACACTGCTGTATTTGATGGCGGTGCCGAAGCTGAGGTAGCTGACGAAGAAGAGCCTGCCGAAGAAGAAACCGAGGAACATGACGCTGCAGATGAAGAAGAGGCTGATGAAGATGCTCCAGAGATTGATGAGGTTGAGGCAGCTAGTCTTACTGAAATATTAGTCACATTTACTGAAGATGTGGTTTTGCCTGAAGATGCTGTAGCTGCATTTGTAATAACGCTTGCTGATGATGATTCTGCTCTTGAAGTTATCAGTGTCACTCAAGACGAAGATGAGCTTGATCTTGTCACCCTTGAAGTTGCTGAGATGGTAGCTGGAGAAGATTATATTCTTGTAGTTGAAGGTGTGCGCGATATTGCTGGGAACGAGCTTACAAATACTTTTGATAGAACAGCAAGTTATGATGCACCTACTACCGAAATAACTGACGTTATTACAATTGAAGATATTAATAATTTTGTTGGAGTTGCTGCTAGTGAAACATCTGTTGATCTTTCATGGGATGCTAACGACAACAATGTAGACATTATTGCGGATCAGCTTTTATACACGAGTGAAGATGGCGGCGACAGCTATGGAGATTATGAGTCTCTCGGAGCTGACGTTACTAGTCACACTGTTGAAGGATTAACCGCTGGTCAAACTTATACATTCAAACTTACTGTTGTAGATATGGATGGGAATGAAACAGAAGGTAGCATAATTACTGTTACGCTTCCTGAAACAGGAGCTGGACTTGGAGTTGTGCTTCTTGCGACAGCGCTTGGGACTGGATATGTGAGAAAACGTAGGAAGTAGGTTGTGGCTGGTAGCTTGTAGGTTATTGTGGCGCCGCATGAAGCGGCGCCATTTTTTTAATATTTTTTTAATGTCGCATGTTTATCTTGATAGATATGCGCAAGTTAACACGTTATTTAGCCCCTGTATTGATTTTGATTATGGTTTTGTCGTGGATACACTGGTCACGACTTTCACAGGGTCATTTGATTGTTCATTTTTTGGATATCGGGCAAGGTGATTCGGTTTTAATTCAAACACCATCTAACAAAATCATCCTGGTTGATGGCGGGCCTGGTACTGAAATTATGACTGAGCTTAATGAGATTCTTCCGTTTCTTGAAAAAGAGATTGATTTGCTTGTGCTTACCCATCCTCATAGCGATCATGTTGAGGGCCTTGTGCCTGTTGTAAAAAGATATGACATTGATGCTGCTTTGATTACGGGCGTCTCTTATTCAAATCCATATTACGATGAGTTTTTGAAAGATTTGCAGCTTGAAGCTGAGGTATATTTTGCTGATTCGAGTCAGGATTTTGATTTTGGGGATGGAGTTTATTTGGATGTTTTATATCCATTTGAGCCTATAATTTCCGGGGAGTTTGAGAATGTAAATAACTCATCGATTGTGATGAGGATTATTTATGAGGAAAACGAGATTTTGTTGGCTGGTGATGCGGAGTTCGAAGTTGAAGAAGAGTTGCTTGAGTTGGGTGCTGTCCTTTTTAGTGATGTTTTTAAAGCTTCTCATCATGGTAGTCGTACTGCGAATACTGAGGAGTTTGTTGAGGCTATTTCTCCTTCAATTGTTGTGATTCAGTCTGGCGAGGACAACGCTTTCGGTCATCCGCATCAAGAGACTTTGGATGTTTTTGAAAAAATAGGTGCCGATGTTTATCGGAATGATTTGGATGGAAGAGTGAGTTTGGAATTCTAAGTGTCCTGACTTCCTGGCTCTAAAGACATACGTCTTCTAACATCGTCTTTTCGAGCTTGCAGCAATGCTTCTCCTGTTAATTCTGGCTGGTCTCCTCTTCTAACTTCATTGGCTGGTCTAGGGGTAGTTGCCGCACGACTCAACGCCTCGCCGCATATACGCTCTATCCATTCTACAACTAGAGTGCGTAGCCCCCTGAGTGCTGCAACTGGCCTCTCTGCATATTGGCGTAGTTTCATTTTGCACGTATGTTAAATAGGAAGCGTATTATTTTGCAATTATGCGCTTTTGTCAACCATTTTTGTTGACTCTTTGGTCTATTCTTTGCGTTCGATCTTAGCTCCTAGGTTACGGAGTTTGTCGTCTAGCCTTTCGTATCCGCGATCGATGTAGTTGATATTGCTGATTTCTGTCTCACCTTCCGCTACAAGTGCAGCCAAAACCATTGCTGCCCCTGCTCTTATGTCACAACTTGCAATAGGCACGCCTCTGAGCTTGGTTGGACCGTGAATCAGAGCCTGGTCAGGACTTAACATATCTATTGTTGCACCCATTCTTTGCAGTTCGTACAAGTAGTTTAAGCGGCCTTCGAATAGTGTTTCGTAAATTTTGCTTTCTCCTTCTGCCTGCGTCAGAAGTACTGCAAATGGCGCCTGTAAGTCTGTTGCAAAGCCTGGATAAACTGCTGTTCGCAGTTTTTCTACAGATTTCCACGTACTTGATGGCATTATTTTTACTTCGTTTTTACCGAGCTTGAATTTAGCACCGACTTCTTCAAGTTTTTGCCAAAAACTATCCAAATGTTCTGGGTGGCAATTCTTAAGCGTGAGATTTCCTTTGGTTAATACGCCTGCAAGTGCGAGCGTTCCCGTTTCTAGGTAGTCCGAAATAACTGTGTGATTTGCTCCGTGAAGTTCGCTGACTCCTTCGATTCTCAATGTGTGTGTACCGATTTCTTCGATCTTTGCGCCCATTTTATTTAAGAAATCGCATAGATCTTGAACATGTGGCTCCATAGCTGCCCATCTTATCTCTGTTGATCCTTCAGCAAGTACAGCCATCATTATTGCATTCTCGGTAGCTGTTACGCTTGCTTCCGCCATTATTACGCGTGCTGCTTTTGGCTTGGCAGCTTTTAAATAAAGCTCTATTTCATCATCAACTATTTCAGCTCCTAGGCTACTGAGTGCATGTGTATGAGCGTGAACAGATCTTTTCCCAAGTACACATCCCCCTGGGAATGCCATTTTTACTTCTCCCACTCGTCCTAGAAGTGGCCCCATAACCAATATCGATGCACGTAATTTGCCTACTTGCTCGTGATGTATTGATGTTTCTTTTATGTCTTGAGCTTCAATAAAGACTTGGTGATTTTTGAAAGCTACTTTTGCACCAATCGCCTCAAGTATACTCAACATTGTGTGAACATCGGAGATATCTGGAACGTTATCAAGTACACATGGTTCTTTTGTGAGTAGGCATGCTGCAATTATTGGCAATGCGGCGTTTTTTGACCCGCTTATTGTCACTTCTCCGTTGAGTGCGTGTTGTCCTTCTATTAAAAAAGTTGGCATAGCGCGGGCATTTTAGCATATACGCTGTGATTATGCTTTATCTATTTCGCTATCTTTTCTGTCTGCTATCCCCACTACGTACACTGCCTACGTTATGACCTACGTCTGAAACATCTCCTCCAGCAAGTTTTCTATATAAAATCTCCATTAATTTTCTGTATGTCGGCTCATCTGGATCATCTCTAAGTCGTCTTATTATTTCTGCGTCATCCAAGCCCGTATCGTATGTGGCGTATTTAATGTTACCCGAAGCTCTATCTGCTGTGATGTACTCTACAAACCTTCCTTCGGATAAGCACCAAGCCTCTTCAGGATATCCCCCTTGGACTATAGCTGTTTCCCCTATATCTAATTCGATTTCTTCTTGTCCCAGGCTACCCTTATCCAGTCTAACTTCTACTCCATTCATTTGAGTTCCATTCCCTACAAAAGTCAACACAGCTCTTCTTGATTCTTCATCAGGCTGAGCTTGCGCAGTCCTCCTCATATGGGCACATAAAGCAGATGAAAATGCTCTTTGCCTAGCGTTAAAAATTTTGGCTGCGCGACTCGTTTTGCGTGGTTTTAAAGCGGAATGGCAGAAACCTCCATTCCATTCGCCTCTCTCTGATTTAGGAAATAAATCCAAAGAATCCCGTCTTGTGTTATCTGTTGGAACAATTTCAAATCCAACCCCTCTAATAACATTGCCGGCTACCATGTTTCCTGTATTTCCTAGCTCAACTCCAACGACTTGAACAGCTACAAGAGCCCGAACCACTCTTAAAAGCTCGCCTCCAACTGGATCCAGTTGTTCTCCTTGGATATCTACTGTATGCATCAAAGGACCTTCTTCTCGATTTTTCCAGTTCAAGCGTAGTTCATGTGCAAATTTATCATGTCGCTGTCTGGGGCTTCTTTGCGCAACCTGAGCTACGAAATCTACGAGCCCTGGGAAAGTTCGAGTTAACGTTGTAAATTCTCTCATATCTTGGCCAGTAGCTTCAAGACGAGGTATTTCGCTATATCCTGTATACTGTTGATCTGTAACATGAGTAATCCCTCTAAGATCACTCCATCTCGCTTCTAGCAATGCTTGTAATGATGCTTCAAATCTCGCTTGGTTAAATGGAAATTTCCTATTCATGTCAGCAAGTTCGAGAAAGGCTGCGCGTGTCCATGCATTGCCTACGAGATGGTGGGCATTTATAGCATATGGCCTTCTTGTCTGTCTCGGCATGAGCTTGCTTGCTTCCGCTTTTTCTAATAATTCTTCGATAGTCCATCTATGTCCAACTTCTGTTTCATCATATTTTCGTTCTGTACCTTCCGACGGGGTTGGTGGCATTGTTATGGCTTGTAAAAGGTTAAAAGGGGTTGTGTATTTCACCATAACGTCGTTGTCAAAACAAGCATTTTATTGCGTCATATATCGGCAGCGGTTGTTGACGGGGGCAGGGAGGGATGACGCCTCGTTGGGTTTTAAAGATTTTTGGCAATAGGCGAAAGAACGTACTGTACGTAAGTGAAAGAGCCTATTGATCAAGAATCAATGGTTGGCAGGGAGGGATGACGCCTCGTTGCACTCGGCTAGGCTTCTGCGTCTCGTTCGGTCATGCTTCCGCAAGCGGAATCGCGACTCTCACTCGACTTGAAGCAGCGAACCCTGGGTTTCGATCCCGCTTGTCCAGATTCAAAAACAGCTCTCACCTGCGGTGGAGCTTTTTTGAGACCGTTCATTTTCGGGTGCGTAGAAATGCGAAATTTGCTTTAGTGTAAGCC
>CAYFOI010000015.1:0-10814 GCA_964344725.1 uncultured Candidatus Peribacteria bacterium
ATAACAGGTGGGAAAATAGGCGTAACTAATAAAATTCTCATGTGCTACTGACTACTGACTACTGACTAAGCGAACAAGTCTTTGTTCGCTTCCACCCAATCATACAACTTCTTCACGCCTTCCTCTACAGAAACCTTAGGCTCCCATCCAAAATCTCTCTTAGCCTTAGCAATATCGCAGACAAAAACAGGTTGATCGCCAGGTCTCCAATCATCAAAACCTGTCTCAACTTTCTTCCCGGTAAACTCTTCTAAGAAAGCAAGAAGCTCAAGTAGTGACATCTGATTTTGAGGTCCTCCACCGATGTTATAAACCTGACCAGCAACCTTGTCGATATTTTGGATACACATATCATAAGCCCTCACCAAGTCTTCAACAAAAAGCACATCGCGAACCTGTTTCCCATCTCCGTAGATCGTAATGTCTTTCCCAAGAACAGTCGCAATAATAAACCAAGCGACCCACCCCTGATCCTCAACTCCGAATTGACGATAACCATAGATACAAGACTGACGGCAAACTACAGTTTTAAGACCATAAATCCGAGCATAATCGCGGACATATTGATCTGCAGCACCTTTGCTACAGCCGTAAGGCGAGTGAAAATCAAGCAAACGATTCTCGGGTACTCCATTTACAAGGTCCTTATACTCATAGCGACCATTTGTCTCATGAGTCTCAACATCTTCCATGCCCCCATAAACCTTATTCGTAGAAGAATAAATCACTATTGGTTGTTTTTCAGCTAAACGGCAAGCCTCAAGCACATTAAATGTACCAATCGCATTAATCTCAAAATCTTCACGTGGATCAACGACAGAAGTAGTAACTGCAACTTGTGCAGCAAGATGAAGCACAACGTCATATCCCTTCGCTACCTCACCTCTTATAGCATCGGCATCGCGAATATCTGCTCTTACGACACCAACATCAGGATAACTTTCCTTAAGCCACTCGAGATTAGACTCAGTTCCTTTCCGAGAAAAATTATCAAAAATAACAACATCATCCCCTGCATCGAGGAAATACTTTGCACTGTTACACCCGATAAATCCGGCTCCACCGGTAATAAGAATTTTCATAATAAAAAGTTTTCTTGAAATACGCGGGCAGCATTATAATCCTTATGAAGTACATATACAAATTAGATCAAATGCTAAAAAAATTCCTCCTGGCGTTTCTCGCGATATTAGGCTACATGGGCATGTGGGCAGCAATCTTATATGCAGCAATAATTTTAAGCGGCGATCCAATAATAATCATATCATTAGCAGCAGCATGCTTTGTCTTGTATTTCCCGTTTTTTATTGTGATGCCAACTTTTATTTTTAGGTTTAAATCTCAAGAACCAAACGCGATCAGCGAACAAGAACTTAGAAAAAAACTTCTAGATATCAACAATCTCGATGTGCCGGTAACAGTCTCCGAAAAAGGCAAAAAAATAATAATCACTTGGAAATATCTAGATGCAAAATGGTGGGAACTCTTACAAAAACGTGGAGCAACATCAATCTATCAATTAATTATAAAACTCAACGGCGAAAAGAAGAGGGCAAAACTCATAGACGTAAACAAAAAAGTCAGCTGGGGTGTATCTCCAACAAAAGCCAGAATAAGAGGAGGATACTTCCGTGGAATTATGCTTCAGTACGAAATAGGCAAAGCCTGGGGGGTCAGAGAGAACTTCATGCCTGGCAAAATCTATGACTACAAATTCACGCCTTCCGAGATAAAAAATCCAATAATGAACGAGATCTTGAAGAGCGGCTGGGACGTGCGTTTCGGAATGTATTAAATAATTCGCGCGAACAGGCCGCGCCGAAGGCGCACAGGCCACTTCTAAAAAGAGGTTCTGCAAAGCAGAATACAAAAAAGCGCTCCAATACTACCTACTACAACTACGTACTACCACTACATGCCGAGTACGCTTCCTCAACCTTGTCAGTAATTTTATCCCAGCTATATCGATCTCGCACCATGTGAAGTGCGTTCTTTTTTAGATTAGAAAGCTTCCCACGATCTCTGAAAACACCGATCATAGCATTCGCAAGTTCATCTGGTTTATCGGGCTGAACAAGTACACCAGTTTCACCATCAACAACAAAATCGGTGATCCCCCCGCTAGGACAGGTAATAACTGGGACGCCGCAAGCCATCGCCTCAATGAAAGAAACCCCAAACCCCTCGAATCTCGAAGGCCTCACAAATAAATCCGCAGATCTAAGTAGCTCAGGAATTTGCTTGTGAGCTAAAGTTCCAAGAAATTTCACACGATCTGCAATCTGCAATCTGCCAACTAGCGACCTAAGCTCATCCTCCATCGGCCCCTCCCCGGCAATCTCAAGTTCAGCTTCCGGGAACTCGGCCGCAACAGGTCCAAAAGCTCTTATCAAAGTATCAATCCCATTTCGTGGGATAAGAGTTGAAGTTGTAACAACACGGAAACCATCGGGAGCCTCTTTCGGCGGATGAAAAATATGTGTATCAACACCATTTGGAACAATGCCGGTCTTCCCCGCACCCATCTCAATCGCACGAGCCTCAGAATATTTGCTAACGCATCCACAGAACTTAGCCTCGCGAAGTCCAAGCTTCGCCCATCTAGCAGCAAATTTAAGCCAAACCCATCCAAACATCCTCATTATTCGCCCACGAAGCACCATTTCTTCCTTGTAAGCCAAGGGATTCTGCACAGTAATATACAAAGGAGTATCAAAACGACGTGACAACCTAGCACCAATATAAGCCTGCGGGAAAACCTGCTTAGCATGAATAATATCCACATTTTCTTGATGCAGAAACTCAGAAGCATAACGAATAGCAGCCTCGGTATAAGTAATACTATTGAAATTAGGGATGCGCTTGTATGCGACAGTGTGAACTGTGATGTTTTGATGCGGGAAAATCTCAGAAATCGCATCATCATTCCCCACAAAAACTTCGCACTTATGGCCACGCTCAGCCAATTCTTTGATAACTTCAACAATATGGATCTCAGCACCACCAAGGTCCTTGGGATTCAAATCACCACAAATGAATAAAATTCGTTTTTTCATAATGTTTCAGGTTCGCCGCCGACATATGTAGGCTCCCAAATATATACATCAATTACAGCTTTATATATAGCCAAAACTTCACGCACCTTGTAATAATCAGAGAAAACATAGCCCTGCCTAGTCGCAGAATATCCCACGCTATCTATCCCAAGCGCCTCACATGTGAATATAGCACGAGGCAAATGATAACCCTGAGAGATCAAGATAGCTTCTTCAACTCCCCATAACTCATTAGCTCGTACGCAAGTGTCATAAGTCCTCCTGCCAGCGTAATCTATCGCAATGTCGTTACTCGCAACACCTTCTGTATCAACCAAATAATCATACATCGCTTCCGGCTCATTATAATTTTCAAAACGGTTATCTCCAGAAACAAGAATCTTATCTACAGTCCCCGCATTATACAGCTCTGCAGCTGTAATTAGCCTGTCTTTCAAAGCATCCGACGGAGTCCCATCATCTTTGATCCCAGCTCCAAAAACAATCGCTACCTCACAATGAGGAATGTCGGAAGACTCTGGATATATATTATTTTTGCCATGTTCAAGAATCAGAAGGGGAGAAATCGCAAACAGAAAAATCAAAATCACCAAAACACCAATAATTACTCTCCGTACAAACTTATTGCGAAAAAAATCACATAATACCCCTAGAAATTTACGAAAAAATCTCTTCATTTTAGCTTATGCAAAATTTTAGATATAAAACTTACCCCGCAAATTGGTTTGACCTTCAAAATCGCTACCAAAACCTTGAGCAAAATACCACTCTCCCCGCTAGGACACGAATCTCCACGATAATATATCGGCATCTCTTCACCGCCCCATCTCTTTTTGAAGAAATGATGCGAAGAATCCTTCAATGTCGAACCTAAATCGACCTCAGACAGACCAAGTTCACAAGCTCTCTTCATCGCAAACGCATAAAGTGCATTATTGACTCCAAAATTCCCAAACCTTATATCCGAAGCATTCCCCCAAATATGCATCCGACCATTATAAACGAAGACTAGCAGCCCACCGATGAATTTCCCATCATATTCAGCCAGATACAGCTCCATCTTTTCGCCCATCAGTTCAACTAGATGTCCAAAAGCACTTAGCGGCAGCGGAACGCGTCCAAGCCTCAGCATAGTCTTTACATATAGCCTGTAATAAGCTTTCAAATTCTCCTTGTCCAAATCTCGCTTGAAAACTTGAATCCCTTCTCGCTCAGCACGATTCACCATATTCCGATGCTTCTGATGGACGGTATTTTTCAAAATATCTTCATAGGTTTTATCGCGGACGTGGAGTTTAAAAGTAACAAAAGGCGACTCCACAGATGCCGGTAATTTTTTAAGAGAAAAAATCTCGATCTTGCCTAGCTCAGATACTTCCCCGAGCGGTCCACAATAATCGGCAAGAAGAATCGAAGAGTTACGAAAAACAGGCATAATCCCATCTTTGGTTTGTATCGGAGCCTTTTCCCCACGCATAACGCGCTCAAGGAACTCCATCCACTCCCACCTGTGAAAGATAGTTCCGCGGTGCCTGTCTACAAATTCATTCCACTCAGATTGCATGTGAAAGTTTTACTAAAACTTGAGGATGAAGAGGTAAATTGATGACTGTCCTCGATAGCAAAGTCGCATTAGGACGCCCATGAGTGGCCGCATTGTACCATAACCGATCTCCAAAAACGCCTTTCCGCCTCAGCTCAAGCAAGATCTCATCTCGTTTCTTGGGATTATCATCGCGCAGTCGTACCGAAAAATTGTAAGGAACAGATCCAGCAGGCATCTCCTGCTTAATAAAATGCTTTCCAAGCTCAAGCTCCTTAAAATGACCACAAAGCTGCTCATGGATCTCAATATTTCGATCAGGATCATGCCCAAAAGTCAGCCAAGAAGCTTTTTTAACTTTCCATTGTTCATTACAAGCCGGACTAGACTCAGGAAGACCTTTCTTCGTCCTTAAGTAATTCAAAAAATGCCGATAAGGTCCGCCAAGCTTAAGCAAAATATCAGACAAACTATAATGATCTCGCGAGAGATGCTCATAAGCAGCAGAAAGATCTTCATAAGTGTCGATATATCCGCCACGCGGATTTGGAAGCTGCTTACTAAGGCTATAAAGTATGAAATCCCCCTCACGCTTTTTGGAAAGACAATGTGCGCAATCCTCAATCACAGTCACGCCTTCCGGGATATCACACTTTGCTCCAAAAGTATGACAGACAAGAACTACAGACGCGCCCTGTAGATCCGACAAATCCATGTTAAAAGTCGAAAGCTCAGCGTCAGCATATTTGATTTCAAACCCATTTCTGCGAAAAACCTCAGGCACAATTGGACAAATAAAAGCAGGAACGAGCACCTTCTTGTTTTTAAGATCCTTAAGGCTGCTTTGTTTAAGTACGAAATCAAGACCCGACCGCAAATAATTGAAATAAAGCCCAGACATCCGCGCCCCTTTAATGAAATCTGTTAACCTTAATGTGTGCAAGTTATCAATATACATCCACTACGGATTACGGATTACGTACTACCTACTATTTCCTCACAAAGCTCAGCAAAAGTCCGATAGTCCAGCCCGAATTTCTCCTGCAAAAAGTAAAGCCTCTTCGCCAGCTTAGTATAGTTGTCTCCGCCACAATATTTATAAATTTCAGAAGACTCAAACTCCCACGAATGCATCAAAAGAACGATGTGTGGTTTTACTCTAGCCTTCCTTTGCGTCAAAAATATCATCCTAAAAATCTCCTCAATCTCTTCGTCAGAAAGCATCAAGAAATAATAGGTCGTCATCATGAAATACTTAACAACCGGCACAATCCCAACAACGCGTCTGAAATGAGGCGTCGGATCAAAACTCACGGGGATACATTTGATCCCGTTTTTATGGTAAGGCAGCGGCTTGCCACCTTTAAAAGTAGGATAAGACGAATCATATTTAATGCCATACTCCGCCAAAACATCATAAGTCGTATCATCAACAACGAGGTTCGGAGCGCGGAACGAAACAGGCTTCTCAAATTCAGCCTCCTCGAAATTTTTCATTGCTTCTCCCAAAAATTGCATACGCTCTGCCTTGGTAAGGGGGCGATCGTTTAAGAACCATTTTGCAGGTCCCCAAAGGCCGTGATACATACCGTGAACACCAAGTTCATGTCCGGCCTCCTCCATCTCGCGCAGCTCGTCAGTAAGAGGTGGGAGCATATTGCCTTGGACAAAAAGCGTAGATTTGAAACCTTGTTGTTCAGAAAAATCTTTGAAATTTGAAAGGAATTTTTTGCAAGTATCGATACTCGGCTCAAGGCTTCCTTGGTTGTCTTTTGATCCGTGATTTCTTTCGAAATCCACTGTAACACTGCACAAAACTGGCTCAGTTATGCGTACATTACGAGCCGCAAATTTAGATAAACGAGCACGTTTCGCCATGTTTATAGGAAGAAAATGCGGGATCCGCGAATCTTTCAAGAAATCAACAAGCTTAGCAAAGGCAGGAACACCTTTAAGCTCCATAACAACGCGTTGATAAACATCATAAGTCTTCGTAGCAGCATTAGCCCAAGTCATCTCCGCTTCTTCCAAGATAGCGCGACTTGCAGCACCCATATTTTGCAAATGAGGATGAGAAACAAACCTCTTAAGATATTCAGCAATCTCGTGTGGCTTCCCAGGGGAGACCAAGTATCCATTAACATCTTCTTTTACGAGTTTCGCATTATCACCGACATTAGTTGCTAGGATAGGAAGCGAACAAGCGCAAGCTTCCATCAAAGTCAGAGACTGACCTTCGCTATATGACGGTAAAACAAAAACATCAGCTAATTTATATTCTTCCATAAGGGCCTCACCTTCCTTTTTGCCAATGAATTTAACAACCCTAGTAAGATGCAATTCTCGTACCAACTTTTTAAGTTTCTTGATCTCATAGCCATACCCGACAAGTCGAACTTCCAGCTCTTTTTTGAAACCTTCGGACGCCAACTCAGCTATACCTCGGATCAAGACATCTGCTCCTTTGATAGCGTCAAACCGCCCGACATAAAGAACCCTGAACTTTTCGTTATCATGCTCCGGCGCAGGCACTTTATCAAACTGCTCAAGATCAATTCCGTTTGGTATTACCGAAATGCGTTTATTGATATTTTTAAGCTTGAGGAAATTCTCAGCTACAGTAATGACGCGGTCGTATTTTATTCTCGTGAGAAGATCTCTCTCTATGCTAGCTTTGACCCCATTTTTTTTGTAAAACAAGCTGGTACCATGAACCGTATAGATAACCGGTAAACCACAAAGCCATCTTGCAAGCCTTGCAGGATACGAAGAGAGAAAAGCATGAGCATGTATAAGATCAAAATGTTCTTTTATATGGAGCTTTTTTATGTAAAAACCGGCTCTAAGACACCACGATAAACGCGCAAAAATATTAGAAAAGCTTGTAGGCATCCCAAGCCTATGTACAACCAACTTGCCATCCATAAGTTCCTGGATCTTTCCATGTTTTCGTCCGCCGGTCAGGTTACGTGTGACTAAATGAACTTTGCATCCATAATCCTCAATAAATCGTTTCGAAAGTTCCTCGACATGCCTTTGCCCACCACCGACGATAGGATCCCAAGCATCAATAACCATACAGATATTTTTCGGCTTTTTCATGAAAATCGGTTAAATCAAAAAGTATTCTACATTTTTTCGATGCTTTTTGATAGTGTGTGGCTGTGAAAAGCTACAGAAACAAAAACGCAGAGCTAGCGGTAGTAGTTATCGGCTACAATAGCAAAAAATTCCTTGGAACTTGTTTCGATTCAATCAAGAAACAAACAATTTTCAAGAAACTTGATGTGATATTTATCGACAATATCTCTCACGACGATTCGCCAGCATTTGTTTACGAGAAATATCCCTGGGTACGCGTTTTTCAAAACCACTTCAACTTCGGCTACGCAGGTGCAGCAAACCAAGGTATCGATCTTTCCGCAGCACCTTTTGTGAACATTATTAATCCAGACATAATCCTCGAACCTGACTATTTTGAAAAAATACTAAAGGCGATGAAAAAGAGTAACAAAATTGCAGCAGCAACCGGCAAACTTCTCAGATACGATTTTACAAAAAAAGAAAAAACAAATGTGCTCGACACAACAGGCCTAGTATTCCACAGATCAACACGCGTAACCGATCGCGGACAAGGGGAAGAAGACGAAGGTCAATACGACAAAAAACGCGAAGTCTGGGGAGTCTCAGGCGCATGCCCAATCTACAGAAGAACAGCGCTCGACGATATCAAAGTAAACGGCGAAGCCCTAGATTCAAGCTTCTTTATGTACAAGGAAGATGTCGACCTCGCATGGCGACTCAATCAGGCAGGTTACAAAGCAATTTATGTGCCAAAAGCTGTCGCAAATCATGGCCGAGGAACAGGCGCCGTTAAACGCAAAGGTCTATTCGGACTTCTCCGCGGACGCAAGAAGCTCTCACGCTTCCAAAAATACTACTCATTCCGGAACCACCAGAAGATGCTCCGCAAGAACCTGCGCCTTCGCGACTTCATCCGTCATCCACTAGCAATCACAACTTACGAGATAGTAAGCGTGCTAAATGCTGCTAGGGAAGGGGTGCTATTTAGGAAGGGTTCGGTTTGATTTCATATCAAGGATTTTTATAATGTTTTGAGTAAACTTGGAAACACCAATTCTGCAAAGCAGAATTAGGCCTTTCCCGCGAGCGAAAAATATTTATAAAAATCATCTCTCTAGTTCAAGGCACCTCTTAAGCGCAGCAATCGCAACTTCACACTGCTTTTTGTCCGGTTCTCGGGTAGTAATTTTTTGGAACCAAAGTCCAGGAGCAACAATCGCACGCACAATCAAACTCTCGCGGTATTTGGCACTTAGCTTAAGCGCTTCGTAAGAGACCCCGGCAATCAAAGGCAACACAGCAACCCTCACCAGGAATTTTGAAGCAAAATCTTCTGGGGTAGGAATAGCTGTATAAATGACAATACTGATAAAAATCACAAGCAATATAAAGCTGGTTCCGCAACGCGGATGGAACCGAGTTTGTTTATTTACCTCGCGCGGCTCAAGTTTCTTCTCTAGCTCATAAGTCCAAACCGCCTTATGCTCAGCACCATGATAAGCAAAAACACGCTTAATATCCGGAATCAAAGAAATCAAAAGCAAATAAGCAAGAAAGAAAACAGTCTTAATAACTCCATCCAGAATATTAAAAGCCCAAAAATGATCATCCAGAAACACCATTTTCTCACTAGAAATTTGCGTTAACCAAAGCGGCAGGAATTTGAATAAAAATATTGCCAACCCGAAAACAAAAATCATATACAAAACAGAACCGATCATAGCCAAAACCTCCTTCCAAATGGCACGCTTCTTAGGAGCATGATCTTCCTCGCCAGCCAAAAACTCAGCATTCGAAATATTAAGCGCCTTTACGCCAATATACATCGACTCAAAAAGATGAATAAGCCCACGCAAAATAGGTAGTCCAAGGATCTTAAACCGCTTAGTTACGCTGATGTACTTGCGATCATGGACCTTCACTCTGCCATCCTCTTTGCGTACAGCAACGGCATAATGATTTGGAGATCTCATCATTACCCCTTCAATGACAGCCTGGCCGCCAATAGCGAAATCGATTTTTTTAGTTTCTTGTGGCACGACGCAAATTTAACCACGAAAACCAAAAAAATCAAAATTGGCCAACCCCAACCTGTAGATTCTGTCCTAGGACGGAATCCGACCTGATGAACTGCACGACAATTAGTCTGGCAAGTTGTCATCTAGCAATAAGAATTGTATAATCCGCACAAGAGGGGCATCAAACCCAAAAAATGAACAAAAGAAAAGATTTTTTTCGTCATCCAATATCCGGACTAGCCATCTTGGCGGTCTTGGCAGTGCTAATCGCATTTACAGCAGTGCCATGGGGCAACAACATGAGCGACTTGGACGAAGAAGACTTTATGATAGTAAATGCTCACGAGAACATAGAGTCGATATACCAAGTCGACAAACTTCTCGACGTCATGGACGCAACGAATATTGCGAAAACAGTTCTCGTAGGTAGTCCAGAGGAGCTCCTCGATTACGACGGCGAACAAGGTTTTACAAATCCAGAGAGAAACAACGAAGTAGTACTTTCAATAGCAAACAAATACGACAATCGTTTCTACGCATTCTGCACAATCGATCCAAACGATCCAGACAAATTAGCCGAAATACAATCATGTATAGAAAGAGGAGGCGACGGGATCAAGCTGTACAATGGGCACACGTTCTTCTACGAAGACCCACTCGACGATGAAAAAATGCTAGGTGTCTACAGGACAGCCGAAGAGCAAGGGTTCCCTGTAATTATGCACGTAAACACGGGCTATTATCTAGATCAATTTGAAAACGTCATGACTCTCTACCCAGACATGACAGTCATATGTCCTCACTTCTGCTTGTCTTCCAAGAACCTTCCTCAGCTTCAAGGATTGCTTGATACTTATCCGAATTTATATATCGATATCAGCTTCGGTTATACAGAGTATTTGAAGGACGGCTTGCTTAGAATCTCCGAGAACATCGACTCTTTTAAGACTCTTTTTGAAAGCTACCCGGAGAGGTTCGTATTTGGCACAGTTGCAGTTGTAACTGAAGATGATGAGTACAAGAGCGAAGAATGGCTCGTGGAAACATACCAAGCTTATCGCAACCTTCTCGAAGCGGAAAGCTACACAACTTTCCATGTTGTAGACGAAGAAA
>CAYFOI010000015.1:10824-33029 GCA_964344725.1 uncultured Candidatus Peribacteria bacterium
CCAGCTAGACGCATCAGTACTCGAACAAATCTACGAAACTAATTGGGAAAATATCTTAGGAAGTGATTGAGCTAGATCTTTGGCCGAATAAGCATTCGCATTATTTTCAGAAAGCTTTTCACCTGCTTTGCCTAACATAAAAGCAGCAACCTGTGCTGCCTCAAATGGATTAAGTCCTTGAGCAATCATGCTCGCGCAAAGCCCAGCTAAAACGTCACCACTTCCACCCACGGTCATCCCAGGATCACCAGTCTTGTTCGAAACAACATCACCTTCATACGACATAATCGTATCAACCTGCCCTTTGAGCAGGATATTGGTTGTTACTTTAGAAAACTTCTCGTATTCATTGGTATGAGGGGTAACGAGAACTTTTTTGGCATCTTTTTTTAAAGCAAAAATCGCACTCGAATCCAGGACGAAAAGCTTATCTTCTTCGAGTAACTTCTCACAAGCATCAAGAAACCCTGGTTCAGGCTTTGACCCAGGACCGATAACAACGCAGTCCGCCTCATCGAGCCAATCGCGCACGCCATCAATATGCTTTTCCTCAAAAACATCCCCCGGGAAACCACGCACAATAAATTCAGGACAATGCTTGCGGGAAACCTCGACATTGACCTCCGGCACATACAGCTTAACTAAATCGGCACCACTATAAAGCGCTCCCATCCCAGCCAAAACAGCGGCTCCAGAAAACTCACTGTGGCCACTGATTATGAGTACTCGTCCATTTTCCCCTTTATGAGAATCAGACCTCCTGCGCGGAAGTGTCGTCTGAACGTCTTCTTGAGTAATAACCTTCATGCATCAATCTTACTACTGCTTACTGACTACTGTCTACTGACTAAATCCTACTGACTAGATAAAAAATCAGCGCCAGCGACGTCATCTTCTTTTGTTGTAGCCATAGCAGGTTCAGCAGCTAGCTGTGTTGCTGGTTCAACTTGAGTAATAGTAGCTGTTGCATCGACTTTTTCTTCCTCTTGTGCTGGTTGCTCAGCAGCTTCAGGAGTTTCTTGTTCCACAGATTGTGCAGACTCAGCCAAAGGTGCTTCTTCTGAAGGATTTTGTTCTGTCATTTGCTGACTACTATCTGTGCTTGTAGTTGGTTTGTCATCAGTTTCTTGCTCAGCCGCAGATGTTTCCTCTGCAACTTGAGTAGTAGGCTCAGGACTAGGAACAGGTTCTATAGAAACGGTTTCTTGAGCTGGTTCAGCAGGGGCAGGTGTCTCTGCAACTTCTGCTACTGGTTCGCTGCTATCTGTTGCAGGGACTTCTTCTGTAGGAGCTGTTTCATCTGCAACTGGCTTAACCTCTTCCGCAGGTGTCTCTGTTTCCTGAGTCTCAACAGCCGCAGGCTGCTCTGCCATCTGCTCATTGCTATCCGCACTAACCACAGGTGCCTCTTCCGCAACTTGAGCAGGCTCGTCAGGGATAGTAACTTCTTCAGGCTTTGCTGCCTCTTCTGCCATCTGCTGACCGCCATCTGCTGACTCCTCAGCGACAGGGGCCTCGCTACTGACTACTGACTTCTGATTACTGTCTGCCTCTGCAGCATGCTGTTCTTCAAGAGTCTCGAGATCAACATGCTCAGTATGCGAATCTCCAGCAGCATATTCAGCTTGAAGAGCTTCATTCGCAGCGTCTTTTTCAGCTTGATCTTCTTGTGTCTGAATTTGCTCCATCTTGTGCTGCTTCATCTCTTCCTCAGTCATTGCATAAGTAGGGATAACCGCGCTTTCAGTATCTTTATCGAAAACAAGTGTCCTGATGGGGAAAGGAATTCCGATACCAGCATCATCAAGAGCAGATTTGAGTTGCTCGATAAGTTGAGACTTAATATCGATCCATTTATCTTTTGATTCAACCCAAAATCTTACTTTGAAATTAATACTACTATCCGCAAATTCATCAAGAATTACTGCAGGAGCAGGCTCCTTAAGCACTTTCTCATGAGCATGCAAAACAGCAAGCATTACATTGGTTGCTTTCTTAAGATCTGTTCTGTACTCAACGCCAACAGGAATCTCAATACGTCTGAAAGGATTTGTCGTATAACTTGTGACCTGATTTGTAAAAAGATCAGCATTTGGAACAATAACTTTAGTTCCATCTAAAGCTTGCAAAATAGTAGCTCGAGATTGAATCTCTTTAACCTTACCAAGAGTTCCATTTACCTCGATAAAATCACCAATAGTAAACTGTCTAGTAGCCAAAAGGATAACTCCAGCAATAAAATTCATAATAATATCCTGAAGCGCAAAACCAATACCAAAACCAACCGCAGCAATGATTACAGTTAGATCAATACCACCAACCTTAAGTCCAATAGTTAAGCCCACCGCTAAAACTGCCGCATAAGTAGCACGCCCAACCAAAATAAGGATTTCCTCATGCTCATCACCCATCTTGTCAGCGACTTTGTCGACAACAATTCTCTTAAGCATTTTTGAGAAATAAACAGAAAAAACAACTACAACGATAGCTGCAATCCAATTGTCGAGATGATCCCAAAGGTAAGAAATAAAAGATGTTACAGCCTCCTCGCTTTGAGAGGCAGTTTCACTACTCTTATCTGTAAGAGATGCCGCCTGCGCAATCGGTACAAAAAATCTTAGAAAACTCATGCTGGTTTGGTTTTAGTTTTATCGTTAAATTATACCAGTTTTGCAGGTACAAAGCAACCCTCTGTATTAAAGAGAGTTGCATGAGAGTTCGAAACTACAAATTGAAGCTCGTTTATTGTTGTGCTTCTGGGCTAGCAGCAAGTTCTTCCGCCTTTGTTTTAAGTTCTTTAGCCATATAATCAGTAACAAACAATGCGGCTTCTACAGTTGCAGGAGTACTTGTGTCTCCACGTTCTTGTTTGTCGTATTTACGTATAAGCCAACTGATAGCGACCTGTTCATAACCATAGTCGCGAGAGTCTAAATCCCATGCGGGCTTCTCGCCTTCAGCAGGGATTGGCATACAAGTATCAAGGTCTTCGCAAGAAGGCTTACGACCATAAAACTTCCATTCTCCATTGTAAGATCTTAGTCTATCCAAATAAGCTAATTCAAACTGGATATTCCCTTTGTCCTGGTCTGCAGATGCCAAGGTAGCGTTTAGTTCTTCAAAGAACTTAGCCATATATGCAAGAGCCTCAGGGTTATCACTTAAAGATTTGGTCATATAATCAACCTGTTGGTCAGCAAGAGCTTTGATAGCTTGTTTGGTTAGGGTCTCAGAACCATTCCACATAGCGTCAAATGCTGTAAAAAGAGGGCCTAGATCATTGGAGCGACCAACTTGATCGACAGGGGAAGCACTATATCGACCAAATAAAGACTGAGCTAAACTCATCATCATACCCTGATTCCAACGTTGTAACTCACGTTGATAAGTATCCGTATCTATCTCATCATTTTCCATCATGAAATCTTCTGGCTTAGGCATGTCATCAAATGAGCCATAGTCACCATCGATAGTTTCTACAAGTTCATAAGAGACGCCGACAACAGCACCTTGTAACCCATTAACTCCACCAGGGACTACGCTAGAAGCTAGCTCTTGGAAATGCTCTGGCCAGTCAGTAAAAGAAACCTCTTCTAATATGCTCCCATCACAGTCATTATCAGCAGGGACCGCTTCTTTGCCAGAAAAAGGCCCATTAAACCCAAATCTTTCCGATGGTTTGCCCGTAATACTTGGGTCAGAATCATTGCAGTCAGAATGACTTATGACCCAGTCTTGAGGCTTATTCCCGTCACAAGCTACTATAGATGCATGAGTAGGATCTCCATCAAGATCACCATCTACATCGATGTAGTATTTATGAGGAGCTCCACGTCCTGCCCCTGTTTGTAAAAGCCAAGGACCTTCATCAATTTCTCCATTACAGTTGTCATCTGTGCCATTACAGATTTCTTTTCTCCCAGGGTGAATATGTGCATCATCATCATCGCAATCTTGTGTCTTATCATATCCATCACCATCTGAATCGATAGCGGCAGGTGCAGCAGGTGTAGTAGGAGCAATAGGAGCTTGACGACCAGAAGAGCCATCACATCCAGCAATAGATCCTGCAAAGACGCAGACAAGTGCCAAGTTTCTGCCCCAAGAATTTAATTTTTCGGAATCCATGTTTTTCGTAGGGTTAAATCGTATATCGTCAACAAGTATTGTTGACACACCAAGGCACAATAATAATATCTTTGCAAGATCCTGTCAACCCAATTGCTTTGAACAAAAAAAGCTTTTGAGCGAATCTGTAAACAGCCTAATTCCTAACCCCAAAAAACATGGAAGTTGTAGCAGCATTAATAGGTTTCATATTCGGACCTTTCTTATTCGGAGCACTTATCCTTCTAGTAGTCTCGATCAAACAGGTTAACGAGTACCAGCGTGGTGTAATGTTCACTCTTGGTAAATATTCTGGGACAAAAATGCCGGGATGGCGAATCGTGATCCCGATCTTTCAATCAATGCGCAAGGTCGATATCCGTATAAAAGCGGTCGATGTACCAGATCAAGAAGCACTGACCAAGGACAATATCTCGGTCCACATCAATGCGGTTATTTACTACAAAGTTTCCAGTGCTGAAAAAGCGATTATTCAGGTTGAAAACTTCTATTATGCGACAAGCCAGCTCGCGCAAACAACAATGCGTAACATCGTTGGCGAGACTACGCTTGATATGCTTCTCCAGAATAGAGAGGAGATTTCTACCAATATTAGAAATATTGTAGAAAAGCTTACAGATCCGTGGGGAATCACAATCGACAACGTAGAGCTGAAAGACATTATCCTGCCAGAGAACATGAAGCGTACAATCGCAAAGGAAGCGGAAGCTGAACGTGAAAGAAGAGCAGTTGTCATCAAAGCTGAGGGTGAAGTTCAAGCAGCAAATAACCTGGCTAGCGCTGCAAAGACTCTTGCAGAATCTTCAGGCGCACTTCACCTAAGAACACTTCAATCAATCAACGACCTTTCTTCAGACCAATCTAATACAACAATCTGGATGGTCCCTATCGAAGGCCTAGAAGCACTTAAGGGAGTTGCAAATCTCCCAATGATGAAAAAATAATGAAAATATACGGAATAATAGCGCATCCAGCGTCCCATTCACTGTCACCAGTGATGCATGGAGCTGCATTTGAAGAACTTGGCATCGATGCCGAATATAGAGCGTTCGACGTTAGGCCGGAGGACCTCGGTGCTTTCATGAAGATTCTTTACAAAGAGAACATCCACGGCCTCAACGTCTCAATGCCTCACAAAGAAGCTGTAATGCAATACCTCTCAGAAGTTGACGACATAGCCGAATCTATAGGAGCGGTGAACACAATTTTCCGCGAAAACGAGAAATTCGTTGGCACAAACACAGACTGGATCGGTATTACAGAACCGCTAAAAGAACGTACCAAGCTCAAAGGCAAAAAGGTCATGATAGTGGGTGCCGGAGGAGCGGCAAAAGCAGCATGCTATGGACTTGCGAAACAGCAAGCAGATGTAACTATCGTAAATAGAACCTACGATCACGCAGCACTATTAGCAGAGAGATTCGGACTGAAAGCCTCAAAAATCCCAGTCGAAGCGGAGATAATAATTAACTGCACATCCGTAGGATTTGAAAATCCAAAAGAATCACCGGTAAACAAAGATGTTTTTAAATATGCTCAAATAGCTTTTGACGTAATCTACGGCGACACAGAAACCCAATTCATCCGCGATGCAAAAGAAGCAGGAGCACTAACGATCTCAGGGGAAGAGATGCTGCTAAACCAAGGCTATGCCTGCTTCGAAGGCTGGACCGGCAAAAAGGCACCGAAAGAAGTCATGAAGAAGGCTCTGCAAGACACACTTGACTAAACATGGGAAGACCCTGTACCCTCTGCCACCTGTTTTAACTTACAAAAGATGAAAGATGTGCCTGGAATACAATATGGAGAACCAATAGCAGCTTCAAAAGCGACGCAAGCTTTGATGCGTTTAATGGGTGATGGCGATGCACAAGGTGTATATACAGTCATGCCGGAACTAGAAGGCGACGGCGAAGTAACTTTCGAAAGATTTGATGATGAAACAGACAGTCTCACGACATGTAAGAGAGAAGACGTTGATCAAGTCCTGGTAGTCGTAGGGGAAAGATTCCGATACCAGGTTGAAACAAGCTTGTGGTATGGAGCAACAATAACTACTCTTCACTAAAGAACTCTCCGCCCTTCACGTCCTTCTTCATAGAAAGGACATCTTTTTCGGTAATCTCCTCTTCCTCAGCCGGCGGTTCTGTATCGAGCCCATATTTTACATATTTGCTCAAGAAATCGACACCGTAAGAATCATAAACGAAACGATATCCCATGCCAATCAAGCCATTCATCAGCCCAAGCATTAACCAAATCACAGGCAAAGCCGCAAATAACAAAATACTTCCGTTGCCCCCAGCCATATTAAATAGCAAGAAATTCACCGCACTTGCCGCAACAAGCCCAAAAATAACACTATAAACACCAAGCAGCGCATATTTCGCATCAGAAAGAATTTCCAAAATAAGCGCACTCGCAACAATCGTAATCAAAATCTGCAGCGCAGCGATATAAGCCATCATCTCAGCACCAAACCCAGATACAATGATATAAACCGGTGCCATCAAAATAAGCGTCACAAGATTCACGACGAAAACCTGATAAATAGTCGAAAACAACATTTTGTACTTGTCCCGATCAGTTAGGCCGATCAAAAGAGTACTGACAACGTTCGACAAACAACTACTCAAAAACACAACAGCCATAAAAACAAAAATCACCAGCGGATTTACAGCACCTTCAGCACTTGTAATTGAAGACAGTACACTCGCACCAAGAAAAACAGCAACAAGCAAAACCGCAGTACCAACAATCCCACCGCCAAGACCTGCCAAAGTCCGCAGCCCAAGAGTCAGAAGCGGCACCTTGCGAGGCCCAAAATCAGATTTAGTAGCTTCCATAATTTATTTTTTATTTTTTACTAAAGCGATTTTATCATAAAATATTACCAGCAAGACAGCCCCAATAAAAATCGTCACATCCGCCAAATTAAAAACTGGCCATTTCCAGATAGAAATATAGTCGATCACATAACCATGCAATACTCGATCAAACAGATTCCCAAGAGCACCACCTGCAATAAGAGAAAAAATCAACGGAGTAACAAATTTATCCCACTTAAGATATCGTCCAGCTAAATAAGACCCAACGCCAAGAAGCAAGATAGACAACAAAGAAGAAGCCCATATAGGCACAGGTAGGCTAAAAGCGATGCCGGTATTTTCGTGATATGAAAGCTCAAAAAAACCATCTATAATTTGAAAATCTACATCGACTGCCAAGAACTTAATCCCCAAATCGGCCGCAAAAACGACCAAGAACATCCCGAGTCCAATAAGCTTATTTTTGATTTCTTTTGTCATCATCGCAGTGATTTTACCTTAAAGTAGCGGGCAAGACACTTGAAAGAAAGTCTAAAAAGTGGTATAATTCAAAGATAAAATTTGCAAAAACCAAAAATGTTCAAACCGAATAGATTAGTTTGGAAGGAAGCCGGTAAAAAATGGTACCAAAAAGGGATACTTAGCCCTATGGGTAGCATTGCATCTGGGATAGCTTCTATAGGTGGAAAATGCTTGCAAAGATTCGGGCGTGGAGCATTAACTACGATGCATACACCTGGTGCAGTAACAGGAACTTTTGACGAAATAACACAAAGTGAAGAAATTACATTATCAAACGTTGGAGCAAATCTAGCAGCTCCAATTACCGTCTTGGAAAAAAGCCAAAAAGGTTTTAAAGATAAAATAGCAGAAGCCCTAGGTGAAGTATGGCACTCAACAATCAAAACAACGCCAAAAGCTCTATTCGCATCAATCGCAAGCCCTTTAGGGACATTTCTTGGAGCTGATATTAAAAGAAACAAAGAAGGCAAACTAAGACCTGCGTGGAGATCAAAAAGAGGTGTGTCAGGCATGGCAAGCAGAGCAGTTTTCGGAGCTGCAATAATGGGGACATTCTGGACAGGATTAGAAGCACAAGACCCTAATCAACATTCAATAGCTGCACAGAGGGATCAAGCTGAGAGAATGGATAGGTTGGATAATTGGACAAAACCTCGCTACCTAAAAGGGAGCAAAGACGGGAAAAAATAAAAAAATCTCCCTTCCCAACTCTCGCAACAGCCTTTAATATGAGGAGGCAATTTTTTCTAAATAGCTTCTTAGCTTTTTGCTTCATAGCTGACAAGCTACCAGCTACAACCTACAAGCTAAACCCATGCGCAAAGGCTACCACCAAATCGACCAAATACTTCTGATAACGATATTCGCATTGATTGTTATTGGAATCATTATGATCACGAGTATTGGTGTGCCTAAGTCGATTCAGCTTTCTGCGCCAGATGTTGCATACCCGAACTGTAGTGATGATGCTGTAGATTGTTATTTGATTTTAAAAAAACATCTCACAAGAGTAATAGTTGGAATTATTGCGTTCTTGGTTGTACTTAGAACTGACTACAAATTCTGGCAAAAAATTTCACCAGCGATATATGTGGTGTCGATAATACTTCTGATATCGGTATTCATATTTGGAACTGCAAACAACACAATTGCGCGTAGCTGGATCAATGTAGATCTGCCATTCCTAAGTTCGATTCAGCCATCAGAAATAGCCAAGTTTGGGCTTGTTGTGTATTTGGCCACGTGGATAAACAAGAAGATGAAAACTCGAGATGGACTTGATGATTGGAAAAATGGCTTCGCATCATTTGCAGTTATAGCGGGAGTTATTGTGATGCCGGTGATTATGCAGCCTGACCTAGGGTCGACACTCGTACTTGCAGCCATTGCAACAGTGATGTATTTCCTCGGAGGAGCACCTGTCAAACATATCCTAGTAGGGATGCTTGTGGCGGCAGTTTTTGCGATTGTAGCTATCGGATCCGCAGACTATTTGCAGAATAGATTTAAAGCATTTCTGTTCCCAGACGAAACCTGTAGCGAAGACTATTGTTGGCAATCAGAACAAGCCAAGATCGCTATCGGCAGTGGTGGTCCGTGGGGGAAAGGGCTGACACAAGGGATCCAGAAATCGTATTGGCTTCCGCAAGCTTCTGATGACTTCATTTTTGCAGCTTCGGCAGAGGAGCTTGGTTTTTTCCGTATCATGTTTGTGGTTTTGGCATACATGTTGATTGGATACCGTGGTTACCAAATTGCCAACCATGCCCCGAATAAATTTGCTATGATGTTGGCGGCAGGAATAACGACTTGGGTAGTAGTTCAAGCATTTATAAACATTTTGGTTAATATCTCGCTCTTCCCAATCACAGGGATTACTCTGCCATTTATCAGTTATGGAGGTTCGTCACTCGTGACGACAATGATAGGGATGGGAGTGCTTCTAAATATTTCAAAACACACTACGAACCATGCGTATACTTCTAACAGGCGGCGGCACAGCAGGCCACATTATGCCAAACATCGCTATCGCCGAAGAGCTTAAGAAAAAAGACGCAACAATTCTATACATAGGCTCAAGAAACGAAATGGACCGCGAACTGGTCCAAAGAGCAGGTATGAAATTCAAAGCGATTTTCACAGGGAAGCTACGCAGATATTTCTCGCTGCTCAACTTTATCGATATTTTCAAAGTGCCTATCGGATTTTTTCAATCCATCTATTTCGTCAGCAAATTCAAACCAGATGTCATTTTTTCAAAAGGTGGCTATGTAGCAGTTCCGGTAGTTTTGGCTGGAGCACTTTTACGAAAAAAAATAGTAATACACGAATCGGACGCAAACCCAGGATTAACAACTCGCATAACAAGTAATTTTGCAGACAAGATTCTCACAGCTTACGAAGAAACAGAGAAGTTTTTCAGCAAACGAAAAAGAAAAAAAGTCGAGCACGTCGGATCACCAATAAGAGTCGAAATGCTTGATGGGAATCGAAAAGACGGATATAAACTCACAGGATTCTCTGGCGACAGACCTGTAATATTGGCGATGGGTGGCAGTCTCGGCGCTGTAAAAATCAACAACACTCTTTGGTCAGCAATGACCCAGCTCATTCCTAAACACCAAATCATTCATATCTGCGGACATGGCAAGTCAGGCAAAGTACTTTCAAACTTTCTGCTCGACAAGCTCCAGGATTCTTACATCGAATTTGAATACGTTGGCAAAAAACTCGCAGATATTTATGCGATCGCTGACATCGTGATTTCTCGAGCAGGAGCAAACAGCCTAGCAGAAATAGAAGCTCTGGGTGTCCCTGCAATAATAGTCCCATTGCCAAGCAAACACACCCGTGGTGACCAGGAAGAAAACGCAAAATATTTCCGCCAAAAGGACAAGCGCAGACACAAAATCGTAAAAAACGAAAAATTCACATCAAAAGCTCTCATAGAAGCCCTCGAAGAACTTAAAAAACTTAAAAAACGTCCGGAAAAGAAGGAAGAATATGCAAAACCGATTCAGAAAATAGTAAAAATCCTAAGGTTAGAAGTATGAGGATTGGAGTTAATGCAAGATGGTTAGAACGAAAGGAAACGGGTATTGGACAGTACACACTCAACCTTTTTCGCAAACTTGCAACAGATCATCCCGAAGACGAGTTCACATTAGTTGTCCGCCAAAAAGTCGATCACAAATTCCCAAAAAACGTTCGCATCAAAGTGATCCCAGAAAAAAAATGGCTCATTTTAAGCGGGCTGAAAAAAGGGTTTTGGGAACACTGCCAGCTCCGCAGATATTTCAATTCGAAGAAGTTCGAACTCATACATCTCACATACCCAGCATATCCAATCCGTGGGCTAAAGGTGCCTTCTGTCACAACAATCCACGACATAATCCCATGGCAAGACGCACGCTATCGGCAAAAACTCAGATCGAAGATTTACTTCTGGTTCACAGGCAAAGCACTCAGAAAAGCTCCACATTTCCTTGCTGTCTCAGAAACTACCAAAAAAGATTTCACACATCACTTCGGAATAGACCCATCAAAAGTAACGGTAACCTACGAAGCCGTCTCCGATGCCTATAAACTACCCACTACAACTACAACTACAACTACAACACTACAACTACAAACTACCCACTACCTACTATATATTGGTGGCTACGACCCCCGCAAAAATGTCCCAAAACTCATAAGCCTATTATCGCAGCTAGAAGACGAAAACCTAACTTTGGTTTTGGCAGGGGGGAAAGTCTCAGATACCAATCTTTACAATTCGTATGACTTGCAAAAAAACACCGAAAAGGGTAAGCTCAATATACTAAAGACAGGTTTCTTAAATGAGGAAGAGCTCGGCGCACTTTACAAAGAGGCGAAAGCGCTCATTAACATCTCAGAAAAAGAAGGATTCAACCTGCCGATACTGGAAGCGGCTTATGTTGGAACACCTGTAATTACTTCAGACATCCCTGTTCATAGAGAACTATACGAAGATTACGCAATTTTCTTGCCATTGGATGACGATGCGGAAGCCCTGAAAATCTTAAAAGACTTCATGCAGAATCCGAAGGCTCCAAAAACAAATTTAAAAGAAAAATATAATTGGGAAGATGCGGCGAAGAGGACTTACGAAGCATATAAATTAACGACCACTCAAAAATGCTTTGGCTCACGGGGATCCACATAGCGTCACTAATTTTCACAGCGATTACGATATGGCTAATGGTTCGCTATATAAAAAGATATCAAATGCCTCAGGCTCAATATAAAAAGCTCTGGGGTTTTTTTAGAATTCGCTACGTACTTATGATGTACGCAGTGACAATGATCGCATGGGCAGGCCTTACATTAGGTCTGTTTTTTTTAACCATTAAGGCATGATAGTAGACAATACAGACAAACATTTTAAAGGACAGCAGAGGAATGAAACCATCGTCTATTATACTCGCAAGCACTGGATTACTCAGCTGCACCTACTTATAGAAACGGTTGCTTTCATAGGGGTGTCGGCAGGTCTTGTAACTACGGTATTTACATTGAAAGACTTTGCACACATGGGAGCGATTATGATTTCGATATTAACAGCGATGACGATTTGGATGCATCACATATTCACCAGTTTCCTTAATTATTTCCTGAAAATCGTAATCATAACGAATTTCAGAATTATTATTTTGGATAAAAGCATTTACTTGCAGGACAACAAAGATGTCGTCGATCTTCATGAGATCCAAGATATTAAAAAAATCCAACACGGAATAATCCCAAATTTGTTTAATTATGGTAAACTTGTCGTCGTAGTGCCGACCATGATAGATCCAATGATAATAGATTCTATCGGTGATCCAGAGAAATTTTTCCGAAAAGTAAACAACGCAAAAAGAGATTACATATACGAACGCCAACAGCAGAGGTTGAAGGCACTATCAGGAAGTAATCAACAGCAAAAGTATGCGATTTCCAGGGCAACATGAAGGGGAAAAAATCGAGTTCCTAGTAAGGAAACACTGGATCATGGATGTAAAAATAGCGGTGGTTGTTCTTATGCTATGCATTATCCCGGCGATGATACTTGTCAGCGCGATTTTTGCGTATTGGCCAGATTTCTTTAGCGGCGGAAGAACAATTCTGACTCTAATCTTTCTTGTATATCTGATGTACGCATTCTTAATTATTTATATAAAATGGCTAAACGAAGAGCTAGACTTGATAATAATAACCAACAAGAGGGTAATAAACTTGGACCAAGTAACATTTATGGAAAGAACTGTATCAGAGAGTAATCTCAACCAGATCCAAGACGTGAAAGGCATCGAGAAAGGTGTGCTCAGCAATCTATTGCACTACGGAAATCTTGAGATTCACACAGCATCTCATAAGAGAGTTTTCTTTATCGAAAACATCCCAAATCCATTCGGTACAGCCAAAAGGCTGCTCGAAATACGTAA
Source organism: uncultured Candidatus Peribacteria bacterium (assembly GCA_964344725.1). Classification (GTDB taxonomy): domain Bacteria; phylum Patescibacteriota; class Gracilibacteria; order UBA1369; family UBA12470; genus CG2-30-44-17. The sequence continues at coordinate 23,750 of CAYFOI010000015.1, forward strand.
CAAAGCTGTAAACCAACAAACATGAACATATTAATAGCTGTAGTAACAGTATTTGTCTTAGCAATACTCTTCGCGCTCACAATGCTAAATGTCCTGTCAGGACATAAAACGCAAGTTGAGGCAGCATGGGACGAATTGGACGAAATATGGATAAAAAGACGTGACACAGTCCCATATTTACTAGAAACAGCACGTATCGACGACAGCAGATGGAAAACCCTAAAAGACAAAAGAACAGAACTTCTGGCATTTGAAATAGAAAGATCAAAAAGACTCGAACTAGAAGAGCATCTTGGTAATGCAATAGCAGCACTAATTGCAACAGCTCGTGAACACGACGATATTAAACACGACACAGGATTTCTAGAGGCCGAAAAAGACCTGCGCAAAGATTACCAGGTAGAAATCGATGAAAAAATGAAAAAATTCGAAGACTACGCCGCAGAGTACAATGACAAAATCAACAAATTCCCATATATTATTGCAGCTAAAATTTTCAAGCTGCATAAGATCTAATAAACCTTCCGCGCATTCTCAGCAAAGTATGCGCCAACTGAATAGAGCTCTCGACCAAGAGTTTGCATGTCGCTCACAGAAAGATTTGCCATAATCGCAGAAGTTTCCTCATGCGGCACTTGGATCATATAATCTGCGCCAAATAACACTTGGCTTATTAGCTTACATGTCAAAGCATAAATATCGTTAGGATCTCCAGGCCTGCCAGCACTTTCAAGCAGCCAAACTTGCAGAGACATCTTATTAAAATAGATAGTATCTTCCGACGTATTGGCAAGTTGGAATCCTACAGCCATCATCTCGTCAAAATTGAGCGATTTTACAGGTTGATCCAATTTAAGAACATTGCCATTGCTTAAACGGACACCCTTGTCAGTAAAAGCCAAATAAGTGGTCCTGTCCTTGTAAGGAAACTTCTTCCCAGTAATTTTTTCAGTAATATAAGGATGCAAAGCTTCGTGCTCTAATGCATTGCGTGTGGATCGGGGATTGTCAAGAATTTCTTGTGGGGTTGGGAAGGAAGGATCTGTTTCACGCATGTCATCAGCTATCATTATAAACGTATCCCTGTCTGCAGGGGCCGTCAGCCACCTAGTAGCCTCGCGAAGATCAACCAAGGCTAGCCGCGAATCATGCTGTGTGTAAGATGTTGGACTCGAGTCTTGTTCAGGTGATGCAACAGCAGATAAAACAAGTAAATTTGAAGTATGCACATCGTCTTGTCCTGGAAGTTGAATCTGTGCTTGATATGGGGTGAAACGATTTAATTCTAGGAACTGAGCACCATGCTGATCAAAAGCTCCGATTAAGATAAAACCATGTCTTAACAATAATTGATTGAATACAGCTAGTTGTTGTTCGTTGGTATGGACTTCATTTAATTTACGCGAGACAACATTTCCTACTCTAGGGTCTAGGCCTGTTAAATAAGCTTCGAGATCAGCGTATGAATCCAAAGCTATCCGTATAAGTTCTTGATTATTGTCTGCTGCCTGATTTATTTTTGGAATAGTTTGTAAATAATGCTGCCCAACATAAGCTGCAAAATCAGAGCTAATGCGCTCCATTTCTTCTGGTGACAAAAATGATAGGTCCGATTCAAAAGGGACAGCGAGTGCAGCTGGAGTGATTTGCTTAAACTCCATCGTAGGAAGTGGTCGCATGATTTCTGCCGAAGACACAACCGAAGGAGCCGGGGGAGCCTCAGGAGCGGAAGCGGCCTCTGTAGCTTGAGCAATTTCTGTTTGAGCGGAAGTTACTGAAGATGCAGGCTGGGGGTCTGCTTGCTCTTGCGTACACCCGGTAAATAGCATGAGAGACAGGAGCGATATTTGAGCTCTTTTCATGATATCCATAGCAAAATACTTAAAAATAGAATGCAAACTATGACATAATTACCGATACGCGTCAAACGCGTAGTGTCAACCAGGGTTGTCATCAATTTCACTTCTGATGGGTTCGTGCTAAAATGCCACGGCGTACAATACAAACTCCATGAAATACTACATGAAAACCTACGGATGTCAGATGAATTACTCTGACACAGAACGCCTTAAGACCTTGCTCGAAGGCTATGGTTTTGAAGAGTCTGGGAAACAGATAGAAGCAGATTTATTGATTTTTAACTCATGTAGCGTTCGCCAAAAAGCGGAAGACAAGGTAATAGGAGATATTCGCAACACAAAAGATACCCAACTTATAGCACTCACAGGCTGTATGGTTAAAAGTGGCAAAGAAGAAAAAGTCATCAAAAGAATCAAAAAACTAGATATAGCTTTTCGCCCAGAAAATATGGGTGAACTAGCAGAAGCAATAACGAGACTAAGACCTGAATGGGACATCTTAGATGCGGATGGTAGCCTCGAAAAATATTTCGAAATTCACCCAAAAGTATCGAGCAAATACCAGGTTTTTGTGCCAATTATGACAGGCTGCGACAAATTCTGTACTTACTGCATCGTCCCTTATTCCCGTGGCCGCGAAAAGAGTAGGCCGATGGACGAAGTCCTCGCAGAATGCGAAAAACTCGTGGAAGCAGGAGCAAAAGAAATAACTCTGCTCGGACAAACGGTCGATTCTTATGGCATCAGCCATGCTGACAAGCAAAGCGGCAAGTTTGAAGGCGTAAATTTCGCAAAACTTCTTCGCGAAATCGGCAAGCTTAGTGAAAAAGGTTTAGACAGATTACGTTTCACATCACCTCATCCAACAGATTTCTCACAAGAACTTATAGACGCAATTGCAGAGCTAAAAACACTGTGTCCATATATCCACCTACCTGTCCAATCAGGCTCAAATTCATGTCTACGGAGAATGAACAGGCCATACACGCGCGAACAATATCTGAAAATCATCGATGAAATCCGCGAAAAAATCCCAAACTGCGCAATCTCAACAGACGTAATAGTAGGATTTTGCGGCGAAACAGAGGAAGAGTTCCAAGATACATACGATTTATTTAAAGAGGTCTGTTTTGATATGGCTTTCCTAGCAAGATACTCAACACGTAAAGGCACTTTCGCAGACAAAAAACTAGAAGATGACATATCACACGAGACAAAAGCAAAAAGATGGCACAAACTCAACGATCTCCTCAAGAAAACCTCAGCTAAAAACAACAAAAAATACATTAATCGTGAACTCGAAGTCCTCATAGAAACTCAAAGTGACAAAGAGCTAGTAGGTCGCAGCAGAGAGTTCAAAGAAGTCCACATAAAAGACTTCGACGCAAATCGCAACTGGATTGGAGAAATAGTCCCAATCAAAGTCACAAAAGCAAGAAGATGGCTTTTGGAAGGCGAAATAGCAACCTGAAGAGAAGCAGGAAGTTAATATAACTGTAGGTTTTTTTGTAATAAAAACAAAATCCTGCATTATATAGATGTAAATAAACTTTTAACCCATGAAAATCATGAAAAAAGTATTAGTGCTCCTAGGGCTAATGTTGGTCCTGACAGGCTGCGTTACAGTTGTGGTCGAAGATCCTGAGGAGGATGGTCTGGAACTTGATGTTAATGTCGAGATCGAAGAAGAAGGTAGGACAGAATTAGATCTTACAAGATCTGACGAATCTGAGTCCGCAGAGGGAATCATAGATTTCGATACAGTCGCTGTGGGCGACACAGTCGGAGGCATGACAGTTACAGAGATCACAAACCCTTTGGATGAAAAATACGAAGGAAGCAGCCCTCTAGAAGAGTGGAACTCCTTAATCTCATTTGAAGGGGAAGTCGAACTTACGGGAGAATACATATACTACAGCAGCGACACTGCATTTTTCGGAGGACTTGTATGTGTAACTTATCTAGAAAAAGAATCGGAAGTATTAGTCCCGCTACCAGAAGATTATAACAGGACAATTTACATGTGTTTTGAAAATAGCGAAGATGCAATGGATATGCTAGGTATCACAGATGACGTCGAGGAAACAGGCGAATTCACATTCGTAATAGACTACTTCCAATACGTTGGAATAGAATCTTCAGTTTGGAATTGGGCGAACTTAGTTGAGGTCAAGTAGAAGGGGTAATTTACATACAAAAAAAACGAGGCTTTGGATCCGACAGGCCTCGTTTTTTGTATTTAATGTTGTAAAAGCATGACAACATGGTTTGATTGACTTTAGTGAAAGCAGGTTCTAGCATCGAAAACCTTTAACACGAAGCAAAATGATTCAACCACACGAAATAAAACAATCTATTACTAGATATGCAGGGGTCTTGAGAGTAGCGATAATGGCATTGCCACTTCTTGTAGGGAATGGATGCACCATGGCAGATTTATGTGCTTTGAATGGCATAGATTCTTATGGGCAACACCATTTCGGCAGTGAATCCGGAGAAAAAAGTCTAACAACAATGCCTGGAGACCAGTTTCGGACATACGTCGGGAATCATAGAAATCAAAACCATACAGCAGTAGCAGAGGACAATGGTGTCCTACATTTAATAGATAGCTGCCAAGACTGTGGTAGCTGGGGAAAAGAAGATGGATGGCAATTTGAAGTAGATCAAGAAGCTCAAACCGGCGATCAAGCAGCAGTGACAATTACAAGAGAAGGCGTAGGAGAAGTTATAAGTCTCCTTGTGACAATACAGGAAGATTAATCGAATTTCAGTTTTAAGATTATTAGAGAAACAGTCATGATCAAAGTAAGGCTGCTCATAGCGACCAATGACACGCTTTCAATATAATAACCATAAGTTACCCATAGAATCTGCCCGACAAGATTGATAAGAGTCCACAAAATAGCAATATCCTTGGTAGACTTAGTCCGCCAAGACTTGATTACTTGAGGCAAAAGAGATATCGCAACAAGTCCTCCCGCCGTGAACCCTAAAAATTCTATTGGTTCCATACAAATCTACAGTTTACAGTCTACTCTCTACAGTCTATTCAAGTACCGCTTTTATCCTCCTAACCCCAGCACTTGAGCTCTGCTCTTTTTTGATGCGAAACTTGCCCATGCCGCCAGTCTTCTCGACATGCGGTCCGCCACAAATCTCCTTAGATGCGCCTTCGACAGTATAAACTTTTACAACATCTCCGTATCTCTCGCCAAAAACACCTATAGCGCCTTTTTCGTGAGCCTCATTCGGCGTCATTTCTTCGCAAGTCACAGTAAGGTCTTCAGAGATCCATTCGTTGACGAGCCTTTCAACTTCAGCTTTCTCCTCGTCAGTCATCTTCTCTGGATGTGAAAAATCAAAACGCAAACGATCCGCAGTGATGTTCGAACCTTTTTGGTAAACATGATCACCGAGAACTTCACGCAAAGCTGCCAACAAAAGATGAGTCGCAGTATGAAGCGCAGTCGTAGCCTCACTGTCATCCTGAAGTCCACCTTTGAACTTAGCCTCAGCGCCTGCACGTGACATCTCTTGATGCTTTTCAAAAGCTTTATGAAAGCCTTCTTCGTCGACAGTCAGCCCATTCTCCTTCGCTAGATCCTTGGTCATTTCGAGAGGAAACCCATATGTGTCATATAACTTAAAAGCAAGTCGCCCACTAAGAACTTTCGAATTTCCTTTAAGTAGATTAGGAAGCATTTTTTCAAACTCCTTCTCACCTTGATTAAGAGTTCTGCAAAACTTCGCCTCTTCCTGTTCTAAAGCAACTAAAATGTGGTCCTCAAACTCTTTGAGCTCCTCATAAACCTCGATAAATCTCTTCGCAACTTCCACTACGCTATCATCGACACCAATCTTTCGCATCTGACGAATCGCACGCCTAATGAGCCGACGCAAAACATATCCCTGATCCGTATTTGAAGGCATTACGCCTTTCGGATCGCCAATAATAAAAACTGCAGCACGAATGTGGTCGGCAATTATCCTCTCAGCCTCGGTGATGTCTCCACCGCTAGATTTTTCTCTCAGAAACTCCAAAACAGAAGTAAAAAGCTCAGTATCATAATGAGTCGCAACTCCTTGCATAAGAGCAGTAACTCTTTCAACTCCAAGTCCGGTATCAACATTCTTCTGCTCTAGAGGTTCATATTTCCCTTCGGCAGTCTTGTTGTACTCCATGAAAACATCATTCCAAATCTCAACAAATTTCCCACAATCACAATCAACTCCAGCTTTCGCACACTCATCACAAGGCTCTTTGCCGGTATCAAAAAACATCTCAGTATCAGGTCCACAAGGTCCAGTTTGACCAGCAGGGCCCCACCAATTTTCTTTTTTCCCATAAAACCAAATTCTCATAGGTCCCGGCCCATGCTCCTCAGCACATTTGAAACCAAGCTCTTTCCAATAACCTGCAGACTCTTCATCTTTCGGCGCATCATCGTCACCAGCAAAACAGCTCACATTCAACCTCTCAGGATCGATCCCAAGACCATGTTCTTTATCTGTAAGGAACTCAAAACTCATTGCGATAGCCTCCTTCTTGAAATAATCTCCAAAACTCCAATTCCCAAGCATCTCAAAGAAAGTACAATGGGTATCATCTCCAACCTCATCGATGTCATCTGTACGCAAGCATTTCTGGCAATCAACCAAACGAGTACCAGCAGGATGAGACTCTCCCATAAGGTAAGGAACGAGAGGGTGCATACCCGCTGTAGTAAATAAAACAGTAGGATCGTTCTCAGGTATAACAGAAGCGCCGGCAATCTCCTTATGTCCATGCTTCTTAACAAAGAAGTCGATATATTTACGCTTCAATTCAGATGCTTTCATATGTGCTTATTACTTAAACTCACCTAACAAATTTACTAGAAGTCGCCCAAACCTGCAAGCGCATTGTCCGAAACCCTGTTTTATGGTATAATTAACCAATGAAGAAGCTGTCGCTTCGAAAAAATTAGTGCTATAATCACAAACCGGCACCGCCATAAAAATCACTACGTATTACGGACTACGTACTATCACTACACAATGAAATCCACTCTTATAAAAGTCAGTATCCCTGTAGGCGAAAACAAAGCTGAAACGTTTGAGCAGATGCTTGTCAATCTCCACGAGGTACTAGATGGAGTTTCGCTTGGACTGGAGTTGGTTTCGAAGGACCAGCACATATACTTTGTCTTTAGGATACCAGAGCAGTTGAAAACGGCAGTTGAAGGTCAAATATACGCGCTGTATCCACATGCGGAGATCTATAGTTCAGAAGAATACATAACGACATCAGTTCAAGGCGGTTTCGCAGCAGCGGAATTGTTTTTAAAAAGATCAGATATTTACCCGATCGAGACGTACAAAGGATTTGATGGAGATTCTCTCTCCGGAATTTTCTCGGTCTTATCAAAAGCTGCGCAGGATGAAGAAATTTGGATACAAACGCTTGTTGAACCTCTTCAGGACGATTTTAAATTGAACTTTATCAGAAGCTGGAGGATGAAGATGAACTCGATTGCAAGAATTTTCCGCCTTCGAGACAGACTCAAGCTCAAAGGATTAGCCAATCTAAGACAGCAAGAAAAAGCTGCATTTGACGCCAAAGCAGGGAAGCACGCTTTCAAAGTATCTGTTCGCATAGCATACAAAGCGCGAACTCAGCAGGAAGCTAACAACAAGCTCATCTCCCTAGTAAAATCCTATACCCAGTTCAACACAATCGATTTCAACAGTTTCAAGGTAGCAAAAATGAACAAGGCTAATTTCGTACAAGCTGCAAAATCTCTCAAATATCGCCACAGCATGATCATGAGCTGTGAGGAGACAGCAAGCTTATATCACTTCCCAAATCCAGATATAGTTCCACATATCGTACATGTAACATCAAGGAAAGCTGAACCGCCACAAGACCTGCCTAAGCAAGGCAAGCTTGGTCCGGGCGAGATGTCTGTGTTTGGTGCAACCAACTATCACAATCAACAGATCCGTTTCGGTATCAAGCGTGTCGATCGGCGTCGCCATCTTTATGTTGTCGGCAAATCTGGTACTGGTAAAAGTAAATTCCTAGAGCTTCTTATAATCTCAGATATCTTAGCGGGAAAAGGTGTTGGAGTACTCGATCCTCACGGTGATCTTGTAGACGCAGTACTCAAATATATTCCACCAGAACGCAAGGATGACGTAGTGATTTTCGATCCTGCAGACCTGGATTATCCTATTGCGTTTAATCCTCTCGAGCAGGTCCCGCCAGAGCTTCGCCTTAGAGTAACTATTGGTTTTGTGGAAATTTTCAAAAAACTTTTTGGTGCGAACTGGACTCCTCGTCTTGAACATGTGCTCCGATATACAACACTTGCGCTTCTCGATTCGCCTAACACAACGGTGCTTTCAATCTTGAAGATGCTTTCTGATAAAAATTATCGCCAAAGGATCGTTGCAAACATCCAGGACTCTGTGATTAAGAATTTCTGGGTGAACGAGTTTGCTTCTTGGAGTGAAAAATTCGACAACGAAGCAATTATGCCGCTTCTCAATAAGGTGGGACAGTTCGTTTCAACATCACTTATTAGAAATATTATCGGTCAGCCAGAAAATCGTATTAATATCCGTGAACTAATGGATACTGAGAAGATTCTTTTGATGAAAATCTCAAAGGGTAAACTCGGTGAAGAAAACTGTGGACTCATCGGTGCGATGATGGTGACCAAAATTCAACAGGCTGCAATGGCACGTGCTGATACGCCAGAAGAAGAGAGGAAAGATTTCTACCTGTATTGTGACGAGTTCCAATACTTCGCCACAGACACTTTTGCAGAAATTCTTTCGGAAGCTCGAAAATATCGTCTCAATATCACAATGGCCCATCAGTATATGGGGCAGCTTTCCGATATTGTTAAAACAACGGTATTTGGTAATGTAGGCTCAATAATCAGTTTCCGTGTTGGAGCCGAAGACGCTGTGATTCTTGAGAAAGAGTATACTCCTAAATTCAATGTTCGAGACATCATCAACCTTGGTGTCCGAGAATTCTATACAAAGATGTCGATCGATGGACAAATCCGCGACGCATTTTCAGGTCGTACAGTAGATGTCCCTAAACCAGTTAATGACATTGCTGACGAAATCCGCGATCTATCCAGAGCCAAGTATGCTCGACCACGCACAGAGGTAGAAGCAATCTTGCAAAAATGGGAAGAAGGTGCAGAAGACGGATCGGACATTAACCCTGCAGACGCAGGAGAGACAGAATTTGCAGAGCCACTGATTTAAAACAACATGCCGAAAGAGCTGCCAGGATACGAGGGGAATTACGGAACCGTAGAAGATTTGGGGGCAGATACAGTCGTTGATGCTCGAGGAGTAGTGCACGCTACCGTTCATTTTCGGGTGCGTAACTTGGCAAAAACTTAGAAGAATTTGGG
>CAYFOI010000016.1:0-32284 GCA_964344725.1 uncultured Candidatus Peribacteria bacterium
TCGGAACAGACGGCGTAGACGGCATCTGCCCACGCAAAACAGCAGGAGCAATAGGAAGCACTTCAACCAACCAAGCAAATCTCGAAAAACACCTCGAAAACAACGATTCCTACCATTTCTTTCAAAAATCAGGAGGCCTAATAAAAACCGGACCAACCGGCACCAACTTAGGCGATTTAATACTCTTCAAAAAAATCTAACCAAAACAAAATGCTACAAATACTACTAGACGGACTTCTACTATCAATCGCTTGGTTCGTCTTAGGCGGAGCCCTCTATATGAACCCAGTCATAGCCAAAATCTACAAAAAACTCCACGGCCACAAAGGCATGAAGCATTGGAAAAACCAAGGACAGTATCTAGGAATAATGTACGCATTGGGATGCCTAATCCCAGCAATAACAATGTCGGCAATTTTCTACTACTTAAGTCCAATCGACCCCTTAGGTTTCGCCATAGTCCTGATCGGAATTAGAATCATCCCAAGATTCGTAGACATGTGGATCCAATCATCCTATCCAGAAGAATCTTTAGCCATCGAAATAATAAACGGAAGCCTCTTGAGTATAATGGCCGCTTATCTACTCAATTATTTGGCTTAAACCACTAATCCACACAAATCAGCAACCAACACAAATCACTAGACTTTATTAGTGAAAGATTTTACAATCCCAAACCATAATAATACTAAAAAATGCAGCGACTAGATATCATCAGAAGAGACCAGGAAACTCCAAGAACATGCGCACAAGCAATTCTCGTAATGGCAGGCCAAGGTTATCAACAAGAACTCAGTGAACAACAATGTACTAGCTGGCTAAACAAATTCGTAGGTACTCCTCCGTCAATTTTCAAATCAACTTTCAGAAAACTTTTTCCAAACCTTGAGATAGAAGATTCACAAATACCAAACGAAATAGAACTAAGACAGTTAATAGAAATGCAACTTGCAGAAGGACACCCAGTCCCGGCCCTAATAACAACATCTTTTTTAAACGAACACCAAGAGCTTTTTGAAGTACTCCATTATGTACTAATAACAGGCTTAGACGGAGAAACTGTTTCAGTAGCAGACCCAAATCCAACAGATGATTTAAGAATCAATCATCTGACCATAAGAGAATTATTAGAAAGGATGTCGTTAAGCCGATACCAATACACTGCTCCTAGACTGCACAAAGTCGCGATGAACCTTGGCATCATCAAACCATACACCGTATTCAGAGTAAAAGGGACATTAAGCTAACTCATCATCAGCATAGACGTGAACATACTCAGATTTCTCATACTCATGGATTTCATCTTCTTTGAAAAACCTCTTAACTTCAATCTCAGCATTCTCAAGACTATCCGAAGCGTGAACAACGTTACAGCTTACACTCATAGCAAGATCTCCACGAATTGATCCAGATTCAGCCTCACGCGCTTTTGTAATACCACAAAGCAAACGAACCGCATCCACACACTCAAGCCCTTCCCAACACATCGCAATCACAGGACTACTTTGCATAAAAGCACTCAAACTACCAAAGAAAGGCTTATCAGCCAAATGAGCATAATGCTCACGCAAAAGCGCCTCATCAAGAGACATCATTTTCATCCCAACAAGTTTAAGCCCCTTCCTCTCAAAACGTCCCACAATCTCACCGATTAGACCCCTCTGAATTGCATCAGGCTTAACAAGCACAAGTGTTTTTTCCATAGCCATAATAATTTTGGTTAAAAGTTATGCGAAAGGATTTTAACGAGACACCAAAAAAATCACAAGTCTAAACCATAATAAAGTCAGGGATTTTAGACAATAGACAAAACACTTAAGGATATTTTTAATAAAAATTTAACATCGAGCTGGTAGCTTGTAGGCTAGTAGCTAATAGCCCATAAAAATGAATATAAAATCACACAAAGAACTTATCGTTTGGCAAAAATCAATAAAGCTAGTTACTGAGATATACGCCCTAACAAATTTTTATCCAAGAGACGAACTATATAATCTAACAATCCAAACAAAAAGAGCTGCAGTATCAATACCATCAAACATAGCCGAGGGTAGACGCCGAGGCAGTCGAAAAGACTTTGCGAAATTCCTCAATATAGCCTTTGCATCAGGAGCAGAACTCGAAACACAACTAGAAATTGCTAAAGAAATAAAAATAGGCAGAAATCTGGATTTCTCAAAAGTAGATAAACTATTAGATGAAATTATGCGAATGCTCAATAAAATGATCTTTTCACTAAAAAAACCACGATAACCTACAACCTACAAGCTACCAGCTACCAGCTACAAGCTAAAAAGCTCATCTCACATACGTAACCACTTCATCCCCTTCCTCAATACCACTCAAAACCTCAATATACTGATCTCCTTCAACACCAATCTCAACATCGACCTCAACAAGCTCATCGCCATCCAACATGAGGACATACTTTCTAGAACCATCGTACTTGATAGCTCTCACAGGAACCGCCAGAACACCATCAACCTCAGCAGTTATAACATCCATATTCGCAGTCATACCAGGCTTGATCTCAGAATCATCCGCAGTAAACACCGCAGTAATTTGATAATAAATCACACCCTGAACGACCGTCTCGGCAGGATCAATTTCAATTATTTCAGCCTCAAACTCCTTATCATACGAAAAAGCATCCAAAGTCATCGTCACTTTATCACCCACACTAACCTTAGATATATCAGTCTCAGAAACATTTGCAATTATCTGATACTCATCAGAAACCATAACAAGAAAATCTTCAGAAGCCGTAATATTTTCACCTTCATCGAAATAGACCTCAGTAATAACACCCGAAACTGGAGCAACAATGTAAGCCTCAGACAAATTATACTGAGCCAACTCCAAAGCAGCCTGAGCACTATCAACTGCAGCATCCAAACTCGCAAGATCAACATCACGAGGCCCCACCTCGGTATCAGCCAAAGACGCTTCGGCTTGTGCCAAAAGAGCCTCATAAACAGCTACAGAAACTTCCGCACTAGCAATATCCGCTGCTGCTTGCGCTTGCGCAGTCTCGTAAGACTGTTCCGCCGAAGCCAAATCATCAGCATAACTCGCCAAATAAGACTCTTCCGACGTGTCAGCACTATCTATAGCTTGCTGAGCATTATCAAAACTAGTCGTTACAGTATTAACACTAGAAATAGCAGAAGAAATAGTCGATCTATAAGAAGCCTGCAAAGTCTCCGTCAAGCCACCAATAATAGGAGCTTCTGTTAAAAGATCATCAACATCATCCAAAAGATCACCTGTATCATCAAGAAGCTCATCACAATCATTGAGTAAAGAATCTATCGTATCCCAATCATCTCCACTTACATCATCAGAATAAACCTCAAAAAGATCATCATAAAGCTCAGAAACATCCTCATAAGAACTACGAGCCCTATTGTAATCACCTTGATTATTAGCCTGTAAAGCAAGTTCTATACTGTCATTACTATCCTCGTCATCAACCCCCAAAATACTATCAGCATCGTTCATAGCATCATCAACTTCATTAAATACATCACTCAAAACATTATAAGCATCCTCGTAAGCATGTTCGAGCGCTTCACCATAAGTAGCTTCGGCATTGTTGTAATCTGTCAAAGCAGCATTATAAGTAAGCTCCGCAGCCTCAACAGCATCTTCAGAAAGAACAATAGTACTCTCATAATCTTGCTCAGCTTTTTCCAAATCAGCAGCCGCCTTATCAACAGCCGCTTCCGCAACCATAATAGCCTCTTCCGTACTACCAGCGACCGCTTGATCATAATTAGCCTGAGCCAAAGCTAAATCAGCTTCTGCCGCATCAACTTTAATAGCCAAAGACGTAACATCTAATCGCGCCAATATATCACCACTTGAAACAACATCACCGACCTCGAAATAAATATCTTCAACCTGGCCAGCAGACTGAAACCTCAAATTAATCTTAGAATCAGACTCAACCGTACCTGTAACCGAAACATCCTGAACTATAGATGTATACTCAGCCTTAGCAAAATCATATTCAGACTCTCCCTCACCATTTGAAAAAGAACCATAAGCAACAAATGCAATAAGCACCCCTGCAATAATGAAAATCCACTTTTTTTCTTTGATAAATTTGAACATAGCAACAGGAATACTACCCCCGTTAACGAAGAAAATCAATAATTTACAAATACCAAAAAAAACTTTAAGCTAGCCTCTGCAAACCTAAAGCAAAACACCAATGAAAATACGGATAATCATGCCCCTTGTAATAGGCATATTATTTATAGGTACAGCTATCGCACCTTTCTTGGGCACCAACGTAACAAATCAAGATTTCGGAATAGAATTTGAGGAAGAAATAGCATTATCAGAAGAAGGAACCGCAAAACGAATTCTCAACAAAGGCACATACTCATTAGAGATAGAAACAGCTCTGGAAAATCCTACCGAAGAATATTATGCAGTTTGGCTAATAAGACTAAGTCCTTTTACAAACTTAAACCTGGGAAATCTAGAAGACGGCTATTTTAAATACACCGAAGAAAACACAACAACAGACTATAAAACATTTACAGAAATTATAATTACGCTAGAATCTACTCCCGACGCGAAAATCCCAGACGAAAATCATATCCTAGAAGCAAGTTTTTAATTCGCGCGAACAGGCCGCTACCGCAGGTAGCACAGGCCCACAATAAAAATAATCATTCCGCAAAGCGGAATACAAAAAAGCGCTCCATCCCTACAACCTATACCCTATACCCTACACCCTATGTCCTATCAAATAACACTTACAAAAAAAGCAGCAAAAGAGTTTAAAAAGATGCAAAAGGAAGAAAAAAAAGAAGGATACGGAATAAAATTCGACATATTTCCTGCAGGATGCATGGGATTCCAATATTTCATGGACTTTCTCAAAGAAGCTGACAAAAACGACGAAATCATAGAATCCGAAGGACTTAAAATTTTCGTACCAAAAGAGAGCCTACCACTAGTAAACGACTGCAAAATAGACTACATCGAAGAAGAAGACGGATTCAAAATAGATAATCCTAATATCACATCCGGAGGCTGCGGCGGATCATGCGACTCTTGCCCAGGAGGCTGCGGATAAAATTATCTTGCGCGCGAAGCGCTCCATCCCTACACCCTATACCCTACAACCCTAACCCCTATCATAAAATGACTAACAAAGGATCAAACCACCAACACGGACTACATACAATGAACGAAACCAGGCCTAAATCAAAGCAAGGGAAAAAAGCCCAAAAAGCTCGTGCAAGGAAAAAAAGTGCTGCAAGACAAGCTGCAATTGCGGAAGCTAAAAAAGCTCACCTAGGCTAAGAAAACTCTTTTCTGTTACAATGCCTCATGTTAAAACAAAAACATGGGGCTTTTCAAAAAGAAAAAAATAGGAAGAACAATAGGCACAATGGGCAGATACCGCCCAAACCTTGAGCCAAAAGCAGCAGCTCGCCGAAAAAAAGCTCGCAAATTTGAAAAACTCAAAAAAAACGCAGAAAAAAAACTACTCAAAACACGCTCTCAACAAAGAAAACTCAAAAAAGCAATAAGACCAGCAATAATTATTGCGATCGGCATAGTTTTATATGTGATAGCACATGTCCTTTTTATCTCAAACACCTTCATAATAGATAAAATCGAATTTGACTACGATACAATCGAAGTCGAAGATGAGAATCCAGTCCTCACATATCTTCAAAATTTTGAGGGAGAAAACATTTTACTAATAGATGAGAAAGAAGAAGAGACCTATTTGAAAGAGAACTACCCAAACTACAAAACAATAAATATCAAAAAGGTTTTACCTAACAAACTCGTCCTAGAACTCGAGACATACGAGCTCTCCGCAAACGTAATAGTTCAAAGAGAAGGATATTTCCGAAAATTCATCATAAACGAAACCGGAACAGTAGCAGAAGCAGATACCGAAGATCTATCTTTGCCTTATATATACCTCGAAACAACCGAAATAATGATAGAAGGAAAAGAAGCAATTGAACAAGAAACACTAGAATTCATCTTAGAAGCTATATCAGACTTCGAAAGCAAATTCGGAATGCAAGTGATAGACACCACATATTACAAAACAGCTCGTGAAGTTCACTTACATACAGAAAGATACTTCGACGTATGGCTAGATGCACAACTCACAGTCGACGAACAATTAGGAAAACTAAAACAAGCCCTCCCCTCTCTAAACATATACGAAGAAGATTTGCAGTACATAGATCTTAGGATTTCAGGACAAACAGGAGACAAAGTAATATACATGTTGAACTAAACCGTCCAGACACTTGCCAAAACCCTTGTTTTTGGTATAATTACAGCCATAATTCAAATACATATGGCTAGTTCTAACTATCCAAGGCCAAGAACAAGACCAAGAAGAGCAAATTTCTTTTTTACCAAAGCAGTGGTAATCCTAACACTATTAGCAGGTTGTAAAGGATGCCCAGACGAAGCTACAAGAATTGCCGAAAGAGATAGAGCGCTAATGGCAGGATACGATTGGACTTATGTAGATTCACTAGAAGGACAAACATGCGACTGCGAAGATCCTTGCAGTATTTGGAGCGATGCAAGAGACCCATGGGGAAGAGATTGCGAACTAACCCAGAGACTAACAGAATTAAACAGACAACATGTAGCCATCCTAATGGACTGCGCTACAAGCACCTATCCTCGAACCGAAGAAGCAGACCATGATATGTGCCTACGAGAAAGACTCACAGAGGGAATATTAAGAGCGGAACTCATGAAGTTAGCAGTCGAATATATGCCACGTTACGATTTAAACCCTGCTCTATTAGTAGAAGAGCGGTTAGAAGAAGCTGCTGTAAGAACCGAAAATGACTGCTCTGCACAAAACAGTACATACTAACCATTGATATTTCTCGGAGAATTTGGTATAATTTTAGGATACAAAAAAATAAAAATAAAAATTATGGCTTCTCAAGCTTCCAAAATTGCTTTGGCTAAAGAAATGCTAGCTACAGCCGAGAGCAACATCAGATCTGCAAAAAAGATCCTCACCGAGCTAGCCGGTGGCAAATCTGACTCAACAGAAAAACTTTCAAAAGCTGCACAGGAATTAAGTGCAGAAGAAGAAGGAGAACAGCAAATCATCGAAGGCGTCTTCGACGGCCAAAACATGATAGGCCCAAATCAAAAGACCTATCCAGTCCCAGCCAACTACGCCAGCAAATCAAAACTTGTCCCAGGCGACGTACTCAAACTAACCATCAAAGAAGATGGTGGTTTCTTGTACAAGCAAATTGGACCAACAGAACGCAAGAGCGTAAAAGGAGTTCTCACCTACGAAGAAGGCCAATACAAGGTGATTGCCGAAGGAGACACATACAACGTCCTTCTCGCATCAGTTACCTATTTCAAAGCCGAAGTAGGAGACGAAATCACACTCGTAATCCCAGATCACGGCGAAAGCGAATGGGGCGCTATAGAAAACGTAATTCCAAAAATAGACGGCGAAGACACATCAGAAGAAGACCTATTTTAATCTAAAAAACTATGGATTCATTAAATACAGACCAAAGCCAAAATTCTCAGCAAGCAACTGGCATCTCGGATGCTATAGCCCAAATCAAACAATGGGAAACAGCAGGACAAACTGAAGATGCAATAGAAGGTTGCAAAGAGATTTTGGAAGTAGACCCAGAAAACACAGAAGCAAAAGAAATCCTATCAAGACTAGAAACCGCTGACACGCCAACAGTGGAACCTGCTACCGCAGAGCCAGAAACAGAGCAACCTACTACAGAGCCAGTCGCAGAAAATACCGATCAACCAAAAGCAGAACCAATCGCTGAAGAAACACCTGTAGAACCTACGACTACACCAGAAGCAGAACAATCTTCGACCGATACTTTCGACCTATCAGCAGAACCAACTCAAGAAAAAACACCTGCAGAAGAGCCAGAAACCGAAATTACCGAAGAAGCCACTGACGAGAAAACAACAACTGAAGAAACGCCTACAGAAAAGCCAGAAACAGAAACCGCTACCGAAGAATCAGAGACCGAAGCAACCGAGGAAGAATCAACCGAAGCAAGCACAGAAACCAACGAAACCCCTGAAGACCCACCACTATATAGAATAGGAGGAGACTCAGAGGAAGCATCAGAAACAAACGAGACACCAATGCAGGCACCAACACAACCTGAAAAGAAAAAATCTCACGGATTTCTACTAAATATAGTACTATTTTTAGTCGTTGCAGGAATAGTTGGAGGAGGCATCTACGCTTACCTATATTTCTTTCAAGGAGAAGCTCCAAAAGAAGCAACAACCCCTTCAGAAATTGAAAGAGAAGAAATAGATATAGAAGGAGAAATAGGAACGCCAGCAGAAGAACAACAAGAAGAAGCCGACACAGAAGCGTCAAGAAACGACCAAAGATTCACAGACTTAACATTAATAGAAACCAAGCTAGAAGATTACTACTCAGAAAATCGAGTTTATCCAGCAGCAAATGAACTTGAGAATGCTTTAGGCGATTTACCAAAAGATCCTTTAGACGAAGGTGAATTCATGTACTCATACGCAATCTACGATAACTACCTAGGAGAAAACCAAGAATACATTCTAGCAGGAGTTTTTGAAGATTCGGTCATGGGCAACACTGTATGGACAACAGGGGCAAGCCCAAGTGATCACCCGGATTACAGAGACCCTGAATCAGAAAACGTAGTCTTCATCACAAACCAAGGCGAAACAGAACCAGCAGAAGAAACTGTCACCGAAGAATCAGAAGACACACCAAAGGTAAAAGTAAAAAGAGAAGAGTAGACTAGACATCGAACTCAAACTACTATATCTACTACGTACTACTCACTACGTACTACTTCAGCATGTTCTCCTGGGAAAAAGTTAAAAAACCGCTGCTCCTTTTAGCCCCAATGGCCGGATACACCGACTCAGCTTTCAGGCAAATCATAAAAAAGCTAGCTCCAAACACCATATGCATAACAGAACTAATAAGCGCTGACGGTATTAAATTCGGCGGAAAACGCACAATGGAATATTTAGATTTTGACGAATCAGAGAGACCGCTAATAGTCCAACTCTTTGGGAAAAAACCAGATTTCTTCCAAGAAGCAGCACAAACAGTCGAAAAAATGGGAGCAAACGGAATAGATATCAACATGGGATGCCCTGCACGCAAAGTAGTTAACTCAATGCACGGCTCAGCCTTGCTAACAAATCCCGATTTAGCAGAAGAAATAGCACGCTCAACAGTAGAAGCCACCAAACTCCCAGTTTCAATAAAAATGCGCATAGGCTTCAAAGAATATGACAAAGATCACTTTCTAGATCTCATAACTCGCTTTGAAAAAGCTGGCATTAAAGCACTGACTATTCACGGCCGAACAACCAAACAAGGATTCACCGGACAAGCAGACTGGGACCCTATTTATCTCGCAAAAAAAACGCTATCTATACCTGTTATCGGCAACGGCGACATCACGTCTGCAGAAATAGCAAAAAATCGCATAAAAAAACTAGACGGCATCATGGTAGGAAGAGCAACTTTCGGCAATCCATGGATAATGGCAGAAATAGGAGCAGCACTTGCAGGGAAGGAATACCTCCCCCCACAATCTCTCGAAAAAAAAATACCACTTATATTAGAACACTCTCGCCTAGCAATCGAAACTCGCGGCAGAAAAGGCCTTCTCGAAATGCGCAAACACCTCGCAACTTATATAAAAGGTTTCCATCACGCATCAAAATTCAGAGGAAGATTAGTCCAAGTAGAATCATTAGACGAAATCAAAGCTATATTCAAAGAAATAGAGCAGTCTTGCGACAACTAGGTTAATGTGCTATAATTAACAGATATAAAACGTCGCAAATGCTAAACAAAAAACCAATAAAATATTTATTGATCGCAACCCTGATTTTAGTATTAGGAGGTTTGACAATAATTTTACCAAAATCAGAAACAGTACACCTATCCGAAGAATCAGAAACAGCATTACGAGAGCTAAATGAACAATACGAGATGGTCCTAACAGACGACCTCTTAAACACATCTGGAGAAAGCACAAACATGCTCACAAGCATATTTGGCGCAGAAAAAACAACAACACCTCACAGAGGATTGATTTTAAGTACCCCGGAAGACGTACTTCTAGTACAACCAATTAACGAAATTTCGACAAATCAGCTCAAAAAAATAGCAGACGAATATGACGAGAAGATCCCAGAAATAAGATTCGAAGTAGATCAAAACATAAAACTAACAGAGGTAGCATACGAAGAAACCGTCGAGATACTAGAAAACAATACCGCAGAAATCAGCGAAGAATTAACAGAAAACAACAGCGAAATACGCATAGCAATCATAGATAGCGGCGTCCAAGTAGACCATCCTCACTTTGAACAAACAACTCTAGAGATTCACCAAAACGCCAACACAATAGACCAAAGCAACAACGTTGAAGACGATTTGGAACACGGTACTCACATAACAGGAATAATAGCCAGCAACACACCATCTGCAATTCTGATGCCTTTTAAAGTAGTAAGCCAAGATAACGGAAAATTATCCAATGTAATCAAAGCAATAGACCTAGCCGTAGAATCTGAAGCAGACATTATAAACATGAGTTTTGGTGTACTAGAAGACTCTCCAGCCTTAGAACAAGTAATAGAAACCACATACGAAGAAACTGGCGTAATTTTTGTGGCAGCAGCCGGCAATGAAGGATCCTCAGAAGGATTTTATCCAGCAACATATGAAGAAACCATCGCAGTAGGCGCTATTTACGCAAATGGACGCCAGATGAAAAACTCAAATTTCGGCGAATGGGTAGATGTAGCAGCAAGAGGGTACAGAATAAATTCAGCGATACCTGTAGACGAATACACTTACAAAAGCGGCACATCACAAGCAACAGCATTAGTAACAGCCGAAATCAGCAATCTCATCGCAGAAGATCCTATGACGCTAGAAGAAATTTTAAGCTATTTCACAAATAACACAGACACCGTAGCATCGGGAGATCTAGAAGGCACACCTATAGCAGTCAAATAAAAAAGCCCGTGAGCAAAACTCACAGGCTTTTTCGCACTATATAAAACAGCTTCTAGTACTCCATATATTGGAGTATGAACTCCATAAAGTTTCCTCTCTTAATCGTACCATTTTCTTCAACATATTCAGAAACATCTACATCTTCTCCACCAGTAACTCGCTCCATTAAAGCCTCAACTTCAGACTCAATAATATCCTGTTCACTCTTGAAAGTACCTTCATCAATGTAACCTTCAAGCATACCATCCGCAGTCAAAGCCTCGATATAAGGAGCAAGTGGATTATCAACTTCCAAATCAATATAAGACGTCTCTGTTAGATCTTCAACAGGCGAATATCCGAACACACCAGCAACAACTTTAGCAGCCTCACCTCTAGTAATCTCATCCTCTGGCATAAAAGCATCTGAAGTACGACCATGAACAATACCTTGGCACCAAGCTTCATAAATAGCTGCATAGTAAGATGCATCCTCAGAAACATCTGTAAACTCCCACTCACCACATATATCTTCAATATCGTCATCAGAAGCCAAAGTGATATCATCATCTCCACTATCATCATCACTGCTGCTAGAAGATGATGAAGAACTACTGCCTCCCGTAGCAGCACCACCTCCATAAACAGGCGCAGGAGTATCGTCGTCATCATCATCGTCAGTACCTCCATCACTACCATCATCTGATCCATCGCCATCCCCACCTATCTCGACATCAACAGAAGTACAGTTGTTATCCTCGGATTCCTCTGTAACAACTTCTGTAGTATCAGTACAAATCGTAACCGTATAAGTACCCTCGTCAGCTAGAGAATTAAGAGTAATTGTAGAATATCCACCAGCTTGAGAGAAAGTAATATCAGAAGCACCCGGAGTACTAGTAAACTCAGATGTACTACCACTAGGATCTGTAATAGCAACAGCATCCTCTACGGATTCATAATCAGTAACATAACCAGCACCTTGGTTCTCGATTACATAATACAATGTATCTGCATCATCAACATCAATAGTAGATATGATCAAATCAGGATAATCAGTAGAAGGCTCTGTAGAACCACTACCACTGCTGTATCCCGCAAACTCAAACTCTTCAGTCATACAGTTATTATCCTCAGATTCCTCAGTAACAGCTTCACTTGAATCCGCACAAACTGTCACAGAATAAGTCCCAGCATCAGAAAAGGTAGCTGCATCAATAGTAGAATAACCACCAGGCTGAGAAAAAGTCTCATCTGTAAAGTAAGGGACACTTGTAAGTTCACTCTCAGTACCATCAGGATATGTAATATCAATCGAGACATCTACATCTTCATAATCATAAACATACTCATCACCTTGATTTTCAATAACATAAGAGAACGCACCATCTGTACCAAGTGACATCTCAGAAATAATCAAATCAGGAAGATCAACATCTCCAACAATAACAGTTTCAGTTAGACAATTGTTGTCTTCATCTGACTCTGTAACATCATCATCATAATCAACACAAACAGTTACTTCATAAATACCATCCGAAAGATAATAACCAAAGGCACCCAAATCTTCTTGTGAAGTACCAGCCTGCAGCCACTCAGTATTACCACCACGTTCAAGATTAGACCATGTATAAGACGTAGACTCCCCTGTATCAGTATAAGCATAATTTCTAGCACCATCCGTCTCAACATCAACATCAGTGACACCATTATTAACAGCAGTATATTCGACATTATATTCATCAACATAGATATCAGTCACTTCCAAATCAGGAAGTAAAGATAAGCTAGAACAGTTATTTTCTTCATCACTTTCTTCTACCTCGTCTTCACCATCAATACAAATTTCAACTTCAGAAACGTCGCTAGGGACAGTGCCAGTAATAAACGCCGAACCACTATCTCCGGCTTCGAAGAAAGATGTCTCAGCATAACCACCATAATCAGACCACATATAAGAACTAGCCACCTCACCATCATAATAAACCTGAGTAACACCCTCAGTGCCTTCTGCAACATCCCCATCACCTTCATTAGCACAAGTAAAACTAATCGTACCTGAATCATTATAAGTAAGACCAGAAACAGTAAGATCAGGTAAAACAGGCTCAGCAATATCTACACTCAAAGAATATTCAAAAGTTTCACAAGCATAATAATATTCCAATTCTGAATCTAACAATGCGCTATCATCAGCAATAACATCATCACCAGTACCATCAATATTAGAAGTAACATAATGAACCATGTAGTCCATAAACTTCAGATAATAAGTTGCATCACCTTCAGATGTATATTCAGTAGTTGCAATCAAACCTTGGTAACTACCATTTTCAGCATAATAGTCCGTCAAATCTGTGACCTCATCTCCATCTTGATCTTGATAAGTAACAGTAATTTCTTCTCCATCAACATCAGCACCAGTATCATCCAAAAGAACAATCACAGGTATATAAATAACTTCTTGATATTCCACTGTGTAAGTTAAAGTTTCTCCATCTCCAAGTTCAATTGAATAATAATCATAGTGATCTTCCCCAGCCGCAACACACATACTTGCTTCAATAGAATCTCCATCAACA
This sequence comes from uncultured Candidatus Peribacteria bacterium, assembly GCA_964344725.1. GTDB lineage: Bacteria > Patescibacteriota > Gracilibacteria > UBA1369 > UBA12470 > CG2-30-44-17. The sequence goes on from CAYFOI010000016.1 coordinate 13,621, forward strand.
AGCACATAAGCCTCTTCTATAGAATCATTTGATTCATAGGCATCAGCTGTATAAGTACAAACTTCCTCTTCGACATCCGTAACCGTAACCTCAATAGTCACAGTATCACAAGCATCTGTAGTAGTACCATCAGACATACAAACCGTAACTTCATAAGAAGTTGTTTCTGTAACATTATCGTAAGTATGAGAACCTTCCCAAGAAGTTTCTCCTTCTGGAATAGCATTATAAAAATCGCTTTCACCATCACCCCAAGTAAACTCAGCCCATTCAAGGTTGCCATCAACATCACTAGCAACAGCAGTAACTGTAACTTCAGTTCCATCTTCAACAGATTGATCATCTCCAGCATCAATAGTCATTGCTGTAAATTCAGCAACCTCAACTGTTGTAGTATCACTAACAGTACTAAGAGCAACCATACTAGAATCATATTCAGTAGCCGTAACAGTAACAGTATAAGTATCAGCAGAAGCATAAGTATGAGTACTATCTATTGATACATGATCAGCACCAATAACACCCGTAACCTCCTCAGTCGTACCGTCACCCCAATCAATAGTACCAACAACACTGGTAGCATCACCATCCAGAGTAGAAGCCTCCGCCTCAATGGTAACCGAATCACCAAGTATTACAGATTGAGTATCACCTGCCTCGACATCCATTGCCAACGCAAATGGAACCACGCCTAGCGGAGACAAAGTCACCGTTAGAACAAGAGCTGTAAGCCCTGATAGAAACCTTTTCATTTTTATAAAGGTTAAAAAATATTTAACAGAAATAAAAGATCAATCGAAACCCCTGAAGACGGGAGAACGTATTAAACGTTTCTGGGTGTTTACATAGGGAACCCGAGTACCCTTGAAGACAAGAATGCCAGATTTTCTCAATACGTCAAACTCTCATTGCCATCAAACTTCACCTCCAACAACACCCCAGGAGAGGAAAGGTTGCGATATTTAAAACCAAGCGTCGACGAAAGTTGACGACACAAAGCACGAAAAGAAAATTGCAAATTCACAAAAAACATGGAAAATAAACTTTCGTGTCCAAAACAACATGACCGAAGTACAAAACAACCAACTAGAAAAGCGACTCCAAACCCTAAACAACTGGATCCTAGACACTCTGCTACGAGGCCAAGCAAGATACGATCGAAGCGGAGTCCTTGATAAAGAACACACCCAAATTAGAGAAGAAGGTGGAAAAACAATAGTAACCCTACCCCACTACGAAACAGTTAGAGACCTTATAGAAGAGTTTGAGTTATCAGGTTTACAAGGTACTTGCCGAGAAGTATCTCAATTCGTTGCATACAAATTGCTAGAAGATGGCATCGTAGACGACACAAAAGTTTATGCATGTGCAACTCAAGCAGAAGCACATTACGTCGTAATTGCAGAGATGTAAGGACAAAAATTCATAGTAGATCTCGGTTACAGCCAGCCAACACTCGAAGCTATACCTATAGATGATACAGACCATATAAGCACTTTATATGGAGAAGAAAAAGGAAATAAACAAAGATTTAAAGGACCAATCAAGCACCATGCAAAAGAAGACGAAGCAGATCTCATAACTTGGAATATGGAAGGCCAGGATGGAGAAACAGTTTTCCACCTCCAAGAACTAACAGAAGAACTAGACAAACAACTAGTCCTAATGTGGGTACTTGCAACAGGTAGCGCATACGGAACGAGAGTAACACCTACAGGCAAAGAACATTTTGTAGTAAATGGCGAAAAATTCCCTGAAAACCCAGCTCTAGCAAACAAGTTCAACAACATACACGGAGTAGTACATAACAAATTCGAGGAAATCTTCGGAAAAGGCGCTACACCTCCAAGAGAACAACTCCTAACAGTAATCGACGAGTTAGTCGAAATAGAATACGCCGAAGCTGCATAAGGCTTTTGGAAAGAGGCGAAAGAACGTACTTTACGTAAGTGAAAGAGCCTCTTTCCAAAAGGCTACTCTTCCCCATCGACAGGAGTGCTTTTTTGTGATATAATAATATGATTTATTGAACCTAGAAATCAAATTATGTTCAAGTTAGAAAAACTCCTCAGAACCGCAAAAGAATACAAAGCTTCAGACCTATTTATCACAACAGGTTCAAAGCCTGCACTTCGAATCAATGGAGATATAGTACTCGTCGAAGGACATCCTGAGCTAACAAAAGAGTCCGCACAGGAGTACATCTTGGAATTGCTTTCAGATACGAGAAAAGAGCAAATAGCAAAAGGTGAAGACCTAGACTTCTCCCTAGACATACCAGAAGTAGCAAGCTTCCGTGTAAATGTTTTTCATCAAAGACAAGGAATCGGAGCCGTCTTCCGAGTAATCCCTAAAACAATACCAAAACTTGAAGATCTAGGCTTACCAGAACATTTGAGAAGACTTGTAGACCTCCCACACGGATTAGTGCTAGTAACAGGTCCCACAGGCCATGGTAAATCGACAACTCTCGCCGCTTTAATAGACGAAATCAACCAAAAATACCCAAAACACGTAATCACAATCGAAAATCCAATCGAATACGTTCACAAAAACGCAAAATCGATAATCAACCAAAGAGAAGTCGGCGAACACACTAAAAGCTTCGATTCAGCACTAAGATCAGCGCTTCGAGAAAGTCCAGATGTAATACTTGTCGGAGAGATGCGTGATTTAGAAACAATCTCACTAGCACTCACCGCAGCGGAAACAGGCCATCTAGTATTTGCAACACTCCACACCAGTGGAGCTGCCAAAACAATCGGCCGTATAATCGATGTATTTCCTGCAGAACAACAGAACCAGATCAGAACCCAACTAGCAGAAATACTCCAAGCTGTAATCTGGCAACGCCTCGTAAAAACAGTGGACAAAAAAGCTCAAATACCAGCCGTCGAAATAATGTTCCAAAACCACGCAATTGCAAACCTAATAAGGAAAGGATCAACACATCAAATAGACAACACTATCGAGACAAGCCGACAAGAAGGGATGCAAACCATGAAACGCTCACTCCTAGAACTTGCTTCGGCAGGAAAAATAACAAAAGAAGAAGCTATGCGCTTCCTACCTATGGAATTCGAAGAAGAACCACATAACTAAAAATCACTTCAATCCTAAAATCCTCTAATCCTATGAAAAAACTCCTAAGTCTAATAATAAGCCTAACCATGTTAAGTTGCTTACTCGCAACACCAGTAATAACATACGCGGGATCAGGAGAAGTAACAGGAGACGTGACAGAACAAGCAGGTGACGGAGGAGGTGGTGGCGGAGAGACCGAAGATGCATCTATGCAAAATGATACCGACATAGACGGAGACGCATCAACAGATCATGACTCAACCGTACTAGACTCATTTGACGTTACCCAATACCTAACAACAGACGGACAAAACCAAACATACCTAGAAAGCGACGATGAAAACTCACCTATAATTCAATTCATCCTACTTGTAATTAAATTCCTATCACAGTTAATAGGTACTGCATCGATGGTCCTAATCGTAATAGGAGGCTTACTAATGCTAGCCTCGGAAGGAGACGACAACCGTATCCAAAAAGGGAAAACTATCATTTTACAAGCAATCATAGGACTAGTCTTAGCACTTTCTTCGTACATCCTAGTCACATTTGTTCAATCACTATTATATGTTTCGACTTAAGAAAAACCTCACAGTACTGGTTACATCCACCCTATTTCTAACACTAAGCATAGGAATAGTAGTCGCATCCGCAGAAGCACCTTCTGCAAGCGAATCTTACAACACATCTGGGGAAGGAACAGTAATGGGATGCGGGGTAGAAAGCATCAACGAAGAAGATTTTTCATTCCAAACATTCGTTTCCGAAAAAGCAATAGACAAAGGTGTTATCTCAGCATCAGAAGCAGAGGATTTCATAGCAGGTGCTAGAATCGTAGAATTATCTGAATCCCTACCAGGAACAGACAACGTCGTAGGAGAATCATTCCTTATAGACGCATACAAAGGCATCTGTTGTACCAAGTCAGACGACACAAAATGTGTCGATTATGCATACACATACTCAGACAGCCTAGACAAATGCGCAGAAAACAGCGAAAAAGACGACTGCAGACCTGTTCAGCTACTCGTATCAACAAGTGGCATCAATCTGCTCAAATTCTACGTATTACAAGTTTACATATGGGCAGCAAGTGTAGTCGGAATTATCGCAGTACTCGTCATTGTAGTTAGCGGTATACAAATTGCAGCTTCAGGAGGAGAAGAACAGCTCACTTCCGCTCGGACAAGAATCATGCAGTCTTTGGCAGGATTAGCTATCTTATTCTTATCAGGACTAATCTTATACACAATTAATCCTACATTCTTTACAAGTTAATCATGGCAAAAAAACTAACAACTCTAATACTAACAATCCTCTTAGGAATCACGTTTGCAGGTTCGACAGGTGTTGCAAATGCAGGCTTTCTCGATGACGTAGATACAGGTGATATTGAAATCAATGAAGACTATGATGGAGATAAAGGTGAAGTAGATTACACAGACGATGCCGAAGCAGCACAAGACCATTACGACGACATGGAAGACGCTGTAGCAGACGACGAAGCAGACACTACAATTACAACAGAAATGCCATCAATACCAAAACCTGAATTTCTACCAGGACCAAGTGAAGACTACTCACAATCAGAAATCCAAGATTACTTCCGAGAAAAAGCTATACCAGACTTCATAGCAGGATTCATAGGAATAATTGGACTCATGTCTTTCGTCTCATTAATAGTAGCGGGTATACAATTCCTAACAGCTTACGGAAACGAAGAAAGAGTCGCATCAGCAAAAAGAACAGCAATATACGCTGTAGCAGGATTTGTAATCGCAATACTCTCATATGCAATAGTTTCTATCCTTGGATCCGTAAGCTTAGAATCAACCGAGACAAGCCTGCTAAATATCCCTACCGCAGAAGCAGTAACAGAAAACACCATAGATGATCTACTGCCAGACCAAGGAGTTCTCATTGAAGCATCGCCCAACGCTCAAGGATCATCACTTGTAGAAGGAGACTTAGCAGAGGACATCATCCCAAACGGAATCAATGTCGTTTTATACTTAGTAAGCTCAATCATCTTCGCAACACTAGCATACGCTGGAGTTTTGCTCGTGATAGGGCAAGGTAACGAAGAAGACATAAACAAAGCAAAAAACATAATCGTATATGCAATTGTAGGTATCATCACGATCGCAATATCTTATGCAGTAATATACGGAATCGCTAAACTCAACCTGTAAGATGAAAAAAGTCCTATTCACAATCCTAACTTTCATAGTAGCAGCTTGGATATTAGCTCCAACAGCGTTAGCCGCATACAGCATCCCCGGAGAATACCAACCAAATAACATAGCTGAATCATGGGTAGAACAAAACTCTGAAGCAATGGGAGATACAGAAAGCTATGGAGCACTCGCAGTAACTTATATACTTGCCGACCTGGTTAGTGGATTAATAGGTATAACAGGTGTAATCGCAGTTTATTTCCTCGTATCAAATTCGCTTCAATACGCAACTTCATTTGGCCAACAAGACAAAATCGACAAAGCCAAAAAAGGCATAATGTGGTCAATCATAGGCTTGTTCGTAATCATGCTGGCATACGCGATTGTAAGATTTGTTATCAAAATCGTACTCACAACAGACTACACAAACTTTCAAGAAACCGGCAGCGGAGCCGCCGAAGAAGCCGCCAATGCAGTCTTATCGCTTATTAGTTAGGAACCGACAACTAAAAGCCTTTAGAATTCTAAAACTCTAGAACTCTAAAATTCCACAACTACACCCTATCCCCTACAACCCTAAGTCCTCTCTTTCGGAAACAAAACTCCAAGCTTTTTCACCTTAGTCCCAGACTTAAGAACTCCCCATTCACGAAACTCAACATACTCGCCCTCATTATAAATCTCAGGAACCCCAAGCCCTTGAAGCATCTTATCTGCAGTATCCGGGATAAAAGGATAAAGCATACAAGCTATATGCCTCAAAACCTCTAACAAGTTATACATAACCTTATTCAGCCCTTCTTTATCAGCCTTAAAAAGCTCCCAAGGCTTGTTCTCCTCGATATACTGGTTAGCAATTTCACCAAGTCGCACAGCCTCCTCACAAGCCTTTTTCAAATCAAATTTTTCAATATATTCATCATACTTAGCCCACCCCTCTTTAACAGCCTTCATAAGCTCAGGATCTCCAACTACTTCAGGAACTTTGCCGCCAAGAAATCTATCAGCAAGAGTCAAAACCCTAGAAAAAAGATTTCCAAAATTATCAGCAAGCTCACTCTCATAAACAACTTTAAAACGATCCTGACTAAAATCACCATCAGTCGTAGTCGGAACCTCCCGAAGCAAGTAATAACGGACAGGATCACAGCCCTTCTCCTCAACAACTTCAAAAGGGTCAATAGTATTCCCGAGACTTTTGCTCATCTTCTGCCCCTCAGAAGTTATATAGCCATGAACATAAATAGCTCTAGGAAGCTCTAAATCCGCAGCCATCAACATTCCAATCCAGATCCCAGCATGAAACCGCAGAATCCCCTTCCCTATCACGTGTGCATCAGCAGGCCAGAACTTCTCAAACTTAGACTCATCTGTAGACCCATAACCAAGAGCTGTAATATAATTCGACAAAGCATCACACCACACATACATAACCTGGTCCTTATCATCCGGAACAGGAACTCCCCAGCTCAAACTCTTCTTAGGCCTAGAAAAACTCACGTCTTGAAGCCCACTTTCGCAGAGAGACAAAATCTCATTCTTACGCGACTCAGGAACAACTCTAAGCTCATCCCTGCGAATCTTTTCAGCAATCTGATCAGAATATTTAGAAAGCTTAAAGAAATAATTCTCCTCAGTAATAAGCTCAGGCTCCTTGTTATGCTCAGGACACTTCCCGTCAATAAGATCTTTCTCAGTAACAAAAGCCTCACAACCAACACAATAATGTCCCTGATATTTAGATTTATAGATATCTCCAGCTTGCACAAGTTTGTGCCACAACTTCTGAGCTCCAGCTTTATGTCTATCCTCTGTGGTCCTGATAAAATCATCGTTAGACAAATTCAAAAGCGCACCAAGGTTCTGAAAAATAGGTGCGTTTTTATCAGCCAATCCTTGAGATGTAAGCCCCTGATCCTTAGCAGTGTTGCGAATTTTACTCCCATGTTCATCAGTCCCAGTAAGAAACCATACCTCATCCCCCATCATCCTATGATAACGTGCTAAACAATCAGCCTCGAGAGTTTCCATAGCAAAACCAATGTGAGGAGCTGCATTCACATAAGCAATCGCCGTTGTAATATAGAACTTGTTAGACATTGAGATAAGGTTAAATTACAGGCCTGTTATACCACACAAACCTGTAAGACCACAAACATTCGAGGGTTGAGTAATAGCAGAAAGAGCATCAGCAGCATCTTTAACTAGCTAAATAGCTAACCAGCTAATCAAAGATCTTTTTCAAACAAAACAAAATCAAACACTGGAAGCGGCTCCCCTTCCTTCATATAAACATCAATCTGCTGAACATACTCATCATTCACACCATCAGACTCAATTTTCACATACTCGCAAACAAATTCTGTATCCGAATCCGAAAGACGAACATAAACACGATCATCTTCACCGGGATCCTGAATAACATTCGTAATAATCAAATAATTATAATGATGCGCCGAAAGGAAAGTAGAGACGTTCTCACCAGAAGCCCACTCATATTCACGCCCACCCCAAGAAATACCAACTTCCTGATACGAACCAGCTTCATTCTCTAAAGCATGCCAAGAATCACTACCACCCGGAACATCATCATAAGAAGAAATCGCCTCAGTAAACCCCGAATCATCTATACCCAAAATCTTCCAACGCACAACCTCATCAGTAGGATAAACACCCGTCTCAGTCTCAACCATATAATAAACCCAAAAATCGCTCATATCGACAATACTGCCTCCATCATCATAGAAAAGCGGCGTCATTACAGACTCTTCCGGCTCAAGCGCCCTCCACAGAACTCCAGACTCATCCTCATAAACCTTATCCCCATAAACATCACATGGCCAAACATCACTACGCGCATCTATCGAATAAAGATAAGAAACTTCATTAGAAAGCTCACCGGTCTCATCAGAAACCTCATACCCATCAACATTAGAAACAACATCATATAGTGCCAACTCAGCCCCAGCCTCCGCAGAATAAAAAGCCTGCCCCCCATCAACGAGAGTTCTTTCAATCCTAAGCTCCGCAACAATCAGCCTGTTGATACCCAACCCCACAACCATCAGCACCGCCATAATCAGTATCGCGACCAGAAGTGCACTCGCATCCCTATTTTTAAAAGCATTATTCATAAGTTCTTGTTGAAACAGATGTTTGTAATGAGAACGTAAGCTCATCAGTATATTGAGCATCTAAATACACAGTCGCATAAGGCTGAAACTGAAGCAAAACCTCATCATAATATTCATCCGGATCATACGATGGGAAAATCCAAAAATATATTCCATTAACAGCCAAAGGATCTGCCGAAATAGCTTTGGCACCCTCTTCATAACCTTCTGAAGGCAACCAAGCAGCCCCATCAAAGTCATATTCGTTCGTATAAACAACTCCATCTTCAGCATAAAAAACTTTAGCTACATCTCCATCAATAAGCGCCAAGTTCTCAACCGCAGTACCTTGAGTAAGGTCCACAGTAGTCAAACATTCATCAATCCCAGTAGCACTGCCCTCATAACAACCGTAATAAATCGAACTAAGCTTAACCTCCTTAGAAATCTCCTCCATAACATCACGCGCACCAGAATAAACTTTGCGTAGTTCCGCCGCATCTCTCTGCGCCCTCGCAACATACAAATAAGTCCCAGCAATCATCGATATAAAGATAGTAAAGATCGCAATCGCAACCACCATTTCCACCAAAGTAAAAGCCTGATTGTCAGAGTATTTACGCTTCATTATTCAGTTTGCCAATCTGTTAAATAAGTACTTAAAGAAATTTCACGATCAACCCCCCTCTCATTCCAAAAAACAACCGAAGTAACCTGAGCCTTATCCATATCACAATCCTCATAAGAAACTTTTATGTAACGACTAAACATGGACTCATCACCAGAATTATCATGAGCAAACACCTCATAACCAGCAGTTTCAGTCGACACATAAAGCTGCGCACTGCCTATCTCAATAGACTCCTCCGTAATAACCGAGATATCCCAAGGCGCATCATAGTCTGACCCAGCGTCAACAACAGCAATAGGAGAAACGGCAGCAGGAATCCCTACATACGCTGCAACCACAGGAGCAACCTCAAAACTAAGCTCCCCAATCGTAATATCCTGATCTTCATCAACAATAAGATACAAATCTAAATCCGCAGCGTCACAAGCAAAATCACTCTCCCAGAGCTCACTTCCAAGATTCCAACCATAATTTTGAAGCCAATTCGAATCACGAACATTCCTCATAGCCTCCAAACCCTGCTGCGCCAAATAATAACCTTGCAAAGTATTCATATTAGAAGCATTCGCCCTCATAGTCACAATCACCAGATTAGCCATAGCCGTAAGCGTGACAGCCAAGATAGCAACCGCTATCAAAATTTCAACCAAAGTAAAACCAGATTTTCTACTCTGTAATTTCATCAGCTATAAGATAATTTCCATTAAGTAAATCTAAAACAACATACCTCTCCGAAATATCTCCAGAAAGCGTAACCGTAAGCTCATAAAGCCCTTCCGCCTCATAAAAACCATCATCAAGAACCTGAATATCAGCATAAGGAGGAATAAAGAAAAGATACCCATCCGTAAATCCATCAGAGAAAGCAACTTCAACACCATCACCTAAATCAACACTATCATCAACCTCATAATTAGAATAATCACACCCATCATTATAAGTGGTATATATCCTATCAAAACCACTCTCGCTCATCGAAAGTCCCCAACAATACATCTGCTCACCAGCAACATCATAACTACCACTCGAAACCCTCACCTCCAAATCCTGAAGCTCACTATACAAGGTCTCCGCCGAAACACGCACTTGACTCCTCTTAATCTCGCTATTGTAGTCAGTCATAACCATGTAAGCCAGAATCCCCAGGATCGTAACAACCACAAGCACCTCAACTAGAGTAAAACCTCCTTTTTTATTTAAAACTTTAATTTTATTTGAAATTTAAATGATTCCATAACCTACAACCTACCAGCTACAAACTACAAGCTAAACCAAATCACTCAACGAGAATATTGGCCCCAAAATCGCCATAGCAACAACAGCGACAGCCAAACCAACAATAACAATAACAATCGGCTCAAGCACAGTAGTCATATTCTTAACTGCATGATCAACTTCCATCTCATAATGATCAGCAACTTTCTCAGCAGTCCTAGCAACAGAAGCGGACTGTTCACCAACCTGCAACATTTGTGTAACAGTATCAGGGAACAAAAACGGCGCCTCCGCCAAGCTTGCAGAAACTTTTTCTCCCCTTTCAACAGAATCTTTAGCATCCCGCAATTTGATCTTATAAAGAACATTCCCACTCGCATCAGCCAAAATATCCAAACTTTTATTAATAGGAAGCCCCGCATGCATAAGCACACCAAGCATCCTAATAATTCGAGATAATATCGCCTTTTTCACAAGATCCCCAAATATCGGCATATTAATTTTAAACCTATCCCAACGCATTCTTCCAAACTTTGTATTCACATAAAAACTCCAAACAGCAAAAGCCAGCAAGCCAATAATCAACACAAGCCACCAATAATTCGAAACAAAATCAGAAAGACCAAGAACAAGAAGAGTCAACCAAGGCAAAGCCATATCACTCTCATCGAAGAAATCTCGCATCTTAGGAATAACAAACGTAAGCACAATCCACATCGCAGTAACAAGCGCAATAACAACAGTAAGCGGATAAATCATCGCACTCCTAACCTTCAAATAAAGCCCATACAAACTTTCGAGCTGCTTCGCAAGCTTAAACATAATCTGATTAAGATTTCCAATAGTCTCACCACTTTTCACAATACCTACCTCCGCCTCGCTAAAAACATCCGGAAACTTACTCATAGCATCAGAAAGCTTTTTCCCATGTTCGACATCATAAGCCATAGTATTCACGACACGTCTAAAATGCGGATTTTCAACCTTATTCGTAAGAACTTGCAATGTCTTCAAAATAGGCACACCAGCATCAAGCATCACCGCCATCAAATGAAAGAAATAAGACTTCTCTTTCATGTTGATTTTACTCCGATCAACAAGAAAATCGTTCAGCCGCACCCACAAAGGCTGCTTATTATGATCATAAACCCCATAAACAACGCTCTCATCTTTCGCCTTATCTTCCTTGGCATTAAGCTGCGCCAGAAGCTCGTCAATTGATTTATCCTTAAGATCCATTTTAATGGTATTTAAATTTAATATTTAGACCTATCTTGCCCGAAGGGCTCCACCTCTACTCTCTACTGTCTACTGACTACTGACTATATCCTACTGACTACTCTCTACTGACTATTGATAATACGCCTCCATCAACAAACTGAAGCTAGCATGAGGAACAGAACCTTCCTCACTTAGCTGCACATTAACTGACCTTATCCTGATCTTTCTAGAATTATCTTCTACAGCTTCCAAGAAACCAATAAGGTCCTCGTAATCACCATCGAAACTAGATGAAATAGATACAGAACCTGTCTCATCTCCCTCGATAGTACTAAAACTCATTCCATGAAGCTCAATACCAGCCTCCTCCGCCAAATCAGACAAATCACTTATAAGTTGATCTTGTTCTAAACCGTCAGGGACCTGAATCAAAAGCTTCTCCTCAGAAACTCCAGACGAACCAAGCTCCTCGCGCATAGCCTCCAAATCAGCAACTTGCTCAGTTAAGTCAGCGAGTTGAGTTTCTTTCTCATCAAGTTGAACCTGCAATTCATCAACTTCCGCCTGCATAGGATTCACGAAGAAAACAACAGCGACAACCGTAACAGCCAAAAGCAAGACAGAAAGCAAATTTAGAAATGTAGAAGATTTTTTCATATTAACTAGAAGTTAGTAACTAATAACTTGGGAATTTAACGAGAAACTTTCGTATCATCGTAAACAAAACTCAAACCAAAACTCACCATCTCCGAGTCAGAAGATGTAGCTGTCGCAACAGATGTCACAAAAACATCCTTAAATGCACTATTAGCTGCAAGAGCTTCGATCAAACCTGAAACAGAATGATAAGTATCAGCAAGACCGGTTACGCTAATTGCACCATCTTCAGAACCAGCATAAGAAGCATAATAAACATCCAGAGGGGTAGTATCAAGAAGCTCAGAAACAACAGAAGACCACTCTACCTCATCAGCTTCAACAACAGACATAAGCTGCTGCGCAACAGTAACAGCCCCCAAACTTTGTTGCTCTAATTCAGCGACCTGTTCCTCAAGATTAGCAATTTGAGAATCAGCATCAGAAATAGAAGACTCCAACGAAGACTTGTTTACAAAGGTGTAAACACCATAAACAAGCACTACAACGAAGACCACAAAAGAGATTAAATGCATGAAGGTAAATCTCCTTTGTGTATACATGAGATCTTTTGGATTCATAAAACTAGTTTTAAATTGTATGTTTCTTTTGTAAAATTCTACCAAGCCGACTCCTTATGCGCAAGATTAAAAAAATGACGAATTCAAGGAAAAATTTCATACATATAAACGAAGGGTTTTCGTGCAAAAAATGCGGACACGACGTACCTCCACTAAAAAGCAGCTGCAGAAACCACTGCCCAAAATGCCTTTATTCCCTACATGTAGACGAGAACACACCTGGGGACAGAGCATCAAACTGCCATTCCTTAATGGCACCCATTGGCCTAGAATACAAAAGCTCCAAAGGCTACCAAATCAAACATCAATGCTTAAAATGCAAAAAAGAGCAGCTAAACAAAGTAGCCGACGATGACGATCAAGAAGAAATCAGTAAAATAAATCTAAGATGACAAAAATATTAGCTTTTTCAGGTGGACCCGATTCAATGTATTTATTACATATATTTTTAGAAAAAGGTAAAAAGCCAATACTCGCCCATCTAAACCACAACCTTCGCGGACACGAAAGCGACGAAGACGAGAAATTTTGCAAAAAAATCGCAAAAAAACACGGACTCAAAATAGAGATTAAAAAAATCGCACCACCAAAAAACGAAGAAGAAGCTCGCATCGCTAGATATCAATTTTTAGAGGAAGTACGTCGCAAACACAAAGCAACTCAAATTTTAACAGCACACCACTTAAATGACAGCATCGAAACAATTATCTTGAACTTGACCCGCGGAACAGGGATAAACGGCCTAACCGGCATCCCATCAGACAAAATAAAACGCCCGCTTTTAAAAACGACCAAAGAAGAAATCCTCACATATCTCAAAAAAAATCGTATCAAATATCGTGAAGATTCATCCAATCGCAGCACCAAATTCTCCAGAAATCGCATCCGCCTAAAGATCGTCCCCGAACTCAAGAAAATCAATCCAAACCTAGAAAAAACTTTTCTCGGAAATCTAGCAAATTTTCAAGAAGTTCAAGATTTCCTAAACAAAAAAGCAAAGAAATACATCCACAAAGATCACATCAAAATCACCGAATTCAAAAAACTCCACAAAGCTCTACAAACACACATCATCCTAAAACTCGCAGGACCAAACACATCTCAAAAAGAGATCTCAGAAATCCTAAAGATAGTATCCAAAGGCCGCCCCGGGGCAACCTGTAAAATCGGCCAAATCGAATACGAGAAATTGATTTTCAATCCGACCCAAAGAACTTTTGAAACAAGTTTTCAAATCCTAAAAAAACGACCAAAAACATTTAATCCAGAATGTGCATACATAAACGCAGACAAAATAACAGACTCCAGCGAACTAGAAGTAACCAGCTGGCAACCAGGCGATCGCATCAAGCCGATCGGGATGAAAGGAACAAAAAAACTCCAAGACATCTTCACTGACAAAAAAATCCCACAAAATTTACGCAAGCAAATCCCTGTAATAAAACTTGGAAACAGCGTTATATCTGTAGGATGGCTAGCGACATCGGAAGATTTCAAAGTAACCACAAAGACTAGACAAATCCTCAAAATCACTTTCAAAGATATTAAATAGGGCTTAAGATATCCCCGCACACAAATTCTACTCTCTACTGACTAATTCCTACTGACTACTGACTATTAACTAAACCATGAAAAAAACAAAGAAACATAATTCACCAATAGGTTACATAATCATACTCGCTCTGGCACTGACATTGATATACACCATATTCAATCCTAGCCCGACAGCCCCAGAGAAAGTCACCTTAGACACTTTCTTGTCAGACGTAGACTCCGGAATCGTAGAAGAAATCGAAGTCCAAGGCAGCAAAATCTATTACATAACTACAGGCGACGCAGAATTCTACACAATCAAAGAGACGTCGGAGTCACTCACAGAAGTATTGGGAGAAAGAGAATACTCAGACATAATAATAGAAATTGCAGACACACAAGCAGGAAACTTCTGGCTAGAGCTCGTAATATCTGCCGTACCTTTCCTACTTATAATAGGATTTTTGTTCTTCATGATGAGACAAGCAACCAGTTCGAATAATCAAGCCCTGTCTTTCGGAAAATCTCAAGCCCGCATAAACGACCCTGAAAGGAAAAAAACAACATTCAAAGACGTCGCAGGAGCAAAAGAAGCAAAAGAAGAACTCATTGAGATAGTCGACTTTCTTAAGAACCCAAACAAATACACATCAATGGGAGCAAAAATACCAAAAGGTGTGATTTTGGTAGGCGCACCAGGAACCGGAAAAACTCTACTCGCACGAGCTGTAGCAGGAGAAGCAGGAGTGCCTTTCTTCAACATCTCTGGATCGGAATTCGTAGAGATGTTCGTGGGTGTTGGAGCGTCACGCGTAAGAGATTTATTCAAAAAAGCAAAACGCAACGCCCCTTGCATCATATTCATCGACGAAATTGATGCGGTCGGACGCCACAGAGGCGCTGGAATGGGAGGTGGCCACGATGAGAGAGAACAAACACTAAACCAAATCCTCACAGAGATGGACGGCTTCGAACAGGACACCAACATCATAGTAATGGCAGCAACAAACCGCCCAGACGTACTCGACCCTGCCCTACTCCGCCCAGGACGTTTCGATCGAAGAATCGTCATCGATAGACCAGACATCGACGATCGAGAACAAATCCTGAAAATTCACACTCGCAATAAACCGCTTGCCAAAAACGCAGACCTAAACAAAGTCGCAAGACAAACTCCAGGATTCTCAGGAGCCGACATAGAAAACTTAGCAAATGAAGCTGCGATCTTAGCCGCAAAAAACAATAAAAAATCTGTATCCCAAAAAGACTTAGAAAAATCGATCGAGAAAGTAATCATGGGTCCAGAGCGCAAATCACGCGTCCTTAACAAAAAAGAAAAAGAGATCACCGCATACCACGAAACTGGCCATGCAATCGTAGGGCACTTACTTCCTGAATGCGATCCAGTCCACAAAGTTTCAATCATATCACGTGGAATGGCACTCGGCGTCACTTGGTTCTTACCAGAAGAAGACAAACACCTGTATTCAAAGACCAAATTCGAAAACGAACTAGCATCACTACTAGGAGGTTACTCAGCAGAAATGATGATCTTCGGAGAAGTCTCAACAGGACCATCAAACGACTTAAAAAGAGCTACCGACATGGCAAGAAAAATGGTAACTAAATACGGGATGAGCGGCCTCGGCCCAACTATTTTCGGAGACGAAAACCAAGAAGTCTTCCTAGGAAAAGATTTCGGACACGTACGAAACTACTCAGAAGAAGTAGCATCCAAAATAGATGAAACAGTCAAAGCAATCATAGAAAGAGCACTACAATCAGCAATGACACTTCTCAAAAAACACGAAAAAGAACTCCACAAAGTTGCAAAAGAGTTAATAAAGAAGGAAACTTTAACTAGAAACGACTTCTTGAAACTCATGGGAGAAAAGAAAAAGAAAAAAGAAGAAGATAAAGAATAAAAAACATCGCGCGCCACGCGCGACTCCATCACTAAAACCCTACAGTCCTCCAATCCTACAATCCTCACAATATGACAAAAAAAACAAAAAAACAGACCTCAAAAGAAGGACAGTTGTCCGTAGATGTCTTCCAATCACCAGACGAGATTTCAATAGTTGCACCGATAGCAGGAGTTGACCCAAATGACATCGACATCACAATCACCGACGACGTAATCACAATCAAAGGTGAACGCAGCCACAACACAACACTCAAAAAAGATGACTGCTTCATCCAAGAATGCTTCTGGGGATCATTCTCTCGCTCTGTAGTTTTACCAGCAGACGTCGACACATCAAAGGTAGACGCAGAATGCGAAAACAACGTACTTGTGATAAAAATTCCTCGCGTCGAACGAGTCCGCACCCGCGTCGTAAAGGTAAAAAAATAGTAATGCGCAAAGCGCTCCACGACTACAATCCTAAAGTCCTCTAATCCTCCAACCCTCCATGATAAAAAAAGCCGTACTTCCAGCAGCAGGATTCGGAACTAGATTCCTTCCAGCAACAAAAGCAATGCCAAAAGAGATGCTCCCGATCGTAGACAAGCCTGTTATTCAATATATAGTAGAAGAAGCTGTAGCATCAGGTATTGAAGAGATCATTATAGTAACCGGCCGCGGCAAACGAGCTATCGAAGACCATTTCGACAGATCTTTTGAGCTAAATCACACACTAGCAGCAAAAGGCAAAAAAGCGCTCCTTAAAGCCGTCCAAAAAGTAGAGAACCTCGCAAAATTCGTATACGTCCGTCAACCAGAACCGTTGGGAGATGGTCATGCAATCCTCTGCGCCAGAGAAGTCATAGGTAGCGAACCTTTTGCAGTACTTTTCGGAGACGAAATAATCGACCACCCCGTCCCTGCTTTAAAACAGCTAATCAATATATACAAGGATACAAAATCTCCAGTAATTGCTTTGGAAAGAATCCCAAAATCAGATACAGAAAGCTATGGAATAGTTGGAACAAAAAGCAGCAAAGGACGAACCCACGAAATTTCATCACTAGTAGAAAAACCTAAGCCGGATAAAGCGCCGTCAAACCTCGGAATAATCGGGAAATATATATGTACACCAGAGGTACTAAAACATCTAGAAAAAGCTGAGAGCGGAACCACAGACAAAGAAATCCGCTTAATAGACGCTTTCCGATCAGTCATCAGAGAGCAGCCAATTTACGGATATGAACTAGAAGGAACCCGTTACGACACAGGCAACAAAACAGGCTTCATCAAAGCCAGCATCGACTTTGCGCTAAAAAGACCTGAAATGGCCCGCGAACTTAAGAAATTCATGAAAAGTAGGGTTTGATCCAGGAGTGATTTTCTGATATAATGTAAGGATTTACAAAAATAAAATCCTTACTTCCCATGTACCAAGACGACACTCAAGACTACCAGGATCCGCTAGTAGAAGCCGACCAGCTAAAACTTCAAGGTGAGCACTTAGAAGCTATCGCTATTTGCGAAAGACTTTTAAAAGACGACTTGGAATGCCAAGAAGCTTACGAAGAAATCGGAGACAACTATCTAAGCCTCCGCGAATTCAACAAAGCACTAAAGGCACTCGAAATGGCATTAAAAATAAATCCGAGAAGCGCAAACGCAAACTATCTAATAGGCTTCACTCATTCGTCATTGGGAGAGTGGGAAAAATCAATCAGACACTTAGAAGAAGCTAACGAAATCCAACCTAATCATCCAGAAATACTAAGATGCCTAGGATGGTCAATTTTCCACAAAGGAGAAAGGATCAAAGGACTAGTCTTATTAGAAAGAGCACTCGCAATGTCTCCAGACGACGTACTAATCATCTGCGACCTATCCGTTTGCTACTTAAACGAAAGAGACTTCGACAGGACAATCGACCTACTAACACACGCTCTTCACGTTGAACCAGACAACGAAAAAGCTCGCGACTGCCTAGAAACAGCACTTTTCTTCCAAAGGGAGTTTAATAAGTTGGATAAGTAGTACATAGTGGTAGTGTGTAGTAATAAGAACGCTCCGCGTATTTCACTACTCCTAGTTCCTAGTTTCTAGTTTCCAGTTAATCAAAAACCTGCTAAAATATCCTTTGCAGTGTTCTTTGAAAGTGCGTAGTCACCTCACCTCATCGCGAGGAGGAAAGTCCGGGCAGCATAAAGACATGAAAGTCTCTAACGGAGACCGAGACGAAACCTAATAAGATCGTACTCAGGGAAAGTGCCACAGAGACAATACTAATTTTGCTTCGGCAGAATGAAAGGTGAAAAGTCCCATTCAATGGGAACACTTCGGGCGACCGAAGACAACGTCTGTCAATCGGGGCTAAACCCCGTGAAACAGTCCGTCGGTAAACCCTTTCAGCTGCAAGGTGAGAATGGCATCTCGGAACAAACCTGCGTCTTTACAGACCAAGATGCTCACCGCTTGATCCCGCCTTGGCGGGGCTAGATAGATGACTACCTCGACAAAACCCGGCTTATAGCTTGAGAAGAATGCTGCACTTTTTTTTTGCAAAAAAAATC
>CAYFOI010000017.1:0-31286 GCA_964344725.1 uncultured Candidatus Peribacteria bacterium
CCCAAATTCTTCTAAGTTTTTGCCAAGTTACGCACCCGAAAATGAACGGTAGCTCTTCCCCTTCAGGTAAAAGAACATAACCAAGACCAGCATCTCTATTAATATATATAGGAACACCACTAACATGCCCCGTTTCAGCTACAAAACCATCTGAAGCGGCAGAGGCAAAACTCACCTGCACATCATCTTTCATCAAACCATAATCATCTTCAAGAACACTAGCAGCAGTAACAATTAACCCACCCGGACCAAATCTAAACCCGCTAGCCCCATCAATACGAACAACAGCATCTACTGCTACACCATACAAATCCCTAAGCTCCTCTGCAGACATATCCCCAGAACAATTACTACCCATCAGGTCATCAGAACTTCGCACAGACCCCTTCCCCTCTTGATCATAATTAGCCTGGGCTTGCCTCATAAAACCAATAAAAGAAGTAACTATGTCAGCCCTCACATCCTCACAAGAAGAATCGTTAATATTCCAACCCGCTACATCTTGAGGAGAAAAATTTTCAACTTCAGCAACCTGAGGAGTCCAATCTTTATAAGGTATATCAGCACGAGGATCAGGAATATAAGAATAAGGATAATAATCATAAGCAGAAATGTCATCCCCAAAATAAAACAACGAACTACCATCGTCATCAACACATTCCGTCATAGTCAAACCAATATGCAATCCACTACGAAGTTCTTCAACCCTAATACCATCAGCATAATGAACAGCCAACGAGTGATCACGACAATTAGAACCTAAATCACTAGGCTCCGACTCGTTATAGGTCATCCAAACAAGCGTAGTATCCAAATTTGAGGACTGAGGATTAAAATCACATTCTTCATACCCATCACACTTAACATTACCGCTTTCTACAGTAACGGACCTACCAGTCGACTTACCGTAATCCCCTCTACGAACAAACAATTTACCAGACGGAGTAACCAACTGAACCGTATTAGGATCCCAAAAGCGATCAGCAAAACCTTCACTAATCACATCACCAGACAAATCATCTTCCAAACTCTGAGCAGCCATAGCCACAAGCCTCCCCCCCATGCAAGGATCACCAGACGCAACAATTTCATCAATATCCATATCTGCAATATCAGCAGCCTCTTCACCCAAACGTCCTTTAAAAACTACAACAGCCCCTGCTACAACCAAAACACCCCCAGCCACCAAAAGAAGACCCACCCTAGCTCCCTTACTCAAAACTGGCTGCTTACGTGGTTTTTCTTTTCTAGGCGATACAGGAACACCACCCTCACCTACAATTATAGCTTTTCTAGGCATAACAAAACTTATTAAATTAAAATAAAGGCATGAATCATAACAGCAAAACAAGGCGATGTCAAGTGTCGCCGGACACAAACAACACAATTTATATAAACCTCAAAAAAACACCTGCAGCGCTGCCAGTCTTTTGAGAGCGTACATACTAGCTTCCTCATCAAGGAGTTAATTATTGAACAAACATCAGCAATGCTCCTAGTTCTTCGAGCTCGTACATGCTAGAGCGAGAAGAACAGGAAATGATGCCGTTTGCGAAATAATTACACTACTTGATTTTCACTATCTTATACTTCACCTTCCCCGCAGGAACCTGAACATCAACAGTATCTCCAGCCTTATGACCAATTATAGCCGCTCCAACCGGCGACTCATTAGACATCTTATTAGAAAGCGGATCAGCCTCTGTTGAACCTACGATAGTATATTCCTCATCCTCTCCTTTTTTACTACCCTTAATAAGCTGTAAAATCACATTACTTCCAAGCTCAACAACTTTGCCAGCCTTCTTCTTCTCCGTAATAATCTTTGCATTTTTAACCTGTTCCTCAAGCTCTAAGATACGTCCTTCAACAAAAGCCTGTTCGTTCTTAGCTTCCTCATATTCAGAGTTCTCAGATAAATCACCATAAGAAATCGCCTCCTTTAAACGCTGTGCAACTTCTTTACGACGTTTAGTCTTAAGCTCCTCGAGCTCTAACTCAAGCTTTTTAAGCCCCTCTTTCGTAACATATACGACATTACTACCTCCTGCAGTCTGTCCTTTACTTTTAGTCATTTTTTTTAGGTATTTAAAATATAAAATCAAACTTCTAGTTCCTAACTCCTAGTTCCTAGTTATCTTTAATCCTCACACTCGTAGGATGCTCACGAAGTTTCTGAAGCACCTTAGCCTCAATCTGACGAATACGCTCACGAGTGACTCCAAACTCACGCCCAACCTCTTCGAGAGTATGTCCAATTCCATCCTTAAGACCAAAACGCATTTCAATAATCTTCCTCTCGCGCGGAGAAAGATAATGAAGCATCTCATGGATATTTTCCTTGATGAGCTGACGATTCGTAAGCTCAGCAGGAGAAAGCGCATCGTTATCCTCAATGAAATCTCCAAGCTTGCTATCTTCCTCAGCACCAACCGGAGCTTCGAGAGAGACAATATCTTGAGAAATCTTAAGAACGTGACGAACTTTCTTTACCTCCATATCCATCTCAGCAGCCAACTCTTCAATAAGAGGCTCACGACCAAGCTCTTGAACAAGTCTACGCTGTGTATGCGTAAGCTTATTGATCGTTTCCACCATGTGAACAGGAATACGAATCGTCCTAGCCTGATCGGCAATAGCACGAGTAATCGCCTGTCTTATCCACCACGTAGCATAAGTTGAAAATTTGAACCCTCTTTCCGGATCAAATTTTTCAACTGCACGGAAAAGACCAATATTTCCCTCCTGAATAAGATCCAAGAAAGAAAGTCCTCGACCAATGTACTTCTTCGCAATACTAACAACAAGACGCAGATTCGCCTCAGCAAGTTGCTTCTTAGCAGATTGATCACCTTTTTCAATACGACGAGCCAAATCAGCCTCTTCCTTCGCAGTAAGAAGGTCAACCTTACCAATTTCACATAGATACATCCGAATCGAATCGTTCGCGATCTCTTGAAGCTGAACACGCTTATCCTCCTCCTCTTCTTTTTTCTTTTTCTTAGCCTCCTCCGTGTCATCATCGTCATCATCACCTTTCTTGCCTTTAGCAGAATCTTCTTTTGCATTTTTGCCCCAAATCATAGAGTCCTTCACATCTATAACCTCGATGCCAAGGTCCATAAAAAGGGTATAAACCTCATCTAATAAAAGAACGTCTTCCTCGACAGCAGGCATAGCCTTAAGTAGTTCTTGTTGGGTTACAAAACCCCTGTGCTTGCCTTTCTTTACAAGGCTACGCACTTCTTCTGGGAACTTGGCTAGTCTTTCGTCAGAAACACCCGTGATAAATTTCTTGGTACGTGCCATTTAGGTGTTTTAAGAAATAAATTTTGCATACTTTTGCATCAATTCTAGCTCCAGTTTAGAGTCGCCTTTCATCTGCGCCTCTCTGATCTGAGATGTAAGATCTCTCTGTTTACGTTTTAAGTAATTGTTTTGAAGCTTAATGAGAGCTCTTTCAAATTCTTCCTCTACATCATCCTCACTCCATTCACCAATCCGATTATCAACATACAAAGCCCAAACCTGTAATTTAGCTCTCTCCTCCTCACTTAGATCATCAAACAAGCCATCGTCAATGCAAGCTCGAGAATTATAATAACTTGCTATCTGTTTGTAAATGTTTTTCAAACTATCTCCAAACAGATTTAAATGTTCATCTTTAATTTGATCGCCAAATCTATCACCAAAATGCGCTATAAGTCCAAGAAAATATTCGCCAGTAGAAATGCCCTGCTTAGACTGCGGCTTATCAGCCTTTTGCTTATGAATACTCTTCGTAATCTCAATCATTCGCTCCTCAAGTTGAGACACAGGAAGAGATATCTTTTTTGAAAGCTTCTCCAAATACTCCTTTTTCTCAACAGGGTGCTTAACACCTTTAAGAAGCCTTAAATAAAAATCACAGAACTCTTTGATCGCCTCAAGCCCCTCAGGCTGTTTCTCTAGATAGAAATCGAGGTAATACTGAGCATCAGCTACTGCTTGTTGCCATTTCTCAGGATCGTCCTGTGAACATTCATCCGGATCTTTATATCCATTCAACGTTATAACCTTAAGATTCAAATCAAGCGGCTGCGCATTCTCTATAGCACGCAGAAGAGCCTCTTGCCCCGCATCATCACTATCAAAACAAAAAGAAATATTCTTCGTATAACGCTTAAGCAGCTTAAGCTGTTTAGTAGTAAGCGCTGTACCAGAAGATGCAACAACGTTTTTCACCCCAGATTGATAGGAAGAAACTACATCCATATATCCCTCAACCACAATCGCCAGATCCTGCTCCTTGATATGCTTTTTCGCCAAATGCAGCCCATAAAGAACATTACTCTTGTGATAAACCACCGACTCCGGTGAATTTAGGTACTTAGGCTGATCATCCTTCTTGAGAGCACGCCCACCAAAAGCAACCACTCGCCCCATCTCATCAGAAATCGGGAACATAAGACGCAAACGAAAACGATCATAAACCTTATCCGAGGCCGTATCTTTCGAAATCAGAACCCCAGACTTAACCGCATCAGACTTTTTGTAACCTTTATCAAGCAAATACTGATAAGCCTCCTTAAAATCATCCTTAGCAAAACCAATCTTAAACTCACTTATCATCTCATCCTCAATTCCCCTCCCTTTCACATAATCAAGAACCTTGGACTCGCTCTTCAAATTACGAACATACAAATCCGCAATCTCCCCCTGAAGCTCAGTCAAAATATCTCGCTCATCCTTCGAAACCTTCGGACCAGAAGATTTAAATTTCGTAAGTTCAACAGAAGCTTTATCCGCCAAAATCTCAAGCGCACCAGGAAAATCCACCCCCTCGATCTCTTGAATAAACTTAAACATATCCCCTCCCTTATGACAGCCAAAACAATAAGCAAGCTGTTTCTCCGGACTCACAACAAAACTTGGCGTTTTCTCCTGATGAAAAGGACAACAAGCCTTAAAATTACGCCCCGCTTTCTTAAGCTGAACATAAGGCGCCACAACGTCTTCAATAGAAAGCCGTGATTTAATTTCGTCGATTGGATCGAGCATAAAGGAAGCAAAATCTTCTAAACCGGGCTATAAACTTACCAGATTCCCTGCAAATATGCACTAGCAACTTAAAAACCAACCACGCCATCAAACAAATCTCGCACCCTCTACAGCCCGTCAATAACCATTGCCACTGTTAACAGCTATTGACAACTAGCCCCTCTTCGCGTAAGATTAAAATCCAAATAATTAATATGTCAATAGTCATTGTCTAACCCCTGTATATCATGACACCTACAGTCGATCATTTCTTACAATCACTAGGCCTTACCGAGAAGGAACGTGAACTCTATCTCCTTTCTCTAAAGCTAGGCCCACAAACAGCAACCATCTTGTCAAAGAAGACAGGAATACCTCGCTCAACAGTTATTTTTACTTTTAACGAGCTGGTAAAAAAGGGATTTGCATCAAAAAACATCAAGTCAAAGACAACACATTTCAGCGCAGTACACCCGGATCTGATCGAATACATGCTGCTCGAGAAAACAGCCAAGATCAAAAAAATGACCTCTGAATACAAAGAGGTACTGCCAATGATGTCAGCAATCCCAAATCAGCTTTCTCTAGCGCCAAAAGTACAATATTTCGAAGGACTCGAAGGAATGCTTAGAACCATAGACATCAGATCGCAAAACGACGAAACGTCTTATGTGCTTTCAGGCCACAACAACATGCACCCAAAAGTGAGAGAATACTACGAAAACTCATACATACCAAAAGCAAGCAAGCACAAGAACAAGAAAAAAATCATCATCAACGACGGCAAACCAGCCAGAGACTACATAAAGAAAGCTAAAGATGTATATGACGAAATCATCTTCGTAGATCCAAAAAAGCACAAGATGACATTAACTAGCGTCGTACAAGGCAACACAACAATACTAATGTCTTACGATCCTCAAGATATGTCAGCAATCGTAATCGAGAACAGGCTAATCGCAGAACACATGCGAACAATGTTCGACATGATTAAAGAAAGTAGCAAATAAAAAGTCCTACAAAGAACCGACAGCAAACAAGGTCCCGACAAATCGGGATTTTGTTTTAATAACTAAGCAATTCTAGATGTCTCCTGCACAAATCCCTGAGCAAAATCGCTAAACTTCGAACCCCAAAATTTCCTAGCCAAACGCACAGGCAAATACCCAATCCCCGCAATAATTTTAGACAATGCATTCGTCACTCCCCATTTCCTAGGCTTAATATCATGACCATAATCACGAAGAGCCATGTTCATAGCCTCATAACTGAGCTCCATTAAACCACGGAGAGCAATCAACATAGCCCACTCAGTTTTAGGAATGTTTGAGACACGTTCACTCTCATGCATTCTTATCATCCCCGCATCAGACAAAACAATCTCTCCGTCATCACCTTTTTCAAGATTACTCAAAACAGGATCAATAGTAGGATTCATTAAATACTTAAAAGCCCCAGAAATAGCAGCACCACCAAGAGGATCAGCCATGAGCCCACGCTCAGAAGCCATCCTTTCACATCGATCTTCAAGAAAATCACGCAACTTCGGCCCCCAATACGGATCAGCAAGATCACTCATAGTCATACAGGGCTTATCAGACCGTTTCTCAACACGAACAAAATCGGCGTATCTTCTAAACCTAGGACGAGGAAGAAGCTCCCAATTAAATTGTTTGGTTACAAATTTCATGACAGCACCAACAGTAATTTGCCTAAGTATATTTCTCAGAAGCTCCTTACGGTCACGAACCACCTTTTCAATCACACAATCATCCTCCAATTCAACAATTTGCAAACCCTCCCTAAACCTGAATCCATACTCATCCCTAGCAATATCAATATAACTCTGCATCACAGCACCTTCAGGAGTCTGCCAACCAAAAAACGCCCCATTTGGAATCCCAGCAATAAAGTTTTCTGGGTCTTCACCATCTAAATCAACATCAATATCCACAAGATCGCTAACCGTATACTCATTACCACGCCCATGAACACAAGCATCAACAACAATTCTACTAGCTTTCTCAGGCATATACAGATCTAAGCAAAATAAGAGGCGGCATCATAACAGAAATCATCTCTTTTCCGCAACAACAAGCCATCCTCCAATGACAGCAACCATCGCAGCCAAAACAATAAGAGCTACGACCTTTTGTGTCGTACCAAGAAAAAGAGCTGTAACTCCAAAAAGAGCACAAACCCCATAAATAACAAAAAGTGACTTCCTCTCAGACAATCCAGCCTTCACCAAACGATGATGAAAATGCCTAAGATCTCCTTTAAAAGGCGACCTCCCCGAAAGAATACGCCTCGCAATTACCCAAACAAAATCTAAAAGCGGCAGCCCCATCACCAAGAAAGCCGTAGCAATTTTCCCTCCAGACAAAATCGCCAAAACCGCCAACATAAAACCAAAAAACATACTACCAGTATCCCCCATCAATATCCGCGCGGGAGCAAAATCAAAAACCCAAAAAGCCAGCGCCATCCCCGCCACCGCAATCGCCAAAATCGCAGTCTGCGTCTGATCTATATAGTGAAAATCAGGCCTTACCGAAAGCGCAAAAATAGTAACAGCAGCAATAAAAGTAACACCTGATGGAAGCCCGTTCAAACCATCCAGCCAATTCATCGTATTCGTCATCGCCATAATCCAAAAAACCGTCACAAACAAGGAAACCAAAGAAACAGCCACCAAATGATCTCCAGCTCCAAAACTAACCTCCATACCAGACAAATCTATAGTACCACCCAAAGGATTAGTCAGATGTGTAACACTTACACCAGAAATAACAATAATCAAAGCAGCCATAACCTGCGCCCCAAGCCTAGGCCAAGGCGAGAGTCCTCTTATATCATCCAAAAAATTCACAACAAAAAGCAAAAGAGACCCCAAAAGAACACCCCACAAAGCCGCATCCCAATCCATAAACAACGCCGCCACAACCAAAAAAACTACATAAAAAATCACACCACCAGCATAAGGAATCGGCTTCCTAAACAGCCCATACTTATGCGGCTTATCAACAAGCCCAATTCGCGGAAAAACCCAAAGCGCCCCCCACGTCAATAAAAGCGTCCCAACAAACGCAGTCAAACCTGGCAAAATATACAAGAGAGCTTCATTCATAGCTCGATTCTAGCATAAAAACACACAATCTTTGATTGATTATTGAGAGAGTATCAGCAGCGCTCATAGTTTCTCGAAGGCGTACATGCTAGCCTGAGAGAAACAGGAAGCGATGCCACGAACGAGAAAGCTAATCATACTATACTCGTTCATGACCAGATTTTAGCATAACATCAAATCTTTGATAATTGTCGAAAGAGCTTCTGCAGCGATACATATTTGTCGAGCGCGTACATGTTAGCGCGAGCAAATAAGTAAGCGAAGCCGCGAAAGAGACAATTATCAAAGATTCTTATAAACCCTCAAATTCCCAAACTTATTATCATACTTAAGAATACTCACAAGCCTCCCTTGGAAATATCCAGCAACATACGAACCTGGAAAACTGCCACCAACCTTAATCCGCTGTCCTTTCATAATCCTATGATAATCGCTTCCATTTAAATCAATTCTCGCCCACCCCTCAAGAACATTGTCCATTGAAATAAACTCAAGATTCTCAGGATTAATCTCTTCAAGCTTAAGCGCATTTTCCAAACCAAACTGCCCCACTTGAGTACGCCGAAGTCCTCCTAAGAAACCTCGACAACCAAGATTTTCTCCAAGATCACGAGCAATACTACGAATATAAGTTCCACTTCCACATTTAATTCTAAAAGTCAGCACAGGCAACATCACAGGCTCACTCATCCCTTCAAGCATAATCCCATACCCAAAATCATCAACTTTAAGCCCAATGTCGGCAATGTCATAAACCTTAACCTTCCTAGATGGCAATCTAACAGGCATGCCCTTTCGAGCCATCTCATAAGCCCTTTTTCCTTTAATTTTTATAGCAGAAAACTTAGGCGGAACCTGATCAATAACACCTTTGAAATCATCAAGCGCAGCAACAACTTTCTTCACATCTATTTCCTCCTTTTTCTCCTTATAAACCGCTTTTACATACTCGGGATCATAATCAAAATCACCTTCCCCATCACAAGTAGTACTACTAGCACCAAGAACAACCTCAGCCTCATACTCTTTATCCATAATCATAAGGAACTCATTAAGCTTAGTAGCCTTCCCAATTGCAACAACAAGCACACCCGTAGCCAAAGGATCCAGCGTCCCTAAATGACCTATCTTTTTAATTCCAAGAATTCGCCTGAGTTCAGAAACAACATCAAAAGAGGTCTTGCCTTTCGGCTTATCAATAACCAGAAAACCGTCCATGTAGGTAGTAGTTAGTTGTAGTTAGTAGTTGTAGTGTAGTAATTAAGCCGTCTCGCTTTAGCGAGACTCCAGCCCTACAATCCTCCAATCCTTCAACCCTCTAAGCATTTGTTAACTTCCAGAACCCTACCGGGCTCAATCTCAATGTCAATCTGCCTAGAGAGTAATTCTCTCACAACTTGTCTATCATCATAAGGTATAGTTCCATTCTTGGTCACCTGCACTTCTTCACCCCCTTTACCTGCAATCAAAATTGTATCACCTTCCCTAGCCATTGCCAAGGCTAACCTGATAGCTTCCTTACGCGAAGGGATTTTCCAAAATCTATCCCCCTCACCACGATCAATACCTTCGGCAATTTGCTCAATAATCCCGATATTATCTTCCTGGTAAGGATCGTCATCGGTGAGAATAATGTTATCAACCCCCTTATCAGCAATCTGCCCCATAATAGGACGCTTACCTTTATCCCTACCTCCTCCAGTTGCACCAAAAACAAGAGTCAATTTACCAGAAGTCAAAGGCCTAAACATATCAATAAGAGTCTGCAATGAGTCAGGAGCATGAGCATAGTCAACAACAACCGAATAAAGCTGACCCGCATCAACAGACTCCATACGACCAGGAACAGACGCCGCATTATCAAGAGCATGTTTAATAGTCTCAAGCGCTATACGCTCCGAAACAGCAACAGTCGCCGCACAAACCGCATTATAAATATTCACACGACTAGGAAGTGGCAAACTAATATCAATCTCTCCATTCGGGATAGAATAAGTAAAACGCGAACCACCAGGAGTTGGCTGTATGTTTTTAGCAATATAAATACCTTTGTGAAGACCGAATGTATATTTCTGATCAGCCCTAAAATCCAAAAAGTATTCAGACTCAGGATCATCCTCATTCACAACAAACGATTTCGGAACACCAGACTTGCGCCCAGACCTATTAAGCTGGTCAAAAAGCATCCCTTTAGCTTCTTTATAAGCCTCCATCGAGCCGTGATAATCAACATGATCACGAGTAAGATTTGTAAAAACCGCAGTATCAACATTAACACCCCAGAGACGCGACTGGACCATGGCATGTGAAGAAGCTTCGATTACAGCATAATCGCAACCAGCTTGAGCCATCTGCCTAAGCATCTTCTGAAGCTCAAAACGACCCTGCGTTGTCTGCTTTGTAAGATTCGTCCACTTACGATCTCCGATCTGAAAATACACAGTAGTAGTCACACCAACCTTATATCCTGCCGCCTCAAGAATCTGCGAAATCAAACTACAAGTCGTAGTTTTTCCATTAGTACCAGTAACAGCAATAACCTTCATATTACTCGCCGGGAACCTATAGTAAATAGCAGCAACGATAGCCACTATCTTATGATATAGAAGCCTTATCGGATGAGTATCGGGAAAAATTTTACGTAAAAAATTGAGCATGTCAGAAGCTATTGTACACCTGACAAACAATCTCGCAAGAAAAGTATCTTATTTTTTTTGCAAATGCTGCCAATCTTTATTACCCCAATTACCACCCCAAGTCATACCCAACCCCTCATAACATACATCCGACATGCAAACTGGCGCATCTTCAGGAGCTGTCGCAACTTTAATTATAGGATGATCAGCAGTCAAAGTACCTGGAGCTGAATCATCGTAAGAGGCCCCCTCGGGAGTACATCCCGAAGACGTACAATAAGGATTTTGCATAGGGTTGAAATCTATCGCCCCAATACCAGAAACAGTACTAGCGTGCAAAGACATATCAGCTGCACAATTCCAATTAGTACCACCCGCAGGCCTATAATTAAAAGCCGACGTATTATTCGCAGCCATAGAAAGAGGATCTTCCCAACCAAAAGCAGATACAGGAACTACAGAATGAATAGGAAATTCAGTATGATAAGCAACCGCAAAAAGAACTTGGACTTCATCAACAAGATCCTCATCAATAACAACTTGACCTTGATGCACCTTGTAATCAGGCTCACCACTGTCATCCATACCCCAATATTTAACCGTAACTAGCTGCTGTCTATCCAAAACAGATTGAGGCGGATCACAACGCACACCAGCGAACGCCTCCTCCCTCGTCATATTAGAATCAATTATAGGATCCTGATCCGTACCAAGAGCAGAACTTTCTTGATCAACATCCATACCAGGAATATCCATCGCAGCACTACTAGGTATAACAATTCCACCATTACCTTCCTCTGAAGATTGTCGTGCTACATCATCATCAGCAGCAGCAGGAACAATTTCACTATTACCACCCCCTGCAGGCTCTTCTGTCTCACCAAACAAATACCCCTTTTTCATAGCAACAACTCCAACAACTGCAGTCACAACCAAAACACCTCCAGCCACCAAAAAGAGACCCACCCTAGCTCTCCTACTCAAAACTGGCTGCTTACGTGGTTTTTCTTTTCTAGGCGACAACACCTCTCCATCTTCACTTACAACTAACGTTTTTCTAGCCATTCT
This sequence comes from uncultured Candidatus Peribacteria bacterium, assembly GCA_964344725.1. GTDB lineage: Bacteria > Patescibacteriota > Gracilibacteria > UBA1369 > UBA12470 > CG2-30-44-17. The sequence continues at coordinate 11,854 of CAYFOI010000017.1, forward strand.
AATAAGAATAAATAATGTGGAAAATTCTAACAACAGCTCAAGACGAACCTTTTGCAACCAGAATACAAGGCGTCTTTTTACTCTGCACCTCTATCTATGAACAAGCTTCCAAAGCAGATGCATGGAACACAGCTAATCGCTCATAAAGTTCCTCATCCGAACAATTTTCAACATATTCAAAACCCCGAACAGAATCCTGACTAGGATCGTCACAACACAACCTAGCTTCAGTTACTTTAATCACATCATTGCAAGAACTATCTTCAGCGGCTTTGAATGGTAGAGTACCTGAAGCCTGAAGAATCTCACGTTCTGCTTTTGCATCAAGAACAAAAAATTGTCCTCTCTCTATCATATAGACATTCGGACCAGAACTTTCGCATGCAGAACCATCAATCACAACAACTTTATCATCGACAACCATATACGATACACCATCCTCACCAACACGTGCCGCTAGATTTAAAGCTTCTTGTCCAACACTTATAGTAGAAGCTGCTGCTTGTTCAGTCATTGTCTCTTCTACTGGAGATTGAACATCCCCTCTCTTAGCAGAACAACTTGAACACGCTAATATCACACCTAGCAGAGCTACCGCTCCATATCCTCTTTGACTATTAAAAGATGAATCCATTTCAAAAAAAGATTAGAAAATAACAATGAGGAAGCATTATCCGGCATAACTAGCTATTTGTCAAGTGCTTTCTCTCTCGCCATCTCAACGTCAAGCTCTATCTGATCACAAAGATTATCCAGATTTTCGAACTTCCAAGTCTCACGCAATTTCTCGCGAACTTCTAAAGAAACCTCCTTCCCATATGCATTACCTTTATAATCCAAAATATGAACCTCACATGAAAATCCACCTTTGATAGTCTCTCCACTATGCATCACACCCCAATATTTCTTCCCTTCCATTTCAACTCTCACTACAAAAACCCCACTGTCCAAGTTCCTAGTTCCTAACTCCAAGTTAATAGTCGGAAACCCCAATTTCTTCCCAAGCCCATGACCTTTCACAACTGTTCCTTTAAATCTTTTCATAATTATAAGAAATCAATTCCTAGTTTCTAGTTTCTCACTTCTAACTAATAAAGCAATTATAAGCCAAAACTCCATCGCCAAATCATTTTTCATAAAAGGCATATCAAAAAGCCCATGAATCAATATTGAAAACAGCATCGCAGCAATAACAAGCTTAAGGTTCCCACGAGCCCGTGAAAACGCCAGAATCATCAAACAAGTCATCGCAACGACCCCAAGAAGCCCAAAATTAAGCCAAATCCCCATTAAAAAATTATGCGGATGAGGAATAAGCCACTCGTAAGTCTCAAGATCATATAGATAAGTCATCTTCCACTGATAGTTGAGCTGATACTGGCCTAACCCAACACCCAGAAACGGACTCTCGACAATCATCTCGTAAGAAGCATGCCAAATTTGAATCCTAGCACTCGACGACGACCTATCCTCAAATTCTAAAAACTCTTGAAATTTCTCCGTCGAAATTTGCGAAACAGCAAAAAGCGAACATGCGAGAATCGCCAGCGCTACAGCCGCAAACTTGAATTTGCGAGTAAATTTTTTGCACAACAAAAGATAAAAGAAAATGCCAGCTGCAACAGCAATAATCCCTGCATAAGACTTGGTAGCAAACATAGCAACAAAAACTAAAATCCCAGGCAAAAGCAAAAGAGCCTTTCTCTTAGTTTTCACCGACTCTAAAAAACCAATTCCAAAAAGAACACAAATCGGCCCCAAATAAAGAGCCAAATAGTTCGCAGATTCATAAAAAGCACTAGCCCGAGAGTCTTCAGTACCTGAAATAAGCCCCCAGATCGCAAGCCAAACCCCAGACCACATAAAAGCAAGTAAAGTTTGTTTCCTATCTTTATCATCCCTAATAACAGACCACGCCATAAAGAAATATAAAATAGGCATAAACACCCAACCTTTCAAAACCCCAAGCGCAATACGCCGAGAATCAACATAAGTCCCCGTCACATCATAAAAAGTTTCAGGAACAATAATCGTCGAAATCAAAGCTGCACAAAAGAACAAAGCAACAAAAACCATCACCTTATCCTTAAACATTTCTCGCCTCACCATCCCACTCAAAACAAAAGCAGCAAAAACAACGTACACAAACACTTCTACACCTGTAAAAGGCACCCCAAATACATCAAAATTCAAAAAATACATCGGAAAAACCAAAGGCATCAACTTAATAGCCCACGAAATCCACCAATTTATTCTTTTCCTAAGATTCAATTTAGAAGTTTACAATTCCAACACGAAATCTACCATAATTCAAATTAAAAGCATAAAGATCCTAAAGACCACTGCAAAGATCCGTAAGAACAGCCTCTGGATCCTCCGCCTTCACAACACCAGAAGCCAAGAGAACTCCGCTAGCCCCTTGCTCAAGCGCGATACGCACATCCTCACCAGTCTTAACACCAGCTCCAACAAGAAGCTTCCCCTCACCTACTACCTCAGCCGAACGCTTAATCAAATCAGGATCCGCAGTCGACACAGATATATCACCACCAATCAGCTCCGGCGGCTCAACCGCAACCATATCAGGTTCAAATTTAATAATCTCAGCAGCTTCCACATCATCCTTCGCACAAACAATCGTAAACATCTCCAACTCCTTAGCACGCGCAACAGCCTTACCAACATCCTCAAGAGACATACGCTTCTCAGAATGATTGATAATAGTCCCCCATGCACCAGCACCTTTCACAGCCTCCGGTAAAATTGAGCCAGTATGAGATCCAACAGTAATCGGGTCCACATGTTGCGCAAAAACCGGAAAACTAACACTCGCAGCAAGCATAGATAGATCTGTCGGCTGAACAGCAACCGCCATAGACGCCTTGCATTCCACAGCAACTTTTGCATGCATTTTTGCAAGCTCAAGAGCCTTGCTGCCAGTCCCCTCTTCATAAGTTTTGAAATTTGTAATTATAACAGGAAGTTCCATTTTGTTTTTGGTCAAAAAATAAAACCACGGAAATACTACCACAGTTTAGCGGAGCACAATAAGAGTTTTACTGGAGACAAAGGAACATTCTCTACATAACCATAAGATTTTGGCGATATGCGAAGGAACGTACCTCGCGTAAGTGAAAGAGCCTCCAGGTAAAACTCTTCCTATTGAATACCTAAGCAATTTATGATAAAATATTAGGATAAAAAAATAAAAATACCCTCGTTATGATAATCAAAAACTTCTTCCTTCAGGTCTTTAGCCGAGGAGATCGCAACCCTAAGTTATCCCCAGGAGGGGCTGCTCCAGAGAATCACTACGATGCAACACAAGCTAGAATTGAACAATCAGAAGCTTTAATCGCAGAAAGAGTCGACGAAGCCCAAAAAGAACATTTCGAAAAAGCCCTCGTTGCAGTACAAGCTATGTTCGCATACATGGACGAAGCAATGTCAGCAGATGGAGAAATAGTCAACGAAGCTGAGATGAAAACAATAGAAAAGCTTCTTACAGAAATGATCGATTCGCATCTAGAAGCTCGTGCAGGAGCCATGATGCCAGATCCGGCTGAAGACGAGTTAGCTATAAGTAGAAGAATCTTACGCGCAGATGAATACGAAGGCAGAACATTAGCAGAAGTAGCAGCAGCTCATGGCTTTGCATCAGAAGACGAATTCATCGACTGGAACATAGCTCAGGGCAATACAATGCGACTTCGAGGACGCCGTGGGTCAAGACGATTCCACCCAACAGACGCAGTCCTAGTTCCACAAACAGCAGAAGACGCAGCACAAAGAAGAGCAGATCTTGAAGACATGCAAAGAGGTCTAGTCGGAGAAAGCAGAATAAGAAGCGTAGAAGACGTAATAAGGGAAAGACACGCTGAACTACGAGAACGTGCACAAGCGCAACTCGCAGAATTAGCAATACAAAGAGAAACATTATATCGAGAATTCATGAACGGAGATTACGAAGGACGATTAAGAGGGAAAAAGGCAGATCTCCCAGAATTCTTGCAAGGAAACAAAAGACACACAAGTCACGAAACCTGGGCAGAGCTTTTCAGAAGAGCAGATCACGAAAACAACCCAAATGCAAAAAGGCTAGCAGAAATCATAGATGACGAACCACTAGGCTGGAGACCTAGCCAATTCCGAGCAGCAATCCGCAAAGGAGGAAACAAAGTACTCAGCTTCAAAAACATAACCAAATTCAAACTCGGAGAGAATCAAAACCAATTTTTCAGAAGATATCGAGACGGAGACACCAAATTAAGATCACCACGAATGAAACGAAGACTCGCAAACGCTGAAGGAAAAATCCTAGCACAATTAAGAGTTGTTGAGGGAATAACCAGAGAATATCTAGATGCAGCCGACGAACTCACTCCAGACTTGCAGCAAAAACCAAACGAAACGCTCGGCGCATACATTAAACGCATCGAAAAAACCAAAGCTAGTGAGTTCACAAACGGAAGCGCACAAAAACAAGAACTAATTTCAATACTACGCAAACTTAACCGAGCAGAAAGAAAACTATACAAACTGCAAACAGCTCCCGTAATCCTACGAAAGGAACAACTGGAAGAAGAACTAGAAATGCGCGAGCAACTCATGATTCAAGCATGGCAAGTACTAAAAGCATTGAACACTTTGAGAGAAGGAGAAACACTACACCAACACGCTTTCAGAAGATACGAGACTCAAGTCCAAGAAGAACGAGTAACAGGCAAAGCTCCAAACATCTACGACATAGACGACTTAGCCCTATATTCAGAAGTTGTAGTAACAGAAACTAACGAAGAACTGGGAACAGTAGAAGGTGAAGGATTAGGAATAACAACAGAGATAATAGCAGCAGTTAGAGGAAGATTCCGCGCAGCAGGTGCAGGTTACACAGAAAAAATGGACGCAGGATTCGTCCTAAGACTCATGGCATTCTCATATGGGATAGAGAATCTCGTTAAGATGGGCAGTATAGTCAAAGACACCGAAACCGGAGCGCTCTACCTAGCCCACATACCTGAGGGAATGGGAGATGCAGATTTTGCAAATATTGCACAAAGCTTAAGCGTAGACGAAGAGACCGGCATACTCAACTTCGACGTAGAAGAAGCGAGAACTTTCCAGCTAAAAGAGTTCTCAAGATTACTCAATGGAACCAACGACCCAGAAAAACAAGAGATGTACAGAGAAGCTTACGCACGAGCTCTGGCCGAAAGAGGATTTCAAAACGAAGGCGACATCATCAGCATGGAAGCCATCGCAGCCGGAGAAAGTTTGATCTACAAAAGAACCGCAAGACATTTAATGGCAACCGTTGGAGATTCAGAGTCCGCACTAGCAGATTTAATTCAATATCGGACAGTAGAAGGAGACTTGCAAGAAGAAGAACTCCTAGGAGACATCGACTATTTCATAGATGCAGGCATAGATGGAATCTTTCAAGACGTTGAGCTAACCGGAAGCGGCAAAGGTTTCCACAAAGGCATCAGACTAGATGTTGTATCACTATTAGATAGCCTAGAAATACCTGTAGAAGACCTGAATCACAACGGCAAAAATGATCGAGCAGAAATCAGAAAAATTGATCGCAAAATAAACCGCCTGGCAAACGCGATGTCTAGAAAACAACGCCGAATCGACAACACAAAAGAAAGATTAGAAAAGCAAATCCGAAGCGGACTAATTTACCCTGGAGGACCAAGAGCAGCAGCAATGGAACAAAGAATCGCAAGACTTGAAACAGAAATCGAGGATCTCAGAGGCAAGAAAACACCTCTCGAATCCAAAAGAATGGACATTCTAGCACCATACATCGAAAAAGTACGAGAAATAATGCAATTACCAGATGATATAACATCTGTTAGCGATTTAACACCTCATCAAAGAATCTTCCTCACAAACGGATACGCTATTATGGAAGGTCGCCGGATGACAGATCGCGTAAGCGAAACACAGGAAGAATTCATGGAACAAATTGAAGCTGTACTGGAAAAATACAGAAATGATCCAGAAGTATATCCTCACCTAGTTAGTATAGTAGAATCATTCAGGGATCCTACTTCAGGATTAATAATCGACACCGCAACAGAGGATATACTTACCCCAGAAACATTAGAATTATGCGCAACAGCCATACACGAAGGAATCAACGCAGCGGAAGAAGAATTACGAAGAGGCGTAACTTTGAGACCAGTCGAGATAATCGACGAAGCAACAGGTGAAACAAAAACAGTATTCGGAATCGGTGCAGGATTACAAACAACAGAACAACGATATGTATCGGGAGGCCGCGTGGGCTTATACGTACCTATAGATCTACCTATCGACGGCCTAAGCATAGCAATAGGAATATATGCAGGGAACACAGAACAGGGCGGAGTCGAAGGAGGAGCCGGCGGATCTATATCATACACATTATCACCAGATCCAATTTTCCACCTAACAACAAGCTTGCAAGTCGGTGGAGGATTCAAAGGACCAGACGCATACATAGGAGCAACTTTCAGTGAAACCGCAACTCTGGAACTAGGGCTTTGGGACGTTTCAGCAGGTGGAAGCTTCGGTGTAGGATTAACACTAAAAGACGGCCCTACCCTATTAGGAGCTGTGCACGCTAGTGTAGGTGTCAACGTAGACAGACTACGAGAAAGAAGAATCGACAAATTCCAATTCCAAACAAACACAGACATCATAGATGCAGACATCCCATTATCAGAAAAAGTAGCAATAATCGCCGAGATGCCTGGATTCGAAGAATTCGCAAAACAGCTAGCAGCAGAACCAGGAATCACACCTCGAACAAGAGAAGCCATATTATGGGATATGTTCGTAGATCATGCAGAACACGTAGGCAACATCGCATTGGCAGACTGGAGACCACCACTATTCACAGGAGCAGGAATAGCCTATGGATTCATGCCTCCATTCATCATACCATTCATAAGTATCGCAGTTGCCGGAAGAACAAAACTATTCTTCACAGTCCCAGGAAACCCAAATCAACTCTATACAGAGACAAACGAGCGACTCCAAGACAAAATTGCAGAACAAATTGCTAAACTAGGACTAGAAGGAGAACCAACAATGGTAACAGACCCTAGAATAATAGACCGCGCAGACATAATGGCACGAGAGATGCCACCCGGAGATTTCGAAGATCGCCCTTACTCAATAGGAAGACAAAGGTACCAACTAAATATAGGAGAACATTTAGCAAGTGATTTGGAAAGAATGGACACCGCCACACGCAGAAACGGTATTAGTTTAACTCCAGGAGAAGGAGAAGCCGAAGGACTTATTCACATGACTTTCCTCGACGAAGTCCTACAAGGCGACGTAGAGATAAGATTTGATCCAGATATGGACGCAAAAATCATTGTAGGAGACAGAAAACCACCTACAAGCCAAGACCTATATATAGCAATGAACAGAATGCAACTTGGAAGCGCCATAGAATTTGACGTTCAACCAGTAATAACACGCCACAAGGACGGTGGAGTATACGTACATACAAGGATCACAATCCGCTCTCTGGATCCAGCCCAAGCAGAAAGAGCCGAAAGAGAAGAACCACAACGAAACTATTTCCAAGACTACGAAGACCTAGGCGCAGGAAGCATCTTCTTCCGAAGATACAGCAGCCTAGACATAGATGACCCTAGATCACCAGACGCATTAGGAGACGACTACGATTTCGACAGAGACCCATTACTCACATGGGAACAATTTACCGATCCAGCATACCAAGAAACGTTAAGATCAAGAGGACTTACTGGCCTCAGTGTCAAAAAATGGGAAGAGCAAGTAGACAGAATGAGCGACGTACTTTTCGACAACCCAAATCCATTAATACGCGCCAACGACTTAGAACCACACATCTTAAGATTCTTCAGGAACAACAGCGCACTATGCAAAATGTCTACCCTATTCGACGATGATATGGTCGACGAATTAGAAGCTCTAGAAGAAAAAGTCAGAGAGTACATGGCAACTCAAGATTTTGACCCACCAGTTTCAGACGTAGAAGTGGACTACATAATGTCAGTAATAAGAAAGAATACTTATGTAAGCCATAGCCACGAATTCAATGACAAAGAAAGAGCGCATTACAGAGAAAAATATAGAAAATACTTCCTAAAAGTGCTTTCAGCAGAATATTCGCCAGAAATAGCCAGGCAAATGCTTCTCGATATAGAACAAAGCGCCGCAAAAAAACCACCAACACTTCCTATGGAGATACCTACCACAGCAGAAATGTATACAGTGGTAGGTTCCGAAGGTGCAAACGGCCTAAGAGCAGACACAATGCAGGACGTAGCTTTAATCAATCCAGTAAGCTACAACGTAACACCAGACGAACCTGCAGACCCAGCAAGAAGACAAGAAGTCCTAGAAGTCAGAACCGCAGCTCTAGCAAGACTCAGAGATATGCCTGTAGACAACCCTCGCGAATTCATGCGAACATCTATCGCAAGAAACACACTCGAGATGTATTACTTCCTAAGAAGCCCCGACAAAGCAGAAAAAATGCTAGCAATATACGAGGATCCTTCTCTCATAACAAGCCAACCAGACACTTACGGACCAGTATTTGCGGAATTCCAAGAAACAGTGATGCTACTCCGAGAAACAGAATTAACAGGAAGAGACACCGTCATAACAACAGACTATGGATTAGACATAGTAATAGGAATTCAATCAGAAATATGGGGAGGAAGCCTTGGATATTGTGACAACCCAACACTTTACATCAATCAAAAAGTAAGCATCAGACTTCCACAAACAACAACAATTTCAGAGATGGAAGCTGCAATCCAAGAAATGCCTGGAAGAATCCGCAGAGACATCTACCAATTCTTCGCTGCAGGAAGCTGGGAGGATGTTGACGAAGACTATACACCAGAACCTGAAGACGAGCCCGAGGTCCCTCCAGATGACGAGAATGACCTTCCAGAAGGAGGCAAGGACGCTGACGGGACACCAACCATACACGACAACCAAAACGTCCTAAGTGACGATCTAAGATCAGATTCTTGGTTCGCAGACGACAATGACGCACAAGGCGCAACTGGAAGTAGCAACCCTAATGCAGGCTCTGAGAGCACAGATGGAGGCACAAGCAACACCGGAGGAAACCCTGGAAGACCCGGACAATGGCGACCAGGCGATGGACCATTAGGAGGAGGTAGAAGACCAGGTTCAGGAGGCCCAAGAGGAGGCAAAGAATAAATCCATACCAATATCCTCCAACCCTATAATCCTAAAATCCTCAAAAAATGAAAAAATACATAATAACACTAATAATCCTAACAACCCTAATCACAGGTTGCGCATGGACAACAGACGACACAAGATCAGAGACCAATAGTGTTCGTGGAGAAAACAACATCCAGATAGAAACACCAAATGTAAACACACCTAATGAATAAAAGCAAAAAACTAAAAGCCTTACTCTGTACAGCAGTTCTCATAATATCTGCCACCTCTGCAAACTTAGCCAGTGGCGCTATGGGAACACCTAAAGGAACTTTCGGATCTTCAGAACCAGTAGCAGAGATTGAAGATAGTGGATATATCGCTGTAGATGAAGATGAAGCCGACGACCCATACTCGCAGGAATACGATTGTGAAGTATGGGGAGATTCAGGATATCCATGGCATACACATACCTACATCAACTCGGGAGGCGGACCATACGAAGATTACTACATTGAATCTGTCGTAGCAGGTTTTAGAATATATTTAGGAGAAGACTTTATGGATAGCGTCGACTTAGATAGTCTAGTGTGTAGCACTCCATCTGCATCAGTATCTTGTGATGGTGGGTCTAGTACAGACGACGGAGGAACAACAGTAAACTTATACTTAGTCGAAGATGGATATTCAGATAACTACGTAGAATGGCTATACGGAATGACAGACTGGAGCGATGCACCAACATTACCAGGTATAAATGAATACGACGCAGCAGATGGTGGCGGAGACACTTGGGACGAAGATGATAGAACTTTTGGAGAGATTATTTCTTACGCTTTTGCAGACGATGTCGAAGACGGCGACTCCGCAACAACAACTTCTTCTATATCTATTTATCACTTGGCATGGGACAAAGATGAAGAAGACTGGATCGATATTGAAGATGATGAGGGAAATGTCGGATGGCACTGGAACACACACACTGTCGAACTAACAACAGATTACGTATGTGTCACATGTGACTACATGACCATCGACCCTACCGGACCTCTCACTACAGAGGATGAAGAGTACACAATTGACATTACTATAGAAACTTACGACACAAACGGAGACGTTTGGACTTGTGAGACAGCAGAGTGGGATCTAGATTCCGCTACAGCGAGTATAGATCCAGAGAGTCCAACAAACTGTAATACAACTGTAGAATACACAGAGACATCACACCCAGACGAAACAGAATATTGTATATACGTAGAAGATTCTGAAGCAGATTGGTGTAACGCAGAGTTATGTATTGATAAAGAAGGTGGTGGCGGAGACGTAGATGTTGATGTGGACGTTGATGTCGATGTAGATGTTGATGTTGACGTGGATGTAGATGTTGATGTTGACGCCGATGTTGATGTGGATGCTGACGTTGATGTTGATGCCGATGTAGATGTAGATATTGACGCCGACATAGATATAGATGTTGACGTTGATGTTGACGCTGACGTTGACGTACCAGAAGTACCAGGGAACCTAGAAAAAGAAGCTTATTCTTATAACTTCCAAACAGACGGTGAAATGATAGATACAGACGGAGACGGAATAGATGACGAATACGTAACAGGCAACTATTTAACAGAATCAACCACCCTAGCCCACGACCAAGATTACATCTATTACACACTTACCTACACAGCCGGCGATACAACAGAAGCACACATCGAGGACACACTTCAAAACAACATATACGGATATTATTCAGATGGAAGCTCGAGCTCCTCTTACATATCCTATAAAAGCGGAACATTTACACTGGATGGAGCCATCACATGTTCCGACCCTGCAGATCCATCATTAGATGCTCCAACACCTTGTTACACACTAGATAACTCTAGCAATCCACTACAAGGAATCGATATCTACAACCTCACAGAGGGAACCGTTATCACAATGACATACAAAGCTGACGTAACATCGTATATGGACTGTACAAGTATCTCAGAAGACATCTGCATGGCCGAATACTTCGACAATGTAGCAACTGCAGAAGAACTTGACGTAACTGGAACTATCGAAGCAACAAAGACAATCACGGTTATCTGCCCTTACCTACTCACAAGAAACGCAGGTGATGTTTATCTAGAAAACGAAATAACATCTGGGGCATCCATAGCATGCGTTGCAGACCATGACTTCCACAATTCAGACGGAATCATCCTGTTAGATACGTTTGCAGCTACCCTAGAAGAAGCTTTAAATCATTTCTCAAGCTACATCACAGAAGCGTTCTACGTTGCAATTAACGAATGGCAAGCCGACCAAATCACAGAGGAATCAGCAAGCCATCTAGCAAGATCTACTTACAATTACAACACCGCAACAACGGTAGCATCAGACATTACAATCACATCCTGGGAACAGCTCGAAAACTACGAAAACACAAACAACCCTGAAGACAACATCTACTACATCGAAGGATATGACGTAACTTTCAGCGGGAACATAATAATCCCAGAAGGAGCTTATACATTGATAGTCGAGGATGGAAACATCAATTTTGACGCATACACAAGTGTAGAATACGAAGACGCATACTTCGGCTTCAACTACTATCAATACGACGACCCTACCAACCTAGATACCGAGAACTTACCATCAGTAGCATTCATCGTAATAAACGGAGATATCAACATCAATCATTCTGTCACAGACCTAGCAGGAGTCTATTATGTCGAAGAAGGGGCTGACGGCGGAGGCAATATAAATAACGACGGAATTTCAAGAGACCCAATCGGAGAACAATTACGCATCTATGGATCAGTTTATGGAAACATCGATAACCTACTAGATGAAAGTGGATTCGTAGGACCTCCCGAACTCGACCACGGAGCTGTCGTAATCAGATATGACGAACGTGTAATTTTGAATACCCCTCCAGGACTCTCAGATTACGTAGACTTTTTATCTGAAAAAACCGCCAGATAACAAATCAAAATGCTAGAGAAAATAGGATATACATTAGTGGCAATTACACTAGTACTGTTAAGTACAAATATAGGCGTGTCTTTAGGACAAGCGGACCTAACAGTTTTCAATCAAGAACAAAACCCAAGCTACATAAACGAAGACGGAGAGATATACCTTTCAGAAACAGATCAAGAGTGGATTATAAACACCATCAGAAAAACAACAACAGAAGGAAAACCCGACATTTTCAATCAAGAAAACCGGGAAATCTACATAACAATTCATTCAAACGGAGATTACGAAACTTTTCAAACCGATTTCAACAATATCGAGGCCTTAAACCTCGACATAAAATCATACGAAACAATAGAGATCAATTTGCCAAACAACTCAACCGAGATAAGCAACACCGAATCAATCAACGCAATTGAAAGAGGCATACACGGAATATCACTAGACGGACACACTCTACTTCCACATGTAGCAATAATCGAAAACCTTACCAATGAAACCTTTTTTGAAGAACTATGCTTGGCATCAAATCTAGACTCAAACTGCGCTGAAGACGAATCCAATCAATTTTACAAATTCACAACATTCAACTTCATAGAAACAGATGAAGGATCAATCATCTTAGACAGGTACAACACCTACCCTACAGAAATCAGCTCAGATGAGTTCATAACATCACTCGATCTAGCAGCAGAAAGAATAAAAAACGACTTTTCAGGCACAGAAAAATTCAACTACGCATACTATCCATCAGACGACACATATTCAGACAAATACAACATGCCACGCCACATTTACGGCAGCTATACTCTCATAGAACTGTACAAATACTACGGCGATGAATCATACCTCGAAGACGCCAAAAAAAGCATCGACTGGTTCATGGATTACGTAATTACAGAAGGAGATATGAGCTACATAACTTACAATGGCTACACCAAGCTAGGATCTGTAGCAATGGCAATAATCGCCCTCACAGACTACAAAGAAGTTACCGGAGACACATCTTACGATGAATTAATGGCACAGCTCGCAAATTTCGCAATCTTCATGCAAGACGAAGATGGTGGATATAGAAACTACTATCCAGAAGCTGACTACGACAACACTTTCGCAACCGCTTTATACACAGGAGAAATAAACCTCGGTCTAGCAAGACTCTACAGAGATACAGGCGAAGAAAAATACCTAGAAACCATAGAAAAATCATACTATTGGGTAGAAGAATACTTCGACAGAAAACACTCTCCAGCAATAGTCTCATGGAACTCGAGCGCATACCTTATAGTCTATGAATTAACAGAAGATGAAAAATATGCCGAAGCAACATTCAAAATGACAGATTACCTTATAGACAACAGACAATATGACGAAGAAATGACGCCTTTTGATTCATACATAGGAGCTTTCTTGGTAAATGGAGTAGACGATGGACTAACATGTAGCGCAGCTGCATACGGCGAGGGACTTGTAGATGCATACGAATTAGCCGTAATCATGGGAGATATTGAACACCAAGAAAAATACAAAGAATCAACTCATCTGGCTGTAGAATTCTTAATAAGCATGCAATTCACAGACGAAAACACTTTCTATTTAGAAACACCCGAAAGAGCTATAGGAGGATTCCGATCAAGCATGTACCAAAACGACATCAAAGTAGATAGCAACTGCCACGCAATGTCCACGTATCTCAAAGCAGTGGAAAATAATATTTACTAGCTAGTTAGCTATTTAGCTTTCCAGATGCGCTTTTTCGCATATACTGCTAAAATAAGTACCCTAGCCTACCAGCTACAAGCCTACTAACTACTAACTATTGCCTACCGACTCAGCACAACTCGGCAACCTCATCCTGATGCACGGCGAAGACTCATTCTCAATCCATGAGAAAATTGCCACATGGAAAAAAGAGTTTGAGAAACGTTACGATGGAGACACTAATATAACAGAATTGAACGGAGAGGAACTAACTCCATCAGATATCTTAGATGCAATAGCTGTCCTCCCTTTTTTAAGCGACAAAAGGCTAGTACTCATCAAGAATTTTCTTTCAGAACAAAAAGCTGACGCCCAAAAGAAACTCGCAGAGAAACTAACAGATGTACCCGACACAACCGTACTCGTTTTTTATGAACTCAAGAAACCGGACAAACGCCTCAGCCTTTTCAAACATCTCAACAAAATAGCAAAGGTATACGAATTCCAACCTCCGCAAGGCACAACCCTCAACCAATGGATCATAGACAAAACATCAAAAAAAGGTGGCAAAATCAACATAATGGCAGCCTCTTACCTAGCCCAGCACGTCGGCGCAGACCTCTGGAAGCTTTCAAGTGAAATAGACAAACTCACAGCTTACGCCGGAGAACGCGAAATCCAAGCCAAAGACATAGACCTCTTAACCCGTTCATCCGCCGAGACAAATATTTTCAAACTAACAGATCAAATCGGCAACAAACGCACCCACGAAGCCATAAAAACACTCCATACACTCCTAGACAGCGGCGAAGAACTTCCATACGTATTCGCGATGATCGTACGCCAATTCAGACTCCTAATCGAAGTTAAAGATTTAGTCCGCAAAGGCTTCCAAAAACAACAGATCATAGACCGCCTAAAACAACATCCTTTCGTCATCACAAACACACTCAACCAAACCCGCAACTTCGAAGCCGACAAACTCAAAGAAACTTACACAAAACTCCTCGAAATCGATACGAAATTCAAAACAGGCAAAATTCACTATCTCTCAACCGACAAAAGACACTACCTTTTGCAAATCGAAAAACTAATCGTGGAAAGTGCGCAAACCTAGCCCGCTCTTGACAAAACAACCATATTGCCTTTAAATAAAAGACCTTTTGTAATACAAAAATATGTCTTTAGAGGACTATCGCGAAGCAACATATCATTTTATCCAAGCTTGTGTAGCACTTCAACAAGCTGAATTTGCAGCTAATCAACACGGGAGAAACAAACCGACAGCACCTCAAAAAAAAAGATTAAATCCTCATCAAGAAAATTACATTGAAGACTCTACAAGAGAAGAAATATTACAAGGAGAAATAAGGAAACGATTTGGCAGAAGAGTACCTACAGAAAAAGCTTTACAGTCACTCAGAAGAGAACTTGCACCACGCATAAGAAGAGCAACCTTAGGCGCTTTTCGAGACGCCAAAGGTCCAGTAAACGAGGAGCGAAAAAGATACAAAACAGCACTAGAGAGATGGCGCACTTTAGATGCTCAGTTACAAAGTGAACTTGTAGAAGCTAGAGAAAAACGGAAATCAGATCGCGAATTAGTTGATTTGTTTTTCGACCATGAAGTTTGGCATTCACTACCACAACTAAATAGCGACCAAATACAAAATGCCCCCAACCTTTTTTACAGAGGCACACTGGGAAGACGTTTAATAATTCATCCAACCCAACCTACCCCCGGTATCGTACATATGGATAGTTTCATGATGGGAGATACAGTAGAATATGCAACTGATTTAAGTGTAGCAATTTCATTCGCACAAACAGGATTAACAAATGATAAAGCACACCGCTGGGATCCCGTCGTAGTAATTACAGATATTGGAGATGGACTTAGCACTGGATCAGCCAACCTCTCAAACAGCAAATTAACAATAGGAACAGGATACCTAGTACAACACTGCACCAACTGGGTTTATAGAGTTCCCCCAAAAAACTAAAACACACATCCTACCTCTCTCGCGAAAACAAAAACTCAAGCTGAACATAGTAATCACACCTAGCCCCTGCATTTGGCCAAGGAGCAAATAGAAAAACAGGCCTACGACTCCCCGTCTTACCATGCTGTGAAGCAGCCATACGATTCATACTTTCGAGAGCAATCACATCATCAGCAACACCATAAAGCTCCAATCCCTCATCCGCATCCATCACCATAACAAGAGCCTTCCCCGGATGCTCCTCCAAAAAATCTGCAAACCTAGCATCAGCAACTCTCCTCCACACCCTTCTAGCTTCTTCATCATAAACAATGATATCCGCCAAGCCAGGAGCGAAATGAGAACGCCAATAATCATCAGGTTTATCAGGAGCCATAATTGGATCATTACAGATCGAAATCATACCACAAAAAAAGCGCCCCGCCAAAGCGGAGCGCCTCTAAATTCTAAATTCTGCCCCCTACATTCTCCTAATACAAATCCAAATACTCCTCAAGCTCCCAATCGCTAACAGAAGTCCTGTAACGATCGATCTCGTTTTTCTTAGACTGAATAAATGCGTTATAGAGATGATCACCAAGAGCTTCTTTTACAAGATCGTCCTTCTTCATTCTGGAAACAGCTTGAGCCAAACTATCAGCTAGACAAGTAATACCACGATTCTCAGCCTCTTCTTCAGAGAATTCATAAATATCTTCCTCAACCGGTGCAGGTGGCTGAAGCCCTTTCTTAATACCATCGATACCAGCAGCAAGCATAACAGCAAACGCAAGATAAGGATTTGCCATTGGATCAGGGTTCCTAAGTTCACATCTTGTCGCAGCAGCAGCGCTACTACTTGAGATATGAGGAACACGGATTAGCGCAGATCTATTCGTTTGAGCCCATGCGATATAAACAGGAGCTTCGTATCCTGGAACAAGCCTCTTGTAAGAGTTAATCGTAGGATTCAAAATAGCATTTATACCCTTAGCATGCTCAAGTTGACCAGCAATAAAAGAAAGTGCAACAGGACTCAGATTGTACTTATTTTGAGCGTCAGTAGAATAGAAAGCATTTTCTCCAGTCTCAAGAGAAACCAGACTCTGGTGAACGTGCATACCACTACCATTGATCCCAGCGATTGGTTTAGCCATAAAAGTCGCATGAAGATCATACTTGGCAGCAATAGCTTTCAAAACCAATCTGAAAGTAATAGCATTATCAGCAGTTGTAAGGGCATCAGCATATTTAAAATCTATCTCATGCTGACCCTCCGCAACCTCGTGATGAAGAGCTTCGACCTCGATACCCATTTGATCTAGAGCGAAACTCATATCATTCCTGATTTCGACAGCAAGATCATTGGTTTGATCGAAATATCCAGCCTTGTCGTTTGGAAGAGCTTTGAGTTCATCGCCTTCTTTTTTAAAGAGGAAAAACTCTAATTCAGGACCTGTATTAAAAGAATAACCAAGCTTTTTAGCCTCTTCTAGCTGTCTTTTCAGAATTCCACGAGGATCACCCTCGAAAGGTTGACCATTTGGCCTGTAGATATCACAAATAATACGTGCAATCACGTCCTCACGATCCTTTGTCCAAGGTAGAACTGCGAAAGTATCTAGATCTGGCTTCAAATACATATCACTCTCATGAATACGAGCAAAACCTTTGATGGAAGAACCATCAAACCAAATGTTGTGCGAGATAGCTCCTTCAAGCTTGTGAACAGGAATTGTAATCGCTTTAGGCATACCTGCGATATCGATAAACTGCATGTTCACATAGCGAACACCAGCTTTCGCACAAGCATCTAAGACTTCTTCCTTCGTCCATCCCTTTTTCTTCTTAAAAGCATAATCATGATGCCTTTTGACACCAGAAATAGGGTCGACGGAAGCTTGGGTAGCGCTCACGCCTTGTGTAGCAGTTGGTTCCATTTTGTTTTTTGTTAAGAGGCAAATGAAATCGATACCGTAATATCACACCACAAAAATCATGCAAAGAGCTTTTTTGCACCCAAAAACAGGGGTGCAAACATTCCCGACACAACATTGCCAAGCTATTTGACCCAAACAACAAAAGCGCCTACAATCGTTTTGTCGAAATCTTCTACAACAAATCTTCGATTGACAATGCTTCAAAAAATACTGGAAAACATCGGCCTCACAGAGAAAGAGGCAAAAACATATTTAGCCCTTGTAGAACTCGGTCAATCAACAGCTTCTCAAATAGCAAAAAGAGCCGGAATAAACCGAGTAACAACATACGACATTATCGAGAAACTCATACCAAGAGGATTCGTAACAAAACACAAAGTCAAAGGAAAATTACTATTCACTCCAGTAGACCCAGAAATAATTGCATTAGACTATCGATCACGAGCAAGAGACTTTCGCAAATCACTACCAGACTTCAAAATCCTCAGAGGCGAAACCCCATACCCGCAAGTTCAATACTTTGAAGGACTAAAAGGAATCAAACAGATATACCTAGACACACTCACATCAAATACAGAGATACTCAACTACGCCGACTCAAGAGGAATAAGAAGATATTGGCCAGAACACGACGCAGAATACGTAGCAGAAAGAGTAGAAAGAGGCATATACCTACGCGGAATCTGCCCAGACGACGAAATCGGACACAAAGTCCAAAACAGAGACTGGGAATGCAGCCGTGAAGTACGCCTCGTCCCCAAAGAAAAATACGACTTCACCAACGAAATCAATATCTACGACAACAAGGTCGCCATAATCTCATACACAGACAACCCCGTCGGCATCCTGATAGAAAACAAATCTATAGCAAACACTCAACGCTCAATCTTCCGCATGGCCTGGCAGTTTGCAAGGTAATAGCGAGCTGCGACGGTCCATAGCATAGGCAAATTCGCACATTTGCCGAAGCACAGGAGGATTCTCAAGAAAAATGCTTCACGATCTTAAGAGTGAAGATTTTTTGTAGAGAATCAAGTCGAGCCCTATTGCAAGGTAGTAGCGACGCGATCCGAAGTAAAGCCGAAACCGCGCTTTCGGCGTAGCAAAACCACCAATTCCGTACTAGTACGGAATCCTAACCTGTAAACCTACACAAATTCCTGTCACAAAGTAGTAACGACCTAATAAGCAGAATCATGCCTCTTCCCATCTCGCCTAACAGGAGCAGGAGAAGAAGTCCCACCAATATGTCTTTCGGCTTCCAACTTATCACGGTAAAGAGCTACAACCTTAGATGGTCCTATCAAATCAGCAACAGTGCAACCTTGTTGAGCAGCACTTAATTCAACAGCCAGTTGCGCATCCAAAGCCTCTTGACTATCAACATCTTCACCTAGCAAAGCCCATGAACCACCACCTAAATCAACAGCATGAGCTGGAACAGAATTAAATCCATGCAAAGCAACATAAGCTTGAGTACTAGGCCCTAAATCTGCCAAACCCGAATCTGGACCTAGAGGCAAATCTTCGCCTTGTTTTAAACCTTTCATAATAATTTTAATTTAAAAAAATACCAGATGCAGAACTTACAGAGACCGTTCATTTTCGGGTGCGTAGAAATGCGAAATTTGCTTTAGTGTAAGCC
>CAYFOI010000018.1:0-30362 GCA_964344725.1 uncultured Candidatus Peribacteria bacterium
TGCTACAGGAGAATGTAGTGACGGATACGAGTGGGACGAAGACACAGCAGCTTGTATCGAAGAAGAACCAGACAGCACAGCTACATTGACTGTTGAGATCGGAGATGTTGTCGACGGCGCTACAGTACCTCAAGGTGCTACTGGTGTTGAAATGATGAACATCACTTTCACAGCAGACGGTGACGCTGCTGAGCTTGACGGATTTATCCTTCACAGAACAGGTGTTGGTACTTACAGCGACTTTGATTACGTCTACCTATATGATGGAGACGAGCGTCTAACAACAGGTCGAACATTTGCTAGCGATGATAACGAAGCTACATTCGGATCATTGAACTACGAATTAGCAGACGGCGAATCTGTTACTCTTACAATTGTTGCAGACTTCGATACTGCAGCTCAATCTGGAGATGAGAACGCTGTTGAAATCACAAGCGCAGACAAGATCGATACTAATGCATCAGAAGTTACTGGTACATTCTCTATGACTAGTGAAACCTTCACTATGAGTGAAGCTAACGTTGGTACAGCTACTATAGAGAAAACAGGATCTACTGGAGATCCAACAATCGGTGACGATGACGCAGAGATCGCTGAATTCAAAATTTCAGCTTCTAGCAGTGAAGACATGGTTCTAGAAAGAATCACTCTTACTGTTAAAGGATCTGCTTCAGTAGAAACTTATTCTGATCTACAACTTCTTCAATCAGGAGATGTTATCGCTACAGCAGATTCTGTATCTAGCGAAGATCTTGTTACATTCTCTATAGACGGTACATACAACTGTGATGAATTTGGATACACAGATGACGGATTCTGTATCGGAAAAGGTAACAGCAAAACATTTACTGTTACATCTGATATTGGAACATACGCTGATCCAGCTGACACAATTATCGTTTACTTAGACGAAAGTACAGACCTTAAAGTTACAGGTCTTGTATATGGATACGGAGCACAAGTTACTTACACTTCGTACGACTATGGAACAACAGGAGCATCTACAGATGATGCGACTTACTCAACAATCCAAGGTGGTCAGTTTACAATTTCTCAGACTACTCTTTCTGCTGACGAAGTAGCTATCAATGGTAAGGATGTTATCCTCAACCAAATGACATTTACTACAGAGAGAGATGTTGAAGTCAAGAAGCTAGAAGCTAGTATCTTAGGTACTGGTAGTGGTCTTGTCGATGACGACAATGCTACTCTAAACTTCTCTGACTTTAGAGTTGTAAGACTTGATGATGATGGTGAAGTTGTTGAGACACTTATGGGTCCACAAGAGCTAGATGCAAGCGATGACGATAACGACCAAACTATTACATGGACAACTTCTTGGGAAATGGATGCAGGCGAGAGTATGGAAGTTGCTATAACTTGTGATGTTGCTAACGATTCAACTCTTGACGCATCTACTATCACAGCAACTCTTGACGAAGTAAGTACAACTGAAGGAATCCGAGACAGAGACACTAACGAATACATCACTGACATCGTTCCATCAGCTGCTGTTAGCGGAGACGCTCTAACAGTTAAAGCTGCAAGCCTAGCAGTATCTCTAGCATCTGCTTACAGCGCTTCAGAAACTTACGTACAAGGATCACAAGACATCGAGCTTGGTAGATTCGCACTTGTAGTAGGAAGCGCTATGGACGTTAACATCGATGAAATCACAATTTCAGGTTACATTGATGACACAGGTGGAACTACATTTACTGAAGGTTATGATGATGATCATGGTGATACTTACATTCAAGACGTTATTACAAGCCTTTATCTAACAGATGGAGACGGTACAGTTCTTGGAAGCGAAGAATCATTCTCTACAGGAGGTAATGCTACATTCCAAAACCTAGACTGGGATATCTCAGCAGGAACAACAGAAACTCTATACGTTTACGGTGACGTTAGTGGTAGCGCTCCATATGGAGGAACTGACGATGCTGTCTACGTAGATATCGACGATGTATCTGCTGAAATATCTGTCCAAGATTCAGAGAATAACGATATCACTGCAACAGGTGACGCAGCCAACAACGAAAGCATGGTTATTGTCATCTCTAGTGGTGGTACACTTGCTGTAGATGAATCTGATTCAACTCTAGCTAACCAAATCGTTGCACCTGATAACGATTCAGATGTTGACGAAGAGATCCTTGTAGGTAGATTCAAATTCGATGCTACACACGAAGATTTCAGCATCGATACATTGACATTCACAGCTACAGGTACTGTCAACATTGACGGTGAAGCTACAGCTGGAGCTACTGCAGGTGAATACTTAGACAACATCGAAGCACTTACACTTAAGTATGCTACAGATCTTACTGATCTAAATACTCTAGACGCAGAGTACACAGTGTCAATGGCTGGTACTAATGCAACATTCTCAGCATTTGGTAGCGAAGTTGACGGTGAAGATATCGCAGAGCTTATTGTCCCTAATGGGGAAACAGCAACTGTAGAACTTTATGCAGACTTAGCTGTCCACGCTCAAGAAACAGGTGGAAGTGCAGATTCTGACGATGGAATTGTATTCATATTAAATACTGGTGATGAAGACGGAGAAGTTTACGGAGACTTCTTGGCTACAGGTCAAGGTTCTGGAACAAAATACACTGAAGACGAAATTACGGATGTTGAACTTACCAACACAACCTACATCTACAGGACAATTCCAACTGTCGCTAACGACACAAGTCTTGGTTCAACACTTGTTGCAAGTGGTCCAGATGTAGAGATTTACAGATTCACTGTTACTGCTAGCGATGCTGAGCAACTCAAGCTTATGTACATTACTCTAGATGTTAATCCTCAAAACATCGTTACAGGTAATGTAGCTAACAGTCTTACAGCTTCTGTAGGTGATAATGCGGATTACAATGATACTGCATATTCATACAAATGTGGTACACGTACAGGAACTACAGCTACAGACGATGCAGCTACAGCTCCAGTGTACGTTACAACAGAAGAAGGTGGTGACAAAATTGGTTCAGGTTGTTACGACTCTGAGCAAAACTACATTAAGGTCAACATGAACATCAACCCATCAGACAGCACAGATACCAACAGTGGTACATCAGTAGCTGCTGGTTCAACAGAGACATTCTATGTCTATGCAAATGTTTATGATGATGGAGACTCTTCTACAACATCAAGAATCAGCGTTAAGATCCACAGCGATACTACATACACAGCTGCTGATCAATTCACTGAATATGATGCTACAGCAGGTGGATGGAACGCTGGTAACACTGAGACAGCTGGAGCTACAGGTCTTATATGGACAGACTTTGGAACTTCAACAAACTGGGAAAGTGCTTACGAGTACCAAAACGGTTACAAGGTTCCTGGAATGCCAGTTTCATACATGACTCTAAGTGAGTAATCACTAGCTTCATGTCGCGATTGATATCGCAACCTTTAAAAGCCCCTGCCGAAAGGCGGGGGCTTTTTTTATACATAAAAAACACCACATACCAGATACTAAATACTAAATCCCGCCAATCGTATCCAAATAATCATCTGCGATCTTTCCCCAATCAAACTCCTTAGCCCTATCAAGTCCAAGGGATTTCAATTCGTCGTACTTATTAGATTCGGATTTAAGCATATCTATTTTAGCAGCCAAATCTTTCTCGTTACCAAGCTCAAAAACAAGTCCGTATTTGCCGTCTGCGGTAAGTTCTTTGAAAGGCGCAATATTGGAACAAATAACCGGTACTCCTGCCGCCATAGATTCGATGACCATTATACCGAATCCTTCAACAGCTGAAGGCAAGCACACGACATGAGATTTTTTGATTTCACGAATTAAATCCTCGGTATTTTCCAAAAATCCTTTGAATACAACTCGGTCAGCAATGCCTAAGTCAGCAGCTAACGTCTTCAAATTATATCGCTCAGGACCATCGCCAATGACGACACATTCAATATCAATGTCGTCGACGAGAGAAATAGCCTTAATTAGCGTCCCTATGCGCTTTGTTGGGACCAAGCGCGAAGCACATATGACTCGGAAGCGATCTCCCTTCTTAGACTCAATATTTGCGAAATTTCTGACATCGACACCATTGTAGACGACAGACATCTTGCGAGAGACGCCTTTTTGCGAAAGCTTCTCTTTTGTGAAGTTCGAAACAGGGATGATGAGGTCCCAATTTCGTCGTAATGTGATTCGTTCAAGAATTTCACCAACAATGCCTGTGCAAAGCCCCTTGTTACGTATCCAATCGCCAATCCAAGTCTCATGATATGTGGCAATAGCCTTCGCACCAGCTTTTCGAGCGCCGAAATAAGCTGGTAAATAAGTTGTAAAATTGAATCCATCTACAAAATCAGCTTTTTCAGTTTTTAGATACTTATAAACAGCTCGAGCAAATCGATATCTAGAAAGAAATCCACCTTTATGAGAGTACTCATGATGAGGCCCAACTCGCTCAACGGTAACTCCACCTATTTCATCATGCCTTTTTAAGCCTTTGCGCCAAGAAGTAATAACTTTAACCTCAGTCTTCTTGCTTAATTCTCGAGATAGATAAAAAGCCCTAGCCTCCACGCCACCAGAAATCTCTCCTTTGGCGGACTTAGGGAAGTATTCTGTGACAAAAATAATTTTAGGATTCACTGGTAGATGCCATTGTTAGGAAAAAATAAACAAAATTTTCGATATACAAAGCAAACACGACGCAGTCGCATCAAGGAAGATACGATAATAAGGAGTATTTGCAAAATAGATCGATAATTTTGTAGTTTTTTAACCATAATGGGATCTGTCAGTGAGTCCTATTCAGTCATTTTGTTCCTTAAAATCTTCAATAGCGCTATCTCTAACGACCTTAGTAATATCTTGCTCCAGGTGTTCAATTTTTACATAAAGCCTATACATAAGGTAAAAAAGCAAAACAATTGAAGAGTAAACAACTGTATCTATACCCCGCTCAATCCCTACCATATCAGCAACTCTTTGAGTCACCCCGGGCCAAAAGCCGATCACTGCAACCAAAATCCAATTAAACATCCAGAAACAGAAAGAAAGTATGCCCAATTCGCCATCTTTAAGCCGCAAATACGTGCGACTCATCGCAAAGAGAACGAAAACGACGATAATGATGTGCATTGTAGTCACGGGGAAGTAGTTGTGGTTAGTAGTTGTAGTTTGTAGTAATGAAACGCTTCATGCAAGTTAGACCTCAATTAACTATTAGGTTCCTAGTTAATCAGTGCATCAAACGATGCAAGAGTAGCTTAAAAAAGGTCTTAATTCCAGTAAATAAGCTCTGTCCTTTAGACAAAGAATAATCTGTATAAATCGCCTTAATTGGGACCTCGTGCATCTTGAGTTCACGACGTCCAATCTCGCGGATAATTTCGGAGCTGACCTCCATACGATTAGTATGTATTTGAATTTTGCGAGCTGCATCAGCAGAAAAACCACGAAGACCCGACTGCGTATCCGAGCACCACACACCAAAAAGCGCATAAGTGATGAAATTTCCAGTCATATTCATAAGTACCCGATACCACGGCATCCCTTTGCGGTTTTTTAGGCGTGAACCAATAACAACATCAGCTTTGCCCTGCAAAATTGGCAAAGCAACGCGCTCTATATCTTCTACTGAATGCTGGCCATCCGCATCAAAAGTCACAATAACCTGGCATTTAGTGAGTACTGCAGCCTTAAGTCCTGTGCCAAGAGCGCCACCAAGCCCACGATTAATAGCATGTCTCATTATCTTAACTCCAGCCCGATTCGCAACGTCAAAAGTATCATCCTGACTTCCGTCATCTATAACAATAACATTCTCGTAATTGGCCTTTTTTAAGTTAGCAAGCACCTCACCTATGACAGATCCTTCATTATAGGCAGGGATCACGATGCAAATTTTTGATTTATCAATACTCATGGCCTGCAAATCATCGCATTTACAGGCTTACAAAGCAAGAGAACGTACAAGTGGTACTTACAAAGCAAATTAAACAATTAGAATCAGGACCTATATTTCTATGCAACAAATAAATGAATGAAGCGGAAGGAAAAACGGAAATAGCTGAAATTGTGAGAAAACAAGTAGCTGGACTAAAGGAAGGTGCAGTAAAGGAGGTCTTATCTAAAGATGAGGAAATCGAAGCCATTGCAGGCGCAGTCGCTGAAAGAATTACAATGATAAGAAGTCTAGACGCAACAGCTCCGGTAAGTGCAGAAAGACTGGTTGCAAAAATGGTTAAGGACAGGAGAATAGATGTATTTCATGGATTTACATACGGAAGATACATGGCTCTGATGAAACGCATAGGAAGAGATGAAGACGCTTTAAGCTTTCGACTTTTCAAAGGAGGAGATTGGAGTGTCCCCAAAAAATTTATAACAGGAGAAGAAAAAGGCTTATTCGAAACAAATATTCGAGTAGCAGTAACTCGTGGCAGAGATAGATACGAGGGAGTAATAATAGGGATTACAACACAGTGCATGCTTACAATAAAACGGGACGATGGCATCACTCGTTCATATAGTCCACTCGCCGTAGAGAAAATATAGAAGGTCACTACCTATGTTCCTTCCTGCCAACTCTTAAGATACTCAATCTGCTCAGGGGTAAGCTCGTCAATCGTAATCCCCATCGCATCGAGCTGAAGTCCAGCGATAAAGTCATCAATCTCAGCAGGCAACTGAATAACCTCAGGCTTCAAATTGCCACGATTTTTAACCAAATACTCACAAGCAAGAGCCTGCCCACAGAAGGAAAGTGACATAACCTCACTCGGATGTCCTTCTGCTGCTGCTAGATTAACAAGACGTCCTTCACCAGCGACATATAGAACTTTCCCATCAACAATATACTCATCAAAATAGTGCCTCACACGTCGCTTCTCGCTAGCCAAAGCCTCAAGCCCGTCCATATCGATCTCATTATCAAAGTGCCCACTATTCGCCATAATAGCTCCTTCCTTCATCTGTTTCATATGCTCAGGTCGAATCACATGCTTATTTCCAGTGACAGTGATAAAAATATCTCCGATTTTGCACGCATCTTCCATCTTCATCACGCGGAATCCATCCATCTTAGCCTGCAAAGCACAGAAATTATCAACCTCAGTAACGATAACGTTTGCTCCCATCCCACGCCCACGTAGAGCACAACCTTTGCCACAACTTCCATACCCAAGAACAACAAGAGTTTTACCCGCAAAAAGGATATTCGAAGCGCGAATAATTCCATCCAAAGTCGATTGTCCAGTACCATAATAATTGTCCATCAAGTGCTTAGTCTTGTTGTCGTTAACAGCTACCATAGGGAACTTAAGGGCACCATCACGAACCATCGAATGTAAGCGAATTATACCTGTTGTGGTCTCCTCACATCCTCCGATGATTTCAGGAATTAGATCTTCGTGCTTGGTGTGGATCTCAGTTACCAAGTCACATCCATCATCAATCGTGATGTGCGGTTTGAATTCAATTACCTTATTAAGGAAACGATAATAGTCCTCGTTTGACTCACCTTTGTGCGCATAAACTCGTACTCCATCCTCAGCAAGTGCTGCGGCGATATCATCTTGTGTAGAAAGCGGATTGCAACCTGTAATCGCGACCTCTGCTCCGCCAGCACGAAGAGTCTCAACTAAATTCGCAGTCTCTTTTGTGACATGCAATGCCATACCAATACGCATACCTTCTAGCGGTTTCTCCGCCTCAAAACGCTTCTTCACTTCCATAAGCGCACCCATGTTGCGGCGAGCAACTTCAATGTTCATTTTCCCTTGAGGTGCAAGAGAAATGTCTTTAACTTCGTAGTCCATGATTAAGTTTGTTTTAAAAATAAGCGCGGACATGATAACAGATCCGCGCTTATTTGAAAGATGAAATCTAAACTACAGCATTCTTAAGCTCTGGAGCCATATCAAGTTTCTCCCACGTAAAGTCCTCATCATTGCGACCGAAGTGCCCATAAGCAGCAGTTTTCTTGAAGATTGGACGACGTAATTGATATCTCTCGATAATGCCGCCAGGGGTCAGATCAAATTTCTCACGAATTAACTTAGCAAGAACATCGTTTTCGACTTTCCCAGTACCAAAAGTCTCAACAAAAATAGAAAGAGGCTCTCGAACACCGATTGCATAAGAAACCTGAACCTCGCATTTGTCGGCAAGGCCAGCTCCAACGATGTTTTTCGCGACATGACGACAAGCGTAAGCGGCGCTTCGATCAACTTTTGAAGGATCTTTCCCAGAAAAAGCTCCTCCGCCATGACGTCCCATGCCTCCATAAGTATCGACAATAATCTTTCGACCAGTTAATCCGGCATCGCCTGGAGGACCACCTATGATGAACTTACCAGTTGGGTTGACGTGGTAGATTGTGTCATTATCAACTAAGCTGCCGCAAACAGGCTTGATAACGTGTTCAATAATGTCAGATTTAATCTGTGGTTGCTCAACTTCAGGTCCATGTTGAGTCGAGATAACGACGGTATGGATTCTCTTCGGTCTGCCGTTTTCGTATTCAACAGTAACTTGGCTTTTACCATCAGGCCTTAAATAGTTTAGGCCATTTGCACGTCTTACTTTCGCAAGCTGCATAGTGAGCTTGTGAGCGTACATAATAGGCATTGGCATGAGCTCTGGAGTCTCATTTACTGCGAATCCGAACATCATACCTTGGTCTCCTGCACCACCTGTATCGACACCCATTGCTATGTCTGGGCTTTGTTCATCAATGGCTGTCATTACGCTACAGGCTTTGTAATCAAAACCATAAGTTGCATCGTCGTAACCAATCTCTTTGATAGTCTTGCGTGCGATGCCAGGGATATCTGCATATCCCCTTGTACTGATCTCTCCAAATAAAACAACAAGTCCAGTGTTCACTGCAGTTTCACATGCAACGCGACTATTTGGATCTTGCCTGAAGAGATCATCCAAAATAGCATCTGAAATTTGATCGGCAATCTTGTCTGGATGCCCTTCTGTAACAGATTCAGAAGTGAAAAAATGTGTAGTCATTTTTTAAGGGTTAGGATGTTTAGTTAGTAGTTTGTAGTGGTAGTTAGTAGTAATGGAGCGCTTCGCGCGAATTATTAGTTCCTAGTTATTAGCTTCTAGTTAATAAAACACCTTCGCAGGGAAGATGTTATTTAGGCGATATACCATTCATCTTTCCCATAAGCGGGACGGATTTAGCACCTTTCCTCGTGGGCGGTTGCTGTGGCTTCGCAGGGCCGTTTCCCTCTGCCACTCTTGATGATTTTGTTGCGCCGCCAACAATAAACCAATAAAATCGATTTTGCAATTTAAAAAGCAGAAAATGACTTCACAAAACGTAAAAAAAGAAGAAAAAGAGTGGAATTCAGTCTGGGGCAGAGGTGGCTTAATGAAAAAAACAATAGATATAGGTCGTGAAGTCTATAATTTGTTTTTTAAAAGGCTACTCAAAAAGCACATAAATAAATCAACAGATCTCCTAGAGGTCGGATGCGGCACATCAACTTTAACCATAAGTCTTTGCAGTAAAATAAATTCGCTAACAGGAGTAGACATCTCTGAAAAAGCGCTGGAACACTCCAGAAGACATGCGAAGAAACTAAAAAAAGAAAACTGTAAATTTGTAAAAGGTGATTGTTTTAATTTGCCGTTTGAAGAAAACACATACGATGTTGTTTGGTCGCAAGGACTCATCGAACATTTCAGCAATCCGGAGGAGATTATTAAGGAAAAACTCAGAGTATGTAAGAGCGGGGGGGTGGTTTTGACATCGGTCCCATACAAGTATTCTTACATGTTGCCGTGGTATTGGATAACAAGGCCAAAGATTTTTAGAAGATTTTGGCCATGGACTGACCAAGAATTTTACGATCAAAAGAAATTCCAAGAGATTGCAGATCAACTAAAAAATCAGTATTCTTCACATCGAATATTCGTTCTGCAGCCGTTCTTCCTAGGAATTATCATTCTGGAACTGCATAAGAAATAACAACCAATGGATAAAATCGATCTCAGCATAGTTTTGCCAACTTATAACGAGAAAGAAAACATCTCGAAACTAATTGAAGATATCTTAGAGACGACAAAACGGAACGAAATAGCGACAGAAATAATAGTTGTAGACGACAGCAGCCCTGATGGAACTGCAAATATAGTCAAAGAAACATTCAAAGACAACGGAAATGTCAGATGTATTGTTAGAACAGAAGAAAAAGGCTTAGCAACAGCGATAAGAACAGGAGCAGAAGCTGCCCAAGGGGAACATATTTTGCTGATGGATACTGACTTTAATCATCACCCTAAGTATGTACCTCAATTATATAAATTCGCAAAAGACTACGATGTAGTAAGCGGATCACGCTACGTATGGGGTGGAGGCATGAAAAATCACCGCTTAAGATATATCGGAGCATATTTTTTCAATATGTTTATCAATCTAATCTTGTTCATGAGAACCCAGGACAATACGAGTGGTTTCGTGATGTTTAAGAGAGAGATTTTGGACAAAATTCATACAAAAAAGATATTCCGAGGTTACGGAGACTTTTATATCAGGTTCCTGTATGCGCTTAAGCACCTCGGGGTAAGCTTAATCGAAGTTCCTGTAGTCTATGAAGACAGGCACAGCGGGGAAAGCAAAACAGTCTTTTCGAAATATATTTTTCAGTACACATGTACAGCGCTAGAAGCGCGATTCAAAGGGCGTAAATACCTTAAATAATGAGAAAGAAGATTAAATACATCAAAGATTATCTGGTCGTTCTAGTAATCGGGTTATTGGCACTAACAAGCTCGG
Source organism: uncultured Candidatus Peribacteria bacterium (assembly GCA_964344725.1). GTDB lineage: Bacteria > Patescibacteriota > Gracilibacteria > UBA1369 > UBA12470 > CG2-30-44-17. The sequence continues at coordinate 10,785 of CAYFOI010000018.1, forward strand.
CAATCACTGTCGCAACAGAGGGGAGCTGCATTATTTCGAGAGCAGTGATGGTAGTGCTAGGAATCGGTTTTGTATTGCTTGGAGGAGGATATGTACTTAGCACCATCGTTTACCCCAAAGCTATCTCAGTAATGGAAAGACTGATTTATAGCGCTGGATTTAGCCTGTTCCTGACCTATCCAGCTGGATTCTTGAACGTATTGCTTATAGAAGGCCAGACAGACATTTATCGGATACATATAATAGGAGATCTATCGATACTACTAATTATTACAATGATATTAATGATAATTGGTTATTTGATGAGAAAGAAGAAAAACATTGTTCCAGAATTTCGCCTAAAACTTACAGAATTTGCTAGTAAATATTGGTGGATCGCGATGGCCGTCATCTTACTTGGAGGGACTTATTTAAGGGCTGCGCATCTTGGAGATGCAAACATGAATCAGGATGAATTCGAAATTGGATATAGACTCTATGACATGGTGGATGGAATCCAGGCGGGGAGACGTGCTTATTTCTTGTCGGCGATAGATCATGCGCCACTAGGGTTCTACATAGTTCACTTTGTTTACAATCTGCTAAATCCTTTTGGATTCTACGAGCTAAGCATGGAAATGATACGTATTCCTACGGTGATTATGGGCGTGTTAACAATGCTTGGAGGAGCACTCTTAGCTCAAAAATTCTTTAAAAACAAATGGATAACGCTAATATTCTTCCTGCTTCTAGCGGTAGATAGTTATTCGATTTTTGCATCAAGACTAACGATTTCACAAGATCTCTCGTATATGAGCTTCTTTATGATTTTGACGATGCTGGGGCTCTATAATTATTTAGAAAATTCAACCCTGAAAAACGCATTGATAACAGGTTTTTTCTTGGGTTGTGCATTCCTAATCAAATTCAGCTCACTCCTGCTCGTGCCAGCAATAGTTTTAGCAATGATTTTTTATAAGAAAAAAAACTCACATATTGCAACAACAATGGGAGCAAGCATAGTAGTTTTCTTGCCAGTAATAGTGTTCAACATCGGCTCATATGTAGTAGAAAGGTACCTAGACGTACCTTTCAGCAGAATCGCACGACTGTTCGGTATCGAAACAAATGCTTACCAGGATAGTAGTTCAGATATATATGGAAGCGTTATCAGTAACCCGTTATTCAATCTATACGAAATGTTTTTTCTCTGGGTGGATCAATTCAATTTATTTATGGTTATATCAATAATAATCGCAATATTTATTAGCGCATTCCTGTTTTTCAAAAATAAAGCAATTCAAAAACCTCTCGTAATACTATGGTTATGGGCATTCTGGGGCATCGTGTTCTTCTCAATTAACGGGTTCAGAGCTTACTATATGTCCTTCTTAGCTGTGCCGTTCTTGCTTGTGACAGGGCTTGTATTTTATGAGTTTTGGAAAGCTGGAGGGAAATCACTCAAGTATATGGTTTCAGTACTGCTAATAGGTCTAATCTCATACAGCACGCTATACTCTTACAATACCAACTTAAACGTCCAAGCTTATGATAGCGTAGATGAGATGGGCAGAACGAGTTACGGAATAATCGAGCCAGAACCTTTTAGTCGAATATATTCATTAAGCTCATTAGGATTTTTGTTTGATGATGGATGGGAAGAACTCCAAGCTTATGCAGAAAAGAACATAAATAAATCAGATATGATGATCTTAGATCCTGGATTAACAGACCTGCTAGTAAGATGGTACTTAGAAGTAGGGGATGAAGTGAAGCGTCACTACCTTGGAGAATCATACATAGATGCTTATAATTACGCATACATAGATGAATGGCCCTATGCAGAAATAGAGGGGGATTATTACTTCGTAATACATCCGCACAGCCAAGATCATTATGCTACAATAATAAGCGACGAAGATGAGGAAATAATTTACAAAGAAAACGGTACAGAAGCTTTCATAATAATTAAACAATCCCAATGAAAATTGTACAGATAGAACCGTGGATAGATGAAAAAGAAGTAGAGGCGGTAAAAAGAGTTATTGAAAGTACTTTTATCACAGAGCATAAAGAAACAGAAAAATTCGAAAACTTATTTAGAGATTACACGGGAGCCAAACACGCAATAGCGTACTCGAATGGATCTATGGCTCTATTCGGAGCGCTACATGCCATAGGGATACAGCCTGGAGACGAAGTAATAGTCCCAGACTTGACGTTTGTAGCCAGTCCTAATGCCGTAATCTTGCTGGGAGCTAAACCGGTATTTTGCGATGTTGACCCTACGACATTACAAACAACACGTGCTTTTATTGAAAAAAAGATAACATCAAAAACCAAAGCTATAATGCCAGTCCATCTGTATGGAAATGCTGCTCCTATGGATGAAATCATGGGATTAGCGAAGGAACAAGGATTGGCAGTTATAGAAGACGGAGCAGAAGCTGTGGGAACAAAATACAAAGATAGGCACGTTTCAACTATAGGAGATATCGGGATACTTTCCTTTTATGGTAACAAAACAATGACAACTGCAGAAGGTGGATTGATTTTGACAGACTCAGATAAGCTTGCAGAAGCATGTATCAGATTTAAAAACTGCGGAAGATTAGAAAAAGGAACGTTTGTTCATGACGAAATAGGACATAACTTCAGGTTAAGCGACTTACATTCAGCAATAGGGATAGCCCAGTTTGGTAAGTTGCCAGAAATAATAAGACGAAAAAAACATATCTACGAAAAATATAGAGAATTAATGCCTAATATAGAGTTTTATGGGCCATCAGAAGGTGTAGATATGATCCCATGGTTTACCAACATAAAAGTCTCAGACCCCGAGGCCTTGGAGACATATCTGAGAGAGCACAATATAGGAACAAGAAGGCTATTCTATCCAATGCACATGCAACCTTGCTACGAAGGACTAGGATATTTCGAAGGCGAATTCCCAGGTAGCACAGATGCATATGAACATGGATTGTCATTACCATCATCGTCAACTTTGAAAGATGACGAAATTAGATATGTGACTGAAAAAATCCAAGAATTCATTTAATTAAACTACAAAATATAGACATAGTTAGTGATAAACTATAAATTTACCCTGCTTCAATAATCAAAAACACATGAAAATAGCAGTAATTGGAACCGGATATGTCGGATTGGTGACAGGCACATGTCTTGCAGAACTAGGGAATAACGTTACATGCGTCGATATAGATGATAAAAAAATCGCGAATCTCAAAAAAGGCATAATCCCTATCTATGAACCTGGATTAGAAGAACTCGTTTTGCGTAATCACAAAGAAGGAAGGCTGGATTTTACTACGAATGCAAAGAGCGCTATTGAGAAGAGTGAAGTCATATTTAGCGCAGTAGGGACTCCACCAGATGAAGATCACAGAGCAGATCTGACAGCGGTGATGAAAGTAGCCGAAACAGTCGGCAAATATCTAAATGGATATAAAGTTTTCGTCAACAAATCAACAGTACCCGTAGGAACAAGCGAAAGAGTTAGAGAAATAATAAAAGAGTCATCAGATGGTAAGACAGAATTTGATGTTGTAGATAATCCAGAATTCTTGCGCGAAGGTACGGCCGTAAAGGACTTCATGAACCCTGATAGGATAGTTGTAGGACTTAGGAAAAGCAGCAAAAAAGCACGAGAACTTATGGAGAAGGTGTATTCGCCTCTAGTACGAGCTGGAAGGCCACTGCTTTTTACCGATATCCACAGTGCAGAGATCATTAAATATGCTTCAAACTCATTTCTTGCCACGAAGATCTCCTTCATCAACGAAGTTGCGAACTTCTGCGAACTTGTTGGAGCGGATGTAACAGAAGTAGCCAAAGGCATTGGGTTGGACGACAGAATCGGTCCAAGATTTCTTCATGCTGGTATTGGCTATGGAGGAAGTTGTTTCCCAAAAGATGTCCAAGCATTTATCCAAACAGGTAAAGACAGAGGGTATGAATTTTTAATACTCGAAGCAACCGAAGAAGTAAATCAGACTCAAAAATTAAGACTTTTCAATAAGCTTAAAGAAGAAGAGAAAGACCTAGAAGGGAAGACAGTAGCTATTTGGGGACTAGCTTTTAAACCAAAAACAGACGATATGAGAGAGGCGCCTTCGATAATCACTATCAAAAAACTCTTAGAAGAAGGCGCAAAGGTTCAGGCTTTTGATCCAGTAGCCATGGATAACGCAAAAATGGCAATAGAAGGAGAGGTTAATTACGAAAACAACCCATACGATGCAGTAAAAGGAGCAGATGCTTTGCTTATAATGACAGAATGGGACGAATTTAGAGCTATAGATCTCGAAAAAGTAAAGTCCCTAATGAGAGGAGACTTGGTTTGTGATGGAAGGAATATATACAAACCAAAAGAGATGAAAGATTTAGGATTTAAATATCAATCAATCGGTAGATGAAAATCTTAGTCACAGGAGCGGCAGGATTTATCGGATCACACACGGTTCGAAAGCTTCTTGACGAAGGACATGAGGTAATCGGGATCGATAATTTTAACAATTATTACGATCCACAGATCAAAGAAAAAAACGTTGCAGAGTTCCTAGATAATAATAATTTTTTGCTTGAACGTTGCGACATAAGAGACGAGGAGAAAATATCTCAAATCTTTAAAAAATCTACGCCTTCACATGCAGTTCTATTAGCTGCACGTGCAGGAGTTAGACCATCAATCCAAGACCCAGACCTCTATCACGATGTAAATATTAATGGCACGCTAAACCTGCTTGAAGCAGCAAAAAAGACTGGAGTTGAAAATATAGCATTTGCATCTAGTTCATCAGTCTATGGCGGGTCTGAAAAAATACCATTCACGGAGTCGCAGTGGCCACTTTCTCCAATCAGCCCGTATGCAGCTACAAAACTAGGAGGTGAGGATTTGTGCAAATATTTCCACGAGCAGTACAGAATGAACATAACTTGTCTAAGATTCTTTACGGTTTATGGTCCATCAGGCAGGCCTGATATGGCGCCATATTTATTCACTAAGTGGATCTTCGAGGGGACTCCAATCAATAGATTCGGTGATGGCACGACAAAACGTGATTACACCTATATATCTGACATAGTTGACGGCATATATGCAGCGGTTAAGAAGCCAATGGGATATGAAATAATCAACCTGGGAAACAACACCCCTGTCATGTTAAACGATTTTATCGCAACAATCGAAAAGATCTTACGCAAGAAAGCAAAAATAAACGAAATGCCCGAACAACCTGGCGATGTACCTATGACTTATGCAGATATAGAAAAAGCAAAGAAGCTTCTAGGCTACGAATCAAAGACATTTATAGAAGAAGGTATGCAAAAATTTATTAACTGGTATCTAGAAAATCAAAATGGCTAAATATTTAATAACAGGTGGAGCAGGATTCATAGGATCGCATCTAGCTGACAAGTTGCTTGCGCTAGGAAACGATGTGACAATTTTTGATAATTTCTCTACAGGCAAAGAAGAAAACGTCCCTAAAAAAGCAAAAATAATAAAAGGAGATATATGTGATTTAAGCAAATTAAAGACAGCATCGGAGGGACAAGATGCAATACTTCATCACGCTGCCCAAGTCTCGGTACCAGTATCAATGGGGGATCCAGCAGAGACGCTAGAAATAAATGCAAAAGGTACGCTTAATGTATTAATTGCAGCAAAAGACAAACGAGTTAAAAAGGTAATATACGCAAGTTCAAGCGCTGTATATGGGGACACGGAGAGATTGCCGATAATAGAAGAAGAAACACTCAAACCACTTTCACCATACGCAGTAGCAAAAGCATTGGGAGAGTACTACTGCCAAGTATTCTCACGCCTGTACAATATAGATGTCACGATATTCAGATATTTCAACATATTCGGAGAAAGACAAGATCCGTCATCTCAATACTCTGGAGCAATAGCGAAGTTTATGAAATCCGCAAAAGAAGGGACAGAGATATCAATATACGGGAACGGAAAACAAACAAGAGACTTCATCCCGGTAAGCAAAGTGGTAGAAGCCAACATAAGAGCTCTGAGTTTATCTGGAGTACAAATACTGAATATAGGAAGCGGTAATACGATAACAGTCAACAAACTTGCAGAGACGATAATTAAAGCACAAGGATCTAAATCTCAAATAAGCCATGTTGAAGAACGCAAAGGAGATATTAAGGATTCATGTGCTAATATCGAGAAGGCAAAAACAAAATTAGATTTTGTGCCAGAATACTCATTAGAAAAAGAGCTGCTCAAAATATGAATGTACTAAAAGCAAAACTCGCAGAAATTCTGAAGCTAGACATAGAATATTTTTTTAAAAATTCTATTAATTTAACATGGAGATATATATACCTTACAGGGCTGAGCGTAATAATGGGTGTCGTTTTTGCGAGGCTAGTTTCTAAAGAGGTTTATGGTAGTTATCAGTTAGTTATGAGTTTCGTAGCAACGTTTGCATTTTTCGCGTTGCCAGGATTTAACAAGGGGATATGGGCGGATGGCACAAAAGGGATGGATGGCGTTTTGGATGTAGCAATCAAAAATAAAATTAAATGGGCTCTACTTGGCAGTATATGTTTGATAGCAATCAGCGCAAAATACTTCGCTGGTGGAGATATAATATTGGGATCAGCGCTACTAGCTACAGCGATAACTTTCCCATTGGCTAAGGGAGGAGATATATGGATATCGTTTTTGGATCTAAAGAAGCGATTCAAGTTAACGACAAAGCTTTCTCTGATATTTAATACACTCAGCAAAGCTCTAGTTATATTGACCATCATGGTCTTCGTGGAATCTTTGCTCTTCTTGGTGATAGCTACAATGAGTTCACTAGCAATTATCAATTATATTGGGATGAAATTTGCCCAAAAACATCAAGAAAATAAAAAATATAGCAACGAAACCAAAAAATATGGATTTTTTCTGACAAAAATAGGGGTACTTAGGGATGTGTTACAAAGGATAGATAGTTTATTGATAGGGCTTATAATGGGGCCAACATATCTAGCGGTTTACTCATTCGCAAAAATTATCCCAGACCAATTAGAAGGATTAATGTCGAGTGTAGGAAATGTCATAATCCCAAAATTAAACAAAAATAATCAGAAAGAAGTACAACAAAAGATTAAAAAGAATGCAATTTTAATCATAGTGGGGAGCATAGCGATGATAGTGGTAACGATATTGCTTACACCGATAGTCATAGAGACGTTATTTACAGATAAGTATGCAGATAGCGTTCTTTACTCTCAAATTATTACTGCAAGCATGACTTTTTATATGTTTGAAGTCCTTGTTTCTAGACTACTTATAGTCAACAAACACAAAAAACATATATTTATAGTAAATACAGTGATTCCTATATGCAGAAGTATAGCGATTGTTACAGGATTCATAATTAGCGGAATTATGGGAGTTGCAATAGCTCATATCGTATTTAGAATCATTGGATTTCTAGTGTATTCATTTGCAGCAAAAACATCTGTAAAACAAATTTGAGTTTTTATAAGTTATAAACTACACTAACCAAGCTTTTAACCATAAGAAGATGACTACAGAAGAAGGCATAAAAATAGATTTTGGATGTGGAATAACTAAACCAGAAGGATATATAGGTATAGATATAAATCCAGATAGCGCAGCAGATATTTTACATAATTTAGAAGAAGTACCTTATCCATTCGAAGACAATAGTGCCATTGCAGTTAGATCAGATCATAATATAGAGCATCTAGAAGATTTAGATACATTCTTGAAAGAATTACACAGAATATGTAAACCAGGAGCAGAAGTAACTCTTATATTCCCTCATTATTCAAGAAGTTGGTTCTCAACACAGCACAAAAGAGCTTATGGACTCAACATACTACGTGACTACCAGAAGGAGTTTGATGTGATTTCAAGGAAGTTTAATTATAAACATTACACCTGGCGAAGTTGGTTCTGGCCGTTTTGCATAATTATTGATACGCTAGCCAATTTGAGTCCGAGATTTTGCGAAAGAGTTTGGTGTTACTGGTTTGGGGGGTTCGATTACGTGACAGTTAAGGCAAAAGTAAAAAAATAGTTTTGTGAAAATTGCAATTATAAATCCACCGGCCCCAGAAGGGGATTTGCTGCAAGGAAGATTCCGTCAACCACTCGGCCTTGCATGGATAACCTCGATTTTAAGAAATAAAAAGATTGATGTCGAATTAATAGACATGAATGCGCTTAGGCTAAAGGAAACTCCGATTATTGAAGGGGTAACGCACTTAATAGTTACAAGCTCACCGATAGATAGGTGGGAGACACCTTATCTCAATCTAGAAAATGTTTTCAAAATAATAAAAGAATATAAGAAAGCGGGAGTAACAACGATCCTTACAGGTCCGCATGGAACATTAACTCCGGATAAGATATTCAAAGGATGCCAAGAAATCGATATCATAATCAAGGGAGAAGCAGAAGCCACAGTAAGTGAACTTTTCGAAAACCTAGACAACCTTGGTGCTGTTAAAGGCATCTCATACAGGACGGCAAATGGTATCCAAAATAACGAAAAAAGAGATTTAATAGAGGACCTAGATACATTGCCAATCCCTGCCTACGACCAATTGCCTATGGATAAGTATAAATATAGTGTGTCGCAGGAACTCTTGCCATCACCGTTTACCATTATCGAAACGAGCAAAGGTTGTCCTTACAGATGCGTTTTTTGCCTGAAAGCGATGCACGGTGGTACAGTTTACAGAGTAAGATCTCCAGAAAACGTAATCAAAGAGCTCAAGTACCTAAAGAAAGAATTTGGTCTAAAATCTTTCTATACCCAGGATCTAGAATTCACAATTGATAAAGAGCGTGTAATCAAAATCTGCAAGCTGATGATCGAAGAAGGCTTGAATTTAAATTGGGCATGCACATCAAGAGTCGGCGACGTCACGGATGAGCTATTAGGTTGGATGAAAAAAGCTGGATGCAAGAGCATATCTTTCGGGATTGAATCACTTTCTAAGAAGATACTAAATAATGTAAAAAAAGGAACAACTCCGGAGATGATCAAAAACGCACTGGAACTTTGCAAAAAACATGGTATCTACTTTAATAGATTTTATACACAAGGACATCTCGGTGAGACCAAAAAAACAATGGAAGATTCGTTAAGAATGGCACTCAAATACAAAATCCCACACCCGCTAGATAGAGGGGCAAAAATTATTCCATACCCAGGGACAGAAGTTTACGAGCAAGCTAAAAAAGAAGGATTGATAAAAGAAGGAACATGGGAAGAGATAGGCAGTTTGGCGGGAAAAGTTGGAACAGAAGAGGGCTATGATAAGCCGACATTAAAGAGTCTATACTACTTTTTATTATTAAGATTAAAAGGAATTTCAAAAAAAGATTAAATTATGAAAAAAGCTTTAGAAAATTGGCTGACAAAAAAACTTACAACACCTGATTTAGACAGATTCTTGAAGAAGCACAAATCAGATGCAAAAACGTTGGTTGTAAACTGCAACGATTCGCCATATCAACATTATTTCAAGAATAGAGTTACTGTTGATGATAAAGGCGAAAGGGGTGCACAAAAAGTTGATTATTACAATATGCCATTTGAAGATGAAGCTTTTGAAGTTGTACTTTGTACCGGACTATTAGAACATTTGGAAGAACCAGCAGAAGCCCTAAAAGAGATGAAAAGAGTACTCAAAAAAGGAGGTAGAATTTTCATTGGTGCATCATCAGCATTTTCGATACACGATGCGCCTCATGACTTTTTTCACTTTACTCCGTATGGACTCGAATACATTTTAAAGAAGCAAGGTTGGCAAAATATAGAAGTTAAAGGATCTTGCAGTACAATGAAAACTATAGGGATACTACTTCAAAGAATAGCTTTTCAAACTAAAACATGGATACCAATAAGAGCCATGATATTCTTAATAGCAAAGGTTATACCTTATACGCAGGTTTTTATAGGCAAAGAATATGGAGACATAAGGCATGACGTTAGAGTAGAACACTTGCTTAGCTCAAATGTTCATGCATCGGCAGAGCGATAAAAAAACACTAAATAGGATTTAAAACTTATTTAAAATTATGAAAACAGCTTTAATAACAGGAATAACAGGACAAGACGGATCTTATCTAGCAGAACTTCTACTAGAGAAAGGTTATAAAGTCTATGGATTGGCAAGAAGGTGCAGTACTCCGAATTACGGAAGGATAGAACATTTGATAGACAAAATAGAGATTATAGATGGGGATTTATTGGATACAGGATCATTGATTAGAGTTTTGAATGAAGCTCAACCTGAAGAGGTTTACAATTTGGCAGCTCAATCTTTTGTGGAAGTGTCGTTCAAAGAGCCTATATTGACAGGAGAGGTAACAGCCATGGGAGCGCTAAGAATGCTTGAAGCAATCAGACTTACCAACCCTGAAATCAAATTTTACCAAGCATCTTCGAGTGAAATGTTTGGAAAAGTACGAGAGACTCCTCAAAATGAAATGACACCGTTCCACCCTAGAAGTCCTTATGGTATTGCTAAAGTATATGCACACTATTGCGCTATGAACTATCGTGAAAGTTACGGTATGTTTGCATGCGGAGGGATCCTCTTCAACCACGAGTCTCCTAGACGAGGCCTAGAGTTTGTAACTAGGAAAATATCTGACGGAGTTGCGAGAATACATCTTGGGATAGCAGACAAAATTAGTCTTGGCAATATGGACGCGAGACGTGATTGGGGATTCGCTGGAGATTATGTCAAAGCAATGTGGATGATGCTTCAGCAAGACGAACCTCAAGATTATGTTATTGCGACAGGAGAAACTCACAGCGTAGAAGAGTTCGTACAAAAAGCTTTTAAATCAATAGGCATTGAGGATTGGCAAAATCACATAGAGCAAAACGAAAAATATATGAGGCCAGCAGAGGTTGATTATCTAATAGGAGATTGCTCAAAAGCTAAACAAGAGCTTGGATGGGAACAAAAAATGGGCTTTGACGAGCTTGTTGAAACAATGGTGAAAGCAGATATAGATCGCTTGAAGCATAAATATGACAAATAAAGTATTAGTTACTGGAGGGTCAGGCTTTATAGGGACAAACCTTGTAATAGAATTAAAAAAACAAGGCTACGAAGTTGTGAATTTAAGTAAACATGACTCTCAAATAGAAGTTGAGACTATCAAACTCGATTTGATAGAAGACGATTTAAGCGAACTAGATAATCATAAGTTCGATTATGTTATTCATCTTGCAGCAATTAGCAGTATAAAAAACTCGAGAGGCAAAGAAGAGGAAACAATGCAGATTAATCTAGATGGGACCAAAAAACTGCTTGCCTATTTTGAAGACAAAAAACTAAAAAAATTCATACTGATGTCGAGCGTAACAGTATATGACGAGACATCTTTAGAAATGACAGAAAACACAGATGAATTAATAGGAGATACAGCAAATGTATACTCTTATTCAAAATTGCTAGCTGAAGAAGAATGCAAAAAACACGAAAACAAGTTGTTGCTGCTGGTTTTTAGACTAGCAAATGCCTATGGCCCTTATCAAAGAATTGGAGCAACGCCAAACCTAATACCCCAAGTCATCTCGCAAGCACTTAAGCAAGGCAAAATAGAGATATATAACGGCTCATTCGCTCGAGATTTTATATACGTTTCAGATGTAGTAGATGCAATTATTTTAGGAATGAAGGCGGATTATACAGGTACTTTGAACTTAGGGACGGGAAAGTCAACGAAGGTGGGAAATATAGCAAAAATTATCCAGTCAGAACTGGGCGGTATCGAAGTAGTAGATTTACAGAAGAAAATAGATGCGCCTTTGGAGCTTGTGCCAAACATAACTCTAATCCAAGATGAGCTTCAATGGAGGCCAAAAACCACACTAAAAGACGGCCTAAAGGAGACAATTAAGTACTACAAAAATAATATCTAGCCTTGTTGTATTTCCCAGAATCCCTCTCCAAACTCTTCAGGAGGCAGTCTATGCTCATCGGCCGCTTCAGGGTCGAAGTTTTGGTTTACCATATATATCAGATCAGCTTCATTTGGCCATAAATTTGCAACCCCATGAAGAACTCCGCGTGGGATAAATAGAAGAGCGGCTTTGCCATTACCCATGACAAATCGCATAGTCACCTCGTAAGTAGAGGAATCTTCGCGCAAGTCCTTAAGCCCAACCAGGACTTTGCTTGTAGGAGGTACAAACCATAAATCATCCTGATTCCTATGGTAATGACCAGCCTTAATTGCTCCAGTAGTAAGTTGAGAATAATTTATTTGTTTGATTTCGAAACCATCGAATCCGTCAGGAGTCCCTCCGTTTGCTCTAATAATCTCAGAAAAACTCCCCCCGCAGTCCATAAACCTCTTAAGCTCTACGAGCTTTACACCGTCAATTGTAGGTTTTTTGCTGTAGTCTTGGACAGAAGACTTGCCCTTATATTGATCGCCAATTTTCATAGGTATAAGGTTATTAACCTAGGCAAGCTTAGCAGGTATGCCTATATGAATGCAATATGGTATATTACTGCTGCTTAATTTGCTTGTATGAAAACAATTATAAGATCAATCATTTACGCAATTTCGTTCGTAATATTATTGCCACTTACAATATTAAGTGCGCTACACCTGATATCATTTGAAAATGCTGGAATAATTGTAAGTTTAGTGCCAACACAACTGGGAGTTTTCTTAAGACGTGTATGGTACAAAATGTTCCTTGCAAAATGCGGAAAAAATCTATTTGTTGATTTTCTCGGAGTAATAATTACAAAGAAAGCCGAAGTTGGAAACAATGTATATGTAGGAAAAAATTCATTTGTAGGAGCATGTGTGGTAGGAGATGACGTTGTGATATCGCACAACTGCTCAATATTTAGTGGGAAAAACCAACATACATTTTATAGAGAGAACACTATAGCGTCTCAGATGGGCAAGGCACTGACCAACAAATCTAGGCTTAAAATTGGCAAAGACTGCTTCATAGGACACAATAGTGTCATTGCTAATGATCTCGCAAAGGGGGTAGTGGTTGGTGCATTAACATTTGTTAACAAACCATTCGAACCTTATTCAGTAATAGGTGGTGTGCCAGCAAAATTCTTGAAATCTCGACCTAAAAAAGATTCAAAATGAACATCATAATGATTACAGGTGATGGGGCTATTGCATATGGCAAGAAGAATATTTTTTACGAAATGCTAGAAGAGTTTTCAAAGCATTTCAATCGTATTGACATCATCTGCCCATCAAACGAAAAAGGGAAAGTGATATGTATACATGACAATGTTTATTTACATCCATCTAAGATTACGCGAAAATTGCACCTGGATTTTTTATTGCATTGCCAATTTGCTAAGAAAAAAATCAAAGAACTTGTCAGCCAAAGGGAGTACGGAGTAATCAGCGCTCATATTGTCCCACCATTATTTAACCAGGCGAGTGCAGGATTAGAAATGAGCGAAAAATTAAAGATACCAGTAGTAATGGAGCTTATGCATGTCGCGGGTTACCCAAAAGCTTTCAGTTGGCAAGAAACTTTCGAGCAAAAAACACTAATCAGATTTTTTAAAAAAAATAAAAAACGTATAAAACACGTTCGAATAATCAACGAATTCGAATTAGAGAAATTTATCTCGGATCACGATCTCGTAGAGAAGGAGAAGCTATTCAACGTAACATCTTATTATCTGGATTTCACAATGTTCAAGCCAAGAGATGTTGAGCGGTATCCAGATACATTTGTCTACGCAGGTCGTTTAGAAGAGAACAAAGGAATCCCGCTCATAATCGACGCAATTAAACTTATTCAAGACACTCATCCAGGAGCCAAACTTAAGATAGTCGGCGACGGGATACTTAAAAAAGAGATAGACGAGAGAATTAAGAACGAGAAACTAAAAGACATCGTAGAGGCAACAGGCTGGCTACCAACTCAAATGGATGTCGCCAAAGAATACAACAAAGCAACAGCACTTATCATGGCATCTTCGTGTGAAGGTGGGCCACGAGTTTCCGTTGAAGCGATGGCGTCAAAGGCCCCAGTTCTAGTTACTCGAGTAGGAAGCATGCACGATATTATCAAAGACGGAGAAAATGGACTTTTTATCGATTGGACACCAGAATCAATTGCCGAGAAAATGCGTTTTATCCTAGAAAACCCCGAAAAAGCCAAAGAGATTGGCGAAAAAGGATTCGAAACATCTCAACCATTTGAAAAAAGTAAAATCCTAGCTCAATACGCAGAAGAACTTCAAAAGCGTGCTAAGTAATATGGTCGAGAATCTTCTTAACCCTAGCGTCCCAACAATAACCAGAGGGGTCGGCGCGCTTTTCTCCATCAATAGCTTCTTTAATAGCTCTAGCAAGGTCAGCCGAATCGCCAGCCTTAAAAATATAAGCATTATCTTCGTTGAAAATCTCCATCAAAGACGCAAGGTCAGAGGAGACAACAGGTCGATCTGCAGCCATGTACTCAAAAGCTTTAAGAGGAGAAGTGTAATTAGCTGAAATAGCAGATTCTCCAGTATTAGGGATGACTAAGACATCAGCCGCCTTTAAATAATAAGGGATATCTTTATGGGAAATATGTCCAATAAAAAACGCATTAGAACTGCTGCCAAGATCTTCCAAATCATCGGGGTCTAAAGTGCCACCTACGATATATACTTTTGCGTCAAGGGAATTTGAAGCTTCAACAAGACTAGAAATGCCTTTCCACCTTTGTAAACTACCTGTATACATGACGATTTTATCATTGGCAGGAAGACTTAATTTAACCCGAGCTTCATCACGACTTATATCAAGATCAAACTGATCAATCTTAACGCCATCAGGAGCTACGAAAGCATTAGGAACCTCCTTTTGTAGGCCTTTGCTTATTACTATGACTTTATCAAAACGATTAACAAGAAATTTATAAATCCTCTTCCCAATCGATCTCTGGGGAAAATTATGAAGCTCAAGAATTTTATTTTTCTTGTAAAAGAGAAAAAGGCCAAGCCATGCATCACGTGTATAGATCACATCAGGCTTCTTAATCAAATACAAAATCCCAATCATTACAAAGAAACTAAGTGACTGAAGCCAAAAAGCGAAAAGCTCAATAACCCTAAGCGGAAAAAGATCTATACAAAAAACCTTTTTTACAGGGAACCGTTTATCAATATTGTAATAATCCCAAATATTTTCAACAGGTTGTTCCTTGTAGGTGCCAAAACGAAAAGGAACAATTAGAGATACCTTAAGACCAGCTTTTTTAAACGCTTCACAATTCTGCATTACTTGAACACTGTTTGCCTTGGTACTCGGGATCCTAAGATTTGTTATATAATCGAGTTTCATGAAACTATTTCGATAAATTTTTCTAGAGAAAGTTTTTTGTCAAAATTCTTTACACGCTGAATCCCTACTCTAGACATATGGTGTCTAAGGTCATCATTTTCCAAAAGCTCAGTGATTTTATCTGTAAAAGTATCAATATCACTCTGTGGGACCATAAATTGCTTCTGCTCATGGTTAAGTACAGCTTTAGATCCTAGGGTTTCAAAGGCAACTATAGGGGTGCCAGCTGCCATCGCTTCAATCATAACACGCCCAAACTCTTCTTCGCGTGAAGGCATTATAAATACATCAGCACATTTGTAGTGCGATACGACCTCGCGGTTAGGTACAGCACCTATTAATTTAACACGATCGTTTTTTATGTTTTTTAACGTATTATAAAGAGGTCCGTCGCCAACAATAACAAAATCGCAATCTGTTTTGGCTAGAGTTTTATCAATAATTTCAGGGAGGAATCCAGCTCCTTTCCTAGGGGAAAGCCAATGCACAAATAGTACACTCTTGCGTTTACCCTTGTCGCATATAGCCTGCTTATTAGACATTTCATCAACATCAACCCAGTTATGCATCACCCTTATTTTATGCTTAGGTACCTTGTAGAACTCATGATAATAATTAGCCATTAAATTGGTGCAGGTAACTACATTGTGGATAAGTTTGATAGCAAATCTAAATGGCCATTTCCCACCAGAATAAAGATTTTTCTGCTCGCAATACCATACAAAGCTTTTAGCTCTAGCAAGACGGGTAACGATCCCAGCTATAATGGCACTAAAATAAGAATAGTGGACATAAAAACGTTTATAACCACGTATTCTAAGCCGCAGAAACCAGAAAAATCGCTCTAAAAGATTTATCCCAGGTGTTTGCCATTTTTGTATATGCCAATCTTGGATGTTTTCGAATTTAGGATTGCCATTGCCGCTCTCAATAAAAAGGAAGACCTCTAGTTGCTTTGCAGCATCTTCAAGTAAGTCCACAAGATATTTATAATGAGACGCTGTATTAACGTCGTATTCTGGCAATACGAATACTAATTTTTTTTTATTGGACATGTTCTATTTAGAAAACCATTTAATGGTCCTTTTAAGACCTTCTTCAAACTTAATCTTCGGTTCAAATTCAAGTTTCTCGCGTGCCAAAGAAATATCCGGACGGCGTACCTTCGGATCATCTTGAGGCAGATCCTTATAAGATATTTTGCTCTTTGCGCCTGTAAGCTCAACAATTTTCTCAGCTAGAGATTTGATCGAATATTCCTCGGGGTTACCCAGATTCACAGGCCCTTTAAAATCACGCCTAGCCATCATAGCAACAATTCCATCCACCATATCATCTACATAACAGAATGAACGAGTCTGATAACCATCGCCATAAACTGTAATAGGCTTACTCTCAAGAGCTTGTGTTATGAAATTAGGAATAACACGCCCATCATGAGCCCTCATTCGCGGTCCATAAGTATTGAAAATTCTAACGATCTTAGTACTAAGACCAAACTCGTGAGCATAATTTGTCACCAAGCTCTCAGCAAAACGCTTTCCCTCATCATAACAACTGCGAGGTCCAAGGCAATTAACATTACCCCAATAAGACTCTTTTTGTGGATGCTCAAGCGGGTCACCATAAACTTCAGAGGTAGAAGTGTGTAGGAACTTGGCATCAAGCTTAACCGCAAGGTCTAGCATATTTTTTGTACCAGCAGCACTAACCCAAAGAGTTTCAAGAGGTATCTTCTGGTAATCAATAGGGGAAGCGGGACATGCGAGATTAAAAATTTCCTTAACTCCTTGGAAATCAAGTTCTTCAGGGGCCAGTGGCTGCGTAATATCGTGTTCAATAAAACGGAACTTAGGATCATCAAAAAACGGTTCAATATTTGAACGATCACCCGTGATATAGCTATCTATGCAAATAACATCATAATCGCTCCCAAGAAGTCTCTCACAAAGATGACTCCCAATAAAACCTGCTCCGCCTGTAACAATTGCCTTCATAAATAATGGCTTAAACGCCCGTAAAATGTACTACTGTAAGGATCAAATCGCAAGGGTAGTAACTTGCAAAACTTCCAAAAGTACATCTCATGAGATAAAATAGGCCAGCATGAAAAAATTAATACACAAAATCCCTAAAGACCTCAAACAGTTCATCAAATTCTGCATGGTCGGGATGGTGAGTTTGGCCGTAAACATGGCAGCTTATACACTCTTTACAAGATTTTTCGCAATCTACTATATCGTTTCAGATGTACTAGCGTATATTACAGCCCTTATAAACAGTTATTTGCTTAATAGAAGCTTCACTTTTAGGAATAAACATAAGCGTATTGGTATCCAATTTATAAAATACATCGCCGTTTATATGGTAGGCATGATCGCTTCTGCGACGCTGCTTTATATATTTGTAGATAAACTTGGCTTATACGATTTATTCGCAAAACTTTTAGTAATAGGGATAGTAATGATATGGCATTTTACAGCAATTAAGTTTTTAATTTTTGATCGGGATGAAAAACAAGACCAAACAACAAGTTGAAAAAGAACACTACGAAGTTAAATACGATAGCCTAGACAGATTTAGGTCGTATTACTTCCAGATACGATCTGTCGCACAGAAAAAACCAAAAACAATTTTGGAAGTTGGCATTGGCAATAAAACAGTATCAAATTACCTGAAGAAACAAGGGTTTAATATTACGACCTGCGATTTTGATGCGAATCTGCAGCCTGATAAAGTAGGAGATATACGGGATTTGCCATTTGAGGATGAAGAGTTCGAACTTGTAACGGCATTTGAAGTTTTAGAACATTTGCCTTTCGAAGATTTCGAAAAAGCACTTAAAGAGCTAGGAAGAGTAGCCCAAAAGACCGTAATAATTTCGATACCCTACGTTACAATCAATTTTTTTGGGAAGATAAAATTATTGCCATTTCTGCGGCCAATCTATTTCTTATGGCGAGTACTTGAATACAGATGGAAGAAGCACGAATTTGACGGTCAACACTACTGGGAAATGGGGAAGAAGAGTTGTAGCCGAAAGAAAATTCGCCAAGTCATCAAAAAGGTCGGATTCAAAATAGAAAAAGAATTCACGCCGGAGTTAAATCCATACCATTACTTCTTCGTCTTGTCGAAAAGCTGAGATAATTGCTCCAAATTCTCCTCCCAATTAAACCTTGTAGAAACCCATTTGTAAGCCTCTTCAGTTTTGTCTGCAACGCCTTGGATCTTTTTAGCAAGGTCTTCAGGGTTATTTGCTTCAGCCAAAGTTGCAGTAGACGGTGTGGCAACTTCATTTGTACCAAGTATATCTGTCGCAACAACGGGAGTTTTTAGATACATAGCCTCGACTACAGTATGAGGCAATCCCTCATAATTTGAATTCAAAACAAATACAGACGCATTCGCGATGTACTGCAAGGTCTCTCTCCTAGGTAAAGACCCCAAAAACTCGACATCAGCATCAAGCTTGCTGGGAAGTTCGCGAAGCCGAGTTCCCTCAGGACCTTCGCCAATCACTTCAAGTCGATACCCTTTTAGCATACTCATAGCTTCAATTATACCTGCAATATTCTTATGAGGGACGAGGCGTCCAACAGTTACGATGGTCTTCTCCTTAACCCGCTTCTTGATTTCAGGAACGTCTACAGCGTTATAAACAACATGAACCTTGCCGCGATCAACCCCATAATAAGTAACAAGAACATTTCTAAGATATTCGGAAGGTACAACGATCGAATCAACCCTGTTAAATGCACCTCTTTGAAGCCTTCTCAAAAAACCTCCACCGCCGGCTTCCAAAAAACCATCAAGATTTTTGTCGGTTTTACCTTTACGGCTTGCAGTTTCCCACGAAATATCTCCAACAAACTTCATAATCATAGGTTTGCGAAGCAACTTGCCAACGAGTGTAGCAACAACTCCAACAACAAGCGGACCTTGAATATAAAGAAGACCAGCCTTCCGTCCATACCGAAAGACCTTACAAGCCAAATCTATTTGTCTAGCAAAAGACCCAATCAAAGGTATCTTGCGCAGCCACCCATCACTAACTCGAACCATATAAACAGGGACATCATCAATTTTCTTGCTTTCATCCCCAAAAGCAATAATCTCGACTTCATGACCCTTAAGCCTATGAGCAAGCTCCCACGTATAAGTCGCAGGACCCCCGATAACAGGTGGGAAAATAGGCGTAACTAATAAAATTCTCATGTGCTACTGACTAC
>CAYFOI010000019.1:0-27775 GCA_964344725.1 uncultured Candidatus Peribacteria bacterium
CTTACACTAAAGCAAATTTCGCATTTCTACGCACCCGAAAATGAACGGTCTCTTACAAGACACCCCAACAGTTACCATAGACAAAACCATAGCCATACGACTTAACCAACCTCTACTAGCAGGCGAAGAATCAAGTCCCAGAACACCAAGAGAAGAAGACATAGCGCACATATTTAAAAAACAGAAAAGAAACCATGCCACTAAAAAAGCCGTACGTCAAACCAATCATGTAAGATACATAAAGCCAACCTGCAAAATCACTTAAGTCCTATCAACAAAAGTCGTCAACAAAACCATTTACACCGCCTTCCCCGCACTCTTGAACCCTTTCACCATCATCATCTCAATATGCCCAGCCATCTCATCAATAGCAGCCTGCATCACATCCTTATCGATAGCGTCTATTTGATCTTGAAATAGGTATAGAACCTTTCTTCGCGGTCGCCCCATTTCTTCACCTTTCGCATCCATCTCCTTAAGCAGCTCTTCTGGGAAATGTTTGAACCAAATATCTGAGATGCTCGTCGCATAATTAATCTTAGAAGCTCCAGCTTCAATAGCTTTATTGAAAGTCTCAGGCGAAAGCCCACTTCCACCATGAAGCACAACCTGCACACCCATAGGGTTAACAGCGTCTGCAACCTCACGGATACGGTCAAAACCGATTCGAGGCTCTTTCATATACTTCCCGTGACCATTCCCAACGAAAATCGCGATAGCCGCAGGCTTAGTAAGCTCACAAAGCTTCGCCGCATCTTCTGTAGTTGTATAATATTTCTCAATATTCGCATCAATATCCGGATCAGCCAATGCATTTGCCGCCCCGATCTCACCTTCTTCAACTTCCACAGAAACTCCAAGTGGATCTAACTTCGCTACTATCTCAGCACATTTAGCTCCATTCTCTTCGGTTGGAAGCTTTGAAAGATCAGCCTCAACAGAAGAAAATCCAGCCTCAACCGCCACATCAATGATACCCAAATCCTTCTGCACATGATCCATATGCAAACAAACCGGTACATAGTAACCGTACTTCTCATACATCTTCTTAATCTCCGCATGCACCAAATCAGAAAGTCGCCCAGGCGCCATATTACAATAAGCAGATTCACTCTCAGCAATCTCACAAATAACGGGAGATTTAGCCTGCCAAGCAGCCTCAAGAGTCGCAGTCAAAATATAAGGTGAACGCTGATTAATCGCCACAACCCCATAACCCCCAGCTCTCGCCGGCTCAAGTACATCTTTAAGGTTGCTAAGAGTGTATCCTCCTTCAAGAACACGCACGTGAGGATTGTTATCCTTCGTAAAATCTGCAAGCATTTTTTGTTTAGGTTAGAAAGTATTGCAGAAAGCAGGATACAGGAAAGATATGTTTTTGTGAAACGGAGATAATCAATAGATTAGTCCATACCCATATCAGACATACCGATCGATCTAACCAGAGGATGCCCTGCCAAAGCTTTCAAATCAGCTTTAAGCCTACTTCCAAGCTCTGGAACCGATTCGGGAGAGACGTCGTTCAAAGTAAAACTAGAACGTCTTAACCCATCTATAAAACCTCTATAAGCAGCAGTTTTTACTATTCTATCTTCAGAGCCTCTAGGATAGTGACTAAAAACAGACCTAGCCCTACCATCTATCATTTCGATACCTCTAACAGATGATCTAGTTCCACCAGTCAAAAACTTTTCCATAAACTTCCATAAACCACCCATCACATCCCCTTGTGAAACAATAGAAGGTCCAAACTTATAGAAAGGAGGATAAGGATTTCCTTCTTTTTCATACTGCTCAGCCAACCAAGGCAAATCCATCTTTGATCGACCATAATATCTCCAATCTAAGATTTCTAAACGACTGTCTTCCGGATACTCAACATCAGTACAAAAAAGCCACATAACATTATAAAGATCATCAAAAAACTTAGGAGAAAGAAAAGTTGGTATAGACCCAGCAAGACCAGCATCAACATGAACCACCATATCATCATCACGTATAAAATCTTCACGCAACTGCCTAATGTAAGTAGCTAACATCTCCGCATCAGCAACACGTCCCGAACAACCCCTAGTCCAAATTGTAGTATGTCGACTAAAAGGAACTAATTTTCGCGGGAAAGGAACTCTGTCTGGAGTTTTTTTCTCAATGGCAATCATAGTTGTAGCTAAAACATGACCATCTCTCTCGTAAGCTAACAGCTTCGGAGACTTGCCTATTCTCTGCACAACTTCATCAATTTGTCTCATGCCTATGCCAACAATAACTTCTACCACCGGAGCAACTTCTTCTCTGCAAAATTGTTCAATTACAGCAGCCCTCTCTAGCACCTCTCGAGAAACTTCTAGCACCTCTTGAGAATCACCAGAAACAACATGTCTAACAAGAGCTAAATCAGCTCTACTATCAAGCACCTCGCCACTCCCCTCTTCATCTGCAGATGCACCAGGCACCACCTCTGCTACATCCAATGCCCTCATATTACTCATATATTTAATTCATTATAAAACCAAGACAAAATTTGTACCACAAAAACCGCAAGTCGTCAATCAAATCGCCTAACAACAAGCCTATATCACTTGGTTTAATGTATCAGCAGCACTCCTAGTCAAGATATTTGGTTTTTTGTTTGTCAGAGATATATCTGCAGCGCTACATATTTTTGAGCTCGTACATGTTAGAACGAGCATAGAGGATTTTGTTTTGTTTCGAGCGATCTTGACCGATTAGGCACGGGAGCGAGAAACAAAACAAAAATCCGACACCAAAAGATCCCCTCCCCGGCCAAGATGGAGAGAGAACCCTTTGGTGATCTATTTGCCTCCTAACCCTGTCAGATGACTGACGAGTCAGTGATTAAGTCTGAAATTCAGGCTCACTCACCGCTCCACCAGTCCACCACCTCTACTGTCTACTGCTTACTGTCTACTGTCTAGTAAGCGCTACTAGCCACAGTCACAATTGGATCAACATACGCAATTTCGCTTGAATCAGCTCTGACCATATTTGCAACCACATCACTTTCCATAATCGTATCTAAGCTCCTCGCCTCAAGAATCAACATGTCATTAAGCTCGCTATCCTCAAGAAGATCTTGCCTCTCCGCCTCAAGACGATTGATTTCATAACCCATCGTAGCCTGAGAATTAAGAGAAGTAAGAGATACAAGTCCCATAACAGTAATCATAAAAAGCATCGCCATAACCAGGGAAACCATCCCAACATTAACGTGCATTCGCAGAGTGCTTTTTCGCACTCCTCGCCTCGTAACTCCTTGATGTGTCATCATGTGTTGTCCCATACTAGTTTGTTTCTTGTTCCTCCGCCTCGATCTCTGATAGCAGCAGATCTCTAGCTAGATAGATTAATGTTAATGTTAGCGATAAAATTCTGGTTGTTTCCAAGACTATAAGTTATTAACTATTAGTTCCTAGTTGTTAGTTAACCTGCCTTAAAGCTTCTCACAAACCCGTAATTTCGCGCTTCTTGCACGTGGATTTTGAGAAATTTCTTCTTCGGATGGTGTTATCGGTTTTTTCGTAATTAGTTTGATCTGCTTCTCTCTTATGACTTTATTTAAAAGTGGTTCATTCGGATCTTCCAAATCCTTCGAGTAATCCCGGAAAATATTCTTCACGATACGATCCTCAATCGAGTGATAACTGATTACAGCTATTCGACCGCCTGGAGCCAGTAACTCGATCGCATCAGGTAGAACTCTCTCTAGAACCCCTAACTCATCATTCGTCGCTATCCTGAGAGCCTGGAAAACATTGGTCGCAGAATCTTTTTTCTCTCGAATGTGCTTCTTCTGATCTCTTATAAAATCTGCTAGCTGCGCTGTTGTCTCGAAAGGCTGCTTCTTCCGAACCTGCACTATCTCTCGAGCAACTTTCTTGGAAGCTCTCTCCTCTCCATATTTGGAGAAAATTTCTACAAGATCAGATTCAGGCCATTTGTTAACTATGTCATCAGCAGTCAATTTTTGACGCTGGTCATATCTCATGTCGAGTGGACCATCAGCTTTGAAAGCAAAGCCACGCCTTGAATCATCAACATGTGGCGATGAAAGCCCAAGATCGAAAAGCATCGCATCGATAGATGTAACACCATCATCCGTAAGGCAAGTTTTCAAAGATACGAAATTAAAGTGGTGATAAGTAATTTTACCTATGTGCTCCTGCAAATTTTTCTTAGCCTCTTCTAGATTTCTCTCGTCCTGATCAAACGCGTATAAATGTCCTTCTTCCCCTATCTGCTTAAGCATTTCCAGAGCATGTCCTCCTAGCCCAAGCGTCGCATCTACTACCTTATATCCTGGCTTCAGCTGCAGTGCTTCTAAGACCTCTTCCTTCAGTACCGGGATATGCATTTTGTTTTTGTTCTCCGTGTGCAAAACTTGTGTACAAACCGTGTATAACTTTTTTGTGCAGTTTGTGTACGAAAAATAATCCAGAAACAAAACCCGGTCAATCATCAAATCACAAAGCAAGCATAGCCACTCCCGTTAACACGCCCCTATATTCCATTGCCCTTCAATGCTTTTATTGTATAACAATTTTATACACTTTCGCGGTAATTTGGCGACCATACTACATATAGTATTTTGTAAAAATTTCACACACAAGACGCAAAAATCCCTTGCTACTAAATACGAAATACTAAATACTAATTGCCGACATGAAAAACGAAATAATCACATTTATCCTAGCAATGCTCCCTATAACAGAACTTAGGGGCGCAATCCCATACGCAATTTTGGAGCTCAAGATAGAGCCAATCCCAGCTTTCATATCTGCAGTGCTGGGAAACATCCTAATCGCAATAATAATCCTAAAGCTCCTAGGCCCTATATCGAAGTTCTTAAGCAAGCACTCTAAATTCTTCAAGAACTTCTTCGAGAAACTTTTCAAAAAAACTCACTCAAAGCACGCCCACAAATTCATACTTTACGGCGAGATATTCTTGGTCCTATTCGTCATGATCCCCCTCCCCGGAAGTGGAGCATGGACCGGGTCACTAGTCTCATTCCTATTAGGGCTGAAGTTCCGAACCGCATTCCCGCTAATAACACTGGGCGTCATCCTTAGCGGAATTATCGTAACACTAATAAGCACCGGGATCTTGGAAGGACTGCAAATTTTGCTATAAATCTTTCCCCAGGGAAACCTGTTAGAGGACCTTGAAATTCCCCTGCCTAATTACCTCGACATCATCCCCCACAACCTTCACAACAGTAGAAGGATCTTTTTCCTGGATCTCACCAAAATCAACAACATAATCCCCTTTTACACACTCATCTGCTGAATAAGGCGGCAAACCTCCATGCAAATTTGCACTAGTAGTCGTAAGAGGCCCACCCCACTTTCGGAGCATTTCTAGAGTAAAGTCATCCCCAGGAACACGAATCCCAATAGCCTCATCACTACCATATCTAGGAACAACCAAGGTAAGATCCCCAGGCCACCCCTCGCTTCCAATCTCTAGAGCTTTTTTACTAAAAACCCCATATCTCTGCGCCTGCCCCATATCTCCTACCATAATCGTAACAGGTTTATCTTTTGGCATTTGCTTTAAATCAAAAAGCTTATCCATCGCATCTCGATTCAGGGGATCACACGCAAGCCCATAGCACGTATCCGTCGGATGCGTTACAACTCCCCCATCGCGCAAAATTTTGATTATCTTATTCCATTCCATACGCCACCCTTTAAAAAACATTTTTGAAAAATAGTCAAGACCTTGCACTCAAAAAACCGCTACAAAAAGGGCTTTTTCCTTGCTATAATCACCTCCAGGCCGCACCCGACAGGGTGCACAGGCCTATTAAATAGCTGTTTCGCGAAGCGAAACACCACGCACTTCTAACTTCAAACTTCTAACTTCAAACTACCCATGAAACCTCGCGTTGCAATCAACGGCCTCGGTCGAATCGGACGCGCATTTTTACGCGCAAATCTAATGGCAGATCTAGTTGAGATAGTTGCAATCAACGATACTTCTCCAAACACAGATTTAGCACACCTACTTAAGCACGATTCAATTTACGGACCATCCAAAGTAGATGTCGAAGCCATAGGGGAAAATGCAATCAAAATAAACGGAGTAGAAATCCCAACATACTCAGATAGAAATCCAGAAAATCTGCCTTGGGGGACATTGAATGTAGATGTTGTAATCGAATCAACAGGAGTATTCCGCGACCGTGAAGGATCAGAAAAACACATAAAAGCCGGCGCAAAAAAAGTAATAGTCTCAGCACCTGGCAAAGATTTAGACCGAACGATTGTGCTAGGAGTAAACGAAAACACTCTGAACAAAGAAACAGACAAAATGATTTCTAACGCATCTTGCACAACAAACTGCCTCGCACCAGTTGTAAAAGTTTTGAATGACAAATTCGGAATCGTAAAAGGCCTGATGACAACAATCCACTCCTACACAAACGATCAGAACTTGATGGACAACTCTCACAAAAAAGATCTTCGAAGAGCAAGAGGAGCAGCCCTAAACATGATCCCAACCTCAACAGGCGCAGCAAAAGCAATCGGCGAAGTAATCCCAGATTTACAAGGCAAACTAAACGGACTTTCTGTAAGAGTACCAACCCCAACAGTTTCACTAGTAGACCTAGTTTGCGAAGTCAAAACAGCAACAACAAAAGAAGAGGTAAACGCAGCATTGAAAGAAGCTTCAGAGAACGGAATGCGCGGCATCTTAGGTTTCTGCGAAGAACCGCTCGTCTCAAGCGACTTCATCAAAGACAACAGATCTTCAATCGTAGACGCAGACTCAACAATGGTAACGGAAGGCAACCTCGTCAAAGTACTCGCTTGGTACGACAACGAATGGGGTTACTCTGTCAGACTAGTTGAACTCGCAGCTTATGTGATGCGGTAAGTTACTCCCTACCAAGTAACTCCTTGAGAGCCTTCTCTTGCGCTGCAAGAAGCTCCATTACTTCAGCATAAAAAAGTTGCTGTTCATCAGCAGTAACTATCCCAACGCCCCCTTCGCCAGAAAGCTCCTCTTCATTCATCCAACAAGGACCAGTTCTATGCTCGGCAGGAACCATAACAGTTATATGCAGACCTTTTGTGGAATCTGGATCAAAGCCTTCACGAGCAGAAGACCCTACAGTAACATTTACAACATCTTGAATATCAACATTATACTGCCTATCGCCATCAGTCTTAAAAATATTCCCGAACCATCATCCCGCCGCAGAACTATGCTTGATACCAAGAAAATTAAACCAAACACCTCCATACATAACACCTGGCTCCCCCCTCCATTCTAGAGCAGCATGACGCAAAACAGTACCACGCCATTTGCCATCAGAAAGATCAGGGTTTGGATTACGATCACCATCAGGATGAAGTAATCCATAATTCAAAGCCTCGTTATAAAGCGCTTCCAAATCAGCAACTCTCCCCATCAACTCAGCTTGTTTAGGAGGAACTTCTACCTCTTCCCTGGCTGCTCCTGGACTTGGACTTACCATAATAATTTTATTTTTTAATAATACTAATTAATTATAACACATATTCGAGTACGAGACAATACCCGCCCCTGATCTTGCAAAACACCCGTTAGCACTATAAACTACGCAGTGCTAACGGTTTTACCAGGCCGCTCCGCAAGGAACACAGATACAAGCTACCAGCTACAACCTACAAGCTAATGCCCAACTTACCCATCGACCCCAGAAAACAAAAGATCCTTCAAGCGATCATTCAGCAATTCATAAACACAGCTGAGCCAGTCGGATCTAAGACCATAGTAGTCAGCTACAAGCTTTCTGTAAGCCCTGCAACGATCCGCAACGACATGGCAGCCCTCGAGAAACAAGGCCTAATCACGCAACCGCATACATCTGCAGGACGAGTTCCAACATGTGCCGGATACAGAATGTATGTAGACGAATTAGCAGACTTTCAAAAGGCAAAAAAACTAGCACTAACAAACCTCAAGAAACTCCGAGAACAATATAAGCTCGACAAAACCCGCGAAAAAATTTACGACGCAGTCAAGCTACTTTCACAAGCAACAGCAAACGTAAGTTTCGCAACAATCCCAGGAAGCAGAACTTTCTACCTAGGAATCTCCAACATACTTAAACAACCAGAATTCGCAGATGACCCACGCCGCGCAAGCCAAGTAGTCGAAGTCTTGGAAGAAGGAGAACATTTTACAAAAACATTAGAAGGCCTAGACCTAGACGACTCAACCAGAATTTTCATAGGAGAAGAAAATCTCCTCAAACAAATAGACAGTTGCGGCCTCATCGTCACAACTTACGAAATCGAAGGCCACACAGGATACATCGGTATCCTCGGCCCATGCCGCATGCCCTACGCTTATAACAAAGCTTTGTTAGAAGAAATTCGAAAGATTTTGCACGAATAAAAACACCACCATGACACAAAAAGACGACTCCCAAGACCTATCTCAAATAGAACTAGAACTTGCGCAGCTCAAAAAAGAACACTCAGCCCTCACTGAGACTGCAAAACGCGCAGCTGCAGATTTACAGAACTTCCGTAGACGCGTTGAAGAAGAAAGGTCAGAGCTCCGCATCTTTGCAAACGCAGAGCTTATAACAGCCCTCTTCCCTATCATCGATAACTTAAAGAGAGCTTTCGACAATCTCCCAGAAGAACTTGCCGAAAACGAATGGGTAAAAGGGATCCAAGCTATAGAAAAGCAACTCCTAGACACACTCGCATCCCTCGGGCTCGAAGAGATAAAAGCGATAGGCGAACAATTCAACCCAGAACTGCATGAAGCTGTTATGCAAGACTCCGGCCCAAAAGACGAAATCCTGGAAGAGTTCGAAAAAGGATTCGCTTTCAAAGGCAAAGCAATCAAACCTGCCAAGGTAAAAGTCGGGAACGGAAGCTAAACCCCTCTGTTTTATGCAAATAAGAGAAACAACACTTGATGACATCTCTGCAATAATCAAAATCGCAGAAATAAACGACATCAACAACATCTCTACCAAGCAAGCAGAAGAAAAAGGCTTTATGGTACCAGAATTTACCAAAGAAGAGTATGAAGACTTTGTTGAAAGAGACTACGTAAGCTTCTTTGTATCAATCGAAAACAATAAAGTAGTAGGATATATACTCGCATATCCAAGTGAATACATCGACCCCGAACACGAACTAAATTCACATATAAAAAACAACCATTGCAATGACTTCCTACTGATAAAACAAATATCCGTACATCCAAACGATATGTCCAAGGGATACGGAACAAAACTTTACCAACACCTATTTGGACAAACAGATAAAAAACCTGCTTACGTCGCAGTAGTCATGGAACCAAGAAATGATCGTTCTAACAAATTCCACGAAAAAATAGGTTTTAAAAAGGCATTCGAATACATGCACTCAGACGGAAGAAAAAGATTAATCTTAAGAAGAGAACCATGAAAATCCACGGAACTCTAATTTCGCTCACACCACTAACAAAAAACCACATTCCAAAATGTTGGGAGTGGATTTGTGATAAAAAGGTAACCAAATTTCTAGGCAATACTTTCCCAAACACATACCAAGCCGAACTCAAATGGTTTCGCGAAATGCAGAAGAAAAAAGATGAAAGAATGTTCGCAATACTCGACAAAGAAACAGGTAAACACATCGGAAATATCGGACTCCACGAAATTTCAAAAAAAGACAAAAACGCAACTATAGGTATTATGATTGGCGAACCAAAATACTGGAACAAAGGCTACGGAACAGACGCGTTAAAAACAGCCCTAAGATACTGCTTCAAAAGACTCAAACTCAACAAAGTCCGTTTAGACGTCAGAACAGAACACAAGGCCGCACAAAAATGCTACAAAAAAGTCGGCTTCAAGAGGACAGGAACAGCCCAAGACGAATACTTCAAAGAAGGTAAATTCCACGACGTCTTCTTGATGGAAATTTTGGCAAAAGATTTTTAATTTGACTTCGCTTTTTTAGCACTCTATAATCCCGTGTGCTAATTTATATCTATAAAATTCGCGCGAAGCGCTCGAGCACTGCAAAACCCTATACCCTACTACCCTAAACCCTAACTACACCCTATAACCCTACTACCCTATGTCACGAATAATCGGAATAGACCTCGGAACCACTAATTCATGCGTCGCAGTCATGGAAGGCGGCGAACCAACAGTTATCACAAACGCAGAAGGACAAAGAACAACTCCTTCTATCGTAGCTATCAAAGACAAAGAGCGGTTAGTTGGTATCACAGCTAAGAGACAAGCGGTCACAAATCCTGAGAACACAATCTTCTCAGCGAAAAGATTCATCGGACACACATTCAAAGAATCCAAGAAAGACTGCGAAAGAATGCCTTTCAAAACCGTAGAAGGCAAAAGCAAAGAAGTAGAAATCGTTTTAGACGGAAAACAACACAGACCAGCGGAAATCTCCGCAATGATCCTTCAAAAACTAAAAGCAGACGCAGAAAAATACCTCGGTGAAACTGTCACAGAAGCTGTAATCACAGTTCCTGCTTACTTCAACGATGCACAGAGACAAGCGACGAAAGACGCCGGAAAAATCGCGGGCTTAGAAGTAAAGAGAATCATAAACGAACCAACAGCCGCAGCTCTAGCTTACGGACTCGACAAACAAGGCTCAGAAGAGAAAAAAGTCGCAGTATTCGACCTCGGAGGTGGAACTTTCGACATCTCTATCCTCGAACTTGCAGACGTAGACGGAGATAAGCAGTTTGAAGTCTTATCTACAAACGGGGATACTCAGCTTGGTGGTGACGACTTTGATGAAAAAGTCATCGACTGGCTAGTTGAGGAGTTCAAAAAAGACCAAGGCGTAGACCTTTCAAGCGACAACATGGCACTGCAACGCCTTAAAGAAGCTGCTGAAAAAGCTAAGATCGAACTTTCATCAACACACGAGACAGAGATCAATCTTCCTTTCATCACAGCAGACGCAAGTGGTCCTAAGCACCTTACAATCAAGATGAACCGCGCTAAGTTAGAGGATCTAGTCGCAGACCTTCTTGAGAAGACTGTCGAACCATGCCGAAAAGCTATGGACGACGCGAAAACTTACGCTTCAGACTTAGACGAAATCATCCTAGTCGGAGGAATGACAAGAATGCCTTCAGTCCAGAAGAAAGTAGAAGAGATTTTCGGTAAAGAACCACACAGAGGACTAAACCCAGACGAAGTTGTAGCTTTGGGAGCTGCAATCCAGGGTGGAGTCTTGCAAGGAGACGTCAAAGGCGTACTTCTTCTAGACGTAACACCTCTTACTCTTGGTATCGAAACACTTGGTGCTGTAAGAACACCCCTTATTGAGAGAAACACAACAATTCCATCCAGCAAGTCACAAACTTTTTCAACAGCTGCAGACAACCAACCATCAGTAGAAATCCACGTCCTACAAGGAGAAAGACCAATGGCTGCAGACAATAAATCGCTCGGAAAATTCATCCTAGACGGAATCCCACCAGCACCACGCGGAGTACCACAAGTCGAGGTAACTTTTGACATCGATGCTAACGGAATACTAAACGTAAAAGCGATGGACAAAGCAACTAACAAGACTCAACACATCACAATCACTGGATCAAGTGGTATGAGCGACGAAGAAGTAGAAAAACTCAGAAAAGAAGCCGAAATGCATGCCGAAGAAGACAAGAAAAAGAAGGAATCCGTCGAAGTAAAAATCAACGCAGAAAACCTCGTCTCAACTTGCGAACGAACTCTCAAAGATGCTGGCGACAAGATCACAGATGATGTCAAAAAACCTATCGAAGAAAAGATCGCAGAAGTCAAAAAGCTTCTAGAAGAAGAGAATCTCGACGAAGAAAAACTAAAAACCGCAACCGACGCACTTTCAGAAGAAATCCAAAAAGTCGGATCACAGATGTACAAAGACGCCGCAGGCGCACAAGACGCAGCCGACGCAGAAAAAAAGCATATGGAAGATGACGAGAATGTCCGCGTCTACGAAAAAGACGATGAAGAAGTAGTTGAAGGAGAAGTAGTCGATGAAGAGAAGGAAGAGAAAGAAGAGTAGTGTATAGTGAGATAGTACCAAGTAAGGCGCCGCAAGTCGGCGCCTTTTTGCTATACCCTACACCCTATACCCTGTTAAAAAACAAACAAAGGGCGCCCACCACATACGCCCTTTATATGTATACAAACCCATCCATCAATTAAAGATTCCCCAGATAGAAAATAGGAATCTTCTTATCCTCTTTTGAGATCTTCATAACCATATCGAAAAAGCTTATTGGTAATCGTTATCGATAATACTATACTACAAGCGATTTGCAAATACATCGAATTGACAAAACGGACTATCCAAACTCAAATCTTTTATATAGAATCCCCTCGCTATGAAAACATTTAAACTTATCGAAAAATACTTCTGGGCAATTCTGATCCTCGCACTAATAGCAGGCCTTTTATTGCCTCAATACGGAGCTGGATTAGAATTTTTGATGACACCAATACTGATGATTATTTTATTCATGGTTTTTTTGAAAACAGATTGCCTCTTGATCCTAAAGCAATTTCGCAAACCGCTATTCATAACCTATATAATCACGCTATTTTTAATAGTTTTGCCTAGCCTAATTTACCTCGGAACCAGATGGATCGATGAAAGTTTAGCAATAGGCTTATTACTTCTAGCAGGAACTCCTGCAGCAGTAGCTTCTCCAGTTCTCACAGACATAGTCAAAGGCAATCGCACACTAGCTCTTGCAATAGTTATCCCATCTTACGTAGTCGCACCAATAGTCATGCCACTGCTTTTTGTATTTTGGACCGGTGAATCCATAACACTGGATCCATTTATGATGTTCAAAGTCTTACTCCTTATGATTTTTATACCACTAGTTGCTTCCCAAACAATCAAAAGAGCTGGAGGAGAAAATTTAATCGAGAAAACCAAAAAATATTACGGGCCATTAAACATCATCCTAATCGCAATAATTGTATTTATAGCGATATCTCCACAAGCAGATTTTATAAAAGAGAACCCAACCGAAGTATTCACAAATCTCGGATGGGTATACGGACTCGCTATCGCAATGCACATCATCGGCTACGCAGCAGGATTTTGGAAAAAGAAAGAAGATCGCCTCGCTTTGGCAGTTACCAAGGCTTATCCAAACAATGCGCTCTCTATAGTTCTCGCTCTGCAATTCTTTACACCAGAAATTGTAATAATTACAGTGCTATCTCAATTCCCTTGGAACACCCTCCCAGGCCCTTTCAAATGGGTTTCCAAACACTTAAAATAAAATCGTTCACTCCTAGTTATTAGCTCCTAGTCCCTAACTACCCATGTTCTCCGGCTTTGGATTCCGATTCTTTAATCTCGACGGCGCATCAACTCATCATCTCATCAATGAGATTGCATACAAACACGCACTCAAAAAAACCAAGAAAAACGGTTTTCCTCGTATAATTAGCATCGATCTCCACTCAGGCTATTACGGACCCGACGGCAAATGGTCAAAAAAAATCAGCAAGGTTTCACACCACATGTACAATCCAGTAACAGACACTGGAGAAGCTATTAACAGTGCGATAGAATCTTACAGGCTAGCACGCAAATATATACACCAGAAACCTCAAACCAAGTTAAACAAGAAATTAGGACAATTTGCATGCGCAAGAGGACTTCATTTTCTTGTCGACGGACTAACTCCAGCACACCACGTTGGACATCACATCCCAGAAGCAAAAGATCATCGCGATTGGCACGATCCACATTGGAACCACAACAAGGGTCCTGCATTCAACATATTATTCAAAAATCACGGGCAATTCGAAAAACACTGCGCGAAATATATGTTTTTCAACACCAAGAAAATCATAAAGAATTACCAAAAGCTCCGAAAACACCGCCCACTCAAACCATACAAAAGTGCTGGCACCCTCAAAACTTTTCTAAAACAAAAAGCCTCAAACATCCACAAAACCGACATATACGACCGATTCATCAAAGGTAAAAATATCAAGGAAGAGGTCATCGAAGGCCTCATGCCAGAAATAATTCACGCAGTTGAAATCTACATAAGAAGCCTCTATTCTAGCCCCGAAAATAACAAGAAAAATGATAAACGTCGTCTACGCATTCCTAAGCCTTCTGATATTAAGCGCGCTGTGGTACAGAATTTGGTTCCTAAGAAATCCAAAAATAAAAGTACCTCCAGGAGAAAACATAGTTAGCCCAGCCCAAGGCAAAATCGCAAAAATCACAGAAATCACACCCGAAGAAATCACAGAGATAAATAAAGGCAAAGGCCGCATCAAGGTCTGGCTTGACGATGTCATCGACAAATCCGGATGGCTAATTTCAATAGTCATGACTCCAATGGATGTTCATTTCCAAAAAGCACCAATCGAAGGAACCGTAAAATCCATCAAACACACCCGTGGCAAACACAAAAACGTAATGCGAAAACAAAGCAACACAGAAAGACACTCTCAAAACGAACATCAAGAAATCGTAATCGAAGGCACAGAATTCAAACTAAAAGTCATTCAAATTGCAGGATGTCTCGCCAGAAGAACCGTACCTCTAACCACCCCCGGAAATAGAGTCGCAAAAGGTCAAGATATAGGCCTAATCCGACTAGGAAGCCAAGTTACTCTAATTATTCCAAAGCTCGACCTAAAGGTAAAAGAAGGAGACAAAGTGAAAGCGGGAACCACGATTATTGCTGAATATTGATTAACTAGAAACTTGGGACTAGGGACTAGAAGTTTAAAAAAACACACCTCTAAAACCCTAAGACCCTTCAACCCTACGATCCTATAATCCTCCAACCCTATGATCAAATTCCTACGCTCACTAAGACCCGCAGATTTTATAACACTTCTCAATGCAACTGGTGGAATCTTATCCATCTATTTCACAATCCACGAAAGATATGAGATAGCCATTGGATGTATCTTGGCAGCAATAGTATTCGATTTTTTAGACGGGAAAGTCGCTCGCGCAACAAAAAGCTCAAGTGACCTAGGACACGACCTTGATTCACTGGCTGACGCAATATCATTCGGAGCTGCACCAGCAGCACTGCTAGTTGGACTTAACGGAAGCACATTTGCAACAGTAGCAGCAATACTATTCGCACTTTGCGGAGTTCTAAGACTCGCAAGATTTAACGTAGCCCCTATTAAAGGAGGTTACGAAGGCGTACCAATTCCCATACCAAGTGTATTTATTGCAATCTATTATTTCGCAAATCTCCCAACAGAATATCTGCCACATTTATATTTGGTCTTCGCCGTACTTATGATTTCAAAAATCAAAATCAAAAAGGTATAAGCCCTTCATCTCTAAGTTTTTTCATAGACTCTGCTACCGCAACTGCAGGGATCCTCATGTACTTAACATGACCCTTGCAAACACGCCAACTCCCCGCCCTATTCTTAGACATTTCCGTAGCAACTGCAGCTATAAAAGCTTCCACGCGATCTGAATAACACAATTCAGACAATTCCTGAATCAATGGGCCATGATTAATCAAAGCAAGAAAAAGATAATAGGTCTGTCGATCCTCAAAAAGCCAAGGGTATTGATTTTCAAACTCACACAACGCAATAGAATTCCTCAAGGCCAAACCATCAATAGGATCGCAAGCCATCGAACACATCCACATAATCCACCGTTTTGCTTCACACACGCATCTCTCATAAACACCGGAGGGAACATCGATTCTAATCACCTCAGAACGGGGACGACACTCAGGATCAAAAGGAGAGGAAATACACATATGCCTTAAACAATAATAAAGGACTTAAGCATAACAATTCATAAAGTTCACATCAAACAAAAACTGGTCTAAAAACTATTTTCACGCTACCATAACTCTCGAGCGCAAAGCGCGGAAACATCCAAAATCCTACAACCCTAACCAAAATGCTCGACCCAAAACTAATACGTGAAAACCCCGATTTAATAAAAAAAGCCTGCAAACAAAAAGGCATCGATTTAGATATAGATAAATTACTCAAACTCGACTCAGAAAAAAGAGAATTGCTTCAAAAAGTCGAAACCATCAAAGCCGAAAAGAACAAGGCATCTGAAGAAATTGCAAAACTCGAAGGAGATGCAAAGCAAAAAGCCATCACCGAGATGCAAGAGATCGGAAAAAAAGAGAAAGAGCTTTCCCCACGCCTACAAGAAGTCGAAAACAAACTAAGAACTCTACTGCTGCTCGCTCCAACACCTCCATCTGATGAGACACCAGAAGGAAAAGACGACACTGAAAACAAAGAGCTCTACACATGGGGCGAAAAACCTTCGTTCGACTTTGAACCACTAGATCACGTAGCACTTGGCGAAAAATGCGACCTTATCGACATACCACGTGGAGCAAAAATCGGAGGAACTCGTTCTTACTACCTCAAGAACGAAGGCATGAGACTTGAACTTGCACTAATGATGTTCACTCTCGACAAGCTTGTCTCCAATGGCTTCACCCCTATGATCGTTCCAAACATCGTCAACTACGACGCGATGATGGGAACTTCCTATTTCCCAGGCGGCGAAGAACAAGCTTATGCAGTCGGCGTCGAAAGAGTGCAAAGAGAACCAATAGAATCTGACAAAAAATATGTCGCAGGAACAGCCGAAGTAGCACTCACCTCTTATCATTCTGGTGAAATCCTAGAAGAAGATGATTTGCCAAAGATGTACTGCGGATTTTCAACCTGTTACAGACGCGAAGCAGGAACTTACGGCAAAGACACTCACGGGCTTTATCGCGTACACCAATTTCAAAAAATCGAACAAGTCATAGTCTGCAAAAACGACCCCGAAGAGAGCAAAAAGATGCATGATATGATCTTGAAAAACGCAGAAGAAGTGCTCCAAGCACTCAACTTACCATATCGAGTTGTAGCCGTATGTACAGGCGACATGGGCCAAGGCCAATATTACAAAAACGACATCGAGACTTGGATGCCAAGTCGAGAGTCATACGGCGAAACACACTCATGCTCAACCTTCCACGACTTCCAAGCACGTAGACTTAATATGAGATACCGAGACCGTGACAGCAAAGTACAATTCTGCCACACCCTAAACAACACTTGTATCGCTTCTCCACGCGTACTCATCCCTCTATTAGAAATCTACCAACAAAAAGATGGGTCAATCGAGATCCCAGAGGTACTGCGCCCATATATGGGTGGACAAAAGAGCATAGATCCAAGGTAGTAGCGAGAATCGCGGTCCGAAGTGGAGTCGAAACCACACTTTCGGCGGAACGCAGGAGCATTTTCAAAAAATCAGGAGAATAATTTCGAAGAAATCTATTCAACTAATTTAGTAGAAAATGAAGCGATTCCCTATTGCAAAAAAACAGATTAAAACTAAAAATAATACAATTTTTCAAAAATTAAAAATGTGCTAAACTTGCGCTAGCAAAAATTAAAATAAAAACCTACAAGCCACCAGCTACAAGCTAACCCCTACCTTCCATGAAAATAGCAATTTCTACAGATTCGCTAAAAGGCTACGGCCTTGCACGCATTTTTGAATTCGCAAAAGAACTTGGATTCGATGGAATCGACCTAACAATGGATAAAAAGAACCTAGACACCCTAGACCCAGACTATGTCGCAAAACTTGCAAAAGAAACCGGCGTTCCAGTCGTAGCAATTCAAGCACTCGACAACTCAAAACAAAAAGACCTCGAAGACGCAATCGCAATGGCAAAAAAAGTCAACGCACGCGTAATAGTAGTACAAGCCCCAAAAATCCTAGATCGGAAATACGCAGACTGGCTCAAAAAAGAAGTTCCAAACATCAGAAAAAAGGAAAATATTTCAATCGCACTAGAAAACGCAGCAAACAAAACATGGCTCGGCTTCATCCCTGAGAGAACAATGAACAACATGCGCGAACTCAAGAAATTCAAACATGCATGTCTCGACACATCACGCGTCGCAGAAAAAAAGGAAGATCTAATGTATGCATACGGCAGCCTCCAGAAATTTTTAGTACACGTACACATTTCCAACTTCTACCGGACAAAGGGCTACCAAATGCTAACTAAGGGTACAGTCCCTCTAGAAAGCTTCTTAAGTAAACTTGCAACAGATGATTTCAAAGGAGCAATTTCACTAAAAATCGCACCTAGATACCTGCAAGTCAAAGATCTCGACAAGATGAAGAAAAACCTAGAAGAAAATATTGAGTTCATCAAGAAGTACGCAAAGGCATAAAGTAGCGAGCATCGACGATCTGAAGCGAAAGCAAATTCGCACATTTGCTGTAGCGAAAGTAAAGAGTGAATATTTTTTGCAGAAGATCAAGTCGGGCCCCATTGCAAGAACGACCAAGAGACAACAAGGAGCCAATTCGTCAACACAACTTTCTCCTCCCGTTTGACTTCGAGAGGTTTATCCGTATAATCCCCCTGGTACTATCAGATTAACGGATGAGTCATGGAAGATAGTAAAAGCCGACCGAACTAATGCTTTTACTGTTCCCCATGGCTCGTTTTATATCTGGAGAAAAAGGATCAGTACCAAAACCACTACGTATTACGGATTACGTACTACCACTACTCACTACAACTACAAACTACTAACTAAATAAATCATGCCACGTAAATTCCTCAAACAAAACACGCTGGAGTACGCTTTGCCAAACCTCATAGAAATTCAAACGAATAGCTATGACTGGTTTTTGAAAGAAGGCATTCGCGAACTTCTCGATGAAGTCTCTCCAATTACAGACTTTTCCGGGAAAAAACTGGAACTGCATTTCTTAGAACATTCAATCGGCGACCCAAAACACGATGCTAAGACGTGCAGAAACAAAAATCTGACATACGAAGCACCTCTCAAAGTACACGTACAATTAATCAACAAAGAGAGCGGAGAAATTAAAGAGCAAGACGTTTTCCTAGGCGGAGTGCCTCTGATGACTGACAAAGGAACATTCATAATCAATGGAATTGAACGTGTCGTAGTAAGTCAAATCGTAAGATCTCCAGGAGTATTTTTCTCAAAAAACTCAGCATTTCCTAAATACAGTTGTGCAAAGATTATTCCTAAGCGCGGAGCATGGCTAGAAATAGAAACTGATAAAAAAGGAATCATTACCGTGAAGATAGATCGCAAGAGGAAAATTCACATCACAAGCCTACTTCGAGTTTTTGGATACGATACAGATGAAAAAATCTTAAAACTTTTCAAAGATTTAGTAAAAGATCCAACCGAAGACTATATTTTCCTAACACTCCAGAAAGACAGTGCAAAAACCGTAGACGAAGCTTACAAAAGCATTTACAGAAAGATCCGCCCAGGAGACCTAGCAACACCAGAAAACGCAAAAGCTCTTATCGAATCTATGTTCTTCGACTACAGAAAATATGACATGGGATCTGTAGCTAGATACAAACTCAACAGACGTTTCGGATTAGACACCCCAAACAAGAAGAAATATCATACATTCCAAGTCGACGATTTAATCTTAATCCTAAAACACCTAATCACTCTAAACAACGGTGAAGGAGAACCAGACGACATTGACCACCTTTCAAATAGACGTATCAGACCAGTGGGAGAACTTGTTCAAAACAAATTCCGCGTCGGGCTTCTAAGAACAGATCGCATCGCAAAAGACCGCATGACAGTTATGGAGCTAGACACAATCACTCCTACACAACTTATCAACTCAAGACCTATTACAGCAGCATTGAGAGAATTCTATGCAAGTTCGCAACTTTCACAATTTATGGATCAAACAAATCCACTTGCAGAGCTAGCTCATAAAAGAAGACTCTCTGCGATGGGACCCGGAGGTCTATCGAGAGAACGTGCATCATTTGATGTTCGTGACGTACACCCTTCTCACTACGGTAGGATCTGCCCTATTGCAACACCAGAGGGACCAAACATCGGTCTTGTAGTTCACTTGGCAACTTACGGCCGCCTTAACGAATACGGATTTATCGAAACTCCTTTCCGAAAGGTATCCCGAGCTTGTCCTAATAAGATAAAAGACCTAACCGGAAGAACTGCAGCAGGCGAAGTAAAAACAACCAAGGGGAAATCAATCGTAAAATCAGGTGACACAATTACAGAAGAGAAAGCCAAGCAAATCGCAAAAGTAAAATCTCTCAAAGAAGTCCCTGTAAGAACATACATAACTGACGACGTAGTCTACTACGACGCCGAGGACGAAATGGAACTAGTAATCGCACAAGCGAATTCAGAACTAAACGAAGTCGGAGAATTCGCAGAAAACAGAGTCGCAGCTAGATCTGAAAACGAAGCTACTTTGGCTCACCACAAGGATCTCACACACATCGACATCTCTCCAAAACAGATTATTTCGGTCACAACATCGTTGATCCCATTCCTAGAACATGACGACAACACACGTGCATCAATGGGATCAAACATGCAACGTCAAGCAGTCCCACTATTAAAGCCACAAGCTCCAACCGTAGGAACTGGCATGGAAAAAGTCGCAGCAGAAAGCTCAGGACAAGTAATAGTTGCCGAAGGACCAGGAACAATAACCGAAGTAGACGCTGAATACATCACTGTGATGTACAACAATGGTAAGAAAAAGACTTACGAACTTGAAGTTTATACACGCTCAAACCAAGCAACTTGCTTCCACCAAAGAGCAACTTGCAACGTAAAAGACAAAGTCAAGAAAGGCGACGTCCTCGCAGACGGAGCTGCTACAGAAGACGGAGAACTAGCTCTAGGACAAAACCTACTTGTAGCTTACATGAGTTGGCAAGGATACAACTTTGAGGACGCGGTAATCCTATCCGAAAGACTTGTACACAACGACAGATATAGTTCAGTTCACATCGAGACATTCTCAATAGACATCCGCGACACAAAACTAGGCCCGGAGATCGTAACTCGCGACATCCCAAACGTCGGAGAAGCAAAACTAAAAGATCTCGACGAAAAAGGTATCGTTAGAATCGGTGCAGCAGTCCGCGACGGAGACATCCTAGCAGGTAAAATCACCCCAAAAGGCGAAACCGAACTAACGGCTGAAGAAAGACTTCTTCGCGCCATTTTCGGAGATAAAGCTCGCGACGTAAAAGACACATCTCTAAGACTTCCAGGCGGAGAAGGCGGGAAAGTTGTAAACGTACAAATCTTCGACCGCGCAGCAGGAGACGAACTCCCTACTGGCGTCAACCAACAAATAAAAGTCGACGTAGCACAAACACGTCGTGTATCTGTCGGCGACAAAGTTGCAGGACGACACGGTAACAAAGGTGTCATCTCAATTATCGTACCTGTAGAAGACATGCCTCACCTGCCAGACGGAACTCCTGTCGACATCATCCTCAACCCTCTAGGTGTATCAAGCCGTATGAACATCGGTCAGATCCTAGAAACTCACTTAGGATGGGCAGCAGGAACCCTTGGATTCAAAATCGCAACACCTCCACTAGAAGGTATTAGAAACGAGGAAATCTTAGATCTTTTAAAAGAAGCTGGTTTACCAGAATCCGGAAAAATCCAACTATACGACGGACGAACAGGAGAACCTTTCGACCACGAAACAACAGTTGGTACAGCTTACATTATGAAGCTCAACCACCTCATCGAAGACAAAATCCACGCTCGTAGCGTCGGGCCTTACTCTCTTGTCACACAGCAGCCTCTCGGAGGTAAAGCTCAACACGGCGGACAGAGATTCGGAGAAATGGAGGTATGGGCGCTGGAAGCTTATGGTGCAGCACACACTCTCCAAGAAATGCTTACTATTAAGTCAGATGACGTATACGGTCGTGCAAAAGCTTACGAATCTATCGTAAAAGGAGAATCAATCAAGAAACCACGCACGCCAGAAAGTTTCAACGTACTTGTGAAAGAGCTTCAAAGCCTCGGTCTTTACGTAGATTTGATGCAGCTAGAAAACGACGACTTAGATGAAGATGAAGAGTACACGCCAGAGGAAGCTCAAGAAGATGAAGAAACTATCGGATTGCCAGAAACAAAAGAAGACAACGAAGAAGCAAGCAAAGAAGAATAAAAATCATACTCTAACCTAACTAACTTACTAAACTACTAACCACACACAAAACATGAGAAGTGTAAACAAAGTAATTCTGATTGGAAACGTAACAAGAGACCCACAAGTAAGACAAACCGGCAATGGGCAATCAGTATGCACATTCGGTCTCGCAACCAATCGGAGCTGGGTAACATCA
Organism: uncultured Candidatus Peribacteria bacterium; assembly: GCA_964344725.1. GTDB lineage: Bacteria > Patescibacteriota > Gracilibacteria > UBA1369 > UBA12470 > CG2-30-44-17. The sequence continues at coordinate 22,210 of CAYFOI010000019.1, forward strand.
GAGGGCGAACAACACAACACAGCCGAATTCCACGAATTAGTAGCGTGGTCACGCCTAGCAGAAATCTGCGAAAAATATGTTCGCAAAGGAAAACTACTTTATATCGAAGGATACCTAAAGACCCGAAGTTGGGACACTCCAGAAGGAGTAAAGAAATTCAAAACAGAAGTTGTCGTACAAGACCTAATAATGCTCGAAAAACGCAGCGGCAGCAGCGACAACAAAGAAGAATTTATTCCATCAGAAGAACATGAAGAAATCGTAATAAAAGAAGAGGCAACAGAAGAACAGCCTGAAGAAAAGCCTGAAGTCAAAGAAGAGGAACCTATCAAAGAGGAAGACCCAAAGAAAGAACCTGAAGCAAAAGAAGAGTCAAAAGAAGAAGATAACGCAGAAGACAAGAAAACAGACGTAGACATGGATTTGGGACTATAGGCGCCGCCCTGCAAAACCCCGTTTCGCGAAGCGAAACACCAATACTACTCACTACTACTACCTACTACAACTAACTCCCCATGGGTCTCCCCTTAATAGCTTGGATCGGAATAATGATAGTAAGTCTCGCAGTACTTATAAAAGCTGCTGACTACTTCACAACATATTCAGAAAGAGTTGGACTAATTCTCGGGATTTCACCTTTTATAATAGGTGCAACCATTGTAAGTCTTGGCACATCTTTACCAGAGCTTATCACATCCGTAATAAGCGTCTTTAAAGATGAACCAGGGATAGTAAGTGGCAATGTAGTAGGATCGAACATAACCAACGTACTACTAGTGATAGGTGCAGGAGCTCTCGTATCAAAAAACGCACTAAACAATAAGAAGCTAAATGAAAATCTCGACATACCAATCCTAGCATTCATAACAATTTTCCTCCTTATGATGTTGCGCGATGGGACTTTTAGCTTCACAGAGGGAATTATAATGATAATTGCCTATTTAGTTTATACAGCATACATAGTCCACGATCATAAGGCAGAGAAAGATATAGAAAAAAAAGCAAAAGAAGACACTCGAGGAGAACACAAGATGCGATGGCATATACCTGTAATTATCATACTCTCAGGAGTCGGAATATATATAGGTGCTGAATGGACAGTCGAATCAATCATACATATCTCTGAAAAGCTCAACATAGGAACAGCAATAATCGCAGGTACCGTTGTAGCATTAGGAACATCTTTGCCAGAGCTAGTTGTCTCAATACAAGCAGCAAGGAAAAAACAAGCAGGGATGGTACTTGGGAATGTATTCGGATCAAACATATTCAACAGCACAATGGTCATGGGAATTCCAGCATTAATGTCAGACCTACCGGTCCCAGAACCTATTTTTTCAGTCGGATTAATCTTCTTAATTGGCTCAACAATGCTCCTAATATATTCGAGCTTGAGCAAGCACATCTCTCTATTCGAAGGAGCGCTGTACTTACTCATGTACGTATATTTTATTATGGAATTTGTCACTTTTTAACAGGCCGCGCCGAAGACGCACAAGCCAACCTCATAACTTACTAATCTACTAACATACTAACCTACTAACCAAATGAAAAAATACAGAGGATTCGACGCCGTAGCTCTCTCAATCGCATCACCAGAACAAATTTTGTCTTGGTCACACGGCGAAGTCCAGAAACCAGAAACCATCAACTACCGTACGCAAAAACCAGAAAAAGACGGTCTGTTTTGTGAAAAAATCTTTGGACCTACAAAAAACTGGGAATGTTACTGTGGAAAATACAAAAGAATTCGTTACAAAGGTGTAGTTTGTGAGAAATGTGGAGTCGAAGTAACACGTTCAATAGTAAGACGTGAAAGGATGGCTCACATCAAATTAGCTGTACCGGTAACTCACATCTGGTTCCTCAGATCAACACCAAGCCGTATTGGATTACTTTTAGATCTACCAGTAAAAACAATTGAACAAGTAGTTTATTTCGCAGCATACATAGTCACGCAAGTCGACGAAGGAGGAAGAGACGAAGCTGAAGAGCAACTAAAAGAAGAACTCAAGACCTACAAAAGCAAAATCAAGAAAGAGTTCAAAGGGAAAGTCAAAGAACTAAAAGCAAATAAAGACTTAAGTGCAAAAGAAATCAAAGAAAAACTAGAAGAGATAGAGAAAGAAGAAGCTCTAAAAGTCGAAGAACTCGCAGAACAACACAGCAAGGCGAAAGAAGACCTTGGAAATCTAAAAGTAGGAACAGTCCTCTCTGAAATCCAATACAGAGACATGTCGATGAAATTCGGACATCTTTTCAAGGCTGGGACAGGAGCAGAATCAATCAGAGATATTGTCAAAGGGATCGATTTGGAAAAAATGACCGAAGAGCTTCAAGTATTAGCTAATAAATCAACCGGTCAGAAGAAGAAAAAACTCGTAAAACGTGTAAAACTAGCAAGCAGCCTGCACCAAGCTGGAATCAACCCAGAGTGGATGGTTATGACAGTACTGCCTGTAATCCCACCAGATCTAAGACCTATGGTTCAACTAGACGGAGGACGTTTCGCAGCATCTGACCTTAACGACCTTTACAGGCGTGTAATCAACAGAAACAACCGTCTCAAAAAACTAATCGCTATCGGAGCTCCTGAAGTAATTACAAGAAACGAGAAACGTATGCTTCAAGAAGCTGTTGACACCCTCATCAACAACTCAGCAAGACAAGGACGAACCGTATTCAACACCGGAGACAAGCGAAAACTCAGGTCTCTTTCAGACATGTTGAAAGGTAAGCAAGGACGCTTCCGCCAAAACCTTTTGGGTAAACGTGTAGACTATTCAGGTCGTAGTGTAATCGTAATAGGACCTAAGCTTAAACTGCACCAATGCGGCCTTCCTAAAACAATGGCTCTTGAGCTGTTCAAACCATTCGTAATTGGAAAACTCATCGAAGACGGTTACGCCCACAATATTAAAAATGCGGAAAAATTAATCATCGCAGGCAAAAAAGAAGTTTGGGATATTTTGGAAGAAATCACAAAAGAGCACTACGTCCTCCTAAACCGTGCTCCTACACTTCACAGACTTGGTATCCAGGCTTTCCAGCCAGTTCTCATCGAAGGTAAAGCTATCCAAGTTCACCCACTAGTATGTGCAGCTTTCAACGCCGACTTTGATGGAGATCAAATGGCTGTACACGTACCTCTGTCAAAATCTGCTCAACAAGAAGCCAAAGAGATAATGGCATCAACCGTGAACCTGCTCAAACCATCAGGAGGCTTACCAATTACAACAGCCAGCCAAGACATGGTACTAGGTTGCTACTACCTAACACAAATCCATGAAGGCAAAAAAGGTGAAGGTATGACATTCAGTAGCCCAGAAGATGCAATCCTAAATCACCAACTAGATAACATCCACCTTCAAGCTAAAGTTAAAGTTCGCATCAACGAAGAAATCCTAGAAACATCTGTAGGTCGCGTAATTTTCAACCAAATAGTCCCAGACGAACTGGGATACAAGAACAAGGCCATGAAGAAAGGAGATCTGAAAAACATCATCTCAGAATGTCTCGAAAAAACAGACTCAGAAACAACAGCAAAGCTTTCCGACGCAATCAAAAAAATCGGATTTAAATACGCAACACTGTCTGGACTATCGATAGCAAGCTCCGACATGGAAATCCCAAAAGAAAAAGAAGAATTAGTAGAACAAGCTTCAGACATCATCAAGAAAATCAACAACCAATACTGGAAAGGTCTAATCACAGACGACGAAAGATACAACAACACAATCAAGATCTGGTCTAGAACAAAAAACGACGTCACATCAACTATGATTGACAACTTCGACGAGGAAAACCACATCTTCTACATGATTGATTCGCAAGCTCGTGGTAACTGGGGACAGATCACACAGCTATGTGGTATGAAAGGTCTCGTTGCTAATCCAGCTGGTAGAACAATCGAACTCCCGATCACTTCCAACTTAAAAGAAGGATTCTCAATTCTTGAATACTTCATTGCAACACATGGTGGACGTAAAGGTAAATCAGACACAGCGCTAAAAACTGCTGAAGCCGGATACCTAACCAGACGTCTAGTTGATGCAGTACAAGACGTAATAGTAAAAGAAGACGATTGTGGGTCCAAAGAGAGCCATTACATCACTGTTGAAGAAAGTGAAAAAATCGGCGAAGCATTCGAACACAGGATTTATGGACGCACGCTGGCAGACAACATAGCAGACCCAAAGACAGGAGAGATACTACTAAAGAAGGGTCTGACTTTAGACAACCCGGCCGTAAGGACAATCATGCAACACGACATCTCGGAAATAGCTGTACGTTCAATCATGACATGCCAGACAATCGGCGGAATTTGTCAAAAATGTTACGGACTAGACCTGGGTACAAACCAATTAGTCGAACCAGGTACAGCAGTAGGAATTATTGCGGCACAAAGTATCGGCGAACCAGGAACACAGCTTACTATGCGTACATTCCACATGGGAGGTGTCGCAGACGAATCAGACATTACACAAGGTCTAACACGTGTAGAAGAACTATTCGAAGCAAGGCCACCAAAATCGCCAGCAGTAATCTCTGAAATTGCCGGGAAAGTAAAAGTCAAACACAAAGCAAACGTAAACGAAGTCGCAGTCATAAGTGATGAGCCAATCACACTCACATACCACATGACAAAAAGCTACAAGGTAGAAGTAAAAGAAGGCGACAAACTAAAAGAGGGACAAGTCTTGGCTAAAGGACACACAAAAAAACAAATCATAAAAGCTGAAAGCAAAGGGAAAGTCCAAAAGATAACCAAGACAACTATCCAAATACTAAGCGAAGGGACTATAGAAAAAGTTTACGAAATACCTGCTCGAAGAACCCTCAAGGTCAAAACCGGAGACATAGTAGGAATCGGCTCTCCGCTAACAGCAGGTCATATCAATCTACGTGAACTGCAAAAAATGGCAGACATCTACGATGTAGAAAAATACATCATGGCAGAAGTTCAAAGTATCTATGCTTCACAAGGACAAACTATCAACGACAAACACATCGAAATCATTGTAAGGCAGATGTTCTCCAAAACAAGAATCACAGACCCAGGAGACACGAAATTCCTAACAGGTGAAATCGTAGACGCGCTAAAATTTGAACAAGAAAACGCTGAGACCAAAAAAGCCAAGAAAAATCTCGCAGAAGGAGAAAGACTACTACTAGGTTTAACACGCATAGCACTCCACACATCGAGTTGGCTATCAGCAGCATCCTTCCAGGAAACAATACGTGTTCTCGTAGAAGCTTCTACCACAAAGAAAGTAGACAACCTCAAAGGACTCAAAGAAAACGTGATTATAGGTAAACTAATCCCAGCAGGTGAAATTTACAGAAAAAGAGTCGAGGCTGAGAAAGAAGAAGCGAAATAGAACACACTACACACACTACGGATTACGTATTACGGACTACATACTAAAAAATAACCTTGCAACAGCCAAAAAACTAGTATAAGCTTCCACAGCAAATTTCTACCAGCTACAAGCTACAAGCTAAAAAGCTAAAACACATGCCAACAATAAACCAACTCATCAAGAAAGGACGAAAGAAGAAAACT
>CAYFOI010000020.1:0-25401 GCA_964344725.1 uncultured Candidatus Peribacteria bacterium
ATGTTTCCGACAAATAGTTTCTTTGCCATTTTGTGTGGGAACTAGAAAATAAAAAATGTTTTTCGAACCGTGTTTAACTATCTGAGGGAAACTGTGCACGTAACCATAACCATAAGCGAAACATGAGTTCTTGGCGCAATCTACCAGAATAAATGGGTTTTGGAAAGCTTATTTTGCATCCTTTGTTCTTTATGCTATAAATAAGGCGCTTAGGCACTAAGTTTTTCTAGCTTATGAGAAGGCGAAGGCGACACAGTCAGAGAGAGTTTTTATGGCCATTTATATTGATGATATCGATTGGTTTAATCGTGGTGCTTTTTGTGCAGCTTATATTTAGTTTTTTTGCTCAGAGAGAGGCGGATATGAGGAATAAGGCTAATTTTTATATTGAGCAGGGGCGTGCTGAGATTATGGAATGGGGAAGTGATGATTTTATAAAAGCTTATGATGGTGGAGTGATTTTGGAGGGTGATACGGTTCAAACAAAATCTTCAAGTAGAGGGGTTTTAGTTCTTTATAATGGAACTGAAGTGCGTTTTGATGAAAGTACGGAGGTAACTATTGAGACTTTGCAGAATCATGGAGATGAAGATGAGCTGGTTTTAGATATAGAAAAGGGCCAGATTTGGGTTAAGCAAACTGTGAGTGATAAGGGCACTGTGGATATTATGGTGAAGACTGATAATATTAATATTTACTCTGGGGCTTCTCAATATGCTGTTTCTGATAAAGGTGAACAGTCGGTTCGTGTTATAGAGGGAAGTGCCGAGGTTGAGCTTGTTGAGCGTGATGGGAAGGACATTGTGATTGACGAGGTCTCTGTTGGTGTTGGGCAGCAGCTTTATATGAGTAGTTCTGATGTTGTTGATTTGATTGCTAGGCGGAATATGAGTTTTGTTGAGGCTGTTTCGGATAGTTTTAAAGAAACAGAGTTCTATAAATGGAATATGACTTATGAGTTTGAGGAGAGTGAGATAGTACCAAGTGAGGTAGACCCAAGTAGTGATGAGTTGGAAGATGAAGTTGTTGAGGAAGAGGAGGAGGAGTATGAAGATCCGGAGCTTTCTCTAACTAATCCTGAGACAACTCCTTATCTTCTTGAGGGTGACCAGATCTATATTACAGGTGAGGTGACAGGCTATGCCTCTAAGATTGTTGTTACGAGTTATCTTGAGGATGGAACGGCTGAGCCTTATCAACTTTCGTTATTTGAGCCTGGGGATACTGAGTGGAGTTATAATGCAGCTATTTCTTATGAGAATTTGCGTGAAGGGGAGAATGAGTTTGTTGTGACAGCTTATGGAGATGATGGGTATGAAGCTGATGTTTTGTATGTGACTATTAATGTGACTAGTGAGGTAGACCCAAGTAGTGATGAGTCTGAAGATGATAGTGAAGAAGGCGAAGAGGAAGAAGTTCCTGAGCTGGCTTGTGGAGATGTGACTGTGCCGGAAGTTCTAACTGTAGGCGGTGAGGACTGGGCCGGTGAGATTTACAGTACGGAAGAGGGGTATGTTAGTGTCACTGGAAGTGTCGAATGTGCTTATGCTATTGAAATCAACGGATATCAATTGACTTTATTTGAGCCTGGTTCTACTTCTTGGAGTTATACTGCGGATCCTTCTTTTGATAATCTTTTTGAGGGAGAAAATACTTATGAGGTTGTTGCCATAGATGAAGAAGGTAACAGAAGTGAAGCTGCTGTCTTTGTGATTGATTATAGTCCTGCTTCCGAAGAGACTGAGTAGGTTTTGTCTGTTTTTGTATTGACATTGTTTTTTGCTTTGGATATAATGTACTGGCAAACCGATACGCTTGATATTTGCTTATGACTACAAAACAAGAACATCTAGACGATTTATTCAAACTTTTCACTAAGCCTAAGACGGCCAAGCAGAGTGAGAAGTTGCTGCGTGATATTTTGACTCCGCATGAGCTTTCTCAGGTTGCGGAGCGTTTGCAGATTGTTAAGATGCTTGCTAGTGGAATGTCTCAACGTAAGATTAAAGATAAGCTTTTGGTTAGTATTGAAAAAGTTACGCGAGGAGCGAAAGCCTGGCGAAATAGCAAAGGTGGTTTTGGGTTGGCTCTATAAAAACAAGCTTCCTCGAAATTGCCGCACACTATCAATCGACGTATGTCGATTTTTTGTATTTTAACCTTATAAAACTATGTTTGATATCAATCCAAAGCAACTTAAGAAATTTTCGAAAGAAGGCAATTATGTCTCTTTGGTTGCTGAAATTGTTTCTGATACTGAGACGCCTATATCTTTGTATTATAAGCTTTGTGCGGATCAGCCTTATTCTTTTCTTTTGGAGAGTGCTGAGCAGGATGCTCGGATGGGGCGGTACTCTTTTATTGGATTTGATCCTGTTTCTGTTCTTAAGTTTGAAACTTCTGCAGAGGAAGATCCTTTTCAAAAGATTGAGGAGGAGATGGATAAGATCAAAGTTGTTACGCTTGGAGCTCATGGGCGTTTTGAATCGGGATTTGTTGGATATTTTGCTTATGAAGCGATTCGTCATATCGAAAATATCTCTATTCCTCAAGAAGAGTCGGCTTCGGGCATCCCTGAGTCGATTTTCTTTTTGCCTAGAGTGATAGTGGTTTTTGATCATCTTAAGCACACGGTATATCTTCACTATTTAATGAGTCTTAAGGGTGATCTCAAGCAGAATCTTGAGGATGCTGAGGAGAAAGCTAATGAAATTGTTGAGACTTTGAAGAGGCCTTTGGATATTTCTGGTTTGAAGAGTTGTAATGTTTCTGAAAAAGCAGCGTATGATTTGTATCCGAGTCGTGAGGAATATATCTCTGGAGTTAAGACAGCAAAGCGTCTTATAGAGGAAGGTGAGATCTTTCAGGTTGTTTTGAGTCATAGTATTGAGGCTAAGACAGATAAGCTGCCTTTTGAGCTTTATCGCAGCCTTCGCCAGAAGAATCCATCTCCCTACATGTATTTTTTGCAGTATGAGGATTTTTCTGTTGTTGGTGCGTCTCCTGAGACTCTTGTGCGTATTGAAGACGGAGAGGTGCTTCTTAGACCTATTGCGGGGACTCGTCCACGTGGGAAGAATGAGGAGCAGGATATGCAGTTTGAGGAGGATTTAAAAGCGGATCCGAAGGAATGTGCTGAGCATATGATGCTTGTAGACCTCGGGAGGAATGATGTTGGGCGTATTGCGGAGGAAGGCAGTGTTAAGGTTACGGAAATGATGTATATGCAGAGGTTTTCTACAGTTATGCATATGATTTCTGATGTTGTCGGACATGTGCGTGAAGATAAGACGATGTTTGATGTTTTCAAAGCTTGTTTTCCGGCAGGAACGCTTAGTGGAGCTCCAAAGATTCGTGCTGCTGAAATTATTTCTGATCTCGAGTGTAGGCAGCGTGGGATCTATGGTGGTGCGGTTGGGTATTTCGATTTCTCTGGGAATATGGACTTTGCGATAGCTATTCGAACGATGGTTTGTCGAGACAATACTGCTTATTTACAAGCTGGAGCAGGCTTGGTCCATGACTCTATTCCAGAGAAAGAGCATGAAGAGTGTTTGCATAAAGCGAATTCATGTCTTTCGGTGCTTTAACTAGGGGCTTGGGCGCGAAGCGCTCCATTACTACACACTACGTATTACTAACTACACACTAACAATGAAAACTTTAATTCTAGACAATTACGACTCTTTTACTTTCAATCTGTATCAGTATGTATCTGAGCTTGATGGAGATCCCATTGTGAAGCGCAATGATGAGATTACTCTTGAAGAGATTTCAGAGATGGCGCCGACTCATATAATTATCTCTCCAGGGCCTGGTCATCCTGCTAAAGAGAGAGATTTTGGAGTTTGCGGACCTGTGATTGAGAAATTTGGGGCTGATACGCCGATTCTTGGTGTCTGTTTGGGTCATCAGGGGATCTCGCTTGTGTTTGGAGGTGAGATTTGCCGTGCGCCAGAAATTGTTCATGGGAAGGCTTCTGAGATCAGGCGTATCGAAGAATTTGAAGCTGAGTATCCAGATATTTTGAGGCGTCTTCCGAATGTTTTCCCGGTTATGCGTTATCATTCGCTAGTTGCGGATCGGGATTCAATGTCGGAGGATCTTTCGATTACGGCTGAAACCTTTGATGATGGGCTTGTGATGGCTGTTCAGCATAAAACTTATCCTATATACGGTGTTCAGTTTCATCCTGAAAGTATTGGAACTGATGCTGGAAAACATATTCTTAGGAACTTTCTAAATGTTTCTTGTTGTTAAAGCTTTCAATATTTAACTCTGTTTATATGTCTAAATTACGAAAAATCTTGATGGGGGAGATGTCTGACTCTGAAATTGAGTCTATCTTGGCTGAAATGGCTGGGCGTGGAGAAACTACCCAGGAGATCAAGGAAGCTTGTGAAGTTATGCGAGAATTGGTTGTGCCTGTAGAGGGGCATGAAGATGCGATCGATAACTGTGGTACTGGTGGAAGTGGTCTTGAGAGGATAAATACATCGACTATTGCTGCTTTTGTCCTTGCTGGAGGCTCCGTGAAGGTTGCTAAGCATGGGAATAGGGCTTCTGGTGGTAGGTGTGGAAGCTTCGATGTTCTTGAAGCTGTAGGTGCTAATATTGAGCTTGATGCGAGGCAGGTTGAGAAATGTCTTTCGGAGGTAGGGATTGGATTTATGTTTGCGCCGCTTTTTCATCCTGCGATGAAACATGTTGGTCCTGTGCGTAAGAAGATGGGGATTCGGACAATTTTTAATATTGTTGGGCCTCTTGTGAATCCTGCTGGAGTGGAGAGGCAAGTGATTGGTGTTTCGGATCTCGATATTGCGGCTAAGATGGCAAAAGTTCTTGCTGAGCTTGGAACTAAGAAGGCTCTTGTTGTTTATGGTGATGATTCTTTGGATGAGATTACTGTTACAGGTGGGAGTTGTATTTTTGAGGTTAATGATGGAGTTATTGAGCGGCATGAATTTATGCCTGAGAGGATTTATGATAAGATTGGTGGAGGCGGAAAGGAGGAGAATGCTGAGATCTTTCTTGGAATTTTGGATGGTGAAATCGATGGTGCGAAGAAGGAATTGGTTCTTATTAATTCTGCGGCAGGGTTTCTTGTTGCGGATGAGGTTGAGAGTTTTGAGGAGGGAATTGCTTTGGCGAAAGAAGTTTTAGATTCGGGGAAAGCTAAGGCTAAATTTGATCAATATGTTTCTTTAACTCATGAGGTATGAATAAAAAGGTGAGCAAAAATAGTATGAGCGCACGTAGCGTCAGGAAGTCTGGGTCTTGTGGGTCCCAGACTGAGCTGAAGAGAAGTTTAGCGAAAACTATTGTTTGCGAACAACAGCTGGGAGGGGGAGTTCATGAGGGGGAACCTAAGGTGCCCACTCATGAAAATATGAATATTTTAGATACAATTGTGGCGTCCAAGAGGCTTGATCTTCGGGATAAGCGAGGTGGTGGACGGTTTAAGGAGGCTATTTCTGGTAAGGATAAGGTTTCCTTGATTGCGGAGGTAAAAAAGGCTTCTCCGAGTGCCGGAGTGATTCGCGAAGATCTTGATCCTGCGGAGCTCGCATCTATTTATGAGGCTTCTGGGGCATCTGCTATATCTGTTGTGACTGATGAGAAGTTTTTTGGAGGCAGTATTGAGATGTTTCAGGAGGTGTGTGAGGCAACTTCTTTGCCGGTTTTGCGCAAGGATTTTATTATTGATGATATGCAGATTTATGAGTCGAAATTTGCTGGGGCCAGTGCGATTCTTCTGATTGTGGCGATTTTGGAAGATAGCGAGCTCCGAGATTTCCGGGAGTTGGCTGAAAGGCTTGGTATGGATGCTCTTGTGGAAGTGCATGACGAGGAAGAGCTTAGGCGGGCGCTTAAGTCTGGGGCTACTATTATTGGTATTAATAATCGTGACCTTAAGACTTTTGAGGTTGATATTGAGACGACCTTGAAGCTTGATGTGCCTGAAGACGTTGTGTTTGTCTCTGAGAGTGGGATACGGGATGCTATGGATGTTAGGCGGCTTAAGGGGACTGCTGATGCGGTGTTAGTGGGGACGTCTATATTGAAATCCGATGATGTTGCTGGGAAGGTTCGTGAGCTTTCACGTAGCAGGCCGCTTTTGAAAGTTTGTGGGGTTCAGGATCTTGAGACTGCGCAGTTTTGTGAGGATATTGGGGTCGATTTTATTGGTTTTAATTTTTATAAAGAAAGCCCTCGATATATTGACCCAAAGGAGGCTCGTAAAATTGTTTCCAAGCTTGATGGGATTAAGACTGTGGCTCTCTTTGTGGGGGACGAGGACCCGGTGATTTCTAAGCACTTTGACTATGTACAGATTCATGGGGATGAACCTGTTATTCGTGGAATGGCGGGCGAAATTCGTTTGTTTGATTTGCCAAAAGGTGAGGATGGGAAGATGGATCTTTCCAAGGACTTCCCTTATCCGTGTTTTGTTGCTGGGGGGCTTGAGGCTGATGATGTTTGTGATCTTGATGTTTTTGCTGTGGATGTGGCGAGAGGTGTCGAGACTGGAGGGAAGAAAGATTTTACAAAAATTACTAAATTCTTAAATAATTTATCATTATGAAATCTGAAAACGGATATTTTGGACAATTCGGGGGGATGTTTATCCCTGAAATCTTGCATGAAGTTTTTGAGGAGTTAAAAGCTGTTTATGAATCTTTGGATGAGGACTTCTATCAGGAATTTCGGCAGGAGCTTACTACATTTTCTTGTAGGCCAACTCCATTGATGTTTGCTAGAAATCTTACTGAGCATTTTGGAGGGCCGAAAATTTATATCAAAAGGGAAGATCTCAACCATACAGGTGCTCACAAGCTTAATAATGTTGTGGGACAAGGGCTTCTTGCGAAGCGAATGGGCAAGACTCGGGTGATTGCAGAAACTGGCGCAGGGCAGCATGGTATTGCGACTGCGACTATGGCTGCGCGTTTGGGTCTTGAGTGTGTGATCTATATGGGGGCTAAAGATGTTGAGCGTCAACGGCCAAACGTCTTCTGGATGGAGAAATTGGGGGCGAAAGTTGTTGCGGTAACAGACGGAGGTGCGATTTTGAAAGATGCGATTAATGCGGCGATGAAAGATCTTGTTACTAATGTCGAGAATACTCATTATGTTCTTGGGACTGTGTGTGGGCCACATCCGTATCCGCAGATGGTTGCTGATTTTCAGAAAATTATCGGAGAAGAGGCTGCGAGTCAGGTTCCTGAGGAGCCTGCTGCTGTTTATGCTTGTGTGGGTGGTGGTTCTAATGCGATTGGAATTTTTCAAGGATTTCTTGATGGCGAGACTGAACTTGTTGGGGTTGAAGCTGGTGGTAAAGGGGTGAAAACTGGTAAGCATGCGGCTCGTTTGGCTTCGGAAGATGCTTCTCTTGGGGTTGCTCAGGGGTATAAGACTTATTTTATCCAGAATGGCGATGGTCAGCTTAAAGAAACCCATTCAATAGCGGCTGGGCTTGATTATGTTGGTGTTTCGCCGATTATGGCTCATTTACGGGATGAAGGGCGTGTGCGTTTTGAAGCTGCGACGGATGATGAGGTGATAGCTGCGCATAAGCTTGTGATTGAGAAGGAGGGGGTTATTCCTGCTCTCGAGTCTGCTCATGCTTTTGCTCAGGCTTTCAAAGAGGTTTCGCGCTACTCGGAAGACGATATTTTGATCATTAATCAGTCGGGGAGAGGTGATAAGGATATTTTCACCATTGCTGATGCTTATCAGGATAAGGACTGGGAAGATTTCATTATTAAAAAAGCTAACAATTATTCAAAATGTTCAAACTTGAAAAAAACGTACGCTCCTTGTTAGAGGAGAAGGAAATATTGCTCGTGTCACATGCTGTATTGGGTTATCCATCATTTGAGCTCTGCGAGGAGTCAATTGCTAAAATGGCCGAAGTTGGCACTGATATTATTGAGCTACAGATTCCTTTCTCAGATCCACAGGCGGATGGGCCTTTCTTTACGGCTGCACAGCAGGAGTCTATTGAGAATGGGACGACTGTAGAGCAGTGCTTTGAGTTCGCTGACAAGGTGTGTTCTCGGCATAGGTCTGTAAATTTTGTTTTTATGACTTACTATAATATTTTGTTCAAGTATGGGGTCTGTGATTTTGTAAAAAAAGCGGCTGAAGTTGGGGCTTTGGGGATTATTGTGCCGGATTTACCTATAGAAGAAGCGGATGAGTATGTTGCTGCTTGTAAGGAACATGGGGTGGCGCCGATTCTCTTATTTACTCCTAATGCTTCTGAAGAGAGGATGGCGAAGATTGCAGAGATGGCCGGTGGGTTTGTGTATTGTCAGGCCAGGATTGGCGTAACGGGGGTGAAGACTGAATTTGGCGAAGATGAGACGGCTTATATTGAGAGATGTCGGCGGGTTACAGATTTGCCGCTTGCTATGGGATTTGGAATTCAGGAAAAAGCGGATGTCGATTTTTTGAAAGGAAAAGTCGATATTGCGATCTGTTGTACGCAGGCGATTAAGGCGCTAGTGAATGATGGTGTTGAGGGTATGGGGGAGTTCCTGGATGGGTTGAGGTGAATCTAATATAAATAAGTCGCTTTATTCATCTCGTGTTCCTCGTTGCTTACGGCGTAGATTGTTTCTCCTGTCTCTGTTGCGGTTAAAAAGAACCAATAATCGTTAGCTTCGGGGCTTGCTGCAGCTTCGATAGCGGCTAAGCCTGGGTTTGAGATGGCTGTTGGAGGGAGGCCTGCGTACATTCGTGTGTTATATGGTGAGTCGATTTGAATATCTTCGTAAGTTATTTCGGTCTCTCCTGTTATGTAGTTGATTGTTGAGCACATTCCGAGCATCCAGCCTGCGTCTAATCTGCGCCATATTATGTCTGAGACTAAGGCGCGATCTTCTGCTGTGCGAACTTCTTTTTCGATGATTGATGCGACTATTATTACTTCTTCAAGAGTGCGGTCTTCTGTCTCGATTTCTGCTGTTCTTGATTCAAAATTATCTAGTAGTTGAGTTGTGAAATTGTAAACTTCGAAAGTCCCAGCGTCTAAGAAAAATGTGTCTGGGAATAGGTATCCTTCGATTGAGGTTTCTGGGAGAAACTCGTACATTGAAAAGTCGCAGGTTTCTGTGCAGTTTGTGAATTCTCCTTCTGTTATCAACCCTTCCGAAGCTAATGCTGTGTCGATGTCTGAAATTGTCCAGCCTTCGATAATTGTGAAGACTATTTCGCCTGTGGCTTGGTTTGTTAAGATTTCGATGATTTCGATTCCTGTCATTGATGGGCTTAAGCTAAACCGGCCTGCTTGGAGGCTACTTCCGAGGTTGTTTTTGTCTAAATAACGGACGAATCCGTAGCTGCTTTTGATTATATTGGCTTCTTCTAGATTTGATCCGACTTCGGATGCTGTTTCTCCTGATTCTATTTCGAAAATTATGTTGCTTGTGTTTTCGGGGTCTAATGCTTTTTTTACAGACGATACTGCATTCAAATGAAGTCCTAGTAGCACTAGTCCTGTTAACAGGATCGCTGGTGTCCAGTTGAATTTCTTTTTTCTTCTCATTTCTACAGTTTACAGTCTACTCTCTACATGCCGAGCCCCATTTGGCCCATTACGTCTTTCATTTCGTCTGCGGCGATCTGTTGAGATTTTTTAATTGCCTTATTGAATGCTTCGAGCAAGTATTTTTCGAGTTTAGGGTGATCTCGTTTGTCTTCTGGGATTTTGACTTCTACGACTTCTTGTTCGCCGTTGATTGTGACGATAACTCCTTCGACCTCTGCTTCGATGTGCATTTTCGCTAGTTTCTTCTTGATTTGCTTCGCTTGTCTCTGGAGTTTGTACATATCTTTCATTTGTCCGAATGTGCTCATGATTAGTTTAGTTAACAGATAACGGGTAACAGTTTACAGTTTGTGGCTTTTATTTAAAAGGGAATTAGTTTTTTTATCGAGAATTTTGCTTAAGTAAGGCTTGCGTGCTCGGTACTCTTTATAGTAGTATTCCCGGCGCTGATTTTATATATAAAATTTTTATTATGGATACATACAAAATAGAAGCGGCTACTCGTGATTCTAGTGTGGCTGCGAAAGTTGTGAGAGGTGAGGATAAGATTCCAGCTGTTTTATATGGGCATGGTGTAGATAACGTTTCTGTGGAGATGGATTATCAGGATTTCCGACGTGTTTATAGAGATGCAGGTGGTAATTCGATTATAGATCTGACAATTGATGGCAAGGCTTATAAGGTTCTTGTTCAAAATGTGGATTTTGAACCTGTGACGGATAAGATCCATCATGTTGATTTCATCAATGTTAAGATGGATGAAGAAATTACAACCACTATCCCTGTTGAGTTTGTTGGTGTTGCTCCTGCTGTTAAAGACGAAGGTGGTACGCTTGTGCATGGTCGTACAGAGATCGAAGTACGTTGTTTGCCTGGTGATTTGATTTCAAATATCGAAGTTGATTTAAGTCCACTTGTGGATTTTCATACAAGCATTTCTGTTGGGGATGTTGTTTTCCCAGATACAATTACGGTTTTAGATGATCCTGAGCTTATGGTTGCTTCTGTTTCTGCTCCTCGTGAAGAAGAGCCAGAAGAAGAAGTTGTTGCTGAAGGCGAAGAAGGTGCTGAAGGTGAAGCTGTTGAAGGTGCTGAAGGCGAAGGAGGTTCTGCTGAGGGTGAAGAGAAGAAAGAAAGTGGAGAAGAAAAAACAGAGGATTAAGCAATTAGAAACTAGGAGTGGGGAACTAGAAGTGATAGACTTTGGTGGGTTATTTGAAAGCAATTTAAACTTGATTACTAATGCAATGTTCACAGTGTGGTGCTGACTTCATTTATTTCCCGGGGGAAGAGGAGGTTTATGCGCGTTTCCAAGTTCCATTGTCAACGATTTGTCCTGATTGTCGCCAATGGCGTCGAATGGCTTTTCGTAATGAGAAGAAGCTTTTTAGAAAGAAAAGTGTTCTTTCGGGGAAGTCCGTGATTTCTCTTTTGCCTGATGATAGTCCTTTTGAGATTGTTGATCAGGATGAATGGTGGAGTGATGAGTTTGATGCGACTCAGTATGCGAGGGATTTTGATTTTGATAGGCCGTTTTTTGAGCAATTTAGGGAGCTTCAACTTACGGTGCCGAGGTGGGCCAGGATTGTTGTAAATTGTATTAATAGTGATTATTCAAATAATTGTGCCGAGGTTAAAAATGGGTATCTTTCGTTTTCTTCTTATAAGAGCGAGGACGTTTATTATTGCGTGAGGTGTTTTCGTTTAACTATGTGTGTTGATTGTATGAATGTTTCTGATAGTGAATTTTGTTCGATGTCTATGGATTGTAAGAAGTGTTATAACGTTCACTATTCTCAGCTTGCTGAAAGTTGTAGTGATTCTTTGTTTTTGTTTGATTGTAGGAATTGTAGGGACTGCATTCTTTGTTCTAATCAAAGGAATAAGCAGTATATGGTTAGGAATAAACAGCTTACTAAGGAGGAGTACGAGAAGGTTGAGCGTGATTTTGGAAAGATGCAGGGTGAGTTTGACCAGATGATTAGGGGAGCTATCTATAGAGACATGAGGATTATTAATTCCGAGAGTTCCTTTGGTGATTTCATAAAAGATTCGAATAATATTGTTAATGGGTATGAGATTTTTGAATCTGAGGACTGTGTGAATTGCTATAATTGTCATAATATCAAAGATTGTTATGATAATTTGGCGAACGATCAGTCAGAGCTTTGTATGGATTGTGATACTTCTTATGAGCTTTATAACTGCAAATTTTGCAGTTATGTGGGGAATTCTAGCAATGTGACTTATTGTGACCAGTGTTTCCATCTTGAGGATAGTTTTGGTTGCGTAGGGCTTTTAAAGCACAAGAATATGATTTTGAATAAGAAGTATTCGGAGCAAGAGTACCGAGACATGATGGTGAAGATTGAGGAGCATATGAAGAAAACAGGTGAGTGGGGGAAGCCTTTCCCGGCTAATTTGAGCTCTTTTGCTTATAATATGACGGTTGCGTATGATTTGCATCCTATGAGTCGTGAGGATGCTTTGGCTCGTGGCTTTCTATGGCATGACGAGGAGGAGAAGTTCAAAGGAGAGGAGTTTGTAACTTTGCCGTCTTATGATAGTGCTGAATTAGATGAGTCGGTATGTGAGAAAGTGCTCAAGTGTGATGAGAGTTCCGAGGGTTACAAAGTTATTCCACAGGAACTTAAGTTCTATAAGCGTTTTGGATTGCCTGTGCCGCGGATTTCTCCTGACGAGAGGTACAAAAAGTTCTTGTCTATGCAGTTTAGGAAAAAAGTTAAGGACTCTTCGTGTTCTAAGTGTGGTGTTTCTATAAAAACCACATGTCCTGGTGGTCTCAAGGTCATGTGCGAGAAGTGTTATGAGGGGGAGTTGTACTAGTTGGTAGTGTTGGTGTTCCGCTTTGCGAAACTACTATTTATATTGTGCTCTTTGAGCTCTGGCCTATTCGAGCAGATTAGTTGATCAGGTCGTATAGTAATTCTCGTAATTCTTCTGCGGATTTGCCTTCGCTTGTTTCTTGGCGTGGTTCTAGGCGTTCGCCGATGGCTATTTCGAACGGATCGCCGATTTCTAATGTATTAGGCATGAGGTTGATAGGCCAGTAGACTGTTTGTTGTCCTTGGTCTCCAATCACGCTTAATGTAGCGGTATTTGCATCTTTCGTAACGAGAGTAGCTTTCAAATGCATCTTTTGTTTTAAAGTATTTTGAAATTTGTTTTAGGAGGCGATAATACGCTGATTTTTACCTGTTATCAAACATTAACAGTCTAAATAACGTAAGCCTGTGTAGCGCAACGTTTTACTTGTGTTGTTATTCAGTTAATAAGCCGATCGATGGATGTCGCTGACTTAGAATTCGAATGATTTTGTTTACATGAGGGGGTTTTCGTCTACGTCAAAGGTATTTGCAAAGGCACTTTGTAAGCTACTTGAAGTACTTGAACGGAGTTGATCTAATAACGAATTGTCAGTCATATCAGGAGAAATGGGTAGCAACCCTTTTATTGTACATGTTCGTACTGGATTGCCGTGTTGGTCAATAGCTTCCCAGGTAACACGATTCCCGTCAAGTTCGATTACTCTTGCGTGCGTCATTCCTGCATTTGCTTTTTCTCTGATCTTAGGATCATTAGCTCCTTCTTTTGTTGGTGACAGAGGATATATTGCCCCTTTAGTTAAATTCATGTAGTCGCAAGTTATTGACAGATTATATAATTATATCAAAATATACTGTCTTGTTCAACTTGAAGTTCGGGTGTTGTGCTTCGTTTTATTATATCCAAATATCATCTTCTGCGGTTTGGTCTCCGCTCACATCGCCGGTATTTACTGTGCCTGCAGGTTCGACGAGCAATATTTTACATTCTTTTTGGGCAAATGGTTTATGCTCAATTCCTTTAGGGACTACGAACATTTCTCCTTCGTGTAGGGTTACACTTCTATCCCTAAAATCTATTCTGAGTTTACCATCAATGACTAAAAAGACTTCATCAGTGTCTTTATGGTCATGCCATGTGAAATCACCTTCTACTCGGGCGAGTTTGAAGTGATAATCGTTCATTTGGGCAATGATTTTTGGTGACCACTGCTCGGAAAATTTGCTGAATTTTTCTTTTATGTTTATCGGTAGGTGTGTTTTAGTTTTCATCTTTTTTGTTTTAAGAGGTACGATGGGTGCTTTAGTCCGGTTGGAGCATAGAACTCATCATGGGTATATTGAAATCCGAGTTTTTCTAGAAGATGTTTTGAAGGCTCGTTCTTTGGGTTGTGTCCTGCGAAAAGAGCTGAAGCTTTTAGATTGTTGAAGGCGTGGTCAATAACAGCACGGGCTGCTTCGGATGCATAACCTTTTCTCCAATGATTTGATCGGATATGGAAGCCGATTTCATAGATGCCTTTGTCTAAATCGTATGGTCTAAGTCCACAACAACCCACGTTCTCAACGGTTTCTAAAAGGAATATAGGCCAATATTGGACTCTATATTCTTGTTCGCGTTTAATCTCTTCTGTTAAGCGCTGTTTGACTTGTTCTTCGGATAATTTTCCGCGTGTGTCTATTAGCTTAGTTACTTCTGGGTCTCCCCAAAGTTCTTTGGCTATTTCTAGGTCTTCTTCTTCCCATTTGCGGAAGCCTAGGCGTTTTGTTTTTAGGAAATAGTTTTGCATGTTAATTAACTACCATAAAGCAAGAAGGGTCTTCGGAGCAGAGCGCTTCAATGTGGTCTTTGCCTTTTAGGTATCTGTTTTCAGTATAAGCTAAGCCTCTGCAGCCGATACATTCTGAGCGGTGTTTGCAATCGCCACATTTTCCCTGGAGGTGTTTGTCGATGTTTCTTGCGGTTCTGAAGAATGGAAGCTCAATGATTTCTTTGAGTGAGTAATCTTTTATGTTTGCAAAATCGTTAGATGAGCACGCGCAAGGTCTTACGAAGCCCTTAACGGTGATGTATAGGTTGTGCATGACCTGGAAGCATCCTGTTCCTACGTGTGCGGTGTGAGGGAGCCAGTCGTAGCCGTACTCTTCTTGGTCTATTTTCAGGAGGTGTGTTTTGAGGTCTTTCCATTCGTTGCGAGTGAGTAGCCAGTCGCTGTTGTCTACCCCTTTCTCTTTTGGAACCATCATTTCTAGATTTGGATGGATTTTCCTGTTGCGGCAGAATCTCCATATTGCTGGAATCTCGTGTGCGTTTTTCTTGTGTACGACGAAAGAAGCTCCAAGTTTTGTCTTTGGGTTGTTCTCTGGATCGTAGACTTCGATTAGGTTCTGAGTGCCTTCCATGATTTTTTGGAATGAGCCTTTTACTCCTGTTAGATTGTCTTGGGTTTCTTCGTCTAGTGAGTCTAGTTTGGTTATTACTGAGACGTTGTGATCCTTGAGGAATTGGGCTAGTTCTTTGGTCATTATTTGTGTATTGGTGAAAATGACCGGGACCATGTCTAGGGAATGGATGTGTTTGATGAGTTCTCTAAATTTTGGGTATACAGTTGGTTCGCCGCCACCTATGTCTACTACTGATTTTGCTCCTAGTTTTTTCGCTTGGTTGATAACATCTATGATTTGTTCATAGGTGATTTCGTCAGGGGCTGCTTTCCCACTGCGGTTGCAACAATATCTGCATCGCAGATTGCATACCAAGCTAGTTTCGACTCTGATGGCGAGGAGTTTCCCTTTGTCTCTTGCATCACAAGATTCTTCGTACGAGTAAAAATATCCTTCTAGTTTTGGGGTGGTTTTGAAGGCTTTGTTCATGGTTATTCTGATTAGGAGTGCAGAAGTTTATGGTTAGGGTGCTCTCAAAACGATGGCTCGTAGTATATCCGAAGTTTCGGGTTGGTCAAATTTTGATCTATTGTTTTCTGCTGACAATTACAAATCCTATCCCCGATAGAATTGATGCAATGTCATAAGTTAAGATTCTAGCGTCGTCTACAATATTTCCGAATCCATTCAGTAACAGCAGAATGCCTATGATCAACAATGATAGCTGTATTGTTTTGTTTTTTTTCATGGTTAGAAGTATACAAAATGTTGCTATAGGGATCAATTTTTACAGCCTCCTTCTGGTTGAGTTATATACTTGTAATGTGTTGTAATTAACTTCAGCTAATTTTATATGGGAGTAGAAGATGCTTATGTTAGGACGATATATGTTTAGACATCCTATCCTGGTGAAATTTACTGAAGCTGAAGGCCACGCGGAAGGTGATGATTACTGGATAAGGCTGTTAGGCTGTTTGTTCTACTCTTTGGGCAATTTCGTGCAAAACAGTTCCTACCTCAACTATTTTATCGATAGACATTGTGTTTCCGTGGGCGTCTGTTCTAGTGATAACTGTGCGTCTTTCCTCGATTAATTCTTTTCTCCGATGAGATGTATCAATGGCATTTCGGATACCTCTTGCTACATCAGCCATTTGCATTAATAAGAAAGCGTGTTTGTACCTCAATTGTCTTTCTAGTATAGCGGCTAGATTCTTCTTAGTGTCGAGAATGTCTGGTGGATCTCCTTCTCTTGGTGATGTAACCGCAATTGCTGATTTTTGTAGTCTTTTAAATTCAGTAGCATCTGCTACAAGTTTTCTTGCGTCAGTTGTTATTGATGTTGTCTCCATATTGGTTGGTGGGAGGTATGGATTGTACTTCAATGGTTTGTCGTGTTGCAAGAAAAAGGTGCATTTCTGGTTAACTAGTGTGTTTTTGTATGATATTGATCTGTTTCTATGAGCTTTATGTTCTAATTAGATTCTGTATCTATTTTTAAATTCTGTGTTTCCACAATAAAATCAAAAGCTAGATCGGTAAGGTTTTTCTCGTCAATCTTGTAAAGCCAAGCGTTATGAGTAGCGCCTTCTAATTTGTAAAATTCATAGAAAACGCCAGTTTCGATGTATTTGTTTTTTAGTACTTCTGCTTCGGCGAAGTCAACAATATTATCTTGATCTCCATGAGCTATGAGAATCGGGGCATCTGATTCATCAAATCTATTTTCACCATAAATCGATTCGATAGCACCTACTGCCCAAGTTCCACCCCAAAGACTAATAATAGTATGTATCTTTGAGGATTCCTCCAAATTAGTAGTAACTAAAGTGGAATCTTCTTCGGATAATTCTAATTTGAAATCCTCTTCGTCTGTTACGCCAAGAGCGACACTTGTGAAAGCACCTGCACTTGCACCGAGTGAAGTAATATATTCTGTGTTTATGCCATATTCTTCGGCATTTGCATGGACCCATCTTACGGCAGATTTGGAATCTCTTATTGCAGCGTACATAGCTAGGAATTGCTCTTTTCTAGCTTCTGGTACAGAATCGGATAGTGAAAAATCAATCCATTCTTCAGGGGCACTGCCTTTGTCGTGCTGCAATCTATAATTTATTGAGAATGCAACCCAGCCTCTTGAAGCAAAATAGTTAGCAATTGCTTCGTATTGTTCATCTGCTTTGTCGCCTTCTGCGAAGGCTCCGCCATGAATTATCATAATAACCGGTCTGTTGTCGGGTGCGTCAATGGGTTCATATACATCCAGTTCTAAAGATACAATCCCAGACCCATCTCCACCCCAGCTTTCATGGGCAAGTCCTTGAGCATACTCCTGCGTAGAAGTTTTTACTTCAAATGTTTCTGATTCAAAGATGATGGGAGCTTCTGGATCTTCAGTGGTTGTTGGTTGGTTGTTTCTGTGTTTACAAGCAGGCAGTAATAGTAAAAATAAAATACAACTGATTATGATCAGATAATTATGTTTTTTTCTCATAACGTTTGAGTGTATGTGAAGTACGAACATGGTAGAGTTTACTACTATGTGGGTCCTTGCGAGAGCGAGTTTATGAACGAGCCGCTAATACCCTGTTATATGTGGTTGTGCGAGATTACCCGCCCAAATACTGAACCGTATATTCAGCTGTTAGGCGATGAAATGGAAAATTTTCCTTTATTCATCTTCATTTAAGATTTCTGCCAAAACATTTAAGACAACTTGTCTTCCTCGTGCTCCAGCATCTGTGCCGCCTGAATCCATTGGAATTTTAAGCCGATGCCCAACGTTGTCAGCAATTCGGTTTATGGAATTATGATCATTATCTCTTATAGCCTGCCGTACTGCTTCGATTTCAGGAACCCATGCTTCCCTTATTTCTGAGCCACGTTGAACAAGTAGCTCATTCATTAGCTGTTGATTGAGCTCGTCTTCGAGACCTGGGATTCTGCGGGGTTTAAACATACTTTTCTTTTAAGAAATCTTTTAATTATATCATTTTTGCTTGTAAAAATCCATTGAAATTTTCTATTTTTTCGGCTAACGGCCAGGCGCTCATGCGAACCGTATATGCAGCTGTTAGGCGCCAGCGACCGAAGGGAGCGTGTAACAAATTTCTTGCTTTTCTCTGTCAGATTGCTATTGTTTTTGCCTTTAATAAAACAATTATGGACACATGTGACTATAAATTAGTTGTTGAGCCAACTGAATCAAGAGTGGCTCGGAATGAAAGTGATTTTTATACTTTCAGGATTCCTTTGAAACTGCTGCAAGAACGAGACCAAAATCTCTTACAGACAGTTTTGGATACGGCAAATGTAGCACATGGTCATAATGCTTCTGGAAATGAAACAGTAATTATTACTTGTCCAGAAGGAACCTCCGCCCAATTACAATGGCTAGTGGATGGATTAAATCAGTTTGATGTACAGGTGCGTGAGCAAGTTGGAACTAAATTTGTAGATTTTAGTGTCATTAAAAGTTGTGAATTGTGCTGTGTTGATAGGCGCTTAGATGATAGAGGAGTCGATCCTGTTTCAGGCGTTGCTCAATTGACTCATGCCGGTGGCGCATTAGTTTTACATCCTGATTTAAGAGATGAAATGCCTGTTCATCATGTCGCAACTCTGCGAAGAAGTATTAAAGCGGCCGCAGATGCTCACGCACCTGTTGGACGTTTAGATTATCATTTTGGCGCTGAAGGCGGAGGTGGTTGTGGTATGTATGGAGTTCTTTCTCGTGCTAGCAAAGTAGTTGCAGAAAAGTTGAGAGAGCCAGATGATGTATTTGATATGTTGAACAGAATACGCGATGATTTTGGTCGAGTTCTTGCTACTGACTGTAGGCTTACTGGATCTGTTGTTTATGGGAACAATGACACAGTTGCTTACGATTTAGATGAGCAAGCTGACAGAGAAGCTTTGGCTGCGGAGCGGCAATTGGTTTTGTAAAAACCAAAGAAATTTTTTGTTATAGCGCCTTGTTGCACGACGTAAAGAAATCTATTGAACCTTCTTGAGAAAAAGGCGTGGTTCACCGTCACCGAAGTGGTCATCTACCCACTTAGAAATTACAAAACCGAGACGTAAATATATTAAGAGTGCCGGTGTATTTCCCGGATGCACGTAAAGAGTCCACATCTGTTTTTCTCCTTCAATTAGCAATTTTTTCATTGCACTCGTTGCGGCGCCTTTATTTTGATACTCCTGAATTACAGTCAAACCATTAATTAATCTGCTGCCATTCTTCTCGGTTTTGTAAGATATACTTCCGATAATTTTATCTTTATCCATGATGAAATAAACCTTGCTTTCTTTGATATATTTTTTAGTTTGCGCTTCATTTTTACATGCACAATATAAACTACTATTTGCGCCTTTTTCGAGTTCTTCTAATACCTCCCAATCATTAGTTGTAACTTCTTTGAATTTAATATCTTCCATAATTTGATTTCTTTATTTCGTACAACGGTCGGCGCATATCTGATGTTTGACGCTGGTAAAATACGCCGAAGGCGAACCAGCGTCAAATATGGGTGAGGGATTTTGTGCGTGCGAAGCCGCACAGAAAAAGCCCGAGCCAGATATGCGCCTGTTGTGTGATGTATTACGCAGGCCAGCTTTGTTATTTTCTTACTCGTGCTATTTCTCCGTTAACAACCCTTTTCAATTCTTTTGTGGAAATTTTTACAAGAGCGCTTGGCGCCCCTCCGCCAACATAAACATATGCTTTTTCCATTATTAGTGGATCAATTAGAAATGTTCCCTCATATCCGAATGGAGGAGTCCCCCCAACAAGGTAACCTGTTTTTTCTAGTGCTTGTTCTGGTGTTGCGACGCTTGGTCTCTCAATGCCTAGTGCCTTGGCAACTCTTGATGTACTTGCCCTGTAAGAACCTGGTACAAGAGCTCCAATCACTTGATCTTGGGCGCCAAGCATACAAATAGTTTTAACAAAATCGTCTGGCTCTGCATTTGCTGCTCTACAAGCATCCTCGACTGTATGAACGGTTTCGTCGAAGTGAATATGCTCTGCTTCGATTTTGTTCTCTTGTAAAATTTTTTTTAGTTTTTCTTCGTATTGATTCATGGGATTTATGATTAGATGGCCTATTGCATTATAGTCTATAGATGTAGCTGGCCAAGTAATATTTCACATAACGTCTAGCACTATGCGATGTTCACTGGCGGTATAATATGCCACGAAGTGGCTCACCGCCAGTGAATATGGGCGAAACGAGCGAAGCGAAGTGGAGCCGTATAGTGCTTGTTGTACGATGTACATGTTTTCCTTTAATTTCTGAAAGAAATTGCTCTTACAAAAAAAAGATCCGATTTTGTTTTTCTGTTTGAAGGGGCGGGCAGAGGGGAACAAAAGGGGTGAATGCCCGCCCCTTCAAACACCTTATTTTTTCTTGATGGTTTTATTCAAAAAATGAATAGAGTCATTTACGTCTAAGTAAAGTCCCAACCAATAAAGGCTATCAATTAGATCATCGTACTGTTGAATGTCACAAAAGCTCGGTCTGTATCCGTTTTTATGAACTGTATTATTTCTTTTAGAGTTGATGTCCGTTTTTTCTATGATGCAAAAGCTCTTTTCTCTCTTGTCTTTTTTGAGTTTTTTTAGACCAGGCATTTTGTTTTTCCGTTCATCGTCAAATGCATTCAGAAAAAGATTCCGCAAATTATTGAATGTGGCTTTTTTATACTTAGTTTTGTCCTTTAACGAGCCATTAGAAATTTCACTAATTTTTTTGCCACTAAATTCATCATAAGCTTTATTATAGGCCTCGGCCCCAACAAGGTCATGATAGTAAAAATGTCCTTCTTCATCCCTATGGTCTGTGTTTTTATCAAGTATTTTGTTTATTATTGCTTGGTGCATGAAGATTTCACAGGCCTGGCATAGAGCGAGAATGTAAAGGCCGTAATTCTTGTTTTTTCTCAAAATAGGTAAATCATCCAAAAACCACCTATATTTTGCCGATGCTACCAGATCGCCTGATGTCCAAAATTCTTTTTCGCAATTTTCACATTTCAAATTTGTGCCAGAAATTGGCATGATTGTTTTTAAGTCTGAAACTCTATTGAAAACGCACTCTTGAGAGCAATGCGGGCAGTCAACTATTATGTTTTCGTAGTTGGCGGATTTTATTTTTGTCGAAGCATTGCCCATATTAACTTGATTGCAAATAAGATTGCTCAATCAAGGCCAAAACGTATTCAAGATCATCAAAATTTTTGAGTACGACCTCAACATCACCGGTTCCATAATGTCCGATGTTTGTCATGTCTCGAGCAATATCTTTTGGGTCTTCGAGTTGATCTTTTGGTAAATCAATGAATATTTTGATTGAGCTGGATTGTAGCTGAAATTCAGTAAAATTTTTGTTGGTGCGGTATGCAATGTAATGTTTGCGTGGATTTTCTTCAATTTTATGATCTGATTCTAACGCCAACACCCTTTCGCGTAACTCTTTGAACAGTTCTTTAAGCTCGGGCGATTTATTTTTGATGTGATGTTCAACGTCGTATTCTTCATAACTTACTTTCGTGATTCGTTTTTTGTCTCCGCCTTTTCGGGCTTGTGAGCTTGCGGTTAGTTTCAGTTCAAAAAGATCGTCCTCGTATCGTGAGTAATTCCAAAGTTCGATGTTCTCAGCCATTCGATTTATGGCATATTGATCGTATTTACTGAATGATTGTGCAACTAAAATGAGTCTCGGAGATCCATAATCAACTTTGATGTTATTTCCTAATTTTTCGTGAACGAGTAGCTGAAAATCGCCAGTGTGATCGACAAGCCAATCAAGATAAAATAGCCCCTGATTTATGATGTTGTCCTTTTCACCCCATTTGTATTCAATGATGACTGGTGAATTATTTTCATCTAGACCGAGAGAATCGATACGACCACCATGCTGTTGTGATGTAGTAAATTCGGAAGCCAAAAAACGAACACCAAAAAGTGTTTCAAGATTGTTTTCAACAAATGACTGCAATTCCTTTTCATTGCGAAAAGATCTTTTCTTCAATTGTTTTGCAGAATTTTTTGTGGTTCTAAATAATGGCATAGTCGATTTATTTATTGAGTAATTTTATCAATTCATCAAAGGCATATACCTTATTCCTCCGTTTTTTGGGAGTCATATCTTTGATTATCCCCGCTTCCAAAAATTTGGCAATCAGATTAAAAAAGGTTTGGGTATTTTTGACTTTAGCTTCTTTTCTTATGCTTGCGGTTCTGAAAATCGGATGAATGAAAATAGCGTCCAAAAGATTTATGGCATACACGGAGTTAATAGCAATGATTTTTTCTTTGTACTTCGCGTGTAAATCTAAAATGGCTTTTCCTGTTTTTTCGGCTTCTTCCGCTTGAGTTGCCAGAGCGGTCAAGAAAAATTTGATCCAGTCTTCCCAGTTTTCTTTTTTGCTGACCAATCGAAGCAGTTCGTAGTAATCTTCCCGATGTTCTTCAAAAAATTCGCTGAGGTACAAAAACGGATGAGACAAAAGCTGTCGTTCATAAAGAAATAATGAAATGATAAGCCGTCCTACTCTGCCGTTACCGTCTAAAAATGGGTGAATAGCTTCAAACTGATAATGCGCGATGGCAATCTGAACAAGCGGATCTTTTTCGTCTTCGGAGTTTAGATATTTCTCTAAATTACCGAATAGCGGAATAATTTCGTTTGCGGGTGGCGGCACAAAACTGGCATCTTCAATGCTTGCGCCAGGTCTGCCAATGTAAACCTGCATTTTTCTGAAATCCCCAGGTGCTTTATTTTTACCCCGACCTGAACGAAGAAGAATTGAATGTAGTTTTTTGATTAAATTTTCCGCAAGTGGTGCTGTTTTAAGGCTTTTAACGCCAAGCTCCAATGCTTCACGATAGTTGATGATTTCGTAAATGTCTTTTTTCCTTTCGGTATCTTCTTTTTTCTCTTCTTTTGCTTCATATTCCAAAACTTCGTTTAGCGTTGCCTGTGTTCCCTCAATTTTAGAACTTAAAACTGCTTCTTTTGTCTGCATGGTCCTGCCAAGCAGTTCAGGGTTTGGTAGTTGGTTTAACAGCGAGTTTAGAGAAGCAATCGCTCTATGTGCTTTTGTGATATGGCCGATTAAACTTGAATAATCTATTTTGATCGGCAGTTTTTCCGGAATGAAAGGTTTTTTGCTCATATTTTCTGATTAGAATAAGGGGTTACGTTATTCTAACGATTAGAATAAGAAACTTTGTTATTCTAACTATATATAATTTTTTAGAATAGTGCAAGTACGGTTATTAGCACTATAAAATAAATCGTTTTCGGAGCGAAGCGAAGAAAACAACCTTATTATTCCCCTCATCAAAAAAAGCGTATTCGCGACCATCGGGAGCGAATACTCCATATTTCCCCTCTATAAAAAAGAAAAACAAAATCGGATTTTTTTAAGAGCTGGGGTGATAGCCTCAAAAGGAAAACATGTATTTCGTACAACTCCGTTATGTGGGGATAATTTAACGAAAATTTAATGTCGTGGTGTTATTATAAGAAGTCCATTATCTTTTAACAAATATAAAAATGGACGAAAACACTTATCTCAAGCTTCTTGAAGAGGAGCTCGTTTTGCGGGGGAGGAGTAAGCGGACTTGTGAGGCTTATTGTGTTTGCCTTAAGGAGTATTTGCGTTTTGTTGATGGGCGGACTGCTGACATGGGTTTGGTGCGGGAGTTTTTGCTTCTTAAAAAATCTGAAGGAAAGGCGCCGTCGACGACCAATTTGTATTTAAATGCGATTAAATTCTTCTATAAAAATGTTCTTAAAGTTGGGTTCTCTTGTGATTTAAAATTTTCAAAAAAACCTCAAAGAATTCCTGTCGTTCTCTCGAGAGAGGAGATCTTTGATATCATTTCTGTTATCAAAAATCCCAAACATAAATTGCTCATTTCGCTTGCTTATGGTGCGGGGCTTCGGGTTAGTGAAGTTGTGAGTTTGCAGGTTCGGGATATAGATTTTCGCGAAAAGCTCCTTTTTGTTCGCAATGGGAAGGGTGGTCGGGATCGGATTACTATTTTGCCGGAGAAGCTTATTCATCAGATTGGGCAGTTTTCATTTGGGAAGGAGCCTGATGACTATCTTTTGGAAAGTGAGAGGGGAGGGCGGCTTTGTTCTCGTACTGCTCAGAAGGTTTTTCTGAATGCTCTTTCTAAGGCTGGGATTAGGAAGACTGCGAGTTTTCACTCGCTTCGGCACTCTTTTGCAACTCATTTACTCGAAAATGGGACGGATATTCGGTATGTCCAGGAGCTTTTGGGGCACAAGAGTATCAAAACTACGCAGATTTATACTAGAGTTACCAAAAGGAGTATTCGTGGGGTTGTGAGTCCTTTATAAAAAGAGCCCCATCTTAATAACAGATGAGGCTCCTAACTTCTGATTTCAAGTTCCTAGTTATCCCAACAAGTGTGTTGTTGCGATAATAGGAGCGATGATTAGAGCGATAGTGTTGATAACCTTGATAAGAGCGTTGAGGGCTGGGCCTGCTGTGTCTTTGTAAGGATCACCAACTGTGTCTCCGACGACTGCAGCGTTGTGAGCGTCAGAGCCTTTTCCGCCGTGGTTTCCGTCTTCGATGTATTTCTTAGCGTTATCCCAAGCTCCACCTCCGTTTGACATTTGGATAGCCATCAAGAGACCCGAGATGATTACACCGGCTAGAAGTCCTCCTAGAGCCTCAGGGCCTAGAATGAATCCAACTAATAGAGGTGCAGCTACAGCTAGAGCACCTGGCATGATCATTTCTTTAAGGGCAGCTTTTGTAACGATATCTACACAGACGTCGTACTCTGGCTTAGCTTTTCTCTCCATGATTCCTGTGATCTCTCTGAACTGTCTGCGTACCTCTTCAACTACTTTGTGAGCAGCTTTACCTACAGCTTCCATACATAGAGCGCTGAATAGGAAAGGTAGCATTCCACCGAGGAATAGACCGATTAGAACCATGTAGTTCTCGATTTCGAATCCGAAGCTTGCTCCGACTGTGTTTTTCATAAGCTCTTCTCCATATGCTTGGAAAAGTACTA
The DNA here is from genome assembly GCA_964344725.1 of uncultured Candidatus Peribacteria bacterium. Classification (GTDB taxonomy): domain Bacteria; phylum Patescibacteriota; class Gracilibacteria; order UBA1369; family UBA12470; genus CG2-30-44-17. The sequence continues at coordinate 24,854 of CAYFOI010000020.1, forward strand.
GCGCAGCTAGGGCTGCAGAACCGATAGCGTAACCTTTTGTTACAGCCTTAGTTGTGTTTCCTACTGCATCTAGAGCGTCTGTGTGTGTTCGAACGCCTTCAGGAAGCTCAGACATCTCTGCGATTCCTCCAGCGTTATCTGTGATAGGTCCGTAAGAGTCTGTAGCGATTACTAGACCTGTTGTAGAAAGCATAGCTACAGCTGCGATTGCGATACCGTAGATACCGTTTTGAAGAGTTGATGTTTCTCCAAAGTAGTAAGCTAGTGCGATAGCAGCACAGATAAGTAGTACAGGCATTACTGTGCTTTGTAGACCAACAGCTAGACCTGTGATGATGTTTGTTCCAGCTCCTGTTTCAGAAGATTTAGCAATCTTGCGAACCGGGCTGTATTCAGTTGAAGTGTAGAATTCTGTGATGATGTTGATGAAAAGTGTAACACCTAGACCTACAAGTCCTGCGTAGAAGATATTCATGTCATTCAGCATGTAGTCTGTCGCGAAGTAGAATCCAATTGCTGAAAGAACACCTGTTATAAGCATTCCTTTG
>CAYFOI010000021.1:0-25037 GCA_964344725.1 uncultured Candidatus Peribacteria bacterium
CTGATCATTGTCCTGGTTATGCGAGTGCGGCTAGGTATGTTGCTGAGTGTTTTCTCGGGAATGATCTTGATAATCGGGCGCTGAATGGCGTGAAAATTGATATTGTTATGGGTCGTGGAGCTGGGTGGCTTACTGCTGCTTCGGCATTGGCTCGTGATGCGGAGTTTTGCTTCGAAAAACATTCTATTGATAAAGGGGCTGTGCGCCTTCGGCGCGCCCTGGCTGGTCCGCATTTGATTTATCTCCCGGAGGCTCCTAAGTCTCTCGATGATGTTGTTGCGGAGATAGATGAGGTTTATGAGCGTCTTGGACGTTGTGTTGTGGCGGTTTCCGAGGGGATTCGGGATAAGGATGGAGAGCTACTAGCTAAAAAATTCTCGAAGGAAGTTGATTCACATGGAAATATCCAGCTCTCAGGAAGCGGTGCCCTTGGAGATATGCTTGCTGAATACGTTAAATCGCATAGTAAGCATGAGGGGCTACGTGTAAGGACAGATACACTTGGTTATGCGCAGAGATCTTTTCCTGCAGTTGTTTCTGAGGTTGATTCGCAGGAGGCTGAGATGGTTGGAGCTGCTGCTGTTCGATTCGCTCTTGAGGGGCGAGAGAGTGGTGGTGTTTACATTGATCGTATCGCAAATGATCCTTATGAGTCACAGGCTGGGCTTACTGAGCTTAAGAATGTGGCTAAGGTTACTAAGGATATGCCGGCTGAGTTTGTGGCGGAGAATGGACATGATGTGACTGATGCCTTCCTTGAATATGTTAAGCCGATTGTTGGGGAGGTGACTAGAGTGGGGGTTTTATAGGGTATGAGTTTCATGTAGGCAATAGGGGTTGACACGGCCAGGGTTTTGTGGTACGATTGCGTTCTTTTGGAATTTAAGTTAAAAATCATGACTACAAATCATTATGAAGCAGGCTCTCAAAGTCAGCCGAGTTCTCAAGGTTGGCTAAGTCGTATTGGTGTTTCTGTTGCTGCTTTAACTACGTTGGTTGTTAGTGGATGTGCACATATGAGGGCTGATAGGGAGTTTGCTGAGCTTTTGGCTGAACCGACTCCTTGGGAAGATGTTGATAGAGAACCTATGACTGAACGGCAGCAACAATTGACGCTGATGGCTGTTGAACGTAGCCGTGAGTTTGAACAAGAAGTACAAAAACTAATGCTAGCTATAGCTGATAGGCTTGCGTGTACTTGTCCTGATGAAGACGAGAGGATGCCTTTATCCTTTGAATTGCTTAGTCGAGTTCCTTCGATTGATATTGTGGAACGGTCGGAATTTGCTATAGGTGATCAAGATGTGGGAGATGGTGAGGGGGCTACTTTGTCTAGTATGGTTGCTGTTTATAATGATAGGACTGGAGGTCATTATGCTCATGTTAATTTTACTTTGTATTTGGATGACGAAGGAAATTTTGCTACGGGAGTGGATATTGAGCATGTTGATGGTGGCGCTATAAGTTCTCAGACTGGTCTTAGTGATACTTATGAATTTGCTGATTGGGGTGTTGATTCAACATCTGCTAATCTTGGTTCGTATACTGCTTCTAGGGAGTGTGTTGCTATGTTTGATGATGATTGGGGTGCATCGTTTGGGGGATTAGGTGCCTCTGATGACATTGGTGGAGAACCTGCTGCTGCTATGGATATGGGTTGGAGTTTGCATGTACGTGGTTTTGTGCCTAATGTTGCTCATGGCCAGGCAGTCTCGGTTCCTTATAGACCTGCTGACTCTTGCGAATAATAATTTATGGAAGCTAATTTTAGGACTTTACGAAGCGTTTTATTTGCAGGGTTGTTATCGTTAATGCCTTCGGGCTTGGCACAAGCGCAGGATGGAGAATCGAGTGGTCCTGCATACAATGCTATGGCGGTTTTTGGGTGTCCTGAAGATCCGGATGGGACTGGTCAGAGTCAATTATATGGTGTTAGCATTTATCAGATGGAATATAGTGGTCAGATTATTAATGTTGCGCAAGCTGTCCCAGAAGTTTGTAACCCGGTTCTTGCTGAGGATGTTGAGGCTCAGCGGAGAGCTTTAAGAGAAGCTAAGGAATACCTTGCAGCTAAGGGTATGTCTGTTAAGAGAGAGGTTAAGTTAGCTATTGATCCTCGTTTTATTATGAGCGTTAGTCCAGCTGGCACTTCTCATTCTGGCTCTTATTCAACGATTCATTTTGCGAATGGGATCCCTTATGATTTACTGGTTGGGGTTTTTGTTCATGAGCTTATGCATATTTGGAGAGTTGAGAATAAAAAATATAAAGGTCGACAACCTGGAGATTTGGAAGAAGGGTCTTGCCAGTATATGGGATGGATTTATTTTGTTGATCAAGGTGAGGAAGCAAATCGATATTGGATGGATATGACGGAAGGAGCTCCTGATAGTACAATTCCGCATCAAGTTGGGCTTAGGAAGGTGAGGGGGATTCTCGACAAAGGAGAATATACTTTGGATGATCTTTTGTACGCTATTTCTAGGGGTCTTACTTGGGAGCAATTTGAGGCTAAGCTCGCGGAGGCTAAGGCGGTGAGAGGTGCTGTGGAGGGGCAATAGCGTAGCGTCGTTGGTGGTCGTCAACAGCTTTTGACGGTGATTTTACAGGTTGGTGTTTTTAATTTTACACTGTATGCGTCAAGGGATCTTGACGCGATGACAATTTGGTGTTAGAATTGTTTTCTTTGTAATTTTTAAATCCAAAATTATGACTACAAATTATCATGAATCAGCTGTTCAGATCAGAGGCAATCTGACTCAAAGAGGCTGGCTAAGTCGTATTGGAGTTCCTGTTGCTGTTTTGACTACGGTGGTTGTTAATGGATGTGCGCATATGAAGGCTGATAGGGAGCTTGCTGAACTTTTGGCTGAACCGACCCCTTGGGAAGATGCTGATGGAGTGCCTATGACTGACCAGCAGCAAAAATTGTTGTTGATGTCTGTTGAACGTAGCTATGAATTTGGACAAGAAATACAAGAATTAGTGCGAACTATGGCTAATAGGCTTGCGTGTACTTGCCCTGATGAAGATGAAAGAGTGCCTTTATCTTTTGAATGGCTTAGTCGAATTCCGATTTATATTGCGGAACGGTCGGAATTTGCTATAGGTGATCAAGATGTGGGAGATGGTGAAGGAGCTACATTGTCTAGTATAATTTCTGTTTATAATGATAGAACTGGAGATCCTTATGCTCATGTTACTTTTACTTTGTATTGGGATGATGAAGGGAATTTTGCTACGGGAACTAATATTGAGCATGTTGATGGTGGCGCTATAAGTTCTCAGACTGGCTTTAGTGATACTTATGAATTTGCTGATTGGGATGTTGATTCAATGTCTGCTAGTCTTGTTTTGTCTTCTGTTCCTCTTGAATGTGTTGCAGTCGCACCGTTCAAGGGACTGAGTGTTTCTGATGATATTAGGATTAGGGAGCTTGCTGTTGCTACTATGGATGCAATAAGGCAGGGTTTGCATGTACATGCTTTAATGCCTAGTGCTGTTCCTGGTCATGAGGCAATTTCTGTTCCTTATTGGTCTGCTGACTCTTGCGCTGAGTAAAAATTTAGAATAGTTTAAAAACACATCAGTGATGGCTATTAACTTGCCTTGCTGGTGTGTTTTTCGTTAAGCTTTAGGCATGACGGATAACACAAAAATAGAAAAATTGATTAAGAAGGCGCAGGCGGGAGATACCGATGCTTTTGCGTATATTTATGATGAGTATTTTTCACATATTTATCGGTATGTTTATTATCGGGTGAATCGCGAGGATGCTTCTGATGTTGTGGCTCAAGTTTTTATGAAAGCTTGGGATAATTTGGGGAAATTCAGAATTCAGAAAGGTGCTACTTTTGGTTCGTGGCTTTTCCGGATTGCTCACAACTTGATAGTGGATCAGTATCGTCAGCATAGGAGCATTGCAGAGCTTCCTGTCGATATTGCTGATGAGCGTGAGGCTATTGATCCTCAGAGGATTACTCAGAATAAGCTCGATCAGGTTGTTTTGAAAAAGGCACTTTCACATCTAAAAGAGGCGTATCGCCAGGTTATTGTACTTAAGTTTATAAATGGGTTTTCTAATCAAGAAGTTGCAGAAATTCTTAAGCGGAAAGAGGGGAATATTCGAATTTTGCAGTTCAGGGCTCTCAAAGAGCTAAAAAACATTTTGCAAAAGATGGGGTATTAGATACGAATTTTACTGTAACAGATCAGAAAAACTGGCGTTTGCTTACATTGGAACATGAATAATTTAAATAAAGAAAATCAGGACGATATCTGGGATCTTGTAGGGCTAATAGATGAGCTCAATTACAAGAAGCTTGAGATTATGGATGAAGGCAGCTGCAAGGCTAAGATTTGGCAAAAGATTGAGCCTCATGTTCGTACGACAGCTTGTGGCGATCTTAAAGAAGTTGCGGAGGATCTTGTTTCTGTTCCGGAGATTCGTGTTTCTCCGATCAAGAAGGCCCATATTAAGGAGGTTGTTATGGAGTATGTGGAAAGTGTTCGTATGTATCGTTACAAGTTTATTTTGTTTAGGAAGAGTTTTTGGGCGGCGGCTACATTGCTTGCGGTCCTTTTCTTTAATTTCTATCCTAAGATGCCTTTTTTCCCGAATGCGTCTGCACAGAAGAATACCTATGTGCAAGTTGAGCAAGGGCAGGTTACGGTTATGCGTGACGGAGAGATGTATGAGGTTTTAGATTTTATGATTTTGGAAGAGGATGATGTCGTGACTGTTTTGGATGGGTCGTTGGCGCAGGTTTATTTTTTGGATGATAGTCGTATGGCTATGTATCCAGGTTCAGAAGTTACGATGTATAAGTTGTATCGAGATGAAGAGAATGAAGCTTCGACTGAGGTTGAGGTTCTTGTTGAAGAAGGGAAAGTCTGGGTGCAGGTTATAAATCTTACTGGTGACGAGGATTATTTCTCTGTTTTGACTCATGAGGGGGAGTTCCGGGTTGATCGTGCTGCCGACATAAATGTTTCGGTTAAAGGTGATGTTGTTACAGCGCAAGTGGCTAAGTATTTGGCTTATTTTATGATGCCGATGGTTGAGGGAATGATTGGAGAGGGGACGCAGCTTACAATTGAAGATGGTGAGTTTGATATTGATGAGTCACCTGAGGTTGATGATGTGTGGTGGGATTATAATTTGGTTGAAAGTGAAGAACATTTACTTTCTGTAACGGAGTATTACATTACTGAATCTGCGGATAAGGCTCATTTGCTTTCAAAATCTCCTCTTAGAGTTTTGAAAGCGTTCCAGGATTCTGTTTCTGAGGTTGTGGGTATAGAAGTTGCACATGAAATTGAGGATGCTGAGGATGCTATTTTGGAAGCGGAGCAGCTTATTAACGATGGCAAGAATGACGAAGCTGAGGTCAAAATCGTTGAATATTTGAGTATTGTGGAAGAGCTTGCAGGGCAAGAGAGTGGAACTTCGACTGTTGCAGAGCATGTTGATCAAACTACCAAAGAGATGAGCGTAAAACTTCCTGGTAATAGTGATTTGACTGTTATACAGGAGGCTTTGGATGTTGCGGACGAGGTTGCTTCTGAGACTGAAGGAGAGAGGAGTGTTAAGAAGGTTAACAATGCTTCAAATAAGCTCAATACGGTTAGTGAGCTTATTGACGCAGGTTCATTTGCTGAGGCTCTTGAGAAGCTCGAAGAGTATCGAGATGATGTTTATAATGTTGCGATGGATATCGATGAGGTTGATGCTGAGGAGCGCGGGTATGTTGTTTCGGAAATGCTTGATAAAAAAATTGAAAATCTTCAACTGCTTAAGATAATTTCTGCTCAACTTGAAGAGATTGACGGGCTTGTTGACCCTGCTTTAGAGGAAGAGCTCTCGGAGACTAAGCAGCAGATGCTTTTTGAGATTAATGCGCTTATCGTTTCCTTAAAGGAAAGGGCGATAGGTACTATTTCTGACTTTTTATCTCAGGTTCAGGCTGACGAAAATATGCAGGTTCAAGTCTTAAATAGTCTTAAACAGAACGTCTCGGATTACGATCTTATTAAAAAGATCAATGATATTGAGGAGGTTTATTATAGTGAGGGGGATTTGGTGTTCTTGGTGAGTGAGTGATTTTTGTTTATTGTCTCGCTTATGGTTTCCTTTCTGTAATTTGGACTCCAGTTCCACCGAAGTCCAATGTTTGCTAGTGCGGGATTTCAACCTTGAACTAGCATGCTAGAGATTTTGTTTTTGTTCTGAGCGACCTTGACCGATTAGGCACGGGAGCGAAAAACATCCAGAAAAAACCTCACACTCCCATTCCAATAAGTCCCAATATCAATCCAAAAAACGCTACAATTGCGCCGATAGTCCAGAATCGCATTACGACTTGGGATTCAGGCCATCCTATAGCTTCGAAGTGATGATGTATTGGGGCAATTTTAAATACTTTTTTGCCGTTGCGTAGTTTTTTTGAGGTCAGCTGGATTATGACTGACAGGGTTTCTACAACGAAGATAAAAGCAATGAAAGGTAGGACAACGACAGAGTCTGTTAGCATTGCGATTACGCCCATAGTTGCTCCTAATGACAAAGCGCCGGTATCCCCCATATAAAAGCTTGCCGGGGGGATGTTGAACCAAAGGAATGCTGCTGTCGCGCCTATTATTACTCCGCAAAATGCTGCGAGTATGAGCAGCCCTTGTGCGTATGCGATAGCTCCGAATCCTAAGAATGCTATGATGACAAGCCCTCCTGCGAGTCCGTCTAGGCCATCGGTTATGTTAACTGAGTTGGCTGATGCGATGATGATAAAAATGAACAATGGAATGTACCACCAACCTATTGAAAAGTCGCCGATCCCTGGGAAATGGAATTGATCGTATCCTAATTTAAAATGGAACCATAGACCTCCTAATGTTGCGAATAATGTTAGCCAAAAAAGCTTTGGTTTGATGTTGATTCCTTTGCTTTTGCCCCAGCCTCGGATATTGAAGTAATCGTCTATTGCCCCGAGTAATGCGACTGTAACTAGCGTGAATACTGGGAGGTATGTTTCGCTACGATTCCATAGTGAGTGTTCGAAAATTCCTAGATAGGCAAGTGCGTGAGATATGCCTATTACAATTAGAATTGTCCCCCAAATCAGTATTCCGCCCATTGTTGGTGTGCCGCTTTTTTTGATGTGGAGTGCGTTGAAAAGCTTGGCTGATCTTCCATCTGATGCTGTTTCGCGGATCTGTTTTCCGATGCGGTTTTTTTCTAGAAAATTTATAAAAGGTTTAGCGGCGGTGAGAGCGATGAGGAAGGATAGTCCGAACGAACCAAATATAAGTATCAAGTGGCGGACTGTATCTGTGATTGGGAACAATGTAAGTATAGTTAGTAGTTGTAGTATGGTGGCAGTTTACCAGTTGTAGGAGTTGTAGATCCAGTCGAGCATAAGTTTCGTTTCGCCGAATCTGTCGTTTGAGCCGAGAATTACAGTGAGGATTTCGTGGCCTTGTTCGTTTTCTGCGACTGTGATTAAACATTCGCCTGCGCCGTAAGTTTTACCTGTTTTGAGGCCTTTTACGTTGAGGTATGAGCCGAGGAGTTCGTTGGTTGATGTGAGGTTGTGAGTTGGGTAGCCGTCAGCTCCTGTTATTGTTGCGGATGATAAGCTTGTTATTTCTCGGATGAAATCGTTTTTGAGTAAATACATGCTTAGGAATGCTAAGTCTCCTGCTGACGAGTAGCCTTGATCGTCCAATCCTGATGCGCTTGTGAAGTATGTTTCATTTAATCCCAGCTGGCTAGCTTTTTGGTTCATTTTGTTTACGAAGTTTTCTTCGCTACCTGCGTTAAATTCGGCTAAGGCTACGGCACAGTCGTTGCCAGATTGGATGAGTAGTCCATATAGCAAGGCTTCGATTGTGATGGTTTCTCCTTGTCCTAGCCAGATTTGCGAGCCTTCGGTTACAGCGGCGTTGTAGCTGACTGTTACGACTGAATCCATATCTTCTTCTTCTAGAATTATATAGGCTGTCATTAGCTTGGTTAGGCTGGCGATTGCAAGTTTGTCGTGCTCGTTTTTTGTATAAAGGATCGTGTTAGAAGTAAGGTCCATTGAGTAAGCTGCATCTGCGTAGACTACAGGTTCGATTTTGCCGGTTTTCAAAGTAGGGATTGAGCTTATTTCAATAAGTTCGCCTAGATCAAATTCGTCTTCTTCGATGACAACAGGTGGCTCTTCGATTAGTTCGAATGAGTTTGTTTGGAGGGAACCTAGTAGTAGTAATGAGAGCAGGGCGCGGAGCATGGGGTAGTTGTAGTTGGTAGTGGTAGTACGTAATCCGTAGTACGTAGTGTGTAGTTATGGAGTTTCGCTTCGCGAAACGGTTACTTATATTGCGCTCTTGCGAGCGCTTTGGCCTGTGTCCCGCGGCGGGACGGCTTGAAGCACGGATTCTATTTCTTTCTCTGTTAAGTGGCGGAATTCGCCTTTTTTAAGCTGGCCTAGTCTTATTGGGCCGATTTGTATTCTGCGTAAGTATACCACGGGGTGGTCTAAGAGCTTAAAAACTTCTCTGATTTGGCGTTTTCTACCTTCGGATAGTGTTATTTCAAGCTTGGTAAAGTCTTTGTTGGATACGATTACCGTGTATGGCATTGGGTTTAAGGTGTAGTCTTCGAGTTTTAATTTGCCTGACGTGAGTTCTCTCAGTTTTTCTTCTGGTATATTGCCTTTTACTGTGACTTTGTAAGTTTTTTTGTGTGGGAATTTCGGGTGGGTTAGATGGTTTATGAATTTACCGTCTGTTGATAGGATTAGTAGGCCTTCGGAATTCATGTCTAGGCGTCCGGCTGGTTTTGCGGATCGCAGATCTTGTGGGAGTAGATCCAGGACTGTTTTCCGATCGTGTGTGTCTTGTGTTGTAGATACGTATCCTTCAGGTTTGTTTATTGCGATATAGAGATCTTTTTGATTTTTTATTAAAGTACCTTCGACTTCGATCCGGTCGTTTCCTGATGCTTTTTGGCCGATTTCTGCTTTTTCTCCATTAACAAAAACTTTTCCATTTTTGATGAGTTCTTCGGCTTTGCGTCTCGAACAGTATCCTGAGTTTGCGATGATTTTTTGGACTCTATTCTGCGACCCAGTAGTAGAATCTTTCGTCATAATTTTCTTCGTAGTAAGGTATGAAATCTGTTCCTATCTCTATCAATATGTCAGCTTCTGTTTCCCAGTTTATAGGCAGATATTCTTCTGGTATTTCGGTTGCTACTACTGCTCCTGGAAGCATCTCTTGAAGGTAGTCGATTGTCTTTTGATCTTCGGTGCTTGTTAGGTTGAAAATTGTGGTTTGAGTTTCTCCGATCCTTGCTGCATTGCCGTATCTTACTATGTTAAATCCGTATCTTTCCAAATAAAGCATGGTGTCTGTTGCTAGACCTTCATATCCAGCCGAATTTACGACTTGCAATGGGGTTTCTGTTTCGAACAAGCTTGTATCGTATAGGAATAAATCTGTGAAATACTGCATCTCTGAATAATCTCCTGAGCTTGGTAAAAATACCGCTGCGCCGTTAAACATTTCTCGTGGAGGAGCGTAGAGGAATCCTGCTGTTTCCCAAGGAGTGTCGTTGAATACTTGTGAATACATTGAATCTCCTGAGAAGTTGTCAGCGAGTTTTCCAAGGTGTGCGATCTCTGTGAAGCTTAAGTTTGTTACGAAGTTGTCAGATATAGCTTCGTATAGTGATTTTAGCTTGGTAGGGCTTCCTAAGACACCTAATGAAAAGGTTTTGTCCTTGATGGCGTTTAGGATCTCTTGTTGTCTTAGGGCTCGGTCAAAATCTGACGTTGTATGGCGGCTGCGAGCATATTTGAGTGCGTCTTCGCCGTCTAAATGGTTTTCACCAGCGGGGAGAGAAAAGGTCTCAAAATAAGTCGTTCCTTCTATTGGATACGCATTATCGTAGAAGCTTTCTTCCAGATAGATGTCGACTCCTCCAATTGCATCTATTACTTCTACGAATCCGTTGAAATCTATAAGTGCGTAGTAGTGAATGTCGATTCCCAAAATATCTCCTACTTTGTCTGCGGTGTCTTCTAGGGCAAGCTCTTGCGCTTGAGCTTCGGGGTAGTCGTCATTTTCGTAGTCTAGTTTTGAAAGTTCGTAATATCTATTGATGCGATCTCCATATGTTCCTTCGTCGTTATACTCTATATATAGATCGCGTGGGATTGAAAGCATTGGGACTAAATTACTGTCTTCGTCCAACGATGCAACTATGATTGAATCTGTTAGGTCGCCTCCGTCGTGGTCTTCCCCGCCAATTCCTAAAAGGAGGAAGTTGGTGTGACCGTCTTCGTCTGTTTCGAGAGGGCTGCTTACGACAGATAGTAGTACATTTTTAATTGAGAGACCTGAAGATAAATCAGAAATTATTGAGTTAACTTTTGCTGCTGCTTTATAAACTCCGAAAACTGCAACACAAAGTATTATGATTAATATTGCGTGTGTTTTTAAGAAGGAGAGTATCCCGTTTCCAAGTTTCTTGGATGTCTCTTTCCTTTTTACCGCTTTGTCTGAGCGTATTTTTTTGGTTTTGAAGGTCATGTATTTAGCTTGTAGGTTGGTAGCTGGTAGCTTGTAGCAGACGAGGGGTATTTTAGTATGGAGGGGCTTTGATGGCAAGGAGTGTGTTTTTTCATAAAAATTTAAGGTTGGTCTGGTAGTACTCTTGGCAGTGAAGTCTTTTTCTCATTTTTATCTTTTTGTTTTTGGGTTTCTTGCGGGGATTTTTGTTGCAGAAGATTTTTTGGTGGGGATGGGTGGGGTCTCTTGGTTTCTCCTTGTTTGTGTTTTGCTAGTTTGGGTAGTTTGGAAGTTTAGGATTAAATCAATGATGTTTTTTATTGGGATTGTTTTTGGGGTGTGGCGTTTTCTTGTTAGTTTCCCGAGTTTGGAAGATCCTAGTTTTGTTAGTTTTTACAATGGGTATGAGGGGTTTTTGTTTCGAGGAGAAGTTGTGCGCGAGGTTGATCGTCGCGCTGATTGTCAGAATTTGGTTTTGGAGGTCGCGGAGCCTTTTGAAGGTCTTGTGCATGTGAAGGTTGGTCGTTATCCGGAATATGAGTATGGTGATGTTCTGTCGGTTTATGGAAATCTTCAGGAGCCTGCGAGTTTTGAAGATTTTTCTTATAAAAATTATCTCTCGAGGTATGGGATTTATAGTGTGATGTATTATCCAAGTGTGTCTTTGATTGAGAGTAGTGAGGGGAGCTTTTTTTGGGGGAAGATGTTTGAATTCAAGGGTTATTTTGAGGGGGTTTTGAATGAAATTTTCCCCGAACCGTCGTCGAGTTTGGCGGCTGGATTATTGCTGGGGTCTAGGCGGGGGATTCCAGACAAAATTCAGGAGTATTTTCGGATCACGGGTCTTTCGCATATTGTTGCGATTTCTGGTTATAATATTACGATTGTGATCGCTTTTGTGGGGGCGCTTCTTTCGTTTTTGCCGAAGCGGAAGCAGATAGTTTTTGCTTGTGTGTTTGTGGTGCTTTTTACTGTGTTTGTGGGTGCGTCTGCGGCTGTTGTGAGAGCTTCGATTATGGGACTGATTGGGCTCCTGGCGATTTGGTTTGGGCGTAAGGCTTTTGTGGCACAGTCGATGCTTATGGCTGCGTTTTTGATGAATTTTATTAATCCAAAAATTCTTGTTTATGATATTGGTTTTCAGCTTTCTTTTGCTGCTACGTTGGGACTTATCTATGTATCGCCTTTGTTGGAGAGTTTTGTTGAGCGCAAGTTCCCGTGGTTTTATAGGATGATTCCGGAAGGGTTCTGTGTTCGTGAGTCGCTTTTTCTTACTGTGAGTGCGCAGGTGACTGCGTTGCCTATTATTTTGCTTAATTTTGAGCAGTTGTCTGTGGTTTCTCCTATTGCGAATATGTTTGTAGCTGTTTTGATTCCTTGGGCGATGTTGCTTTCTTTTGGGTCGGCTATTTTTTATATGGTGGGTTTGAAATTTTTGGGATTGTTGATTGGTTACGTGGGGTGGTTTTTTCTTGAAGCGATTGTTTATATTGCAGAAAAATGCTCGCAGATTCCTTTTGCATCTGTTGAAATGTCTTTTCTGGAAACTTGGGGAGCTTGTTTGTATTTCGTTTTGCTCTTTTGGTTTCTTAAATCTCGTATACCCAAATAGGGGAGTAGTTTTTCTTCTCTACCTTTTTCTCGTGGTGAATTAGATTGAGATCTGGGATTTGGAATGCGTATGAGACTATGCGAGTTCCTTTTTTAAGTTTGCTGAGTTTCTTTTGGAATTTCTTCAAAGTCTCTGGCATTAAGTAGCACACGATTACATCTGCGTCGGAGATGTCTTGTTTGTAAAAATTCCTAAATTTGATTTTTGCTTTTGATCTCCAAAAAGGCTGAGAAATTTTTGCCCAAAACCAAATAGGGGGCGAGAGCTCGAATCCTATTGCTTTTGCATTGTGTTCGCGCGCAGCTAAATGTACTAGTCTTCCGTCGCCGCAGCCTAGGTCGTAGACCTTGTCGCCGGATTTTACTTTGGCTAGTTCTAACATTTTGCGTACTCGTGGCAAAGGCGTTGGTACAAACGGAGCGCCCAAAAGTGCATATATAGTAGGTATTACTAATATCAGGAAGGCAGCTAGTTCTATCGGAGACATTGTTGGGATTTGCATAGTATATATTAGTTTTGGTACTATTAAGTATAGTTCCTTATAAAAAATAACCAAAACAAAAATGTTATTTCGAAAAGCTAAAAAATTAGATTGGCAGCATATAGCTCTTATCAGTGTTATTTGTGCTGCAATCTCTCTTCTTGTTCTGGCTGCTATGACTGTTTTTCCAGGCTATTTGCTAGAATTTGTTTATACTAAGGGCTTAGTTTCTTTGTATTCGTGGGTCACTATGGTTATGTTTGTACTGGGGATATCGGCGCAGCTTCTAGTTATTTTTGGCCCTCCTTTTTACTACACTTACAAGATGAAGAAGATTGAGTATGGTATGAAAATTCTCTTCTCTTCTCTTGTGATGATTTTGCTTTTGACTCTTATCGTAGTTGCAGTTACTTACGGTCTTGCGGAAGCAGGAATGATTGAGACTATGAATTATGAGGAATTGTTGTATTAGTGAGTAGTACATAATCCGTAATCCGTAGTGTGTAGTGGAGTTGGTAGTTTGTAGTTAATAGTTAGGAGTGATTGTGCTTGCGGATGGTGTTTATGATGGCTTTTGTTATTTTGATTATTTCTATGATGTCTTTTTTCAGGTTGCCTATGTCGTTGGTGTCTATATACCCTAATCTTTTTGCTATCATCAGCTGAGTTATTAGTTCGCCGGCTGATCCTTTGGCTATATTTATAAAGTAAGCTAATTCTTTTTTAGTTCTTCTGAGTAAGCCTTCAGCGATATTAGAGGGTATTGATATTGCCGCTCTTTGCATTTGAGAAGTAATGCTGAATCTCTCTTCTCTTGGGAATTTTTTTGTGAGTTTGTATATCTCTAGAACTAGATCACATCCTTTGATCCAAACGATAGATTCTTCTAATTGTTTTATATCTGTCATAGTTGTGACTTTAGCACTCTGGTGTTAAAAAAAGCTGAAAAAACATATTACTACTTACTACGGATTACGGATTACGTACTATGTACTATGTTACTACTCACAAAAAAAGCCCCGGACTTGCCGGGGCTATGTTTTGTTGTTCTTGACTTTGAACTATGCGTCTTTCTTTAGCATTGGAAGACCTGTTCTCTTGTTCTCAACAACTTTGTATCCTTCTGGCATCTCATCTAGCTCGTCTTTTCCTTTCTCTTCACGAGCGAAGTAATAGATTTGTTGCTTTCGCCCTCCGCGCAATGTGACAACTTTACCGTGAAGGTAATAAGTTTGTCCCTTGCTGTTTGTTACGCTGTAAGCCATGGGGTTTTTGGGTTAGGAGTATTTTCGTAGAGAAGTATATATTTACAGGTTTGAGGAAGTAAAGCCCCTCGAGAATAGTCGACTTTACTAATTTTTGAGATGTTTCTTGGTTGATTTTGGCTTTTTTTTCTGTTTTTATAAGATCCGAGCATAATTTAACATCAAAATACAATGTCTCAGTACATAGCTTTAACAGGTTACATGGGTAGTGGTAAGGGGGTAATATCAGATATGCTTAAGAAGAGTGGGTATAGGTATATTTCTCTTTCAGATATGGTTAGGGAAGAGGCGACAAAAAAAAGCCTTGAACATACCCGAGAAAACTTGCAAAACGTTGGAAATGAGCTTAGGGCGGAGCATGGTGCTGGTGTTCTTGGCATGAAAGTTCGAGAGTCTATAGAGCGTGATCCTGGTGGTAATTGGGTAATTGATGGTATTCGTAATCCTGCTTGTATGACTGAGCTTAGGGAGCTTCCTGGGCTTAAAATTGTTGGAGTTAGTGCTGACGATGAGCTTCTTGTAGACAGAGTGCTTGAGCGTCGGCGTGGTGGGCTCGATATGACTCGTGATGATGTTTATGCGCGGCTTAAGCGCGAGAAGGGTGAAGGGGAGCCTGAAGATGGGCAGCAAGTGAAGAAGTGTTTAGATAAAGTTGATTATTTTATTTTGAATGAGGGGACGCTTGAAGATCTTGAAAATAAATTTGAGCATTTTCTTAAATTAGAGAAGGGAGAGGTTAGGCCTACGTTTGATGAGGTTTTTATGGAGATTGCTTATACATGGGCTAAGAGAGCGACTTGTTTGCGTCGTGCTGTTGGTGCGGTAATTGCGAAAGATGGTCAGCAGTTAACGGCTGGTTATAATGGTGCGCCTAGGGGCGTGCCTCATTGTGCTGAAGTAGGAGGGTGTCTGCGTGCTAAGCTTGGGATCCCGTCGGGTCAACGTGCGGAGATTTGTCGTGGGACGCATGCTGAACAGAATGCGATAACTCAGGCTGCGAAATTTGGCATTAATATTGAAGGTGGTACGCTATATTGTAATACTTTCCCTTGTGTGATTTGTACGAAGATGATTCTTAATGCGGGTATTACGAAGGTTGTTTATGATAGTGATTATAATGATCCGCTTTCCAAGGAAATTCTTGGTCAGCAGAAGAGTTTGGAGCTTGTGCGTTATGAAGGGAAGAAATTTAATTTATAAATATGGTGCGAGAAAAAACAATTAGAAAAGGTGATGATTTGGATGCTGCTGTGGCTGCGTTTATTGATGGTGGTGGGCAGATTGAGACTTGCAAAACTGGTAGGGCTGGGGATGATGAATCTCTTTATGGGGAACGAGGTTTGAATAAGGCTGTTAATCGTATTGGCAGGCATGTTAGACGAGGAGATCAGGATGTCATTGTAGCTGTTGAGGGTGTGTTGAGTCGCGAATCTTAGAAATCTCTTTGACTTTTCCCCGTTAATCCTTATATTAGTAGGGCTTTTTGAAAATCTCGCTACTTTCTGCAATAGGGTTTTGCTCTCGGAGTACTCGATGGAACTCGTACTCCTAATGTTCTGGATCGCAAAACTCGTTACTACCTTGGTCCCATCGTCTAGTGGTTAGGACACCAGGTTTTCATCCTGGAAACAGGGGTTCGATTCCCCTTGGGACTACCATTTCTGGTTTTTATTAGCTTGCTTGTTCATGGCTTCCTTTCTGTTATTTGGACTCAATTTTATCGAGCCCAAGTAACAGAAGTGTGCAGAAATTCTCTCGCAAGCTAATAAAACCTTTGAGGGGAAGGTCGCTCAAAAGGTTATAAGAATTCTTAAACTAAAAGCGCTGCAGAAGCTCTTTTGGTAATCACCAATTTATTTGCTGGTGGTTTTGTGTATACTGGTTCTAAGCTATTTAAATTTTTTTATTATGACTTTTGGCAAGAAGGCTCTTTGGTTCTTGGCGGGATTTGTTATGTTTTTTTTGGCGCTAGCTGCGATTTTTCTAGCTGCATTTTATGTCCCGTTCGTTTATTTGAAATATGGTGGGTTTCTGCTTCTGATTATTTTTGGAATTATTCATTATTTTTGCAAGGACACGTATAAGAAGATTGAGAATTTTGTTAGAGATTCTCACTGTTTGTATTATTTCGTAAGAGGGTTTGGTGCGGGGTTTCTCCTTATAATTATTCTGTTTGCTGGGGCGATGATTTGGGGAGCTACCCATTCAGCGTGATAGTATGAGGCTGTTTGTTTCTTACAAAGGGCTGTCTTTGTTTGTCGACATAAAACCGCAACCTCAGTGGCGTATGGTGGTTATTTGTTGTAAGATCAATTTTGTTTATGGATAAACGGGCGAAAAAAACTTTATTTGTGGGCTTCCTAGCTGTATTGGTAGGTATTGCCACTCTTCTTCTCGGTGTGCGGTCAGGGTATGATTACGGTCCTAAAATTAACGAGATAGCTTTTAGCATGGATAGCGGTATTGATTGGATTGAAATTTATAACCCTGGGCTTAGAAGTGTGAGTTTGAGAGGGATGTATTTGAGTGATGATAGTGGTGAGCTTACTCGTTTTGAAATTGTTGAGCCTTTGGTGCTGGGGCCGGGGGATTATTTGGTGGTTTATTGTAATGAATATGAGGGGGATACGACTGGGACTACTATGACTAATTTCCGTGTGAGTCAGGGTGAGACGGTTTATTTGGTAGATAGTGATGGAACTACTGTTGTTGATTCTTTGGTTGCTATTTTGGGGAATGATGTTTCGGATGCGACTATAGGAAGATATCCTGATGGGAGTGATGATATTTATATGATGGCTGATTATACTCCTGGCGAGGCTAATGAGCGTGGTGAAAGTCTCGGCGATATTTATTTAGGGGATGAGCCTGATTATGATTCGATTTTTAATTTTGATGAGGTTCATGAGATTAGGTTTACTATAGAAGAGGAGGATTTTTCGGTTATGCAGGATTATATCCAGAGCGAAGGGCAAGTGGATCCTTCGTATGTGCCGTCTACTATGGAGTTTGATGGGACTGTTTATGAGGATATTGCGGTTAGGTATAAGGGGAATTCATCTTTGCATGGTAATGAAGGGATTAAGAAATCGCTTCGTGTCGATGTTAATTATTATAGTGATCAGAATTTGATGGGTGTTCAAGAATTTGTTCTTAATTGTAATTTTCGAGATCCTTCGCAGCTGAGGGAGGCTATTGGTTATAGTATGTTTGAGCAGATTGGTGCGCCGTATTCTATGACTGCGTTTGCTGAAGTTTATGTAAATGATGAGTATATTGGGGTTTATACGATGATTGAGAATGTTGACGATGAGTATTTAGAAAGAAATTTTGGTAATAGTGATGGATATTTATTTAAAATTGCTCAGATGGGTTTTAGCTTTGAGTATTTTGGGGATGATCCGGAAAGTTATGATGGTCAAATAGAACTTAAGCAAGGTGATGAGATGCTTGCTTGGTATACGTTTTGTGATTTTTTGGAAGTTTTGAATAGTGAAGTTGATGATGATTATGAGGAGGAAATTTTGGAAGTTTTTGATGTTTATGGGTTTTTGGATCAGATGGCTTTGACGGCGACTTTTTCGCATATGGATTCGTATTTGGCTTCGGGTCGAAATATGTATATTTATTATGATCCAAGTGATAGTAAGTGGAAGACTTTGCCTTGGGATTTGAATGAGTTTTTTGGAAGTTATAAAGGTGCGCAGTCCAATTTGTATTGGGATGCGATACATCCTACTTCTGTAGCTGGAGAGGAAAATATGATGAAAGGCGAGTTTGGTAATGAAGATATGCCAGAGGGACAGTTGTTCTTTGATGATATGCCTCCGTTATTGCCTGATGAGGGCAGGACTCCATCGGATGGCATGGATGTGTTTAAGGAAGAAGTGGGTGGATCTGCTGTCTCAGAGAGGCCGCTTTTTAATCAGCTTATGGAAGTGCCTGAGTTTAAAGAGTATTACTTCGAGCAGCTTCGATTTGATGTTTATGAAATTCTGTCTCATGATAATTTGGATAATTTTATTGATGAGCTTTTTGAATTGATTGATGCTTCTGTGGCTATGGAGAGTGACGAGGCCTCAATGTTTACTTATGAGGATTTTATCGTCAATATTGATGAGACTGTGTTTGTTGAAGGGCTTACGGGGCAACCAACGGATGGGACGACTTTTAATGGGCTTAAATCGTTTATCGATGACCGTTCAGAAATTATTATAGATCAACTTGATGGAACACGTGAAAACTAAACATTTACAGGTTAGGCGGAACGAACTTAAGTTCTACTTAAGTAGGGCTGAGTACGAATATGCACGTCGGATTATTGGTGCGATGATGCAGCGTGATAAAAATCAAAAATCTGATGATGGATATTTGATTAGGAGTCTTTATTTCGACGATATTAAAGATAAGGCTGTGATTGAGAAGTTGGCTGGTGTCGAACGTCGTCATAAGTATCGCCTTCGTATATATGAGTTTGATCAAAAATGGGTCAAATTAGAGCGAAAAAGTAAATATAGCGACTATGTTTCGAAGGATACTGGTGTGATTTCGCGGGAAGATGCGGTTAAGTTTATTGACGGGCATAGAAAAGTTCTTTTGAATTATGAGAATCCTGCGCTTCTCTCTATCTATGCGGATATGTCTAAGAATCACTTTGTTCCAGCTTGTATTGTTGATTATATTCGCGAAGCTTATCTTCTCGATTTCAACAATATTCGGATAACTTTTGATAAGCATTTACGTCGGAATCAGCAGAATTTTAATATTTTTGATGAGGACATGGTAACTCAGCCTATTATGAGAGATGATATTGTGGTTCTTGAGATTAAATATAATTATTTCTTGCCGGAGTGGATTAAGACGATGCTTAATCTCGACAGTTTTCAGCGTAGTGCGATCAGTAAGTATGTGATGAGTAGGATGCCGAGTGATAATTGGTTGTTTATTTAGTGAGTAGTCAGTAAGCAGTAGACAGTAGAATTTTAAATTCATATATAAATTTAACCCTATAAAACATGGATGGAGTTAATTGGGATCAGCTATTTAGTTCGGATCAGCTGGTCTTGGGATCGAAATTCGGTCCGCAGGAGATAGTCCTGTCTATGGTGATCACATTTTTGATCGCTATGTTTATCTACTACGTGTACAAATTCACGTATAGTGGAGTTCTTTATTCGAAGAGCTTCAATATCACGCTTGTGATGACGGCTCTAATCGTAAACGTGATAATGATAGGTATCAGTGGGAACATTGTGCTTTCCCTAGGTATGTTAGGTGCGCTATCTATTGTTCGTTTCAGAACTGCGGTCAAAGATCCGCGTGATACTGCTTTTATATTTTGGGCGATTACGATTGGTATTATCAATGGTGTGGCGTTCTATGATCTTGCGGTTATTTCGACGCTATTTATTGCATTGATTTTGATTGTACTATCCAAAATGTCTGTTCTTGAGCCACCTTATGTTGTTGTTATGGCGCACAAAGGAACTGACAACACTGAAATTGCTAAGGTGCTTAGTAAACATTGTAAGCAAGTTAAGATGCGTAGTGATGCTGTGCGTGGTGATGAGCATGAGCAGATTGCGGAAGTTAAGCTTAGGGGTGATGTAAGCAAAGGACTTCTTGAGGATCTTAGGAATTTGAAAGGTATGGCGAAGTGTATACTTCTTTCTAGCACTGGTGAACTTGCTGATTAATTGTTGCTCAAATGGCTTCGCTTACTTATCTGCTCGAGCTATTGGTGTTTTGCTTTCGCAAAACAAACTTATAGTATTAGGCCCATGGATCGCTTTTGCTTCCTTGGGCTGATGTACGCTCTCGACATATAAGTAGCGCTGCAGATATTTTCGCAACAATTATCAGCAAGTTTAAGTTGGTGTTTCCAAGATCGCTCAAAAGGTCATAAAATCCCTTACAAGCTATATTGGTATACATATTGGCCGCCTGCTGTGAGTTTGCGGATTTGGGCGACGTTTGTTGTGTAGTTTGCTTCGTCTACGAAGACTTCGTCCCATCCTATTTGTCTGCGGCCTCCGCCTGAAAGGCTGTCTGCTACCCAGACACCGTTTTCATCAAATGAGTATGCTACTAGTTGGTGTCCTATGTTGTCTTCGCCGATGTAATAGGGGATATATAGAACTACTGGTTCGCCTGCTGCGAGTTTTTTTAAGAAGAACTCTGGAGAGGCTTGGTAGGTCATAATGATGTCGTACTCGTAGCTTTCTGTGAAGTTGCTCATCTCCTCATAATCCCAGATAAATTCGCCGTCCCATCCGATTTCTTCTTCAACTTCTGCGATGTCTAATATTACGCTGTATTTCCATTCGATTAAATTCTTTACAGCGAAAGCGTAGCATCCGTAAGACCATCCGCTTTGTGAGTTTGCTGGGAATTCCATGTCTGAGGGGTAAGCTGCTGAGATTCCGGAGTCGAGCCAGTCTTGGTATGTTTCTGTGCCATATCCTTCGATTTCAACTATGTCGAAGTCTTCTCCTGCTTCGCTGTGGATAGCTCGATATAGAAGTTCGCCGAACTGTCTGCGGCTTATTAGTTCGTGTGGTGAGAGATAATAGTCAATTGTGTCGAATAGTTCTCTTTCTTCGGCAACGGCCATGTAGTCCCAGTACCATGTGGTTTCGTCTATGTCTGAGAAGTTGCTGTACATAAGGGAGCTATCTTCCCATTCGAAAGCGCTGACAATTATTTTGGTTGCTTCGGCGCGCGTGATGTTTATTCCTGGTTCGAAATTGCCACTAGGGTATCCTTGGATCCATCCTTGTTCTTCTCCGTAGCAGACGTATTTCGCGTACCATTCATCTTCGACGTCTGGGAAGCATTCTTTGTAAGTTTCTTCGTCCGGGGTCTCGCCTGTGACTCCTTCGACTATCATCTTCATGAATTCGGCGCGATTGATGAGGTTGAGTGGGCCGAATGTGCCATCGTCGTAGCCGTCTACGATATTGTTTTCTTCGAGGTATGTCGCTATTTCGTAAAGGGGTTCTGATTCGTAAATGTCAGAGAAAGCGTAGGTAGAGGGTAGACTGTAGACTGTAGAGAGTAGAATTGATGCTAATAGTAGTTTTTTCATGTTTGTGTTGTTGTTAGGCGGCTTCATTGTATGGTAAATTTGGGCTATGAAAAAGGTACTGTTTGTTTTGGCTCTGTTTTTACCTCTTGTGGCGGTAGCTGCGCCTATGCCAAATGCTCTTTATTTGAATCATGAGACTGGTGAGTGTGGAGAGCTTTGGGGTGGTGATGAGTTTACTTATAATGAGCCTTCGGATGGTGCGTGGGAGTGGTTTATGTGGGAGACTTCTTGGGATCATGATACTTGTTTTGAGGTTACAGGATATGTTGCTTATTTGTATGATTCTGACCCTTGTGGATTTTTGGAAAGTCGATATGGACTTTTGGATTTTTATGATCTCGAGGCTGTTTGTGAGGTGATTGGGTATGAGTATGTAGGGGAGATTGATTATGAGTCTTATGATACTGGGTTTTATGACGAGATGTATATGGATAGGGATGGGGAGGTAGTTGAAGAGGAGATGGGTGATGCTGTGATTGCTTATCGATATGATACTTATTGGCCGCATTTTGTTATTGCGGGTCTTATTGTTCTATTTGGAGTTATTTATTTTGTAAGGAGAAATAATCGTGAATAAGTTCTTAATAGCTCTTTTGGTTGTGTTGATGATGCCCGTTTTGGCTTTTGCGGAGCCGGGGCCGGATGGGTTTTATGTGAATCCTGATCTTGAGCAGTGTGGATATATTTGGGCTGGGGATGAATATACGGAATATGAACCTGCAGAGGAGGGTTGGGAAAGAGTGTTCTGGGTTGGTTCGTGGGTGGATTCGACTTGTTATCCGATTGTTGATTATTTGGACTATTTGGATGAGCTTGAGCCTTGTTCTTTTCTTGAAAATCAATATGGGCTGTCGGAGAGTAGTGATTTGGAGACAATTTGTGATGTTTTTGGATATGAATATATAGGCGAAGTGCCGAATATTGGTATTGATACTGGTTTTGGTAATTACGAAGAAGCTTCTTTGCAGAATTTCCAGGAAGAAGTTTTTGGGCTTAAGGTTTGGCAGTGGGTTTTGGGTAGTTTGATGATCGGGATTTTGAATTTTGTGATTATCCTAAAACTCAAAGGCAAGATATAGCATGTCAATGTTTCAGAATTCTTCCGATTGTGCTAATCTTTTTTCGTTTTTAGCCTTTAATTTTGGCAAACATGAACATCAAAAAACATCTCAGGAAAACCTGGGTGAAAGTCGTTGGGGGAATCCTGGTCCTGATTGTCGTCTTTATGATGGGCGCGGGAGCAGGGCCGAATCCTTATACGAGCTCGTATGATTATGGGTATTACGATGATTATTCTTATGATTACTATGACTATGAATATGCGGAAGATGAGGCTGCTATGGTGAAGACTAGTTCGCAAAGTGTCTCTTATGATTATTATTATGACGAGGTAGGTGGAGAGAGTGTTGATATCTCTAATATCGACTTCTCTGATGCTATGATTATCAAGACTGGATACTTAGAGGTCCAGGTTGATGATACGAACGAAGCGGTGGAAGAGGTTGGTGACATTGCACAGGTTTATAATGGATATGTTCAGTCTTCTTATACGTATGAAGATTACAGTGGTCAGATTATAGGTGAGGTTACTTTTCGAGTTCCTGTAGATAAATTTGATAGTGCGCTTGATGATGTTCGTGAGTTCGCTGATTATGTCTCTTATGAGTCTATCGATGCGGAGGATGTCACTGAGACTTATATGGATCTGGATGCTCGTTTAGGGACTTTTTATGAACTTGAAGAGCAATATTTAGCGGTTTTGGATAGTGCTTATACTGTTACGGATATTTTGCTTGTTTATGATTACTTGCAAGATGTGCGTGAAGAGATTGAGTCTCTTGAATCTAGCATGCAGTATTATGAAAGTCAGTCGTCTTATTCGACAATATCTGTGTATATGGAAGAAGAGCTTTCTGTGTTTGAGGGGCCTGAGAAATGGAGGCCGCTGAATGTTGTTAAGGAAGCTTTCTCAGATTGGATTGGATTCTTGCAAGGGCTTGTTGATAAAGCTATCTGGCTTGTGATCTATGTATGGCCGCTTGTTATTATCTGGCTTGTGTGGAGATGGAGGAAGCGTAGAAAGTAGAATTTTAGAATTCTAGAGTTTTAAAAGGGGCCCCTGAGGGGGCTCCTTTTTATTGTGTTTTTTGAATTTTTGGTTATAATTAGCCTCTCTTAATATTTGGCTTATGGAAGGCGAAAAATCATTATTTCAATCGATTTGTAGGCTTGGTCCTGTTGTTGTGTTGATGGGTGCTGCTTTTCTTGGTTGCAAAGATGGAGAGGCTGCTGCTATTTCTGCTGCTTTGGATGTGCAGAAGGCGCAGGAAGATGCATGTTTGGTCGTTGCGAGCTCCATGAAATATTCGGATCCAGCTTCTGTTCGCATCGGAGATGAGTGTGATATTGCGGATCTTGGGTGTGTTGATGAGGTTGTGGATCAGGTTTCGCATGATTTTGCTGCGAAGGATTATTTGGATAAAAATTGTAAGCAATAAAGATGGATAGACGTCTTAGGGGGTGTATAGATACGATGGGGGGGGAAGAATGGTTCTATGGTTCATTTTCGTGAGAATGTTCCTGGGGGGAGGAGGTATGTTTTGCCTATGGAGCTTTTGATGCCTGGAGATCAATATACTCTGGGGATTCATCGACTTGTTAAGGCTGCGTGCAGAGAAGCTGGGACTGATTGGGTTATCGTTCGGACAAGTGAGAGGTCCGATTGGGATGGGATGGTTGATACGATGCCTACTAAGGTTATTCCTGCGAATTTGTTTAGTTTGAGGAGGGTACGTGCGGCAATTCAGGCTGTACGTATGCAGTGTCATCATCCTGATTTGCTTAGGTATGCGGAGGTTGAAGGGAATGGATATGATCCCGAAAAGGTTACTGTGTCTGTTACTCCTTGGGTATCGTATCCACACGGTTCTGTTACAGAACATCCGAATATCCCTGGTAGACAGTTTGTTGATGTTTGCAAGCCTAGTAATAGTGGTATGGGGGCTAAAGGGCTTATACATAGGTGTGCTGGTTATCAAGATGGTGAATATATTGAGAGATCTGGTTATGTTGTAAATACGTCTTATGGAAAAAAGGGTTTAGCTGTTGCCAATTGGGCTAGGGAGTCTGGTGATTTGCCTGAGGACAGAGCTTATCAGTTTGAGGAGGTCGGGATGGGTGGTTATCCTAAGTTAACTCAAGTTAGGGATTTTGCGGTTGTTCGATTGGCGGATTTCAGGGTTGAACGGAAGGAAAGTTCTATGACTAGAAATTTCGGTGTTACGCCGCCAGAGGGTGTTGTTATTCGATGTGTTAGGTATGGTGTTAGAGGCGATATAGGTAAATTTATTAATGGACTTCATGATGATGCGGATCCATTTATGTATTTTGCTACAAATGTTGGTGAGCCGTTGACTCTTGTGGATCATGTGCATCCTTTGATGCAAGGGTATGTTGTTAATCAGAAATCTCCTTTGTCTCACAATAATATGAGGTTTGTGCAGGCTGCACTAAGGGCTGAGAATGGTGTTGCATTTCTTGGACGAAATCGTAATACTGACTATCAAGGTGTAGTACGTGTTGTTTCGGATGGGGAACGTCGTATTGTGGAGCGTGCTGCCTGATTTATAATTTTATATGTTTGAAATTTGCGAAAGTCCGCCAGATTCTGATGTTTGTGCTATGCAGTGGGATGATGCCCATGTTCTTAAGATGATGACTGAGGATTATCCGAATTATTTTGCTTTGCTCAGGCAGTATTTATTGATGGAGATGGGGGAAGATGAGTTTTGGAGTTCTGTTGAGGACTTTTTTTGTACTTTGCTTCCTTTTGCTGATTATGCTCGAACTAAATGGAAGGCTGAGTTAATTGTTAGTGATGTTTCTACCTTGGAGCGAATGGAGCAGCTTAATGGTTTGGCTCGGGCTGTTAACGAGGCTTTTACTCGAAGAGATTTGGGTGTTTTAAGAGAAGCAGTTTTCGCTATTGATGACTTTTGTGAAGGGTTGGCTGTTTGATTGGTGTTGGTGATGGCT
>CAYFOI010000022.1:0-23649 GCA_964344725.1 uncultured Candidatus Peribacteria bacterium
CCCAAATTCTTCTAAGTTTTTGCCAAGTTACGCACCCGAAAATGAACGGTAGCTTGCCTCTGATCTATATGTTGTGCTTGCAGGCAGCTAAAAGCTGTAGCTTAAAATTTCAGTGATGTAGGCTTCGTGAAAGAGTTTAGTCTAAATAAGCGAAATTGGGAAGGAATGTTCGATCGCTAATTGCCACATTAGTCTTAAATAAGTAAAATGTGCTTCGCAATGAAAATGTAAAATGAATATGAAAAAAAAGAAGATAATCATAAATTCAAAGCTAGCTAACTTGTGGGGACTTTTAGAAGAAGGCAAGAAGTACCCCACAAGTACAGAGTTTGATATAGAGAGTGTTGCAAAGAAAAAAGATGGATTTGAAATAAAGTATAGTTATTCTGATCTCAATAGAAAAACACACAACAAGGTTCTAAATGCGAACAAACAAAAAATACCTCCTCTAGCTGCCGCAGTAGTCGCGTTTATCATCGATTCGGTCTACGACGATTTCTTTGATAAACCAAAAAAATTTGATCTTGGAAAAGAAGTATTAGACCTATTGAGAATTGCAATAATGAAAGATGAATCCTCTGAATTTATACCATTTTGTGACTGTAGAGAAGAATACTGTCTCCCATATTATGTGCTGTCAAAATCACCGTTAAGAGCTGAAAAAGCACCTTTTGAGTGGGATAAAAAATTACTATTAGACAGAATGTTGTCCGTTATGGAGGCTGTCGATGTTTTTCCAAATTTTTATATAAAAATGGCAGACTTGGAACATAATACTCTCAAAAAAGTAGCGATCCTTAAAAGAGGATTCGAGAAATTCCCTAACAGCATAGAAGTGCTTTTTACGCTTACCAAGGTTAAGTTTGAATTTGGAGACATTAACGACTCTAAAACTCTTTTGTATGATTTCAAGGGCGAATTAGATCAGGAATCGTACGATTTGCTAGTTGAGATTCACCTAGCATTAAAAGAATACAACGAGGCGCAAAAAATTCTTGAGAGATCTAAAAAGAAAGGCTTGGTTGAAGATATGAAGTATTTTTTTAAAGCAGGTGTTATTGCGTATTATAAAAAGCAGTATAAAAAAGCGATTGAGCATTTAACAAAAGCGATAGAGCACGATTTAGAAAAAGATTATTTCTTCGACTGGAACTTCCACGAGATCGCCACTTTTATAATTGGCTCATTACACGAATTGGGAGAATACGATAAAATGTCTATCGTAATCAATGATTTAACGGAAGACAAAAACGAAGATGCGTACATAAGGAATGCCATCAAGTGTTTGCCTGTTTTGGAAAAAGTTTTAAAGAAATGTAGTATTGACGACTCGTACAAGTTGAAAAAGGTTCTTTGTCATATGTATTACGAGGTGTATATAAGAAAATCTACTCCAGTAGTATCAAATGTTATTTCTAGAAAACTTTCAAAAGAAGAGTCTGCAAAAATTAGAAAGGCGCTATCGTATGCCGAATCCATAAAGGATTATTTTTCTCCATTTAATAAAAAGATATACGAATGGGGAGCATATTTTTTACTTGCACTTAAAAAACAAGAAGAAGCATTCAGGTATGCTCTTGTGGCAGAATCCTCTATTCTTGGCGAACACATTTTACTTGAGAATTGTAAAAATTATTTCAGGGACAACTTTTTTGAAGAGGTAGAATCATTAGGGGAAAACGCCAACCTTTTATATTTATTCGCAACCAACGATTATCTTCTAAACTATTTCTGGAAAAGGAAGGATTACACCGCAATCATAAAGATTTTCAAGATGGTCTCGGATCAGCATAAAACAAGCACTTTACTAAAAGAATTCGACAGAAATCTTTTCGAGATTGCCTACTCAATGAAAGAGTGCGGCGAATTAGAAAAAGCAAAAGAGCTTTACGAAGAATACCTCAAGAGGGTTGGCGCCTCATCCTCGGTTTTTAATAATCTTGCGATGATTTACAAAGATAAAGGCGAATTAGAAAAAGCAAAAGAGCTTATAAAAAAAGCAAAAAAACTAGCCGACGATGATGATAAAATTGTAAACAACAACTATAAAGAACTTGTCGGTGGAGGAGAAGAAAATGAAGGGGAGAAAGAATCAAAACAGCAAACAGATTACTTGGCGGTAACCTTCAATGAAGAAAATGGGGATGTGTTTATTGGAGGCAAGAAAGCTGGAAATCTAAAACCTTCTACTCCACACTATGTATTTTTCCATCTTTTATTCCAGAAAGCCAATTCTCCAGTAAGTCACGACGAGATAAAGGAAGTCATAAAAAAGAAATGTGATACACAATCACACATCAGCCTTACGGCACAGCAAATAGCTAACAAATTAAAAAGCGATTTAAAGAACAAAATAAAAGGAGTTGAACAGATAATTGCCCCGACAAAGACGCTTAATAAAGAGAACGCCTACATATTGAGCAGAAAAATAGTAGAAAACAGTTAGAGCTCTTAAAAACCCTTTAGAAAAATTACAGATTCTTTGTAGTTAGAAAGAATGCCAATTAGCCCACAATGGTTACGCTTTACAAGCTAACCTATTTTTTTATGAAAATGAGAAACGATTATTTCATTACTTCTGACTTTCCTTTAGGAGTGACCCTTTTGAGTCTTGGATTTAGCCTTGAAAGTATTTCAAGAGAAGATTCAAGAAGAGCATCTTTTTATTTCCAAAGAGAGGAGTCGCTAGACAAGACCGTTCAGGCTTTTTGGCGTGACGATCTTCGCATAGAGCCTAAACAGTTCTACTTGAATCAGAAGTTACTTAAGAGCCGTATTTTTGAAACTCACAAATGCTAACAGATAAACAAATCGAACAATTCAGAATCTTATTTAAAAAACGCTTTGGAAAAGAAATAAGCAGAGAAGAGGCATACGAGCGCGGTATGAAGCTAATCACCCTTATGAAAGCAGTCTATAACCCCAAATCACTATGAAAAAGAACTATGTAAATGCGCTTCTTGAAGATAAAGAAACTCAACAGTTTCTCAAGGAAATGATTTTGCAGAAAGCAGACAGGCACTACGAATTATATAAAGGAATTCTTTCCGAAGAAGAGATTGAAAAACTAATTCAAGGGAAACTGACTCCAGGAGACCTACTAAAGATAGTAAATAACGAAATAGCAAAAGATGAAATAGCCCTGATTGAGAGAGACCTGTCATCAATGTGTTATTCGTTAAACAAGAGTCAAAATCGAGTCCCTAAAAACACTCGATGGGAACAAGCATACGATCACGCAACGCAGGGGGTCAGGATAGAAGATGTTGCAAGCAATTTGCTCGGAATAACAAATTTCAGAAGAAACATAAAGTGTCCGTTTCACGAAGATAAAAGCCCTTCACTTAAAATTTACCCTGACAATAACAGATTTGTTTGCTTCGGGTGCGGGGCGAGAGGATCACCGATCGATTTTGTTATGAAATACAAAAACTGCTCCTTTAAAGAAGCAGTTCAATACCTATCTAATTTGTAATCAAAATATACTAATGCTTAATGAGAATGTCAAAAAAACCATAGAAGAAGTCAAAAAGGAACTAACCCCTAGCGGAGTTGATGTCAATGCAGGTACACAAACTCCGCTAGGGATAAAAGATGTTCTGAAAGCGGTAAAACACCTTGGAGAAAATCGGGATTATGTTATTAAATCGATCCTCGCGGTATTCATTTCCACCTTTTTAGAAAAGAGAGACCCCGTGTGGCTAATGATAGTTGGAAATCCAAGTTCAAACAAAACGACTCTAGCAGATTTACCAGAACCACTCTCCGAAGTTTTCAAACTCGACACAATGACTTCAAACCCTTTTAGTTCTGGGCAAAGGGAAAAAGAAAAACCAAAAGATTTACTTCCCCTTTTGGATAACAAATGCTTCATAATCAAAGAATATGGAACTTTATTCGGGCGTAGTGATGAGATGGTAAAACAGTTGATAAGCGACTTGGTTGCCATTTATGACGGCGATTATGCGAAGCACTCCCCTACGAGAGGGACTATCCGCTACAAAGTCTATTTTTCGCACATAGGTTGCGTGACTCCGATGTCTTTAAGCTCAAGACAAAAGTATATGAGTGCAGTAGGAGCGAGATTTCTATTTTTAAGGATTGAGCCTCTCAATGACGAAGAAAAGAAAGACAGTTTATCAAAAATTTGGGAAGGCGAAGGAGGAATGAGTAAGGAAGAAGTATCAAAAGTCGTTTGCTCATACTGCATCCAACTTAAAGAAAAACTTCTCCAAGGCGAAGAAATTACATTCAGCGATGATGCAAAGCAAAAACTTAACAACTTTGCGAGCTTAACTGCACGAGCAAGAGGAATCGTTATTTCTGATAGGACATCATTTAAAACAGAGGAAGGCAAAACTCGCCATCATTATGAAGTAACAGACATACAGGTGGAAGAGCCTTTCAGAGCCTTGAAGCAACTCAAGAAATTTGCGAAATGTTTAGCAATTGTTAATGGCAAGAACTCCGTAGAGGATGAAGAACTACAGATCGTTAGAAGAGTAGTGCTTTCCTCGATGCCCGTAAGAAGAGCTGATATTTTGAAAGTATTTGAGCAAGGGCAAATTTTTACAGCTAAGCAGGCGGCTAAAAAGCTGGACAAAAATTACAGGACGGTAAAAAGGAATTTTGATGAACTTGTCGCACTCCAAGTCCTAAAAAGCGACAAAGGAGCTAATGACCTTGCTCGAACTTATACCTTGCGAGAAGAATTTACAGATATATTTCCCGCTCCTCCGCTAACCGTTGAAGAAACGGCAACTTTGTTTGGAGGAGAAATCGTTAATTAAAACCTAATCAAGAAATTATGGCTAAATCAAAAAAGACAAAGGCGCTACAAAAGAAAGAGAAACAGTTGAAAAAACTAGAAAAGAAAAAGGAAGGAATCTATATAGATTCCTTTAAGAAGACAGCTATGGAGAATTATCAATTGACGGCAGACCCAAAGGCGATAGAGAAGAAAGGCGGAGAAATGATTGAGAAGTATTTCAAGATGAAAAAAGGAGCTAAAAAAGACGAATTCAGGAAGGAGCTTGAAGATCAAGTAATCGAATATGGAAAGGCTATGTCACTAGATACAAACATACATGCCCTAAATGGAATAGATTTCAAGATGAGTGGTATGGCTCTGCAAATGATCCGTGAACTAACAAAAGAATGTGAGATAAAAACGCCACAAGACAAAGCCTACTTGCAAATAGCTGTAAGTGCATTTTGTCGATACCACAGCACAATGAATGAATTTCAAAGTTGGAAAAGCCCACGATACTTATCTCACGAAGTCTCAAGCCTATTGGGAACTTTATCAAAAGAAGCGGATCGAGCATTCAGGCAATATCACTCAATCATTCAGTATTTTGAAGCGAAAAAGAATCCACCCTTGATAGTGAATGTTAAGACAAAGACAGCCTTTATTGCCCAGAACCAACAGAATGTAGCAACTAACCCAAAACAAGATGAAAACAATGCCTCCGAATGATTTAGGAAAAATCCTGCTGGAAGATGAATGCGACAAAATTGTCATCAATGAATTTGTAAAAAAGGCAGAAAAACAGCTTAAAAAAGAGCTTTTATTGTCGGAGGTGGAAATGAACGGTCTCGAAATAAAACTTGCAAAAACTGACACAGGATACGGAGGAGAGCGTTTTTGGTGGATTTGTCCAGGGTGCAATAAAAGACGCGGAATACTTTATAGACACCCAGTCAGCCAGATAATTGCTTGTAGAAGCTGTTTGGGATTAAAATACCGATCCAACTCAAGAAAAGGAATGATTGAAAATAAGTTCAGATAGTAATACAATGAAACCGCTACTCAATCAGCCAAAACCACGAGAGTTTTATTTGTTGCCTTGAAGGGGCGACTGTGTCAACAAGAGACTCTCGGGTCTGGCGTTGAGTAGCCACAGTCGTCCCTTTTTGGAATTAAAACCTAACAAACCCTAACATTATGGAAAAAGTAATAATTTATTGCAGAAAGTCTGAAAAACCAAAGAACCATAAAGAAAAACTGGAGGAAAGGCAGATATTGTCACTCGAATCTCAAGAAAAAGAGCTGAAAGCATATGCAGTCAACAAGGGCTTCAAGGTAGTGAAGATTTTTAAGGAAAATGAAAGTGCATACAAAAAAGGCAGACCTCTTTTTAATGAAATGGTTTCAATGGTTGAGGCGGGAAAAGCAGATAGTATTTTAGTCTGGCATTTAACGCGTATTGCGAGGAATTCATATGATGGAGGGCGAGTTATTTATCTTTTGGATGAAGGGGGTTTAAATCAAATAATCACGCCACAGAAAAGATACCAGAATACTGGAGAAGACAAGTTCATTTTGAGCATAGAATTCGCAATGGCTAAAAAAACATCGGACGATAATTCCTCATTCGTAAAAAGAGACATACAAGCAAAAGCAGATAACGGTGAATTCCCTGGTAAGGCTAGGATTGGATATTTGAACATAAACAAAGAGGGGTTAATCGCAGGAAGACAGTTTGATAGCAAAAAACAAATTATGCTTGAAGAATTAGGAAGACCTTTGAAAAGAATAGAAATAGACCCCGTTGATGGAATTCTAATGAGGCAAACTTTTGAAGAAGCCGAGAAGGGCATCTACACACTAGACGAATTATGTGAGATGTCGCACAAAATAGGATTAAGAGCGAATAGAAGCGGTAAAAAGCTATCGAAGGGAACTCTTAAAGCTATGCTACAAGACCCGTTTTACTATGGAGCATTTATGTGGGAGGGGAAACTCTATACAAAAAACATCAAACACGAACCTCTAGTCTCAAAAGAGTTATTCGACAAAGTTCAGGAGCAACTAAACAAGAAGAGCTTTAGGAAAAAAGAAAAGATCGACTATCAATTTTCCAACCTTATGATTTGTGGTGAATGTGGAAGCACTATATCCAGCCAGTTACAAAAAGGCAGGAAGTATTACCATTGCACAGGATACAAAGCCAAAAAACAAAATAAGAAATGTTGTCAGAGAAAATACTACGAAGAAAGAATTATGGAAGACAAAATCTTCGATTTGCTGAAAACCCTAGAAATCCCCCAAGAATTTATTGACTGGGGCAAAGATGTTATTAGGGATAGTTTTGAAGAAGAAAACGAGGCATACGAAAAACAGAGATTGGCAAATCAGACAAACCTAAATGTTACAAAAAAGAAGCTACGCAACCTTTTTCAGCTCAAAATATCGCCACATAACGAAAATGGAGAGCTCCTTTCTGACGCAGAGTATTTAAAAGAAAAACAAGAATTACAGGAGGAAATTTTTGGACTTGAAGAAAAATTGAATGATAACAACCACAATGAGAACGATTGGCTTAACAAATGCGAGTCTTTCTTTGAGTTTGTAAGCAAATTACGAGAAGAATTTGAAGACAGTAAACCAGAAAGGAAGCGGATCATCCTTCAAAGTATCGGTAAAATCGTTCTGAACAACGGTGAATTGGCTTTCCAATTAGAAGAGCCATATTTATACGCATATGAAATCGTAAAAGCGACAAATTCATTCTTTGATATTTCTGAACGCCAAAAAGGGCTAAAAATAAAGGATAATGAGTTTCCTGCTCCAATTTTAGATAAATGGCGGAACGGACGGGACTCGAACCCGCGACCTCCTGCGTGACAGGCAGGCGTTCTAACCAACTGAACTACCGCTCCGCGTTTTCCATTGCTTGAAAAATTTACATTACGGAAAAACTCTTTGCAAGAGAAAAATTTCCTGTAGAATCATGCCTGCACGCCGAAGTGGCGGAATTGGTAGACGCGCACGACTCAAAATCGTGTTCCTGCAAGGGAGTGAGGGTTCGATTCCCTCCTTCGGCACCACGTTTTATATCTTAAATCCATTATAATTATGAATAACAAAGATAAAAAAGGAGGCGTTGTATGGATGCTTAGCACTTTTGCTCTTATTGGAATCTTAATAGGTCTTGGAATTTCTTCTTTGGATGATCCAGAGGGTAGTGCTACCGTTCCCATGCCTTCTGATGTAATTGAAGAGGAGGTTGTTTACACAGAAGCTACTATTGATGATGATGCTGTTTTGGGTTCTGAAGACGCACCTGTTACCATGATAATTTTTAGTGATTATCAATGTCCTTATTGTCAGATGTTTGAGACGGACACGATGCCTTATATTATTGAGAATTATGTTGATACTGGCCTTGTTAAAGTTGTTTTCCGTGATTATCCTCTTTCTTCGCATCAATATGCTCATATTACTGCGGAAGCGGCTGAATGCGCTGGGGATTATGATTTATATTGGGATTATCACGATCTTTTGATAGCAAATTCGGAAGAATGGGAGAATTACGATGGCAATTATTTTGAGCTTTTCTCTGAATATGCTGCTGGGCTTGGGATTGACTACGATGAGTACTATGCGTGTATTTCTTCAGGAAAGCATTATGATGAGGTCAATGCGGATGCTGAGGATGGATGGAATGCTGGTGTTGGAGGAACTCCTTCTTGTTTTATAAATGGTAAAATGGTTGTAGGAGCTTTGCCTTATGAGGATTATATGACTTCCGATGGAACTATGCATGAAGGTTATGAGTCCATCATCAACCAAGTTCTTGAAGAAGTGCAGTAAGCAATTTATTTAAGTTTTTTCATATTTAACTAGTAGCTATAGTTAATAACTAATAACTGCTTATGTTCTGTGATGAGGTACAAGTACATTTGAAGGCTGGAAAAGGTGGCGATGGGGCCGTCTCTTATCGTCGCGAGAAATTTATTTCAAAAGGTGGGCCTGATGGTGGTGATGGTGGACGTGGAGGCAACGTCATTCTCAAAGCTGATGAGAATTGGAATACGCTTTCTGATTATAAGTCTAAGAAGCTTTTTAAAGCTGATAGTGGTAATAATGGTGGCAAGAGCGATAGAGCCGGTGCGGCTGGAGAAGATCTTGTTCTTCTTGTTCCTATGGGTACTGTTGTTTACGAGAGTGATGAGGTTATTGCGGATTTAGTTGGGCATGGTGAAGAATTTATTGTTGCCAAAGGAGGGAAGGGTGGTTTTGGGAATGCGCATTTTACTTCTAGTGTTCGCAAAACTCCTGATTTTGCTGAGCTTGGCGAGGCTGGCGAAGAGAGGGAAGTAAGACTTGAGCTTAGAATGGTGGCCGATGTGGGTATTGTTGGGCTTCCTTCTTGTGGTAAATCTACTTTGATTTCTAGGGTTTCTAATGCAAAGCCAAAAATTGCTGATTATCCGTTTACGACTTTGATCCCTAATCTTGGCGTTGTTGATTTGACGCAGTTTGGTGGAGACAACGGGCAGTCTTTTTTGATGGCCGACATCCCTGGTCTTATCGAAGGGGCATCGCAAGGGAAGGGGCTTGGTGATGATTTTTTGAAGCATATTTCTAGAAGCGGAATACTTATTCATATGGTTGATGGGGGTGCTCTTGATGTAGTTTCTGACTACAAAGTTATTCGTAAGGAGCTTGAGCTTTATGATCCTGAGCTTGTAGAAAAAGTCCAGCTTGTTGTTATTAACAAAACTGATCTTCTTGATGATGAAACTGCCGACTTACTCGAGCAAGATTTGATCAAAGCTTATCCGGAGTTGAAAGGGCGAATCATGCTCATCTCTGCTGTGTCTGGCGAGGGCGTCAAAGAACTTGTTTTTCGATTGTGGCAGGAGCTTTCTAAAAAACCTAAAAAGAAGGAGGTTGTGAAGTCTGATGAGGTGAGAATCTACAAACCGCATCTTAACGAGGATCCGCGTGCGGTTTCTGTAAGTTTTATGTATGAGATTGAGAGCGAGAAGTTTGAACCGGAAGTGGCTTTTGTCTTTGTTCCTGATGAAGAAAAACCTAAGCGTAAACTTTTCAAAGTAGAAGGCAAAAGGATTGAGCAGATTGCGAAAATGACCGATTTGACTAAGGAGAATGCTATTAGGCGCGTTTATGATGTCATGGATAAGATGGGTGCTTTGAAGAAGTTAAAGAGTCTTGGCGCTGAGAAGGGAGATTATGTTAAAATTGCGGATGTATTTTTTGAATATCATTAAATGAAAATTGTCGTAGGCCTTGGAAACCCGGGTGATAAATATGCTTTGACTCGCCATAATATCGGGTTTATTTTTGTTGATTTACTTAGGGAAGAGCTTGGATTTGATGAGTTTAAATCTAAGAGCAAATTAAAATCGCTTGTTTCCGAGGAAAATATTAATGGAGAAAAGATCGTTTTGGCTAAGCCTGATACTTTTATGAATCTTTCGGGTGAAGCTCTTGTTGCGCTTAAGAATTTTTACAAGGTTGAGAATGACGATCTATTGGTTGTTTATGATGATTATGATTTGTCGACAGGGGAGGTTCGTTATAGGGATAAAGGTAGTAGTGGAACGCATAACGGTATGAGGTCTTGCGTAGAACTACTCGGTTCTGAAGATTTTCCGCGATTACGTATTGGGATAAATGCTGGACTGCCAGTTACAGATTTGAGCAGTTATGTTTTGGGACGATTTTCGGATGAAGAAATGACCAAGGTAAGTGATGCTTTGCGTGAATCTTTGGCGGAAGTCAAAAATTTACTTGCAATTTCAGAAGGAAATCAGTAGTTTATTGAAGCTAATTTTTCGAATTTTAATATTTTTAATATGTTTGCAGTAATAGAGATCGGCGGAAAACAATATCAAGTTGAGGAGAAGCAAGAGCTTCTCGTTGAAAAAGTTGATGCAGAGGCTGGGAAAAATCTTACGGTTAAATCTGTTATTCTTATTGCTAAAAGTGATACAGATGTCGAGGTTGGCATGCCTTATGTCTCAGGAGCTACAGTTGAATTAAAGGTTTTAGAAGAGGTCAAAGGGGACAAGGTTAGAGTTTTTAAGATGAAACCCAAAAAGAGGTACCAAAGGACTCAAGGTCACAGACAGAGGTACTGGAAGGTAAAAGTGCTTAAGATCACTAAGGTTAACGGAAAGAAAGCGACTCCTAAGAAAGCCGAGGAGGGCAAGAAAGAAGAGAAAAAGCCAGCTAAAAAAGCTGCTGCGAAGAAGAAAGAGAAGAAGTAAAAACTTATTGTAGTTTCTCAATCAACTCCTCCAGGTTTTGGGGGAGTTTTGCTTTGTACGTTACTTCTTTCCCTCTCATGTCCTTGAAAGTTATTTCTGCAGCATGCAGGAATTGCCTTGTGAGTCCTAGCTCTTTGAATTGGGAATTAATTTTGGATTTACCGTATTTTTCGTCACCGATTACGGGGTGGCCTATGCTTGATAGATGTACTCTTATCTGATGTGTGCGACCTGTTTTTAGGTCTATTTCTAACAGGGTAGATGATTCGAATACCTCTATTGGCTTGAACTCTGTGATTGCCATTTTTCCTTGTTTTAGGACAGTCATATCTTTGCGTTTGCTTGGGTTTCGGCCGATTGGAGCCTCTACTCGTCCCTTGTGGTCTATTACCCCGTTTACAAGAGTTATGTAGGTCTTTTTAACTGTTCGCCCCTCTATTTGCTTGGCTAGGTTGGCGTGGGCTGGGTCGTTCTTTGCTATTACGAGTACTCCCGAGGTGTCTTTGTCTAGCCTGTGTACGATTCCAGGTCTTGTTGGGTCGTTTCTTTTGCTTAAATTATTTCTGAGATGATGAAGTATCGCATTTACAAGAGTTCCTTCCAGGTGTCCTGGGGCAGGGTGCACTACAAGCCCTGCTGTTTTGTTTATTATTAGGTAGTCTTGGTCTTCGTGAACTATATTTAAATCTATTTTTTGTGGCTTGAGATTGCTTGTTTGTGGTTTCGGGATGGTTATTTCGATTTTGTCTCCTTCTTTGGCTTGGTGGTTAGGTTTGTTGACTTCTTTGGAGTTTATTTTGACCAGGCCGTTTTTGATAGCTTTTTGAGCTTTTTGACGGGTTAATGATTCGATTTTGTCGGCTAGGATCTTGTCTAGACGATCTTTCTCTTCTGATTTGAATATTACTTTTTTCATGGTTTTATTATATACTCTAATCTGAAAATTTTAACACAAAAAATATTATGACTGTCATTACTGATGAAAAAACTGTAGATCAGTTACTTGAACTAGGTGTTGCTGAGGTTATTGTAAAAGAAGACCTGAGGAAGAAATTGATGAGCGGTAAGAAGCTTCGGGTTATGTTGGGTATAGATCCTACGGGTTTCGATTTGCATTTGGGGCATATGGTTGTTATTCACAAACTTCGTGAGTTTCAAGACATGGGACATCATGTCATTTTGGTGTTCGGGAATTTTACAGGCCAAATAGGTGACCCTACTGGAAAAGATGAAACTCGACCAATGAGAACTCAGGAGGAACTTGAAAACAATGCTAAAGACTATCTTAAACAAGTCTCTTGTGTCTTGAATGTGAACGATATAGAGGTACGTTGGAATGCAGATTGGTTGGCTCCATTAAATTTCCTGGATGTTGTGCGTCTTTCCTCTCTGTTTACTGTTGCCCAGATGCTTGATAGAGATATGTTCCAGGAAAGAATTAAGAAAAACGAGCCTATTTCTGTACATGAATTCATGTATCCTCTGATGCAGGGATATGACTCTGTTGCATTAGAAATAGATGTGGAGCTTGGTGGGACTGATCAAACCTTTAACTTCCTTGCTACTAGAGATATTCAAAAGGCTTATGATCAAGAACCTCAAAATAATATTACTGTACCGATTTTGGTTGGTACTGATGGGACTATTAAGATGGGTAAGACTACCGGAAATTATATTGGTGTTGATGAAAAGCCAGAGGAAATGTTTGGGAAAATCATGTCTATACCTGACGAACTTATTCTAAATTATGCTGAGCTTGCAGCTCGTATGAGTCGTGAGGAATGGGAGGCTTTTAAACAGAGACTTGAAGGTGGAGAAAATCCTCGTGATTTAAAGATGGAATTAGCAGAAGCAATTATTGCAATTTATCACGATGAAGAAGCAGCTAAAAAGGGTCGGAATCATTTTGAAACTGTCTTCCAGAAGAAAGAGCTCCCCGACGAGATTCCTGAGAAGGTTTTTGACAAGGATTCTTGGAATATTATTGATCTTGTTGCTGAGGCAGAAATGGTGCCTTCTAAAAGCGAAGGACGCAGAATGATAGAAGGAGGTGCTGTAAAAGTTGATGGTGAAAAAGTATCCTCAATAGAGGACGAGATCATGCTTTCTAAGGAAGGCAAGTTGATTCAGGTAGGGAAAAGACGTTTCTTGCTTGCCAAATTAGGGTAATTCAATGATAATTACGTTGCCTTTTGACCCATAACAGATTTACCTATGTCGTCTGGTACTGATGACAATAAGAAGATCGTGTTAACCGACCTTGTGTCTTTGAAGACTTTGCAAAGGATGCAGGATAATTTGGCAAATGCTTTGGGGATATCTCTTGGTATTTGGGATATAAAAACTCATGAGCTTGTAACGAAACGGAGTAATATGAGTACCTTTTGTGACAAGGCTCGTGGCCATTCTGATTTTGCGAAATTTTGTGGTATTACAGAGAAGGACTTTGAGGAGAAATGTGTGAAATTCAAAAAGCCATTTATTTTCAAATGTCATGCTGATCTATATGGCTTCACAGTACCTATCTTAGTTAATGGGCAGATAGCTGCTTATTTCAAGGGTGGCCAGATACGATTGGCCAATCCTGATATAGAAAAGTGTCGGTATAATGCTGAGAAGTACGGTATTGATTTTGATGATTATCTCGAGAACTACTTGGCTCTACCTTTGTTTAGCGAGGATAAGTTGAATGCTGTTGTCGAGCTTCTGTCTGTTGTTGCCAATACGATATCTCATTTGGCGTTATCTGGGCAGCTTGCTCAAAACAAAGCTACGGAGTTAGTTCATCTTAACGATCTTTTGGAAAAAGAGGTTATGAGTAAGACAGAAGAGCTTCGGATGTCAGAGAAGAGGTATAGGTCTATTTTTGACAATGCCCTTGATATTATTTATACGGTTGGACCTGATGGTATTCTTACCAATATTAACGATGCTGTAGAACCTGTTCTTGGGTATAAAAAAGAAGAGGTTATTGGTCAGGATTTTTCCAAGTTTTTATGGGACGAAGACGCTCAAGTCCCGAAAGGTTCTTTTTTGGAATTAAAATCAGGTCGCAGAACTGAAACCAAGGGGCTTCGCTTTAGACTTAAATCCAAGGATGGAAGACCTATCTTTTTTGAGTTGAATAGTAGGGCTACTTACGATAGCGATGGCGATTTCAAATGCATAGATGGCATTTTGCGTGATATAGATAGATCTTTGAAGACAGAAAAAGATCTTATTATGGTGAAGGAGAAATACAAGGAGCTTTTTGATTCAATTCGAGATGGGGTTTATATGACTGATGAGGAAGGTCGGATACGTGCTTGGAACAAAGGTGCTCTTCGTATACTTGGGCATGATGGGTTGGAAGAGGTTATTGGCAGGCCTATTACAGATACATACGTGAATCCTGATGACCGCAAAGTATTCTTAAAAAAGCTTGAAAAGGAAGGTTTTATCGAAGATTACTTGGTGCATTTGAAGAAAAAGGACGGTTCCTATATATATGTCGAATCAACCTCTGCTCTTCTTCATCATAAGGATGGCAAGATTAAAGGTGTTGAAGGCATTTTCCGTGATGTTACTGAGAAAATTGAGCTTCAGAAAAAGGTCGAGTTGATGCAGGGATATATGACAAACATGATTGAGCATGCTGGACATGCTATTGTTGGTGTTGGAGTAGACAGAAAAGTGTTTGTTTGGAACAAGGGTGCTGAAGGTATTTTTGGCTATAAAGCTCATGAAGCTATCGGCCGTGATATTTCTGCCATAATCCCACGAAATTTCAGAGAGCATCGTTCACACTTAGTGAAGAAGGTTATTAAGGGTGAGGTTGTTAGAAATGTTAAAGCTGAGCGACTTACTAAGGATGGGGAACGTATAAACATTTCTTTGACTCTCTCTCCGATCAAAAATGCGGAAGGTGAGGTTGTTGGTATTTCGGCTATATCCGAGAAGATTGGAGGGTAGGGCGTATATTAGTGAGGTAGTACCAAGTGGTATGCTCGTTTAGTATCGAATTATTGTTAAACTGAAGTTGTTTTTGTAGTATATTTAATGCCTATGCTAGATAGTAAGTTAAAAGACGTTCTCAGTACTACCAAGAAGCATCTTGCGCTTCTGTCGTCTCTTGGTATCGAAACTGTGCGTGAGTTGCTTATGTATTATCCCAGGACTTATACGGATGAGAGAGAAAGCGTTAAAGTTGCTGAGATGAAGCTTGACACTGTAAATGTTGTTCAGGGTAAGCTTACGGCTTTTAAAATGCGCAGAGGGAGGAGTGGTATGTATGTTGGTGAGGGGATTATTTCGGATGAATCTGGTAGCGTGCCGGTGATTTGGTTTAATCAGAAGTATTTGGAGAGGATTCTCAGGGTTGGGCGGAGTTATTATTTTTCTGGAAAGCTTAAATACGATCGTGGGCGCAGTGTCTTTAATGGGCCGAAAGTTGAGTCTATATCGAAAGACATGCTTCATACTGGTCGAATTGTTCCAGTTTACCATGAGACCGAAGGGCTTACTTCGAAGTGGCTTAGGGGTAAGGTTTATGGAATTCTTTCTCATACTAAAGAGTTTGAAGACGAGTTGCCTGAGTTTATCAAGGAAGAGCTGTCTTTGGTTTCTTTAGGTAAAGCTATTTCCGATGTGCATTTTCCTAAAACCGAGGAGGATCTTAATAAGGCGCGCAGGCGTCTAGCATTTGATGAGCTTTTTGGTTTGCAGCTTAAATACATGAAGATGCGTAAGGCTTGGCGGGATTCTGCCAAAGGTCTTGTTGTTGAGAGGGCTGACGACGCGATGAAAGAGTTTGCAGGGGAGCTTGGTTTTACGCTGACAAAAGCGCAAAGACGGACTTTGCTTGAGATTCTGAATGACATGAATAGGGGAGTGCCGATGCTTAGATTAGTGCAAGGAGATGTTGGATCAGGTAAGACGGTTGTAGCAGCCTTAGCGGCCCTAAATGCGGTCAAAAGTGGGTATCAAGTTGCATTTATGGTACCGACTGAGGTTTTGGCGAAGCAACATTTTAAGAAGTTGAAAACGCAGTTTGACAGGTTTGGCATTAGCTCTGAAATTTTGATTGGTGGGGTAGGGGGGAAGCAGAAAATTTACGATGGCTTGAAGTCAGGAGAAATCGATATTGTTGTTGGAACGCATGCTTTGATTCAGGAGAAAGTTAAGTTTAAGAAGCTTGGGCTTGCGATTGTTGATGAGCAGCATCGCTTCGGGGTTGAGCAGCGCAAAACTATTGCAAAACACGGTACGCCACATCTTCTGTCTATGACTGCAACGCCGATTCCTAGGACGCTTGCTATGATTGTTTATGGTGATCTTGATATTTCTATTATTGACGAATTGCCTCCTGGACGAAAAAAGATTGTGACAAGGATTATTCAAGATAATAAACGTGTCGATGCTTATAAATGGATTCGCAAGCAAATTGAGGAGGAAGGTGATCAGGTTTATGTGATTTGCCCTTTGGTTGATGATTCAGACAAGCTTGAGGAAGTGAGGTCTGTTAAAGCTGAATTCGAGAGGCTTAATGAAGGTGCCTTCAAAGGGCTTAAACTTGGCTTATTGCATGGTCGTATGAGTTCTCAGGAGAAAGATGAGGTTATGAAGGCTTTCCAGAACGGTGATACACAGGTTCTAGTGTCGACATCTGTTATTGAAGTCGGTGTAGACGTGCCTAATGCTACTATTATGATGATTGAAGGTGCTGAGAGATTTGGTTTGGCTCAATTGCATCAGTTCCGTGGACGCGTTGGTCGAGGTGATAAACAGTCTTATTGCTTCTTGTTGCCGTCTAAATTTACTCCAGAAGGTATTTCTAGGCTTATGGCTCTAGAAAGGAACCATAGCGGGTTTGATTTGGCTGAAATCGACCTCAGTATGCGTGGACCTGGAGAGATCTATGGAACTCGTCAAAGCGGTATTCCTGACCTAAAAATAGCTTCTTTTGCTGATAGCGAGCTTATTAAGGTGTCTAGGGATATGGCTGCTAGGGTTTTAGAGTTGGAATCTTGAATTTAGAATATAGAATTTAGGGGTACGAGTTTTTCGAATTATGCGCCACGCGGATGCGTGTCAAGTTTTGTGGATTTGTTTTTTTTGAAAAGTTTTTGTTTTAAATAAAAACTTTTATTTGAGCTTGTATTAAAAATTAATGAAAAAACGTTTTAAATTCATGTTTTGTGAAAGTTTGTATTTCGTGGGCGATTAATTTAAATGTGTGAAAAACCGACGTCTAAAAATGCGCTTAGACGTATCAAATGTCGTCTTAATTGCAAAAACGCCTTAAATCGAACGTTTTTGGGTTATTGGCTTAGGCAAGCCGTCTGAAAGGGGTGAAGTGTGCTGTTTCAAAGGCTTTCGATGTATTTTGCTGTGCTATTGGATGCTTTTTGTAATTACAAGCACAAGCTTTGCACAAGATATATTGTGCGGGATTAGGTGTGTTGCCCTACTCACGTATAAATGTATGCAAAATTGATGTTTTGTTTTTTTGCATTTGTGTGGAAAGTTTCTCGCCTGCTTGCAAATATATGGAAATCCCTTGTTTTGATGGCTTTCGAATTAAAAAACTACTCCCCTCTTCGTCAAACCCTCCTCGATTGCTCAACCTGTAAGTTTCTGGTATAATAATATGAATTAATTTGAATATATGGGAGGAACACATGACGACAATAGGCCTGGGCAGGGTGCAGAGGTAACGCCAGAAGGGTCTCCGGAGAAACAATCTTCTACTGAAGAGTTGGCTCGGCTTGCTCGGGAAGTTATAGAAGGTGTGAGCATGGAGTCGCCGGCTTCTAGGGTAATAGACACTGTTAATATTCATGAATCCATTGAAAGTCAGATTTCTAATTTGCAGCATTTGTATTTGGGTTCGGTACTACTACTCACCTATTTAATTGAGACTGGCGGACTTGCTAAGTCGATGTCGTTTTCTTTGGATACCTTCCGTAATTTATCTGGTTCTGGGTTGTCTCCTGAGCAGTATTCTGCTCTTAGGAAGCTTAAGGAAATGGCTTCGGATGGGGCTTCTGTTATTAGTTCGTTCTGGAGTAATGAAGTTATGGGTCATCTGAATGAAGCTGTTTCTGATACAGTTGTTGCGACTGATGCTGCTAGTGATGTGATTACAGGTGGTACCGAAAGCGAGAATGTTCCTGAGGATAAGAAAGGTATTGTTGATACCGTTAAGGGTTTTGCGGAGGATCATCCTTATATTGCCGGAGCTGCTGCTATTGCTGGAGCTGCTGCTGTAGGATATGGGCTTTTTAGAGTCTTTTCTGCTGCAAAAGATAAATTGGGCGGAGGTTCGTCGTCTTCTGGATCTTCGGAAAGCGTTACGGATACTGTATGGAAATGGGGCACAAGAGCATTTTGGGGATTCGCGGCTTTTCAATTGGCTGGCCAGGTTTTAGGGATGGAAGAAGTTCAGAAGTGGCTTAAGAAGAAAGGGCTTGATGTTAATGCAAATAGGCTTTCGAAGGCGTTGGTGCTTTTTGCAGATTTCAATATCTTGGAAGGTATTGAAACTTTAAAAAGAGGTGTTCGAGATAGTGACGCTGAGGCTAGGCACGAAGATTATGCAAATGAATTTGGGCTCGATAACAGCATGAGTATTTGGCTTTGTGCTGATGAGAAATGCAGCGAGCTCCTTGCTCTTGATGACGCATCTCATACTCATTCGATAGCAGCACCTTCAATGCTGGCTGACTTGCCTTTGATTGGCAGGATGTTTGCAAATGAAGCTCAGGTAGAAGACGAAAAAAAACTTAGAAGAGGTCTCGCCAGCATAAGACCTTCGATTGAAGCTATTCCTGGGTGGGAATCTATGACTATTGATGAAGTATTGAAGAAGCTTCCTTCGGATGTTTTAAATAGGGCTGATGGGGCTAGGGCTCAGAGATCGATGAGCGACTCTGAAAGAGCTACGACTAAGGCGCAGGAAGCTGAACTTGTTGATACGCCGTCTACCGGCTTTGATGCAATAATGACTAGTG
Source organism: uncultured Candidatus Peribacteria bacterium (assembly GCA_964344725.1). GTDB lineage: Bacteria > Patescibacteriota > Gracilibacteria > UBA1369 > UBA12470 > CG2-30-44-17. The sequence goes on from CAYFOI010000022.1 coordinate 19,017, forward strand.
TCGAATCTCGTGGTTCTATCACTGCGGAACAGAAGAAAGAATTACTCAAGCTAATTGGAGCAAAGGACGTTGAGGGTTCTCTGCTTAACGACCTTCAAATGCTAGAAGATGCTATTCCTGGCATGTGGGGTACATGGAAAAGCAAGGCTGCGATTGCGTCTATGGGCGCTTTGTTTGGCGTAAGCGCTGAAGATAGAGACGAGATGGCTGATCTAGTCGAGGCACGAAGCAAGCTTGCTGAGAATGTAGAAACATACATGACAGAAACCGAACTTAAGCTTGTTCAAACTATTATCACGGATGTCAGGCATTTTAGAGATTTCATCAAGGGGACGCCTCCTGGAGAAGAGATAGACATGACGAAATTCAAGGAGTTCAAGGATCGTCTCGCAGGGCCTAATGGTGTTTTCCGTCAGATTAAGCTGGCTAGGCAAAGAGCTAATAACGACAATGTGATGACTCAAGATGAGCGCACCAAAGAATGGACTATCGACGAAGAAGGAAGGGCTACGTTAGAACTTGTTGGATATACGGTACTTGGTTATACGATAGAGGCTTTTGTTTCACCTGATGCGACTGCTGGCGACAAGGCGATTGGACTTACTATGACCGCTACTTCTACCGTTGGGGTTGGTCTTGCCGCACGGTATATATACAAGCATCCTTTGGATGCTGCAGTATTCCCGATGAGAGCTACAGGCTTTACTAGAGCAAAGGCTCACGAAGTTATATTAAGAAGTATTAGGCGGAGGCTGGATGCTGGTACTTATACACTTGCAGAAGCTCAGAGAGCAAAAAAATATGTCTTAGATATTCAAACTCATTACGGCGCTGGCAATAGAGGTGGCCTTAATTTGGTTTCTGAATCTACTGGGTCTCAAATCCATAGTATTGCTAGCGACTTATTGTCTAGATTCCGTGACGAAGTCGAAGCTGGCTATGGCGTTGCAGAAGAGACGCGGCGTGTAGCCAGAGCGCTTCAGATGGGCGGGGACGATGCAGAAAGAATTATCAGGCAGTTTTCTCAGTATGATGAACTCGGCATGAGTGCTGATGAGCTTACAGATCTTGCTCGGCAAGAGATGGTTGCTGGCAGGCTTGATAAATTCGTGGATACTCTTATGGCGGCTCGTGGCACGGCTGGTGCTACCGACGATATCGTAGATGTTAGTAGGATTACCGTTGCAAGACATCATCTTAGAGCCTTGCGCGTGCACTTGAGTACCGTTCCAGCTAGGACGGCTGAAGTCGTCGCCCAAAACAAAGCCTTGGTACAAGCTCTTGATGATGCGGGCATAAAAGTGTCCAGTTCCGTGGCTAGAAACCTCCTAAGGAGGTCCCCTAGCCTAATTAACATTATCGATCCTGATGTTGTTGGCAATCCTGTTAGAGGACCACGTGTTGTGGGCAGAGAGGTAAGAAAACTTAAAGAAGCTATGCATGTGAGTAATGTTGACGACATAGCTAAAAAAGCTACTGTAGCCATGAGAGCTCAGCAGGCACTTCTCGTTATTGGGATTGTCGTTGACATCTTCTCAATAGGGATGTCCCTTTATAGAATCAAGGATCTTCAAGAGATAATCGACAATGCTTCGAATCCGACTATTAAGGCTATATACGAGAATAAGCTTCTTAGAGAAGAGGTAAATTTGAGTCTAACTGGAGTGTCTCTAGCGGTTTCTATACCTGCTCTTGCACTGCAAAGCACCGCTGTAGTTACCGCTTTGGGTTCTGTGATAGGTGCTACTGCTGCATCATCAGCTGCAGCGATTTCTACAGGGGTTGGTATAGCGCTTATACCAGTTGTTATTGTCGTAGGAGGCGTCTGTCATGTTCAGGATGTTATGGATGAAGGTCGTATTGAAATTGCTCAGGAGAAAGAGGATTGGAAACAGTTCTCTGCTACTGATTTGTATAGGCAATGGGTTACTATGGTTGGAACTAATGACAGCGAGGAAATGATGGCTTTCTTTAACTGGAAAAATGTAACTGGTGGTGCGATTGGGCTTCTTACACCATTTGGACCTTTTGCATCTGCAGGGCTTTCTTATGCGCTTGGTGGCTGGGATGAGTATTCCGAGAGAATGGATGAGTTTCGGGAAGAAAAAGTTGTGACTAGAAGGCAGATAGTTGAGGCTTTGGTTGAAAAACAATTAAATATCTTTAGCGAAGGTGGAAATGCTATGCTTTCAGGCTATGCCATGCAGTATGTCGAAGCTTCTTTGGGTGAGGATTTTGATGCTGAGGGTATCGAAAATGCAAAAGAAGTTATTGAGAAGGCTGCTTTTTACGCAAAAATGATGGCGGCTCGTGATCAGATCGCAGCTAGAAGGGAGTTTTTTCGTCAAACAGCTGCTCAATATCTCGAGAGCCCTTATGCTATAACTTCTGACCAGATTAGGCTTACTTCTACTCAAAGGGCTATATTGCCAGAGCCTGTTCGGAATGACTACAATACTTTGGTTTCGATGACCCCTTATGTCGATATGATTAGAGACGATGTTATGTTTGATACGAATGCAGCCTTATTGCCGGGCGGATTCGAAGATGATATTGATGATGTCACTGGCCTCGATGCCGTTGCGGATGAATTTGGACTTCAAGTCAGATCTCATTTGGAGGCAAAGCTCATGTCTGCTGAAAACAGACCCGTTTTTGAGGTATTGCAACAACTTAGCGATCAGGCTGTCGTACGAAAGATCAATGAAATTCAGACTGTTCAAGGCGTGTTAGGTATGCACTCTGCTAATGCTGCATTGGTTTTGCCTACGCTGAAGCTTTATGCGGAATATAAAGGGTTGAATCAAGCTTTTGAAGTTGTGTACCCTTCTTCCGTAGAAGCTCTGGATAGATGGTGCTTTGATGTTCTAACTAGCCATGCTGTTTCCGCTGGCACTTTAGCTCAAAACAGAGGAATGCGCATTAGAACTGACGAAGAGGTTATGAAGGAAAATGGTGTTATTGGAGACAAGTTCTTATATGCTTTATATAGAATTGCTACAGATGTGTATGGGTATAATGGAGCGGCTGACGAGGAGGCTATGAAGAGGCTTTATAGTATTGGCAACGCTAACGCTCTTGGTATTTATTGGAATGGCAAGAGATGGGTTCTCCAAGAAGCTGGCATGGAATCTGATGATGAGTTAGAGATGACTGATAATCCTGACGTGCTAATTCCTCAACTTCTTGAGAAGCTTGAAGCTCATGCTGATGACCTCTTTAAAGAAACTGGTGATAGTATATGGGTCTCTAGTAGGTCCGAAGAAGATAAAGAGTTTTACCGCAGGAGCGAAAATATTGCAGCTCGTTACAGAGAAGTTATTAGGTCTGCGTCTGCTGAGTATGCGACAATGGAAATGGAGGCGGGACGCACTTTTGAGAGCGAGGCAACTGAATATATACGCGAACATACATCTGGTGACGCACACGTTGTATTGCCTGGACACCTTATTTCCAAGGGCTTGCTTGCTGGCACAAAAAATCTTGGACTTTTCTCCTATAGGTTCGAGGGTGGTGAAGTTGTTTGTTATCAAATGCGCGAAGGGGCTGAACTTCCTGCTCCGCTTGGTACGAGAGGTGGCGACTTTGAGGCTTTCGAACTATCTGCGGATGTTGAAGCTCATACCGATGCTATTGCTGATGATTTTGAGGAAATTGATTCTGTCTTACATGCTTCTAATGACGAATTTGATATTCCGCAGGAGGTATTTGCGCTTATTGATCGCAAAGAAGCGGAAGTTGGTACTTTCGTGGCTGGGCTTACTAGCTTCCCTACTGCACAGCAGGAGGGTCTAGCTATTGCAAAAGCTGCCGAAGTTGACGAGTTCAGGAGAGTTGTCTTGTTAAGTGTCCTTACTGAATCTGCTAGTGGTAGTGTTTGGACTTTTCGCTGGTCTGATGATGTTGACGGGAAAAGAACTGACGAAACCATGCAGGCTAATTTAGAGACTCATCAAACTTTCAACTACCACCCTGTTCTCAAAGAACATTGGAAAAGGCTTGAAGATGTTTCTGCGAGTGTTACTGCTAATGTTGGCGGAGAGAAATATGCTTCGGAATACATGACTTATTTTAATCAGGCTATGTCGCTTGCTTTGGCTAAATCTATAGCTTTGAAGCAAGATGAAATTAGTGGTCAAATTGAAGTACAAAGCTGGAAGGCTCTCGATATGGAACAGCTAGAAAGCAATCTTTCTGAAGTTCTTATGTATGACGATTGGGCTAGAGTACACAAAGGCGAGGATCGCCCTGAAACTCCTGATGCTTTTGAATACACATTCATTGAAAACGTGCAACAGGCTTTAGCAGCTTAACGGCTTGATCATGTAGGTCCCTTCTCTCTTGTACCCTCTTTTTTTGTAGTATTCGCGTGTGCCGATACTGCTTATTACGGCGATCTTTTTGTAGCCGGCTTTCTTGGAAAGCTTTTCGGCTTCCGAGATAAGTTTGCGACCGAGGCCGATGTGCTGGGCTTCGCCACTGCTTTTCTTTGAAATCTTGAGCTGGGTGCCGTATGTGTGGACTTCGCGGATTACCGAGGTCGAGCTGTCGATTTCTGGGACGACTTGATCTCTCGATGGGAATCTGAGTCTGAGCATTGAGCATAGGTATTTCCCTTGGTCGTATGACAGGA
>CAYFOI010000022.1:23659-24329 GCA_964344725.1 uncultured Candidatus Peribacteria bacterium
TCGAGTTCATGGAATTTGAGTTTGGATGGGATTATTTCTTTGTCTTTGACTTCACGACATCGGATGCATTTGCAGTCTATGTCGTACTTACGCTTGAGCTCTTGGCGAAGATTTGTGACTTTGCTGCCCTCTATTATGCTTTCCCCTGGGATATCGCGGATTAAGCGTTCAATACGAATGTATTTGGGGATCAATTTCTTGATCTTCACTAGCAGTTTTTCGAGTTGCGGATTTGAATAGCTCTTGTACTCCCCTTTTTTGACCCATTTTTCGAGTTCGCTAAAAGGGGTGACTGTGCACGGATATATTTTGAGGTAGTCTGGGCGAAAGTCTGGGTTTTCGAATAGCTCTTTGAACATATTGAAATCCTTCGCAGGTGTGCTGCCGGGGAGGTTTGGCATCATATGCAGGCAAACCTTGAGGCCTGCGTCTTTGCATAGCTTGATTGCGCGGACGGCATCTTCTCGGTAATGTCCCCTCTTTACGTAATCTAATACTTTGTCATCGAGGTGCTGGACTCCTAATTGTATTTTTGTGCATCCTAGGTCACGGAACCACCTGACTTCTTCTGGAGTGACGTGGTCTGGGCGTGTTTCTAAGCTTAGTCCTACTACCCGGTGCTTGGCTTTTTCGTTTTTGCGCTGTGCTTTTTCTAGGGATAGCTCTTTTT
>CAYFOI010000022.1:24339-24859 GCA_964344725.1 uncultured Candidatus Peribacteria bacterium
TGTCTAATGAAGTCTCTTTGATATCTGCGTGGATAGAATGAAAATGTTCCGCCGAGGACGATTAACTCAATCTTGTCCGTTGGATGCCCCTGGTTCCTTAAGCTTGTGAGCCTCTTCTTGATTTGCTTATATGGGTCGAAATCGTTTAATAGAGCTCTCATTGCTGCGGGTTCGTTCGAGAGGTAGCTTTTTGGCATACCTTTCTCTGTGGGGCAGAATACGCACTTTCCTGGGCATGGGTACGGCTTAGTCAGGACTGTTATTATTGAGACACCTGAGATTGAGCGCACCCTCCTTTTCTGAAAAAGACTCTTTAATCTGTCTGTTTTTGGAAAGTCGCTTTTTTGATAAAACTTGTTGAGTTCGTAATTGGATACGGAGTATTTACCGTGCTTTTTTGCTAGTCGGTTCTTGATCTTCTGGAGCTCTTCCGGAGTCTCGATCTTCTTCTCAATAGCTTGGCTGATAATTTCTTCTAAAAGTTCTTTCATCTTTCAGGTATAATTTCTTTCGCAAATTT
>CAYFOI010000023.1:0-23070 GCA_964344725.1 uncultured Candidatus Peribacteria bacterium
GAGTCTGAAATGAGCTGCTGACATAATTGCTTCCCAGCTTTGGCCTTCTTGCAAATCTCCTTCGCTAGTCATTCCGTAGACTGTGTTTGGTTTGCCTTGTTGCTTTAGGCCGAGTGCAACTCCTGTAGCGACAGACATGTTTTGGCCAAGTGAACCTCCTGACATTTCGATCCCTTTTGGGTGGAATCGTGAAGGGTGACCTTGGAGGTCTGATCCAAGATTACGAAAAGTCATTAAGTCTTCCGGTGGGAAGTAGCCGACTCTAGCTAAAATTGAGTAAATCGCTGGTGTTATGTGGCATTTACAAAAAATCATACGATCACGTTCTTCCCATTTAGGATTTTCAGGATCGTGTACTAGATATTCATTGTAGAGTGTTATTAACATTTCCACAGCGGAAAGTGAGCCTCCTGGATGACCTGAACCAGCTGCGTTTGTCATTTCGATAATATCGCGACGCATTCGAATCGCTTTCAAGAGTAGATCTTTTTCCGAAAATTTTTGTGGGTATTTCATCTATGTAGACAAAATTAGCGGAGGCGTGCGGGCTTAAGTAAAGCGAAAACAAGGGTTTTTTGCAATGGCCTTAAGCAGATTTCTAATTGCTTGTTGATCCGAAATGGTTTCTAAATCATGAAAATATGTTGTAGTTTTGGAGGCAAAAAATATGTTTTTTGTTATAAGTGCTAGGTATCTGACAACAGGTTGAGCTTTTATTAAAAATTTGCTATAATTTTAAGATTAAATTGTACTTTCATGGCACAGAGCGAACAAATAGTTGAAGCTGGTCCTTCGCAGAGCGAAGGTCCGAGAACTTTGAAGCAGGTTTTTGAGGATGTTTTTGATTCGATGGAAGGTAATGATGAGGCTCGTGCTGCACTTAAAGAACTTGAGGAGAGTTATACTGACGAGAGGCTTGATATTATTTTTGATACGCAAAGAGAGATAGCTGAACTTAGGCAGGAAATCGAGACGTCTATTTCGAATGACTCTAGGATTGATGATGTTGAGAAAGGATATATCGATTCTCAGATTGATCGTGAGCGTATTGAGGATACGATTAATTCTAAGGTTGAGGGGATTGAGACGATTTCTGATCTTAGACAGCTTTCTTTTGAAAAACTTCTTGGATTGGAGGAAAAGTACGAGGGCATTATGTTTTATGCTTTTACAGATTTTCCGGATGCGAATACGAAGCTCGATTTTGAAAACTATTATTCTTGGTATAAAGCGCCTAAAGAGGGTGATTCGTTTAGTATTAATTTTTATGGTAATGAGGAAGCTAATAGTCGAATAGGGGCTGGTGATATTTTCCCTCCGACTGTTAGGGGAGTTACGGTTTATCCTGGTGGGAAGATAGATGATTCGGATCCTGAAAAGCGCGTTAGTACCCGTCGTCTTGGTCTTAAAGGGGATGGAAATCATGCTAATAGTGGATTTTTTGATGCTCAAGGTTATATTGTAATTTATTCTGGATATAAGGTTGTTGTAGGCTCCGTTGATATGAGCTTTGATCAAAAATATCGTAAGGAGGCTGGTAGTGATGGAAGACTTGGCGAGCTTGATTATGCTGCTTATGAGCGTGATCATGCGCAGGCTGATAGTGATTTTGTTGGTGCTTTGCCGGCTGGAGCTCGCAGGGGCAAATATCATGGTGGAGAAACTCTTGATCGTTCTACTCGCCGTGATCTTGGGCTTAGGAAGAATCTTCCTGCTGGTAATATTCGCAGAATTCTTGATAAAGTTCCGGATTTACATCGTTATACCAGTGCTGCACGTGAAAAGTATCGTGCTAAGACTGGCATAGATATTCCTGAGAATATTATGTATGGAGTTGCGAAGGTTGAGTCGTCTTTCAAGGTTTGTGCGGCGAATCCTACGAGTAGTGCTCGTGGTCTTTATCAGTTTGTTGGTAGTACGTGGAATAATTTTTTGGCGGCGAATCCTTGGGTTTATGAGAAGATGAACAAAGATGCCACTTGGAGGAATGTTGATCAAATGGATTGGAGGTTTAATCCGGAAATTATAACTTATGCTGCTTATTGGCTTGCTACTACTGATTTGACTTATTTGCATAAGCATAGGGGAGAGGCTCATTATAGTAGATTTGATAACAGTGCTTTTGCAAAATCTCATTCACCTAGTCCGTCTAATCCGATGAAGCTTTCTGTAGATGATACGTGGATTTTGTATCTGACTCATCATGATGGTGCTGGAGGGGCGCTTAATAGACTTCAATATTTGGGAGAAAGAGAACGTGGCACTTCTGAAGCTGTTGCGGCTAAGCGAGCTGGTCTTGTTTCGTGGCAAGGTTATTCGAAAGGCAAATTATCTGCTGATAAGGATGCGAGGTTGATTGTTGGTATTGCAAATAAAGCTATGAAAGCCGCTAAGTCTTATGGAGATCAGCTTAGTGGTTATAGTGTTTCAGAAAGCACAGGCAATTGGGGTTGGGGACAAGAGTATGTTTCTGCAGGTCCGCCTGAATCGGTTTCTTATTATAAAGACACTGGGAATCTTGAGCGTATTTCGAGAAATCCTCATATTAGAGGAAAAACACTTTATGTTGGGTCGTCGTCGACTGTCGGATATACGAGGCATATGGGTAATGGGGAAAAACCGATCAAAATATCTAAAGTTGGTCGGGGTATTGATGTTATGAGGCAGAAAGTTGCGAAGATGAAAACTGCTGAATTAAAGCAGTGTGATCGTGTGATAATACAGGGTGGTATCAAAAATGTTCTTGGTAGTGGTTCTAGGACCGATGCTCAAAGAGAAGCTGCTTATCGGACTTCTATTGAGGCGATGCAAGGCATGGTTGATGACATCCGTAGCAGGGCTCCTGGTGTAAAGATTTATGTTCAAGAAACTGTTCCTTGGACTCCTGAGAACACTGCTATAGTTCGCAAGTACAATGACTGGATTAATTCTGGTCTTACGAATGTGGATGGAGTTATTCCGATTTATCAAATTATGAGTGATGAGCGTGGTCTTTGGGATGAGAGATTTGGAAGTTCTCATTCAGGAGATACCTTGCATTGTAGAAAGAATAAATGGTTTGCTGGAATTGTTGCGGATTGGGTTGCTCGTAAGGAGAGCGGAGAAGCTGTTTCGGAGTCTAGAGAAAGGCTTGGTGTCCGTGCAGATCAGGTTAGATTGGTTGGTGATTCTTTGATGTGGCATGCAAGGAGTGGTATTGAAGTTGGAGGTCAGACAACGCCTACTATTGAAGCGAAAAGTACCCTTATGCATGGTAAGCGTGCAGACGAACTTCTTGAAGGCGTGAGAGCTGCGGCAAGTCGCGGAGAACTTGATGATCTACAGATTGCTGTTTTGGAAGGTGGGGCTAATAATTTTAATCCTAGTGAAACCACTGGTAGAACTCCGCCGGTTGGGCCATTTACTGCTGAGCAAGTTCAAGGATATTTCCAAGAGATGATAGATATTCATAAGAGGGAAAATCCTGGAGTGCGAATTGTTTTAGTTACAATTCCGCCCGTAAAAGGGTGTACGGAATATATGGTTGAAGGTGGGTATGAGCAGACTTTGGCTGTGAATGAATGGATGAGGAGAAAAGCTGCTTCCGATCCGAATATCACGCTTGTTGATGTTTATAAGGCTGCTGAGGATCCTGCTAGGCCTGGGCATATGCGTTCTGAGTATGATATGGGTGATGGACTTCATTTCTCTGGACGTAATGTTCATGAGGCGGGGTCTGGTAAGGCTTTTTATGCTGACTTGATTGAGCGAGGTATTGTCGAAGCGGATCGCGCTCGGATGGAGCAAATGCAGCTTAGTGCTGCTCAGGTTGAAACTTCTGTGTCGAGTGCGCGTAATTCTCGAGCTACAGATCAATTGCCTTATAGAACTTTTGGTACAGGAAATGTTTATAATGGTGGTTTTATTGGTTTTGAAGGTGGTTCTAAAACCGCTTTTAGTCGAAGACGTGCTGAGAGTCAGATTAAATATCTTTATTCTCGTGGTGTGAGGACGATTATTAATTTGGCTTCGGAAAATGGTGAGGAAACGCGACAGGTTCGTGAAATTATTAGTAGTTTGGGTTTTGCTATTGATTATCAGGTTAAAGTCGTGAATGTTAGTGATGATTTCAATGATAATAAGGCTCTTTTCGAGCTGGTTGGGGCAAAGATTAGTGATGGTAAAGGTATGTATATTCATTGTAGGCATGGAGCGCATCGTGCGCCTTTCTTGACTGCTGGTGGATTTTTGGCGAGTGGAAAGGTTACTAGTCTTGGAGACGCTTTCTCGAAGGCTGGTTTGAGTACGAAAAAATATGAGGAGATTAAGGCTACTAAGCTTTTAAAACAGCTTATTGATTATGCTGATAGCAAGGGGATTGCGGTTGAGCGAGAGTATAGGAATAGGTGGTAGTACGTAATCCGTAGTGTGTAGTAAGTGGAGTTTTACCTTTGGCAAAACAGCTATTTGTAGTAGTCGCTTAACGGAGACCGTTGTGTTATAGTGATGGCCGCTTTAATAAGCGAAGAATTATGTTTTTGAGATCTGTTCAAAATCAGGATGATGTTGAGAAATTGATGCGAAATATCGGTGTGACCGATGAGGGTGTTTCGTATATGAGAGGGAAGGGGGTTTTGCGTGTTGTGCAGATTAATGGTCTTGATACTCGTGGTGCGAATATCTTGAAGCAGGAGGCTCTTGCTGTTGGTGCTGATTTGGCTTTGCCGAGAGGTGCGGCTGCTTTTAAGACAGATGTGGTTGATGCGGTACTTATGGCTAATGATAAGCAGATCGGAAAGCTTGTTGCGAAATTAAAGGCTCAGCCTTTTGGGCTCAAGGAGGTTTCGGTAAGATTGGCGCAGGTTGTTGTTAATTATGACAAGGAAGAGTTTAAGCTCAAGTCGCCGCATGGGCGTGAGCTTGTGCTTGATTCTACAGTAGTGATGGGAGTTTTGAACGTAACTCCAGATAGTTTCTCTGATGCTGGAGAATTTAATTCTGTTGAAGCGGCAGTTGCGCGGGCGAAAGAGATGATTCAAGAAGGAGCTTCTATAATAGATATTGGTGGGGAGTCGACGGGACCAGGTTCTGAGGATGTGAGTTCAGAGGAGGAGCTTAGGCGTGTGATTCCTGTGATTGAGGCTGTTCGCAAAGAATTGCCTGATGTTTTTATATCTATTGATACTTATAAAGCGGAAGTTGCAGCGTTAGCTGTATCTTCTGGTGCGGACATGGTGAATGATGTGACTGCTGGAAGGGGAGATGATCGGATGTTTGAATCTATTGCTGATTTGAAAGTTCCGGCTGTCTTGATGTATGCGAAGGATGATACGCCGCGCACTAGTATGGACGAGGTCGTGTATGAGGATGTCATGAGGACTGTTGTTGAATTTTTGGAGAGTAGAATTGAGGAGCTTGGTTATGATGAGCAAATTGCGGTGGATCCAGGGATGGGTGCTTTTGTAAGCAGCGATCCTGGATATAGTTATGAGATTTTGGAGCGGTTATCTGAGCTTAAGTCACTTGGGAGGCCGATTCTTGTTGGTGCTAGTCGGAAGAGTTTTCTTGGTGGGGAAGTTGATGATCGGCTTGAGGGGTCTTTGGCTGCTGCGGTTGTGGCTGCCCAGAATGGTGCTAAAATAGTTCGTGTCCATGATGTTCGTGAGACAGTAAAGATTTTAAAAGTTCCTAACAAGCTAAAAAGCTAACTAGCTAACCAGCTAAACATATGTTCGTAAGTCGAGATTTTAAATTTGATGCGGCACACTACTTGCCTAGTTATAAAGGCAAGTGCGAGAGGCTACATGGTCATACTTACAAGTTGCGTGTAACTCTTGAAGGTGAACCTGATGAGGAGGGGATGATTGTTGATTTCGGGGATATTAAAAGAGTTGTTAAGGAGAAAGTCTTGTCTGAGTTGGATCATGCGGATTTGAATGAGGTTCTTGAAAATCCTTCTGCTGAAAATATTGCGGTTTGGATTTGGCAGAGGTTAGATAGTGCTTTTGATGCGAAGCTTTATGAGGTCAAGGTTTGGGAGACGGAGGGGTGTTTTGTTACGTATAGGGGGTAGGGTTGTAGGGCATAGGGTATAGTTTTAGAATTCTAGAATTCTAGAGCTATCGATGCTAAAATCTTTCCGTAAATAAAAATTTTTCTTATGGCGAAAATTTCTGAAAATATACCTCTTATTGATATCCGAGGTGTGACTAAGGTGTATGGTTGTGCGGGGTGTGAGACACATGCGCTTCGTGGTGTTGATTTTGTGATTCATCCTGGAGAATTTGCGGCAATTATTGGGCAGAGTGGATCGGGGAAGTCGACTCTTATGAATATCATTGGTTTTCTTGATACGGTTACTGATGGTGAGTACCACTTTGCTGGGCAGGATGTGACGAGTTTTACAGATGAGGAGTTGGCGCTGATTCGAAACAAGGAGATTGGGTTTGTTTTTCAGTCTTTCAATCTTTTGCCGAGGACGACGGCTGTGGATAACGTTAGGATGCCGCTTGTTTATGCTGGTGTTTCGGAGAATGAGCAGATCGAGCGGGCTAAAAAAATCTTAACTATGGTCGGGCTTGAGGATCGTTTTGGTCATATGCCAAATCAGCTTTCTGGTGGGCAGCAGCAGAGGGTTGCGATTGCGAGGGCTCTAATTAATAATCCGAGTTTGATTTTGGCGGATGAGCCGACAGGTAATTTGGATTCGCAGTCGGGGAAAGATGTGATGAAGATTTTTGATAATTTGAATAAAGAAGGGCATACGGTGATTTTGGTTACTCATGAGAAGAATATTGCTGCTCATGCGAATCGAGTTATTGAAGTTCTTGATGGGGAGATTGTTAGGGACGAGAAAAATGGTCATAAAATAAAAGTTTAATGTATAGTTTTTTTCAATCATTACGGCTTGCATTGACGGCTCTCAAAGCTAATAAAGGACGTGCTTTTTTGACCAGTCTTGGGATAATGATTGGAATTGCTTCTGTAATTATGGTGGTTTCGATAGGGTCGGGGGCGCAGAGTTTGATTATTAATCAGATCAAAGGTGTTGGTAGCAATTTGATTGGGGTTTTGCCTGGTGGGCAGATGGAAGATGGGCCGCCAGCGGCTATGCTTGGGGTGACTATTACTACTCTGACTCTTGAAGATGCCGAGGCTTTGGCTGATCCTGTGAATGTGCCTAATGCGATTGCTGTTACAGCTTATGTGAAGGGGAGTTCGGTTTTGACCCATGGGAGCGAGACTATGGATGGTTTTTTTAATGGTGTTTCGTCTGTGTATCCGGAGGTTGAGGATGTGAAGATTGATTATGGTCGTTTTTTTACTGAGGAGGAAGAAAATGGTTATGAAAGGGTTGTTGTTATTGGAAGTCAGGTAGCTGAAGAGCTTTTTAATGGGACTGATCCGATTGGCGAGAATGTTCGTATTGGGCGTGAATCTTTTCAAGTGATTGGTGTTCTTGAGGAGCGTGGAACGGTTGCTTTTCAAAATCGTGATGATCAGGTTTTTGTGCCTGTTAATGTCGCCCAAAAATTACTCTTGGGTATCGATTATGTGAGTCTTATCAGAATAAAGGCCGATAGCGAGGAAAATATTGATAGAGTTAAGTATGATGTTATTGAAACTTTGCGTACTCAGCATGGGATTCGGGATCCAGCTGATGATGACTTTACTGTGGAAAGTATTGATACTGCTGTCGAAATGCTTTCGGCGATTACTGATGTTTTGAAGTTTTTCTTGGCGGCTATTGCGGCGGTTTCGCTAATTATTGGCGGAATTGGAATTATGAATATTATGTTTATTTCGGTGACGGAGAGAACGCGTGAGATTGGTCTTCGCAAAGCTGTTGGTGCTGGCAAAAAGCGGATTTTGGAGCAATTTTTGTTTGAATCTGTAGTTGTTACGCTTGTTGGAGGGTTTGCGGGGATTATTATTGGTAGTTTTATATCGGTTTTGGTTGCTTTGGGTGCGCAAAATATGGGTTATAATTGGGATCTTGTGGTCTCTGCTGAGGCAACTCTTTGGGCTTTTCTTGTATCTTGTGTTGTGGGTGTTGTTTTTGGTTATTATCCGGCAAAAAAGGCTGCGAATTTGAATCCGATTGATGCGCTTAGGCATGAGTGACTAATTGACTTGATAACTTTCACTCCCGTGCCTAATCGGTCAAGGTCGTTCAAGTCATCAAGTCAATTAGTATGTTCTTTAGTCTATCGCCAAAAATCTTTATGTTGTAACCTGATTTATAAAAAAATTTGCACGTATCGTCTTTTATGCTACTATTTCCCCTGGCAAAGTTATAACTTAACAAAAACACAAAATGTCAAAAGACAAATGTTGTTGCGGGAAACTCGGAGGAGTTTTCGTATTTTTAGTGGGGCTTATAGTTGGAGCGGTTATCGTTGGTGTGCTAGCTATGTCTGGCCATCTCGATTCGCTACAAGGCAAGGTGTTCGGTACTGTTGAAATCCAAGAGGAGACCGAAGAACAAGCTGTTGTCAAACCTGGTGTGATGTTTGAGCTTGATGAAGAAGCTCCAGGGGTTTGGGTGCAGGCTGAGAAAGATCCTGAGCTAGATGGTGTTTGGGTCGAAATTGGAGAGGGAGCATGGGCTCAATTGGCAAAAGTATCGGTTGAAACAGAAGATGGATCTGTTTATGTTCTGCCTGATGGGGCATGGGCTCAGTTGACTGGAGAAGGAGCATGGGCTCAGTTTGGTTCTAATGCTTCTGATGACACGTTGATACAGCTTAAGGAGGGAGCGTGGGCTCAGTTGGCTGATGACACAGAAGTTGTTGATGTGAATGGTGCGTGGGCTCAACTTAGTGCTGGTACAAAGATCCAATTGATCGAGGGAGCATGGGCTCAATTTAAGGAAAAAGGTGCTCAGATCGAAGGAGCGTGGGCTCAGTAAAATAGACTTGAGGAAAGATTTAAGCTCTCATCTCGTTTAGGCGGGGTGAGGGCTTTTTTTATTCTCCTCCCGTTGGTTCGTCAAAAGATTTGTTTAAGTCTTCGAAATTTGTAATTTCAGGAACTATGTATTCTTGTAGCCAAACAGGTTTAACTTGTGGGAATCTTTCAATATATTCTCGAATTGTTGTTACAGCTTCTCTACCACGTTCTAATATTGGTACTTCTGCTCCTGGTCGTAAATCTCTGTTTTCGGTTAATATGCCGAGTTGTAGATTTATCATCTCTAATCTTGTTACGAGTACTGCTGTGATAGTGTCTGCTGCTCCTGCTTCGTCTTCTTCTGAGAGTCCTTGTTGTATTTGTACAACTTCTTGATATGCTGCTTCTCCTTCTTCGGTTAATGAATCTAGTGCTGTTGCGGGGTCGAACTTTTTGCTTTGTAGCAGGTTTCGGTAAAGTATGATGTTCATTAAATAATTCAAACTTTTTATTGTGGTTTTTACGTATCCATTGTTTCTTGATGTCTCTAGGTTTCTTTGTATTCTTTCGGTTGCAGGGGTAAAATCTTCTAATTCTGCAGCTATAGGTTGCTCTCCCATGACTTGAGGCATCATTACTCCTAAGATTTCTCCTATTTGTGCTCTTGCTAAGTATTGTTCTGCTTCAAGTAGCGCTTCGTCTTCTCCATATTCCTCTTCGTGTACTGTTAGATATGCTGATAAGTCTGCTATATAGCTTGCTAACGCTGCAGGTTCTTTTTTCCCTATTCCTGCTTCTAGAAGCTGATATCCTCTTACTTGGAATGCAAAACATTTTATTGTTCTTTCTAGGCGTGTACCCTCCATACTCTCTATGTCTATTTCTATGAGTGCTTCTACTGCTTCTTCTAATTCTGTAATTCTGGCTGCATTTTTGACTTGTTCTGTTGCATCACTTTGCTTATGTTTGTCTGCTAGTATGTAATGCAATTGACTCTTTAGAAGTCCAATTTCTGCTTTTGCTTGTGTATCCCTTAAGTCTTCTGGGTAAACAGTTTCTAGTATAGGCAGGATGCGTTGAAGAGTTTCATCATCTTTGCCTCTATATGCTGCTTTACATGATAGGAGACAATATTTACCTCTCGCAGTTGGTGGCATCTCAGTGATGTATTGTGCTTGTGTCCCTGTCAAATCTGCTAAGTTGTATTCTATTGCTCCTGCTAGGGCTGCATTGAATTCTCTAAGTCTTTCTAAGTCATGAACAACACTTCGTCCTATAGATATCTTTGCTTCGATTAAGGTGTGATAGATTTGCAATATATGGTTGGCTGTCTCTGGTGTTAATCCTTGTGCGAAGTTGAGGCTTGTTAAGACTCTGTGGTTGGTATCTATGAATTGAGTACATGCATCCATCGTTTCTATTTGCCTGCCTTGTTCCAGCATTGTTGGTGCTTGAGTTGCGAGGGTTTCGATTGTTGTTGGTGAAAGATGCATATTTATGCTTCTGCAAATATCCAAATATTTTCCTATTGGAAATTGTCCAGTCCTTCCAATATCCTCTCTTAATCTTCTCTCCATGTAATCAGATGCAAGTACCTCTAATGGGTGTATATCAATTGCTACTTCGACTGAAAATGAAGCAGCGAATCTTATTTCGTCAGTGTCCTCTGTTTGTATTAATATCCCAGCTTCTGCAAGTTGACCCAAAGATTCGTGACTTATTTCGCGTCCTACTGCTATTTCGAGTTCTCGTTTTGTACAATCTCCTAGCAAAATAGCTGTTCTTAGTATCGCTGATGCATCTCGGCCTCTGATTGCTTCAATTTTTGTTCTGACCATTCCTTGTTGTAATTCCTTTACGGATTTGGTCGCTTCTACCTTTTCAGCTCTGCTTGGGTTGTAGTAATTAGTATCTCCTCTTCGGATGGCTTCTATCTCTATCAAATCGTCTGTGAGAGCTTCTATTAACATAGGGTTAAAGAGCCCTGCTTGGTTTGTTGGTATCTTTCTAGGAATTAGTGTTCTTAATCCTTCTGGTGCTGCTTCTGTGCCTAGTCGATGTGCTGTTATAGCTAAGGCTTCTTCTAGATCTACTCCTCTGATTTCTATGTTATGTGCTGCTGAAGAGCACCCTGTTGTCATTAAGATCACTCCCGAATCTTTTAATATTTCTCGTGAAGTGCCGTCCATTCTGTCTATTCTTTCGCAGCATATACCAATATCGCCTAATGCTCTCAACATGCTGATGATTTCTGCTCTTGCTGTGGCATCATTTCCTAGTATGTTTGTCCTTATTTGCTGTCCTCGCAACTCTCTGTATATGTTTAGCCATTTAGTTCTTTTAGGAGAATCTACGTCCATTGCCTGTCGATTCATAAACATTACTAGGTCTTGTTCTTCTGGGAATAGCTTTTGTGTTATGAGTTCTTCAAGTCCTTTGTAAGTTCTATGTTGCTGTCTTCTGCTGGCTAGTCGCGGTCCTGTTAACTCGATTATTTCGATCCTACTACTACCTGATTCTCTAAGTTCTTTTGCGGCTGCCTTAAGTATTTCTCTTTGTCCCATGCCGTCGAAGCCGTCTAGATTGAAGTGTGGTGGTGTGTCGGATTCTCTTTTGGATAGTGTTGCTTTTACTACTCCTACTAATCTTGTAACTTCTCTTTGCCTTGTGTATCTGGTTTCTTGATCTTGTGTTTCGAGTTCGTTACAAATTACTGTTCTTTGTCTTCCGGTTCCTTTGATCTGTAAATCTGTTGTTTCGGAATCTCCTTTTGGCATGATACCTGCTCTTTGTAAGTTCTCGTGCGTTTGAGCATCCATTCTTACTTGTCCTAAGTCTGCATCGCCGACTATTCGTTTGGTTTTGTCTGCATGTGCTAATCTAGCTGCTCTGTTTACGGAGTCGGATATAGTCCCTTCTTTACTCGTATCGGATATGAGCATAGGGCCGGTTGCTATACCTATCTGGCAGCCTTGTATATTTGCTATTAATTGGTTTGTACATTCAGTGATACGTTCTTCTTTGTAAAAAGGGCTGGAACCTAATGCGCCGAATACTATTATTCCTTTTTTCTTGCCTCCTGATATCTCTAGATGTAGTACAGTTCCATCGTATTTTTCAGCTAACTCTTCAAGTTGTGTTTCCCATGTAATTACTTCGTCACTTGTTTGTGCTGGAGCTGTTACACATACGGTGGTTGCTTTTAACTCTATAGGGTTTTCTAATTTTAGTGCTGTTTTAGTTATAGGACATGCTACCATTGCCATTTGTGTTTTGACGGCTCTGTACAGTTCTTCAGGATCGTTAAGTATTGGTTCTAATTCATCTGGTGATATGCCCTTGAATAATTGTATTGCTGAATTTGATGGTGGATTTGGCATACTGCTTCCAGCCGGTGATTCTGTGTGATGTTCGATAGAGCCTGAAGATGTTTGTATGTGTACCTTCCTGTTTTTTGGGGCAGGTGCTTTTTGTGCTGCCAGAGATGCATCTGATGCTTCCCCTCCTACGACTACTTTTCCGTGAGGGGTTACTGTTACTTCGTATTCTCCTTGTCCAATTCCTATGTGTGTTTCAACTGTGAACTTTGCTGCGAGATCTTGAGCAAATCTGACATCTTCTTTGCCTTGGGGGTCTTCTATGACACAAACAATCTCGTCTCCTATTGTGTCTATAAATTTTACGTTTGGGTAACATCTTATTACCTCGAAAAATGGTGGGTAGAAATTCTGTTGCATAAGTGCCACAGTTGCAGCTTCTCCTTGGTGATGTGTATGAGTTGTAAACTCTTTCATGTCTATCCTTATGACGCTTCCTGTGTACTTTTTTGTGCCCACCATGTTTGTTCGGTGTGAGATAGGTTTGCAGGTTTGCTTGGAGGCTTGTTCCAAAAGGTATACAAGTCCATTAATACGACTAGGGAATCTGTAGAGGAATAGAAGCAAAAGTGGTCTTAGTTTTTTGAATGTGGGGCTATCTATTGTTGCTCTTCTTTGTTCTGTGCTTAATTGTGGTATTAAGAGATGTAGTATTGCATGGTTAAGATCGCCCTCAGTTTCTTCAAGCGATTGTGTTAGCGTCAGATACCTCTCAGGATTTTCACGCATATCTAATTCTATCTTGTCTATATTTGCAAAATCTTCAGGTCTGTCTAGCGCTTCAGACCACGATACAAAATTATGTGGGTTGTTCAGAATACAGCCTACGTGTTCATGATGTCCTTCAATATACAAGGGATGGTCATGGTGTTCTGCTGGCGGCGTTCCTCCAGGTTCTTCTGATGACGATATTGCTTCTGCTGGTGTATCATCTGCTGGTTCTATTGGCGCCTCTGGGTCCATGATACTAATTTAATCTTATTGCTAGAGGTTTGAGTTTAACCTATTTTTGTGATTTTGTCAACCTGCTCTCCAGGTTGGGGAAAGCTGGAGATTTTTATGGTTTTGTTGTACTTTTATCTAGTAGTCTAAGTTGTTTAAATGTCGGAAATTGCTCAGTATTTCAGGTTGGCATATACGGCTCTACGAATTAACAAAGTTCGTAGTTTACTTACAACTCTCGGGATTGTTATAGGTATCGCTATGGTGATTATAGTCTTTTCGCTCGGGAGTGCAACGCAGGCTGTTGTTACTGCTGAGGTTGAGGCTTATGGTGCGAATACTGTTGTTGTTGAGGTAAAAACTCCAGGTCTTTCGGATATGAGCGCTGGAAATGCCACAGCGATGGTTGAGGGAGTGACGGTAACGACTTTGACTGAAGATGATATGGAAGCAATGTTTGATATTCCAGGGGTGACAGATGGATATGCTGCTGTCTTGGGTCTTGAAAGAGTTACATCTCTTTATGAGGATCAGGAGTATTTGATACAGGCTACTAGCGCTTCCTTTGTAAATATAGATCAGGCGGATGTTGAGTATGGGCGGTATTTTACTGAATCTGAAGATAAGTCGTTGGCAAGAGTTGCTGTTTTGGGGGCAACTACTGCAGAGGAGCTTTTCCCAGGTGTAGATCCGATTGGTCAGAATGTTCGTATTGGGGAGATTAATTTGAAAGTTATTGGTGTCATGGAAGAGCTTGGTATGGTGTTTTTCCAAGATATGGATAGTCAGGTCTATATACCTCTGAACACTATGCAGAAACTTATTATGGGTATCGATTATGTGCCTTATTTTCTTCTGCAAACTGTCGATGAAGATATGGCAGCTTTGGTTAAAGAAGATGTGATTGAGGAGCTTGACAAGAGGCATAGCATTACAGATATTGATAGACGTGATTTTCGTGTGACGACAATGAGTGAGGCTGTGGAAATTATGGATGCTGTGACGGGTGCTTTGTCTATTTTGCTTGTTGTGCTTGCGGCGATTTCTTTGATTGTTGGTGGGGTAGGGGTGATGAATGTTATGTTTGTTGTTGTTTCTGAGAGAACGCGTGAAATTGGTCTTCGTAAGGCTGTTGGTGCTAGTGAGAAAGCGATTTTGTATCAGTTTTTGACTGAGGCTGTTTTGGTTACGATGGTTGGTGGTGTTATAGGTGTTGTTGGTGGATTAGGCGTGGTTTATCTGTTTACTGTTGTTGCCTCTCTTGGGGGTGTAGAAATTGATTTTATCATTCCTGTTACGGGTATTTTTATTGCTTTGGTTGCTGCGGCTGTTGAGGGGCTGCTTTTTGGAGTTTATCCAGCGAAAAAGGCGGCGAGTTTGAATCCGATAGATAGTTTGAGATTTGAGTAGGGAAGTATTTGTTTTTGTTCTTCGCTAGGGCTTCGACCCTTTGGGTCTGCAGAGTCGCTCTTAACAAAGACAAATACCTTTAGGGCTCTAGCTTTTGCTTGATTTTTGAGGTTGTTTTTGGTATTTTCTTAGTAGAAAAGGCTTTCGGCCTGTGGTTTATACACCACGCAAAGCGGAAGGTCTTTTTTTTATTGCTTTGGGAATATTGAAATAAGATTTTTTTGTCCTGTGCGTTTGTTTTCTTTTATCTGTACGTAGAATATTTCTTGCTCTCTTGTGATTCCTGCAAATCTATGAAGTATCTCATTTTGATTATTTGGGTTGTCTTTTGATGTTGGTGCAAAATTATTATTTTTTATTAATTCTATTGCTGCTTCGAAGTATTTTAATCGTCTCATGCGATCTCGCCATTTTTGTTTTCCAAATAAATGTTCCCAGAATGGGGTTATGAATATCTTATCTTTTTTAAAATAAGCAGATCTTATGTAGGGTCTTCGTTTTGTTCTGTTTTTGATTTGAGAATATATCCTAAATGCTTTTCTCCGTACTTCGTGGAAATCTGTACCTTTTATTTTTGAATATTTAGATTGGTATGCTTTCATCTTGAAGCATACGATTGCATACTAACCTTAAAAAAACATTAAAAATTCTCATGCGTGAGGTCTTTCCCCAGGGAAACCTGTTAGAGCTTTAGTTTTTGCTTGATCCGGCTTCGCAACTTATCGAACCCTTTCTTTTTGAGTGCGGAGATTGGGATGGGGTTGAGGTGTTTGTATTTTTCGATAGATGTGTGTGGTGCATCTGTCTTGTTGAATACGTTTATTCTAGGTTTCCTGTCACATCCGAGTTCTTCTAGGATTTTGTCTACTATCTCGATTTTTTCGTCCACTTTTGGGTCTGATGCATCGATGACATGGATGAGCAGGTCGGATTCGATAGCTTCTTCTAGTGTTGTTAGGAAGGACTCAAAAAGAAGTGGTGGAAGATCTGAAATAAATCCGATTGTGTCGGCAAGGAGGACTGGGTGGTGTGAGTTTGGTATGTGGATTTCTCCTAGTTTTGTTTCTAGTGTGGCGAAGAGTTTGTTTGCAGCGTAAGCAGATTTTTTGTGGGTGATGTTTTTGAGAAGAGTTGTTTTGCCTGAGTTGGTGTAGCCTACGAGTGATGCTACTAGGAAGCCGCGTTTGCGGCGTCTTTTGCGTTGGCCGGCGTGGACTTTTTTGATTGATGATAGTTTTTTCTCGATGGTTTGTATTTGTTTGGTGAGGTGGCGGCGTTTTGTTTCGAGGAGTTTTTCACCTTTACCGCGGGTGACGGTTCCAGTTCCACCTTTTTGTTGGGCGTGGCCTGCGTTTTTGCCGAATAGGCGAGGGAACTCGTATCTGAGGAAAGCTAGGCGAATTTGAAGTTTTGCTTTTTCGGTTTTTGCATGTTTTGCGAATATCTTTAGGATCAGCTCGAATCTGTCGAGGACTTCGCAATCTATGGCAAGAGTAAGATGGTGAAATTGATTTGGTTTAACAAACCCGTTGATTACGACCATAGTGGCTTTGAGTTCCTTCTGTAGTTCCGAAACTTCTTTGGCTTTACCTGTGCCAAGGAATGTCTTTGCTGATGGGCGGCCCCTCTTCTGGATTATTTTCAAAATTGTGATGCCTCCGTATGTCTCGATTAGGCGTTCGAGCTCGGCAAGTCGTTCCTCCGCTTCTTCGCGGTTTATTTCTGGTGGGATGACGTCTACTATTATGGCTGTTTCTTTCTTGTGTGTGTTTATCATGTTGAATTTATTTTAAACCAAGAAGAGGGGGTTTGAAAAGTGCCGATTTTGTGGTATAATATACTTGGTAAAAAAATAAAAATGCAAAAACAATATGTGAATTTTGACCTAGATCCGTACAAGGACGGGAAGTATATGCTTACGGTTTTTCATCTAGAGCCAAAAGAAGGCATAGAATTGGTAGGGGAGGCTTCTGAAGTTGCTGCGGAGTCAAGTACAGGTTCTAACCTTAGAGTTGGGACTGCAACAGATTTCTCAGATGATCTGAATGCGATAGTTTATAAAGCTGATGAGGAGAAGAATCTTGTTTGGATTGCTTATCCGTGGAGGATTTTTGATCGAGGAGGAAATATTCAGAATGTTTTGACTTATGTTGTAGGTAATGTTTTTGGGATGTCTAGCTTGAAAGCTCTTAAGGCTCTCGATTGCTGGTTTCCAAAAGAAATGCTTGAGCATTATGATGGTCCTTCGGCTACTATTGCGGATTTGAAAGGTTATCTTGGTATAAAGGATCGTCCTGTTCTTGGTACGATTGTTAAGCCAAAAATTGGTCTTAAGCCTGCTGAGTTCGCTGAGGTTTGTTTCCAATTTTGGAGCGGCGGCGGTGATTTTGTGAAATTTGATGAGCCACAAGCTGATCAAGATTTCTGTCCTATGAAAGAGGTTGTAGATGAAATCCGCAAAGCTATGGATAGAGCAGAAGAAGCTACAGGGGATAAGAAGTGTATGTCTTTTAATATTTCTTCTCCTGATTTCGCAACTATGAAGGAAAGAGCTGAGTATATTAGATCTGTTATGAAGCCTGGAAGTTATGCTTTCTTGGTTGATGGAATTACGGCTGGTTGGTCTGCTGTTCAAACAGCTCATCGAGAATGGCCGGATGTGTTCTTACATTTCCATCGTGCTGGACATGGATCTATGACTAGGCCTGAAAATCCTTTTGGTTACAGCGTTCCTTTTATGACAAAGTTTGGTCGTCTTGCAGGAGCAAGTGCGATGCATACAGGTACTGCTGGAATTGGTAAAATGGCAGGTACTAAAGATGAAGATATTGTTGCTGCTCATCAGGCTTTGATGCCTGTGTCGAAGGGTGACTTCTTTGAACAGGATTGGGGTAATATTAAAGGCATGGCTCCAATTGCTTCTGGAGGTTTGAATCCGATTCTTTTAAAACCTTATGCTGATGCTGTTGGAACAACAGATTTCATCACAACTATGGGTGGAGGAGTTCACTCTCATCCAGGTGGTACCAAAGCTGGTGCAACAGCGCTAAGGCAAGCTTGTGATGCTTGGGTTGCTGGAGTAGATATTCAGGAATATGCCAAGGATCATGAGGAGCTTAGGCAAGCTATTGAGTTTTATAGCGAGAAGATTCCTTATTCGAAGAAATATTTGAAGTAATTGTCTCTTTCGCGGCTTCGCTTACTTATTTTCTCGAGCTAGCATGTACGCTCTCGAAAATATGTATCGCTGCAGAAGCTCTTTCGACAATTATTCAAATGTCTATGGCTTGATTATTCGAAGAAATATCTTAAAAGCTAGTTAGCTTGTTAGCTATTTAGCTAGTTAGGGGAAGTGTCTTAAAATTTTAAGGATTTTTGATATGTAGTGTCTGCGTAGGATAAATACTTTTATTAGTCTTTCGCTAGGGCTTCGCTTCCTGATTTCATCATGAGCGCTGCAGAGTCGCTACAGACAAATAAAAGTATTTTAATTGTTTTTGATATGCAGGGTTTGTGTTGGATATGCGAAGTGGATACCTTCTTTCTCGAATTTTTGCATTATTTCTAGGTTCATCTTTTCTTGGATTTTTAGATATTTCTTGTAATCGCCGCTTTTTACGAAATAGACTATGTCGAACTCTAGGGCTGATGCGCCTAAGTTCTTGAAGAATGTGCGGTCAAATTCAACGTTTTTGGCTTTCTTGATTGTGTCTGTGATGATTTTCTTGGCTTTTTTGACTTTGTCCTGAGGTGTTTCGTAACAGATCCCGATTGTGAATTGTATGCGGCGTTTCTTTACTTTTCCGAAGTTTTGAATGTTTGAGCTAACGAGTGTGTTGTTTGGTATTACCAATTCTTCTCCTTGTACGCTTATGACTCTGGTTGTCTTGATGCCGACGGATTTTACTGTGCCTTCTTTTGTGTCTACTACAATGTAATCTCCTGGTTTAAATGGTTTGTCGAAATAGATTGAGAGTGAACTAAATATGTCTGAAAGTACATTCTGGAGAGCTAATGCTATTGCGATACCTCCAATTCCTAGTCCTGCGATGAGGGATGTGACGTCGTATCCTAGGTTTGATAGAACTAAGACTCCACCTATGACCCATAGTGTAACTTTTGCGATTGTTCCGAATGGTTTGATGAATCCACTTTGGCCTTCTTTTTTTACTGCTTTGTTTGTTCCGTAGTCTATGAATATGCCTGCAATCTTGATTGCTTGGTATGTCAGCAGGATTATGATTGCGTATCTTGAGAAAGTAGAGACGTATTCATGTACTTCTAAGAGGGTCGGTATTGTTATGAGTACGATGATGACAAATATTGGCCACTTGAGTTTGCGCAGTGTTGCGATGAGTATATCGTCGAAGTCTGTTGCTGTTTTTTCTGCTAGTTTTGCAAGTCTTTTCATTGCGAAAGTAATCACGATCGAGAATACTAGGTATACGCCGATAGTGACTACGAGGAAAATTAAGTAATCTTGCAATGTATTTCCCCATAAGGTTAGTTCAAGGAGCTCGCTGAGAGGCAAGTCAGAAATGTTAATCATGGTTATTGGTGTTTAATTTTTCTTGAGTCGATCTTAGCATATAAACTTTCTTGACTTTAGTCTTTTTGCCTATAATATATCAATGATCGTTGATATGTTTTTATGAAAAATATTCAAGATTTAGCTACGAAGCTCAAAGTTATCTCAGAACCGAACAGATTGCAGATTCTTAATATTCTGTCTTCTGGGGAGAAGTGTGTGTGTCAGATTGAAGATGCTTTGTCTCTAAATCAAAATCTGGTGTCTCATCATTTAAAGGTTTTGAAAGAAGCTGGTTTAATAAGCTTCTGTAAATGTGGAAAGTGGAGGCACTATTCCTTGGATCGTGATGCGTTTATGCAATTGCAATCAGAGTTTTCTAATTTAATGTCCTGTTCGTCTGCTAAGTCTTCAAAATTAAAATGTTAACTTTATAACTTATGTTCGAATATATTGCTGAGTTTCTTACATACGACTTGTTTAATCTTGAGGTTGGTACGCCTTTGGCTGATAGTGCACATTTTTTCTTTTATGATCTTTTGAAGATTCTGTTCTTGATATTTTTTGTTGTTTCGTTGATTAGTTTTTTGAGGACTTTTTTGATGGCTTCTAGTCTGCAGAAATCTATGTCGAAGGTTCGGTTTGGACTGGGGAATTTGATGGCTTCTGTTTTTGGGGCTGTAACTCCTTTTTGTACTTGTTCGTCCATACCGCTTTTTATAGGCTTTGTTAAAGCTCGTGTCCCTGCGGGAGTCGCTTTTTCTTTTTTGATTACTTCTCCGTTAGTGAATGAGGTTGCGTTTGTGATTATGGGTGAGTATTTTGGGTGGGAGCTGGCTGTTGCTTATGCGGTGACCGGTATTTTGCTTGGAGTTTTTGGTGGTCTTGTTTTAGGAGCTCTTAAAGTTGATAAGGAGTTTGTTTTGGAAAAATCTATGGCTAGTTGCGAGACTAAAATTGTTTTTAAAGGATTTAAGCTGCGTTTAAAGTATGCTGTCTCTGAAGGTTTTAGTACTTTTAAGAAATTAGCTCTTTATGTTGTTATAGGTGTGGCTTTGGGGTCTTTTATTCATGGATATGTTCCGCAGGAGTTCTTTATGAATACGGTGGGGCAGTATGGTGCTTTTGCTGTTCCTGCTGCTGTTTTACTTGGTGTCCCGATTTATGCAGGGTGTTCTACTGTTGCTCCGTTGATTTTTACTATTACTGCGAATGGAGTGCCGTTGGGGACCTCTTTGGCTTTTATGATGTCGATTGCAGGCTTATCGTTCCCTGAGGCCGTGATGTTAAAAAGGGTGATGAGCATAAAATTACTTATTATGTTTTTTGGGATCGTGGCAGGTGGTATAGTTCTTGTTGGATATTTATTTAATCTTTTGGAAATTGTAATTTGATTTTTATGTTTATCCACAATATTGATCCGGTGTTGCTTGAGCTAGGTCCCTTGGAGATTAGGTATTATGGTGTGCTTTTTGCGCTTGGTGCTCTCTTGTACTACTTTTTGACCGAGTGGATTTTCAAGAGGGAGAAGTTTAAGCAGAAGGATTTTGATTTATTGACTGTATTTTTGTTTTTCGGGCTGATTATTGGTGCGCGTTTGGGGCATGTTATCTTTTATAATCTTGATTATTTTTGGGCTCATCCTGCTGAAATTGTTCAGGTTTGGCATGGTGGGCTTTCTAGTCATGGAGCTGCGATTGGCCTTCTGGTTGCTTATAGTTCTTTTTGTCTTTGGAGGAAGACTTCGTTCTCGAAATATGCGGATGCGCTTGTTATTGCTATGCCGCTTGTTGCTGGGTTTGTTCGGATGGGGAATTTTTTTAATTCTGAGATTGTTGGGCGAGAGACAGATTTGCCCTGGGGGGTTGTTTTTGAGAGGTTGGGTGAGGATTTTGCGAGACATCCGTCACAGGTTTATGAGGCGCTTTTGGCTTGGGCGATTTTTGGGCTTATGTTTGGTCTCTATTTGAAGGGTAAAAAGCGTAGGCCGATGTTTTTTCTGTTTCTGTTTTCGGGGGCTTACTTTACGACTAGGTTTTTGGTTGAGTTTGTAAAAGAATATCCAGAGTGGGGTTTTTTGGGATTAACTACTGGGCAATATTTATCGCTTGGTGCTCTTCTGCTGACGGCTATTTGTTATCTGCTTCATAGAACCATGTCTCCTCCTTCGTAAAGTTCTTCATGTGTCTCGTGGTCGTGTCCGTCATCGTGTTCATGCGTGTGAGTATGTCCACTTGCGAGGATCGCCATCATTCCTATGCCTAAAATTATTGTTATTAGTTGGGCTATTGATTTTTTGATTTTGACTTCTTTGTGTAGTTCTGGAATTAGGTCAGCGCTAGCTATATAGATGAAGCCGCCGGCTGTGATCGGTATAATTATCTCTGTAAAATGTTCGATGTGTGAGCCTATAAGTAGTGCTGCGACAGCTCCTACTACTGCAAATAATGCTGATAAGAAGTTGTATAGAATTGCTTTTTTGGGTTTGAATCCTGCGTAAAGCAGTACGCCGAAGTCGCCAATTTCTTGAGGTATCTCGTGAAGTATTACAGCTATGGTTGTTGTAAGGCCAAGTTCTGGACTTACCATGAAACTACCTGCAATTACTGCGCCATCTATGGCGTTGTGTATAGCATCTCCTACAAGATTCATTGTCCCGAGATGGTGTGGGTGGTCATCACAAGATATATGGTGGCAGTGACGCCAATGTACAATTTTTTCTAGGATGAAGAATATGATCATTCCTCCGAGAATGTACATTGGAATCTCTGTTGAGAATCCATGCTCTTCAATAATCTCTGGTATCAGATGTAGCATTGCGCCTCCGAGCAAGGCGCCTGCAGAGAAGGCTATTAAGAGGCTGAGGATTTTGGTTAATCTTTTCTTGTTGATTAATAGTACGACGATGCCAACTGCTGATAGGATGCTGACTAGAGTGACGCTTGCTAGCGTATATATCCATGTTTCTGTCATTTTTGTTTTTGGTTAAGTGCGCTCCCCAATATATCTTATATATTAAAAAAGACAAAGATCTTAGATTGAGGTTTCTGTGTAGTTGTTATTCGGCTTTAGCCTTTTCTAGTTCTTCTACGTTCTTTTTCACTTGTTCTAGTTTTTCTGCGGCTTTTTCAGCTTGTTTCTCGGCTTTCTTTTGTGCGTCGATTTCTTCTGTTTCTTTGATTTTCTTTTTGACTTCCCATCCGCTTCTTTGGAATTTAAGTAAAGTGAAAACTCCGAAGCTGCCGATTAGGATTCCGAGGAAATTTAGCGCGAATATGATGAGGTAAAATCTTGCATATTCTATGTCAAAAAGTCCCAGGCTTATCCCTATTAAACTCAGTGGTGGAACTAACGAAACTGCTATTGAGATCCCTGGTAATATTTCTGAAACTTGTTTGCGTACCCATGCGATTGTTGCTGCGATTCCCGAGGTTGTTGCGACTATGAAATAGAGGATGGCTGTTCTTAGATCGTTTGTTAGAACTTGATCTATCTCTGTTGCTCCGAATAGGACTGTCATTACTGCGGATATCCCGATGGTTAGGAATACTGATTTTAGTATTAGAATTCCTGGTTTTTTGATAAATTTGAGTTCTCCTACAGTTATGCTTAGTCCGATCACTAGTATTGGTGTAAGAACTGGTGTTACAAGCATTCCACCTATGACGATGGGTGAGTTGCCGAGTAATAAGCCTGTTGCAACGATGAAAATCGAAAGTATTAGAAGAGTGTAGTAGACCGAATTAGATTGGCTTTTTTCGAAAAGCTCGCTGACTGTTTTGTATTGGTCAGCCTTGGAAACGTTGAGGATGTTCCCTTTTTCTATGGCTTCTTCGACTACTTGTTCTTGCGCGTTTGGGCGCGATGTTTCTTTGTCCATCCTTGTATTAGAGACCGTTCATTTTCGGGTGCGTAGAAATGCGAAATTTGCTTTAGTGTAAG
>CAYFOI010000024.1:0-19447 GCA_964344725.1 uncultured Candidatus Peribacteria bacterium
TTGTTTTGGTTAGGAGGTAAATAGACGAGTCCTAATATATAGAGTTTATAATTGTAAGCAAGGGGAATCGCCCTTTTTTAAGCTGTTTTTGGGGCGGAAATGTTGTTTGGTAATACTGGTTGTCTGGAGTGCCACATGAGCTAGGGGGTGTGGCTTGTTTGACGGGTTTCGTAGTTGTTGTTAAAATACCGTCCTAGTCTTTAAATCTTTAAACCCCTTAAACATGCCTTTGCCTAGTAGTTCAGATCGTTCTTTGGGTCGTTGTGGTGCGTTGTTGACATCGATAGTTGCGTTGGCTACGGCTGTTCCTGCGCATGCTGGTGATCCGCAAACTTGGGAAAATCCACAATGTCCTATGGAGTATGGTTCGCCGGAGAGAGAACTTGGTGTAGTGGATCGCGGGGAAGCTGCAAGAATTTTGCAAGATGGTCGAGTTGTTGAGTTGCTAACTGCGGTGAGACAATTGCTTGGAGAGGACGAATGGGATATTGATCTTCGTTTGACTACAGTTGCGCCTGGTGGTGGGAGGTCTTATCATGGCTATTCTTTGCAGCCTAGAAGGCTTGCAGAAGATGCACCGAGACAGTCTTACATTGTTGTTTATAATACTGGCGAGGAGATTAGGTGGGCTGTTGGCAGGGATTGTGAGGAAGGACGTGTCTCGAATCTTAGACATGATTCGACGAGTTACGATTTTCTTGTTGGTGCTTTGCAAAATCCAGATGCACGCGAAAGGATTGATTTGGGAGTATCGTCTGATATTGCGAAAGCTAAGTTGGTTGTGGAAGCTGGTAGGCGTTTGCAGGCTATAGATGGGGTTTTTCATGTTGAACCGGTAGATCGAAGGATATCGGGACATGAGAACGAAGCTTTCTTCAATTTTTATACCGGGATGAGTGGCGGCAAGTTGATTGGTGGCGTGGCTGTCGACAAGGTTACGGGTGAATATTCTCTGTATCTTGTTTCTCCTGCAGAACATAAATTAGTTATTGTTTACGGTCCTACTCTCGATTGGGAAGCTCTGCAAGATCGTGTCTTAGAGAGGCTTGCGGAGGTCCAGCAATTTTTTAATTTGTTTGACAAGTTGCCTTTGCGACAAGTACCTTTGCATCGCAAATTTTTAATCGACCACTATGACTGTAAAGAAAAATCTTGTGATCGTTGAGTCGCCAGCGAAGGCCAAGATGATCAAGAAGTTTTTAGGCAAAGATTATACTGTTAAGGCTTCTATGGGGCATGTTCGAGATCTCCCGAAATCTGTGATGGGTGTTGATACGGAGAAGGATTTTAAGCCAAAGTATGTTGTTTCTCAGGACAAAAAGAAGATTATTAAGGAGTTAAAGACGCACATTGGGGCGAAAACAACAGTTTGGATGGCAACTGATGAAGACCGCGAAGGAGAAGCCATTGCTTGGCATCTTATTAGGGCGCTTAAGCTTGAAAAAACTCCGAAGCGGGCTGTTTTTCACGAGATTACTAAGCCCGCAATTCTTGCAGCTATCGAGAACCCACGCAAAATGGATCAGCAGCTTGTTGATGCTCAGCAAGCTCGTCGTGTACTCGATCGCTTGGTTGGTTATGAACTTTCGCCGCTTTTATGGAAAAAGGTTCGATATGGACTGTCTGCTGGGCGCGTGCAAAGCGTTGCTGTCCGTTTGATTGTTGATCGTGAGCGTGAGATCGAAGCTTTTAAGCCTGATGAGTTCTGGAAAGTTGCGGTTCTTTGTGACCATGAAAATGGCGAATTCGAAGCTTTCTTAGCAGAAAAAAAAGGAAAAAAATACGAGCCTACTAAAGAAAAAGATGCTAAGGCGGTAGTTTCGGCTATCAAAAAGGCTGATTTAAAAATCACGAAAATTGAGAAGAAAAAACACAAGCGAAATCCTGCGCCACCTTTTACAACCTCTACTCTTCAGCAAGAAGCTGCTCGTAAGCTGCATATGTCTGTGAAGAAAACCATGATGGTTGCTCAGCATCTATATGAAGGTGGTCATGGCGATCACGGTCTTATTACTTATATGAGAACGGATAGCGTGAACCTTTCTAATACTGCTCTTAAGCAGGCTGCAGATGTGATTGGCAAGGAATTTGGTGACAAATATGTTCTCGACAAGCCGAGAACTTACAAAAGCAAAAAAGGTGCCCAAGAAGCGCATGAAGCGATCCGTCCAGTTAATTTAAAGATTAAACCGGAGGACGTTAAAGAGAAGCTAGACAAGGACCAATACCGTTTATATAAGTTGATTTGGGAGAGGACGCTTGCTTGTCAAATGGCGGCGGCTGTGATGGATCGTACGACTGTTGATATCGAAGCGGGAGATTATACGCTCAAGGCTCATGGTCAAATTATTGAGTTTGATGGTTTTATGAAGGTTTATGTTGAGGGGCGAGATCGTAAACACAAAGAGGAGGAAGACAAGGAAAAGATTTTGCCGGACGTTGCGGAAGGAGATGATGTTAAGGCGAAAAAGATCACACCTAGTCAGCATTTTACTAAGCCGCCGGCGCGTTATACGGAGGCGTCGCTTGTTAAGAAACTTGAATCTCTCGAAATTGGTAGGCCAAGTACATATGCTCCTACTATTAGTACGATTCAAAATCGTGGATATATTGTTCGTAACGAGAATCGCCAGCTTGTTCCGGAGGCGATAGGATGTGTTGTTACGGATCTGCTTGTGAAGCATTTTCCGGATATTGTTGATTATGATTTTACGGCTGAAATGGAGGACGAGCTTGATAAAGTTGCTGCAGGGAAGCGGGAATGGGTGCCTTTGATTAAGTCTTTTTATAAGCCTTTTCATAAGCTCATTGAGGAGAAGCTCAAGACCATCAAAAAAGAGGATGTTGTTGAACAAACCGATGAAAAGTGTGAAAAATGTGGGGCTATGATGGTGAAAAAATTTGGTCGCTATGGGCAGTTCTTGTCTTGTAGTAAATATCCTGAATGTGACAACGCTAAACCTCTAGGTAAAGATGAACACGAACAAGAGGAAATCGATGAGGCAGAGAAGAAATTCCACGGAAAAAAATGCAATAAATGTGGAGAGCCTATGGAGGTTAAGGTTGGCAAATATGGTCCGTTTCTTGCGTGTAGTGGGTATCCAAAATGTAAAAACATTCAATCAATTGTTCAGCAAACCGGTGTAAAATGTCCTGAGTGCGGCGGGCAATTAATAGAGCGTCGTACTCGCAAGGGTGGAAAGATCTTTTATGGTTGTAATAAGTTCCCTAAATGTAAATTTGCTACTTGGAACAAGCCGGTTGGGAAGTGCGAGAAGTGTGGATGGATTATGGTTGAGAAAGGGAAGAAGACTAAGTGTGAGAAGTGCGGTTAAGGATTTTATTATTAGCTCTTTCGTGGCATCGCTTCCTGTTTTTTTCGGGCTAGCATGTACGCCCTCGAAAAACCATGAGCGCTGCTGATACTCTTTCGCTAATAATAAAATCCTAATGGCGTGAGTTCTTTCGCCTATATCGTTAAAACCATAAAAAAAGAGCACCTGTTTTGAGGCGCTCTTTTGGCAATATGAGATCTTTTTTATTCGTCGCCACCTTCTTGTCGGTCTCTTAGGCGCTGTGCTCTTTCGACTTTCCTTCTTATTCTTGCGTCGTCATTGAAGAAGCTAACAAGGTGTCTTCCGCCACGTCCTTTGCCTCGGCCTACACTGATGGCTTCAAGGCCGGCAAGCTGGTCGATAACGGTATTTGTTCCTGCTACTAATCCGACCATCTCTCTTTCGTCTCGTTCTGCGAATATAGCTGCAGTTGTCCTGTTGCTAGCTGGGAATGCTACGTGAGTAACTTTTTGTCCGAATAGTCCGCTGTCTCTGGTTGGAAAATCATGCCAGAATACGGTTGGGTCTTGAGGTGTTCTTCCAGGATAGTCGGCTCTTTGGCTCATAGCAGCTCCAATATTGTCGCATACGGCATTTGATATTACTGTAACTGTTTGGTGTTCCATGATATTGGAATCTTGCAATACCGGTGTTGCATGTTCGCCTGGTACAACTCCTACCTCGTCGCAAGTTTGATCTGATCCAAGGCTCCAACCGCGCATACGCGTTGCTAGGTGTGGCATAATCATATACTCCAACATTTCATCGGTTGTGTGAATAGGATCGCCGGACATGTCGTATCCTAATTCTCTGTAAGCTCTTGCGACTACGCCTTCGATGCCAGCGTCAACTCTGGCTAGGTCGGAACTTGTAGTTACAGGATCCATTGCGTTTATTGCTTGCCCTGGTGGCATCCAGATTTCTCCGCTTCTGAAAGTTGCTTCTATGTCGTCTAGGGCTGTTTGGAATATTCTTCCACCGTCTAGGTCTCGAATGTTTCTGTCTGACTTTTTCCCGCCTTCTTGGGATGCCCACGCAAATGTTCTTCCGCTGGTCCTGCTTAGGAGTATCCTACAAGCGAGTTCAAAAACCATTTTTGTTGGGTAGCTTTGTTGAGCTAGGAGTAAGGGGTTCCCAGTAGCGTCGTACTCTAAGTATCTTTGTTCTCTCTTTGAGTAAAATCCATCTGGCTTTATCCACTGTCGATCTCCAGTTAATAACCTTACCCCATCGAAATCTAGATATGTTGCCCTTGAAGCTAGTTCTTCGTCATCGATTACTCCTATACTACTTGGTATGTCTGTTCCTGCTACGCCGGTATCTCGTTGTATGGTGTATTTCCCGCTTCCTTCTTCTCTTAAAAGCACTATTTCGTAATCTTCGAATTCGCCTCGTGCTGCGACAAGGTCACGAAGTTTCCATTGCATGGCTTTTTCGTCATCGTCACTTAAAGCGGCCCATTGAGAGCTGTCTGTTTCGCCAATTGCGTCGGTTAGCCTAGCTATGTTCTCGGCTATTAATTCGTGTTGTCTGCTTGGCCTGTATCCTCGTTTTCTCCATTCGTGAATTTGCCTCATCGCCTCTCCTTGTTCGCAGTCTACCCATTCTGGATTGCCGTCATCAGGGTCGTCGCTAATATCACATTGATACTGGTGTGCTGCTTCTTCTTCTTCGAATCTTAGGTCTGCGAGTTCAGCTTGAGTCTGGTCTATTCTAAATCTGGCTAGAGCTGTATTAGATGCCATTAGCCCTATCCCGTCTTGCCACGGGAGTCCACATGTAAACAATGTGTCAAAATTAAGGATGAGATCTTCAGGGTTGTCGGTAGTTGTTACCAATCTTCGGTATTCTCCAAGCTTGTCTCTCATTCGTTTGGTCTCGTCTAGGGCTGTCGCTGCTTCTATGAATGGAGGCAGGAAGCCGTCCTCTATGGTATATTCTTGTTCTGCAGTTGCTCTGTTTGGAATTGTGTCTGCGTCGATATATTCTCTGAGTAGCATTACTTTTCTTTTCGCTGCGCCTAGGGTTTCTACGTTATGAGCCGCTGTTTCTATTTCTTTGCCGCCGGCTCCCACAGCTATTTGGATTCCGCGTTGGCTTTGGATTATTGCTATTTGCTCTTCCTGAGCGACTCTAAGTGCCTCTTCTTCTTCGGCAATTGTTCGTAGGTATTCTCTGTAGAGAGCATCTAGACGTGCTTCTTCTTTTGCTAATTGATCTAAGAATTGAGCGTATTGTATTTGAAGCGCATCTAAGTTGTTTTGTTTATGCTCCTTTAAAACACCAAGGACAACAGTATCGGGCATGCCTATCGCTTTTAAATATCTTACAAAAGGCACGGTTAAGCGAGAGTAAAGGTAATCTCTGCCTGGCTCTGCGTCCTTAACGCCAGCTATTAAGTTGATAGGGTCGTCAGTTCCATTGATAGGTATTACAGTCCCGTCTTCTATGTATCGTGCGAGTAAAGCTGGTTGAATTTGTCCTACAAATAGGTCGGCACCAGCTCTGCTTACTCGTTCGCCGAATTCGAATTGCATGTCTTCTGCAAGGTCTTGTTGGCGTTCTACGCCTTGGTCAATGTCTTCCAATGCTCTTTGTGCTTTTCGGTCTTGCCTGTCCATAGGGCCATCGCCATCGTCTGAAGTTGCAGAACTGACGTCAACAGGGGTATCTGTGTCGTCTAGTATTTCGTCAAGAACGTCATCTGTATCGTCTGTGTCATCTGTGTCGCCAGTGCCCATGCCTTCTATGCCATCTAATAAGTCGTCTATGCCACCTGTGTCACTAGCGCTTGGAGCGTCTGCCCATCCGTCGCCGCCCCATGATAGTTCAGCGCTTGATGCCTTTTGTGCGATTCCGACAGTTAGCGCTGCAGCCAAAACGGCAGTTCCTGCCATAGACAATAGGCGACTTTTTGGGTTGCCTGGTTCTCCTCCTGTAGGCCGAGGTGCGAAAATACTCATGATATCTTGATAATTAGTTGGTTAAGAGACTTTTATACGCGAATTTGACAAAGTTGTCAATAGCAATTATGGCTCGGGTTTGTAAGTATGTTTAGCTTGCATATATAAAACTGTTAACGTTTCTGTTGGTTTCGGGTTGCGGGGTTGTCAATCCGGGCTTTTTTTGGTATAATATTATGATTAAACTTTTAAAAATCCAAATCTTATGGGCACAAAAATCAAATACGCTATTTATGTTTTAGCGGCAGCAGTTCTCTTTGTACCAGTAGCTTTAACTGGTTTTGTAGAGGCTGAAGATGTTTGTTATGAACTAGATGGTTCTAGTACCGAGAATGCAAATACTGGTTCTATTACTCCTGATTCGCTTTGTGTGGATATTAGCGGTAATATTACGGGCACTTTTGAAAGTGACAATATTGGCACGCTCTATTTAGAGCATGATCATCCTTCGTATACTAATGCTAGCGTTGATCTGGATGCGGAAGGGGATGTTGTGTATTGGGAGGGGTATCTTTATGCGCCTTTGAATGCTTATGATTTCCCATATTCGTATGGTACAGCCTTTGATTTGAGTACTGTTTATACGGATCTTTCTGATGGGTCTGTGTATGGTTGTGCTACGAGTCCGAATCTTGGCGAATTGTGTTTTGAAGGGATTACTCAAGATTTGCCACCTGTCTATTTGACGGCAAGTGTGTCGGTAGGGACTTTTGGGAATGTGGCTGGAGGTTCGCCTGTTGCTGATATGGAAAGCGGTTATAGGGTTTTTGTTACAGTAGACTCTTATGGCGATTCTTATGATTTGGATCCGGACGATTTTAGCTTGAGTGGTGAGGTGACAGAATCCGAGACATCTAATATGTGTTTTGATCAAGTAGATGGAACTTGTGGAGATACTGAAGCTATTTCGCATAGTTCGGATTTTTCATATTACGGTCAGGATGGAGATGCGTTAGTTTATTATTACGATATTAAATCTTATGCGCCTACTTCAGGTGCGCTTTGTAACTATATGGGTGATTACGAAAATTGTTTGTCGCCTGATACTAGTAATAGTTATGGCATTTCGACTGTAGAAATTGAGGGGGTTATGGGTAGAGATTTTGTTTGGTATTATGGTGGGGCTGAGCAGGAAGGTTCTACGCTGGAAATGGCGGCTAGTACTTCTCTTTCTTTTGCACCGCCTTACGAGATTGATGATTTGTATCCTATTGATATGGATTTAGATACGGTGACAAATGTGAGTGTTGGTGAGACTTATGATTTTGAGCCTTCGTTTATAAAAAATGGTGAGTATTTTGCAGGTTATGATTTGGAAATCATTTATTCTGTAGATGACACGAATTATTCTTTTGGGGATATCGCTTCTGAAACAGACGAATTTGTTCTTAGTGGTCCAACCATTGGTTCACTTGCCTCTGAAGATGCTTTTGATGAAATTGGTCTTTGGACTTCTGATGACGAGACGGAATTGGTAGAGGGGTCTGTTGCATCGGTTGTGACTTATATCGGTGTTAATGTTGAAGGTCAGGCTGTTTATTATCCTGGTCAAAATTTCTTCTTTGCTGATTTGATGGCTGGTGTTGCAGAGCCTCGTATCGGGGTTATTGGTACGGTTAGTGGGCTTGTTGAGGAGGATGATGTTACTGTCGTGGGTGACGTAGACAGGATGGAGCTTAGGGATGTTGTTTTTGAGCAAGTTATGAAAGTAATTCGTGGTATCAGTTCTACTGGAGGCAGTGGTGGTACGATTTATAGTGATTGGACAGTTTCTTCAGGCTGTGAATCACTGGTCTCAGGTGATGTACTTTATTGTACTGGAAGTGGAGCTGGTGATGTTGTAATTATAAAAGGAGGAGATATTTCGGAAACGACTTTCAAAACTATCTTGATTGTTGGTGCAGATGCTTATATTGCTAATAATATTGAGAAGACGGGAGATGATGGAGGTATTGGTATCATCGTTCTAGAGGATGATGGGTATGGCGGGAATCTTTATGTAGACGACGGTGTTACAGATCTCCACGTTAATATGTTCTTGGATGGTAGCTTGATGAGAGCGGACGCTTCTGGCGACACTTATTCGGAATCTCAGCTTACAGATCAGCTTTATATTTTAGGATCTGTTATTTCTCAAAACACTATTGGAGGAGTTGATGCTGAAGATGGTCCTGTCTGTGGAGATGGAAACTCTTGTACTACTGAACAAGCAAAGCTTTACGACTTTGGTTATATGAGTTATTTCCAGGTTTGTTATCCATATACCGTAAACCCTGACGGTACTGTTGAGGTTGATACAGGATCTTATGAATATTGTGATGACTACAATCCTTCTTCTTACGAAGGTGATTACGGTAGACAGGCAGTGATTATTGAATACAGCTCTCCTTCGGAGAATTTGCCTGTGTTTAATGTGAGCGGGTCGGTTGTAAGGTAGGATTTTTGTTTATTGTCTCGCTTATGGTTTCCTTTCTGTAATTTGGACTTCAGTTTCACCGAAGTCCAAATTACAGAAGCGTGCAAATATAAGCTCAACAATAACAAAAATCAGGATGAGAATTAGGACGAACATTGCTGATGCTCTCTTATAATTACTCACAACTTCTTACATCTTCACCATGAATGCGGTGATAATGATAGCTAGCACAAGTACAGAGCTCATCGCTATGTAGAATCTGGTGAGGTTGACTGTTCGTTTTGAGATATATCGGAATTTGCGGGCATGATGAATAGCCAGGGCGCTGTACCCTAAAAAAACTATAATTGCGATCGCTGTGAGTATGTAGATTACTATTTGCATTGATAACTAGAAACTTGGAACTAGGAACTAGGAACTGCTTGGATCATACCATGAGGTATCGATATCCGGATAGTCTACCAGGTGGCCGTGCATGATTTCTTGAATTTCCTTGAGTCGTTCCTCTGTTGGTGCTTCGAAGCGGATCGTCATGTTTGGTGTTGTGTTTGAACAGCGAATTGCGCCCCATGAGTCTTTATCGAAATTGATAAATACGCCATCGATGGTTAAGCAGTCGTAAAGTGAGTCGAAGTGGCTTGCAATTTTTTCTATATGCTCGAACTTCTTGTTGTCGGGGCAGTGAGCTTTTATTTCGGGGGTATTAACTACTTCTGGTAGGCCTTTGAAGAGCTGTGAGAATGGCTTCTCTTCGTCTGCTAAAATCCGCAAAATTACTGCTGCAGCGAACATTGCGTCATCGAATCCGTACCAGTCGTAGTATTTTTTTCCGAAGAAAATGTGTCCACTGACTTCTCCTGCTAGCGGCGCTCCAATATCGTGCATTGTTTTCTCTATGAATGAGTGGCCGGTTTTTGAGCGGACTGGGTTGCCGCCGCGCTCAGCGATGTCGTTTTCGAGGACTTTTGAGCTTTTGATGTCGAAAACTATGTTAGCGTCTGGGGTATATCTGAGAAGGTCTCTTGCGATCGGGATTAGGGTGGTGTCTGAGTGATAATGGTTTCCCTGTTCGTCGATAATTCCGATGCGATCTCCGTCTCCGTCAAAGCCGATTCCTAGGTCTGCTCCTTCTGATACGACTCTCTCTGCAAGTTCACGTAAGTTCTCTGCATCCTCGGGATTTGCTTCGTGGTTTGGGAAGTCTCCGTCGGGTTTGCAATACATTTTTATTACTTCACAGCCAAGTTTTTCTAGGAGTTCTGGCGCGAAAAGCCCGGCAACACCGTTTCCTGCATCAACGACGATTTTGAGAGGTCTGCTTAATTCGATTTTTGATGTTACTTCCTCGAGATAATCGCAAAATATGTCATCTTTCGTGCGG
The DNA here is from genome assembly GCA_964344725.1 of uncultured Candidatus Peribacteria bacterium. Classification (GTDB taxonomy): domain Bacteria; phylum Patescibacteriota; class Gracilibacteria; order UBA1369; family UBA12470; genus CG2-30-44-17. The sequence continues at coordinate 10,096 of CAYFOI010000024.1, forward strand.
GTTTGGCCAAGCCCTTCTTCAAAATCTTCTTCTTCAATTATTTTGAGTACATCTTGTAGGTCGTCGCCACAGATTGAATGAGCTTTGCGGCCGAGAAGCTTGAAGCCATTATATTCTTTGGGGTTGTGGCTTGCTGTGATACTTGTGCCTCCGTCGAAGTCATATTTATGTACGGCGTAATATACGAGCGGAGAAGTGCTTTCACCCATATCTGTAACGTTGCAGCCTGTGGAAGTCAGCCCGGTTATAAACGCTTTTTGGAGTTCTGGACTAGATAGGCGGATGTCCATTCCTACGACAATTTCCGGATCCTTTTTGTCGTATAGTCGAATTAGGTATGTGCCGAAACCTTTTCCTATTAGTTCGGCTCCAGACGGATCTAAGTCTATCTCTAAATCATGCTGTGGCCTGTGTGCTATGCCGCGGATGTCGTATGCGCGGAAGATAAGTGGGTTTATCATGTTTGTTGGTTAAGATGTCCAGTTGGCGAAATCTGTATTCATGAGATTAGTCCATTCTATTATGAAGTAGACTATGGAAATTACAATGATTGTAACAATTGCTGCTAGTATAGTTTTTGTTTTCAATTTATTTTCGGGGGAGTTGGATGTCTTTTAGTCGGTCGTGTGTGTTTTTCTCTTTTAAATATTCTGCGACTGATTTTGGTACAAGTTCTTCCCATGATGAATCTTCTGCGAGAATTTTATCGCGGACCTCGGTTGCATTTACATTGAGATTCATTTTTACGTCTATTATTTCAATATCTGGTGCGTGTTTTTCAAAAAGTTCTTTAACGATGTGTGAGCCGCTATATAGTTTTTGAAAAGGAGGGCAGAGTAGCTTTACGTGAGATGCCCATAATGAGAAGTTTTCAATGTTTCTTACGGGGATGATTATATATTTTTCGCATGGAATTCCTTCCGCTTTCAGGGTGTTTTCTATCATTTCGAATCTTTCTCCGGCCGTAAACGGATTCTCTTCGACGTAATTTTCTTCGGAGCTTCCTATGCCGATGATAACTCGATCATTTTCAGCTAATGCTTGCTTGAGAGCGTCCAAATGGCCTAAGTGAAAAGGTTGGAATCGACCTATAAATAGTGCTGTTTGCATGTTTGTTTAGCTTGTAGGTTGTAGCTTGTAGCTTGTAGCTTGTAGGTTGTGGTTTTATGTAAAAAGGGTTTGTTGGCCGGGGAGGATGTCGTCTTCTTTTGGTTCTGGATCCGGTTCTTTGGTTTCTTTGCTTTCGTCTTCAGTCTTTTGTTTTCGGTCTACCTCCGGTATATCGACTTCGTTGCTTTTGATCAAGCTCGTCTTGATGACAGGTGGCATTTCGCGTTTATGTTCGTTGTCTTGGATTCGACGCAGAGTTTTTCTGGTCAAAGCTGATTCTAAGCCGCGTGAGATGATGTCTTCTTCTGTCCGGCCTTCGTCGTGGAGTCTTAGGATGACGTCCAATTTACTGTAAGGTGCGCCAAGCTCTTCTTCGTCGGTTTGTCCGTTAGAGAGTTCTGCGGTTGGTGTTTTTTCGACAAGTTCATTAGGTAACCCCATGTATCTTGCAAGTTCTTTTACATCTGTTTTGTAAAGGCTACCTATGACTTCGATGTCGCCTGCTAGGTCGCCGTATTTGGTCCCGTATCCTAGAAGTAGTTCGCTTTTGTTTGATGTTCCTAGAACCAGAGCATTTACGGTGTTGGCGTAATGATAGAGAAGCAGCATTCTGATGCGTGCTCGTAAGTTCATCTGGCTTAATTTGGTTTGTCCCCAAGGTACAAAATTAAAGCTTACCAAGAATGAATTAATTGGCTGAGAATATAGTCGGATATCTAGGTGTTCTGCCAGTAGCTTTGCGTGTTCGACATTGTCCTGAGAAGTCAGGCCAATTTCTGGCATTATGAGTCCGGTTACGTTTTCTGGGCCCAATGCGTCTACGGCGAGCTTTAGCGTGACGGATGAATCTAGTCCGCCGGATAGTCCTATGACGACTCTCTCAAAGTCTCGGGATTTTACTTCTTTCTTTAACCCCTCTACGAGTTCTTTATAGATTTTTTTCATGATTAGTCAGTAGACAGTAAGCAGTAGACAGTAGGTTTTAGTAATTTAATCTTTTTATGGTTTGATTGATCTCTTTTTGTTGGGCTTTTTTCTTTAGGTCGGCGCGTTTGTCGTGAAGTTTCTTCCCTCGACAAACTCCAATGCTCATTTTTGCTAAGTTGTTCTTTAAATGAATATCGAGGGGCACGATTGTAATACCTTTTTGTGATTCTTGCGAGGTTAATTTTGCTATTTCCTTCTTGGTCAAAAGCAGTTTTCGTGGTCTAGTCGGATCATAGTCCTTGATAGAGGCATGTTTGTAAGGGCTGATATGAATGTTTTTGGTCCAGGCCTCACCACTTTTCAGGCTTACGTAGCTGCCTTTGAGGTTGACTTGGCCAACTCTTAGAGCTTTCATCTCATATCCGTGTAGCACTATGCCTGCTACGAATTTTTCTAGTACTTCGTAGTCGTGTAGGGCTTTCTTGTTTTTTGCTAAAATTTTCACGCCGATATTCTACCAGGAAAGGCTCTCGAATAAAACAGATTGCCAAAACTGTTTACATGTGGCGGTTATTCATATAAAATCCCACCTGAATTACCCTTTAACTATCCATAGTCATGAAAAAGCTATTGGCTGGACTTTCTATCCTTGGATTACTAGCGCTATTCGGATGCACTGGTACAGAAGAGGTTATGGAGGAAGAAGTTGTCGAAGAAGAAGTAGTAGAAGAGGTTGTGGAAGAAGAAGTTGTTGAGGAAGAGGTTGCAGAAGAAGAAGTCGCTGAGGAAGAAGTTGCAGAAGAAGAGACTACTGAAGAAGAGACAGAGGAGTAATAACTCCCAACAAATTTTGCCAAAAGTCCAAGCCATCTTGCAAAGGTGGCTTTTTGGCTTTATAACTAGAAGTTAATAACTAGGAACTAGGAGTATAGAGTGTTTATTTTATTAGTACTGGGATTTCGTCTAGCTCTATGATTTCTCCAGGGATGATTTCTTCCCATTTGAATGTGCCTTCTGCGTTTGGAATTACATTTGCCATAGTTGTCATGCCTTCGGGCGCTATTATGTCCGTTTTGCCCCATGCTACATATTTTGTTTCGTCTGACTCAGTAGAGATTTTGTAGATGTTATTGCCATTATCTAGTAGCGTCTCGATGATTTCGACTTTTTCAAAAGGGATTAATTCTTCTATTAAAAGTTTAAAGCTGTAGTAGGCTAATTCGGGGTCGCTATCTTCTTCTCGCAAGCCGTATAGGCGCCAGTTATTACTAGGTGTGTCGGAGCTTCCGATGTAGCTGTGCCACATTACAAGTTCGTCGCCGGCTCCGTATGCTTGTATTAATCTACGGAATACATCAGCAGCTTGTGTGATTTCACTGTTTGGATAATCTGTTCGGTCTGTGAGTGTTGGACTTGCTGTTGAACCTGTTTCGGTGAGCCAGACTGGTTTGTCGTCTATGTTGTGTTCTTCTAGGAAATCTTGGAGACTCTGTCTTGCGATGATGTAGCTATCCCATGACGGATAATAGTGGTAGTTAACTATGTCGAACCACTCTGTGCCTCCTCCTTCGATAACTCCTGCAAACCAGTTGTTTAATGTGTAGTCGTCAATTCCTCCCATTCCAGGTAGTATGATTATTGCGTCGTCATCTCTTTCTTTGATGAATTCGGCAGCTTCCCTTAAGAATGCGCCTTGTTCTTGGGGTGTGAATTCGTCAGGTGGAGTTGCGCCTTCAAGCCAATTGTCGCTTTTGTATGTATATTCTCCTTCTTCTTCTGGTGAAAAAGCTCGCCAGTGTTCCATCTCATTACCCAATTCCCAGTACGTGACATAGTCGCCGTATTTGTCGATTAGGGCTTGAAGGTATTCTTTTGCTTCTTCTCCTAGTGTTGTTTTAAATTCATCTGAACTGTCGGCCCACGGTGGAGTTGCCGAGGCGTATTGCATAGCGAATACGGTGATTATTGGATTGGTGTTGGAGTTTGTGATTACTACTTCAGTTCCTTCCCAGTCCCATTGATCATCTTCTGGTTCAACCATGTCCCAAAGAAAATCTGCTTTTGGGAATTGTCTAAATGCTTGTATCCCGAGGTTCTCGAAGTCTTCAAAAATCCATTCTGGTTGGTAGTATGTTGTTTCATAATTTAGGTCTCCTTCGGTATCGCCTCCTTTTTCAAAATAGAAACGAACAAAATTCACTCCTATTTGAGGATTTTCAGGTCTATTTAATTCGATTAGTTCGATTATGTTTTCTTCAGGCTGGATTTCTTGTTCTGTGATTGGTTCTTCGGCGGCTTGGCAGCTAATTAGCGTTATGCATAAAAATAGTAACAGGAATTTTTTCATAGGTTTGCATTAATTGTTTGTTTTAGGGTAGCAAGTTTGTTGGTAGTTGTAAAAAATGAGAGAGAGGGATGGCGCTTTGCTGCGCAAAGCTAGGCTTCTGCGTCGTTCGGTAATTTCGTAATCTTTGATTTCTCAATTACGCTCGCTATCCTCGAAGCTCGAACCCGGTTCGATCCCGTCTCCCTGATCAAAAACCACCCTAACCTTGCGGCTAGGCTGTTTTTTGATGGCGGAGAGAGAGGGATTCGAACCCTCGGTACCCGTAAGGGTACACCCGCGTTCCAGGCGAGCCCGTTCGACCGCTCCGGCATCTCTCCTTGTTTTGCTTGCATGTTATACCTTATGGGGCTGGCTTTTGCCAGGTTAATCTGGTATAATTAGTGGATAAAACTATATATTCATGAGGTTTTACGAAAACAGATTGGTGTGGGAAACAGGTGCTCCTCAGGAGGGCGGTCCGTCTGGTGGAGAGGTGTTGGCTGAGGGAGATGAGGAGGATCAAGATGAGCTTGATGATGGGACAAAAGTCGCTCCTGAGCAAGGCGGTGAAGATATTCAAGCGGCACAAGACGGTGCTGCGGTTGAACAAGCTCAAGCGGCGGCGCAAGCAGAAGCTATTGCTCAACAGGCTGATAATTTGCCTGGTGACAATGAAGGTAGCGGAGGGAATACTCCAGGTGATGGAGCCGGTGGTTTGGGATCTATGGTACCAGAGAATATTGTTCAAGAAATAGAGGAAAAAGGTGCTTATAATGTTGCTTACGAATATACACAGAGTAAGTTTTTGGCATTGGTTTTGACGGTCTTATATTTCATGTACAAGGATGAGCTGTTAAGTGATCCTGAAGCTGCTGCGGAAGAGCAAGGAGCGATAGATGATATGAGAGAGAATTTACAGCAGGAATATCAAACTAAAGTCGATGCCCTCGCTGCTAGCGGGAAGCTTCCTGGCGGTATTACTGTTGAGGATACTGATCCGAGCTTGATTAAGCAGTTTTATGGTATACAAAATCCTGCAGAGTTAGAGGCTCGTCTGGAAGGGAAGTCCGTTGTGGAGGTCCCGGCTGGAACGAGTTTGTTTGATTATTTGGATAAGCTTGAGTCGCAAGGGGCTGCTGTTCAGCCGGATCCTAATGCGCCTGTTGTTGATCCTGATTGGGGGCCAGACCAACAAGAAGATGGTGAAGGCGATGCGGGTAATCAACCTGAACCGGTAGAAGATGGAGTGGATCCATTGCCTGATGCTGTTCCTGTTCAGCCAGAAGCTGAGCCCGAGGGGCCTTTTAAGCGTTGTCCTACAGGTGCTGTTGATTTAGCTCATGGGGAAATAGCTCCTTTTATCTTGCCAAGTGGCGATAAGGTTATGATTGATCGCACATGTATTAGAATTAATGGCAGGAGGTTCCGGGTGGAAGCTCTGGGTGGCCTTAATCTGTGGTTTGATAAAGTTGAGCCCGAAGGAGATGGATTTAGATTGCATTTGAGGACAGAAGCTCAAATGCCGTTGGGAGGAGGTCCTTTGAAATCGGATTCCGCACGGTTGTCTGGTGCCGAGATCGTAGATTTTATTTCTTATTTGGTGGCTAATGCTTCAAACAATCAATTCTCAAAAACAGTTCAGAGGCCGCCTGATGACGAGGGGAGGGAGCAAGATCCTGTGACTTTTGATTTTATTGCTGCATAAAAAAAGCGCAATCTTGATGCGCTTCTTTATCTTTCTGGAGTGGAATTTAGACTTTCATCTTTTTTCTCATAGTTCTGAGACATCTTGTGCAGATCTTTTTCTTAGTGAAGGCTTTCTTGATTGGATCGTAAATCTTTTTAACTATAAGGTTAGGAAGGAATCTTCTCTTGGTTTTACGGTTAGAGTGACTGACGTTGTGGCCAGTTGTTGGGCCTTTTCCGCATTGTTCACATCTTCTTGCCATAGTCTTTATTAGTTGGTAGTACGTAGTGGTGGTGAGTAGTTTTTGTGGTGTTTCGCTTTGCGAAACGGTAAAATCTAGTTTGTCTCCGTTTGGAGCAGTGAGAGTTTAATATGCGATAACCCGTTTGGCAAGCCAAAATTATGAATAATTACCTTTATTTTATCCCTGCGCTTGTGATTGTTCTGACTTTTCATGAATTCGCGCATGCGTGGACTGCTAATTATCTAGGCGATCCTACGGCGAAATATCATGGGCGTGTGAGCCTGAATCCGCTTCGTCATTTGGATCTTTTGGGGACTTTACTTCTGTTTATGGTTGGCTTGGGGTGGGGGAAGCCTGTGCCGGTTGATCCGAGGAATTTTGAGAATCCTGTGAGGGATAGTGCGATTACTGCGGCGGCAGGCCCGATTGCGAATCTGGCTTTGGCTTTTGCGGCGGCGTTGCCGTATAAATATTTGCCTGTTGAAAGCGGTGGTGCCATCTTGATTGCGTGGAATCTTGCGTGGGCGATTTTTTATTTGTCGATAGTGCTTTTTGTCTTTAATTTGTTGCCTTTTCCTCCTTTGGATGGGTCGAAAGTTTTAGGGCTAGTGGTTCCGGATCAGTATCAGCGTGAGTATAGGAATTTTCTGTATCATGGGACGAAATATTTCATGATTTTTGTGGTGGTTGATATATTTTTGATTAGTAAAATTCTGGGCTTTTCGATTTTGTGGTATGTGATTTCATATCTGTACATGGTGATTAGTACGGGGATTTTGGCGATTACGTAGGGGAGTATCTGGTATCCAGTATCTCGTATTTGGTATTTTGTTTTTGGAAGTTGGGAATTTGATTTCTGAATATTTTGAGAGTAGAATGGAAAATACTTTCTGGGATGTACGCGAGACCTTTGTAACACAAACTCGACTACATAGTTTATGGGGTTCCAATATTTCTTAGGGCTGTGGTCCTGAGTTGAGGAGGCCCACCTGGTTTCCCCAGGATTCTGTGTTCGTGAGGCTCGCGGCATCTTGGGGTTAGTGGATTTTGGTCGATAGGCTCTTTCACTTACGTACAGTATGTTCTTTCGCCTATCGCCAAAATCCTTGAAGAATTGATATGGTATCGTTTCCTGTTTCTTGCAATGGGGTTTTGCTTCATTTTCTACGAAATAACTTTTTGTTATTTCTTGAAAATGCTTGTTTGCTCCGGCAAATGTGTGAATTTGCCTTTGCTTCCAAACGCAAAACTCGTCACTAACCCTTGAGCTAGCATGTACGCTCTCGAGAAACTAGGAGCGCTGTTGCTGTGTTGTTTCGGCGACAGAAAATACTTGGAGGTTAGGAGATTGATGCTAGTATATTGATGTGAAAAAGTTATTTATAGCAATTTTGCTTACTTTCCTCCTTGCTGGAAGCGTGATGGCGCGGAGTTTTTCTGATGATTTTGAATTTTATAGCGGGTCTACTTGTTATTCAGGAGGGGATTCTATTGGGATGTGGGATGTTGTTTTTGCAGGATATGGGTGTGTGATGGCTGAAGGTGATTATATGGTTTTGGATCCGGAGGAGGGAGGGGGACATGCTGCTCTTGTTGTTGGGCCTCGGACTACTGCGGGTATGATTTATGATATTAGCTTGTATACTGCGGAGCAGTTGCGTTATGAAGATCCAAATTATTGGGAAGTTGGCTGGGTGATTTGGCAATATACCGACAATGATCATTTTTATTATTTTATTCCGAAGCCTAATGGATGGGAGCTCGGGAAGAGGGATCCTGATTATGAAGGTGGGCAGAGGTTTTTGGCGACGGGTAGTGACATTTTGTATCCTATTGAGAATTGGTATGACGTGAAAATTATTCAAATTGCGAATGTAATTACTGTCTATGTAGATGGAGTTAGGTTGGTGCGGTTTGAGGACACAGAGACTCCGTATATGTATGGGCGGATTGGTTTGTATACTGAAGATGCGGAGGTTTGGCTTGATGATATGAGGGGGTGGACTAGGAAAGGGTGAGGTTTTTTGTCGATATACTCTTTCACTTACGTGCAGTACGTTCTTTCGTATATCGACAAAAATTCTGGAGAACTATTGATAGCCTGCTGATACTCTTTCGCTAACAATAAAAACCTTGAAGAATTGGTGTTTGTAAATTTAATTAAAATATTAGAATGCTGCTGTGGTTTTTCGGCGACAGTAAAATCGTTTATGACTTTGGTTTTGTGATAGAGTTGTTATGGTATGAAGCTTTTTGATTGTTTAAAAAATCAAAAAAATGTCTTTAGAACAGGCTGTTGCTGAGATCGTACAAAAAGAGGGGTTTCAATCGATTGTTCAGCTTGTGCCTCCAGAGAGGACCGAGGTGGATTTTGAGCGGACTAAGTGGAGGCGGGTTTTTGCTGATGAGACTGGATGGCTTTTGGATGCAGGTAACGGAGTTTATGTAGCGTGTCCTGCGGATGATAGTGTTTATTTGCCTGATGGGCAGAAGATTTCTTCTAGGCAGGAGATGACGTTTCCTGATCGTGAAGCTGTGTTTGATAGATTGGATCAGGCTTTGGATGGATGGCTGAGTTCGCGCTCAGGTGGGAGAGCGCCTTTTTATGATGATTTTGCGGATGTGCTTGCTGGGCAGACTCTTGATCCGGCGGGCTTTCTTGCTAAGTTGGCAGAGGCGGTTGCCGGGGTTGGCGACCCTGTAGATTCTACTGCTCGAGCAGTGCATAATGGGCTTGATCGTGATCGGGATTTAATTTTGGATGCAGTTGTTTCTGGCAATGGTGCTTTTAGAGAGGCTGTGCGTGTTTTCTTGTCGGGGACTCATTCGTGGAATATTGCTGTGCATTATAGGCAGATTGTGTTGGTGGGTGATGGCTAGTGATGGGCTTGTGATAGAATGCTAATTGATGTTTAGACATTTTCTGCTGAAAATCCGTGAGAAGCACGAAGAAGCCGGGATAGCTCCTTATGTTTTATTCTTCGCTAGGTCCTCGCTTCGCTGTGGAGTCGCTCAGAATAAAAATAGGAGCTTTAACGAATATTAATATGCTTAGAAG
>CAYFOI010000024.1:19487-22933 GCA_964344725.1 uncultured Candidatus Peribacteria bacterium
TTTTGAAACGGCGTGAAAAGCATGAAGAGGCAGGTGGTCTCAAGAATCTGCTGCTTCATACGTCGCTTGCACTTATGTTGACGTCGGGGTTTTCGTATTTTTTTGGGCTTTTGCGAGACAAGATATTTGCGTATCGGTTTGGGGCGGGGTCTGAGCTTGATGTTTATAATGCGTCGTTTACGGTGCCGGATCTTTTTCTTGCGGTGTTTGTGACGGGGGCGCTTTTGGCGGCTTTTGTGCCGATTTTTACGGAGCTTGATGAGAAGTCGCTTAAGAAGGCGAACCTCTATATGAATCAGATTTTGTCGTATGGAGTGACGATCCTTCTGGTGGTTGGCGTGTTGTTTGCGATTGCGTTGCCGTGGATTGCTGATTGGCTTGTGCCGGGGTTCTCTGTGGAGCAGAAGGTGCAGTATGTGCTTTTGACGAGGCTTATGTTGATTTCGCCGATTCTTTTTACGATTTCAAATACTTTTGGGTCGGTTTTGATTAGTATTCGTGGGTTTCTTTGGTATGGGCTTGCGCCGGTTTTTTATAATATTGGGATAATTTTTGGAGCGCTTGTGCTTGTGCCGGAAATTGGGATTGCTGGGCTTGTTTGTGGAACTTTGCTTGGAGTTTTTATGCATATGCTTGTGCGTTTGGTGCCGGCTTATAAGCATGGGCTTAGGTTTCGGCTTAATTTTGAAGTTGATGAAAAGCTCAAGGAGACTGTGCGGCTTATGCTGCCAAAGATGGGTCAACTTGCGATGTGGCAGATACTTCTTATATGGTTTGTGAGGCTTGCTTCGGATCTGCCTGAGGGCAGTGTGACGGTTTATAGTTTTTCGCGGAATTTTCAGAGTGTGCCTGTGAGTTTGATTGGGATTGCGATTGCTTTGGCAGCTTTTTCGAAGCTTTCGCATTTGGCAGCTAATGGTGAAATGAAGAAGTTCCGGAAGGTTGTTTTGCAGAAGGGTCTACGTATTTTGGGTGTAACCGGATTTGCGGCTATCGCTCTTGCCATTGTGGCGCCGTATGCGATTGCGTTTCTTCTTGGTGGTGGGGCTTTTGACGAGGCGGCTGTGGCACTGACCGCTTCAATGTTGATGGTTTATTGTGTCTCTGTTCCTCTTGAGAGTTTGATGCATCTCCTTGCAAGGGCACATTATGCTCTTAAGAATACTTTGAGGCCGTCTGTTATACATGTTGTTGCGATTTTGATTATTATGGGTTCGTCGCAAATGCTGGTTTCTGAAATTGGTGTTTATGCGATTCCGACTAGTTTTGCAATTGGGCTTGCGGTTCAAATAGGACTTCTTGTAGTGTCGCTTAGGAAGTTATGGTAAGCAATCTCTTATGCGCGTGAAAAACAGGTATATAATTGGGGTTCTTATCGTGGTTTTGTTGGCTGTTTTTGGTTGTGCTGCCGAGGAGTCTAGTAATGATCTTGGGTATTTTGATATAGAAATTAAGTCGGAGGGGGTTGATGATCCTGAAGGGACTTTGGCTGTTCGTGTTTATCCTCCGAAAGGGGAGTCTCGTTACGAGGAGGGGGCGCCTGTTTTGATTTGGGCTGCTGGAGGTTATGAGATTAAGGGGCTGGATAGTGATCTCATGGATTTGAATAGAGATTTTGTAATCGTGACTTATATTTATCCTGGTGGCGAAGATACTTGGGCTGGTCGTTCGTCTGACGGGGTTTATGATGATAGGGGTGAGAATTGTATTTTAGCTTTGAAAGATGTGCTGCTTTTTGCTTCGGGCGAGCTTGCGGATATTGATGGTGATTTGATTGATGAAGTTGTTGGAGTGCCGGTCATGACTGATAATGTTGGAATGATAGGGGTGTCGAATGGTGGAAATATAATTGTTGCTGTTGCGGCTTTGTATGGTGAGTATTTTGCGGATAGTTTGCAGTATATAGTTCAGTGGGAGACGCCTGTTTCTGGTCAAATTGCAACTCGTGATCTTGGGCGAATTGTTTATGATTTTGATACGGGGAGGCAGGGAGATTTTTTTAATCCGAGATTTGTTGAATATAGGCAGCGGGTTATTGATGTGGATTTGAGTGATTTGGCTTATGATCCGTCTGGGGATTATTACATTGTGTTTAGTGATGGGGATGGAGATGGTGTTTATACTACGGTTTCCCATGAAGGCGTTGATACTCCGGATGTGAATTTGGATGGGGAGCTGTCTTTGGATGAGGATTTCCCTTTTGATTATTATCCGATGGGCGAGAAGAGGGTTTATTCCAGGTCTGTTACTTATGCTTTGGAAAAGTATTCTGTGTTTGATGGCGAGTGGCCGAGTGATATTGCGACGGTTTCTGAGGCTGATGAGTATTGGGATATTCGGGAGTCGGTTGTTTTGTATGACCAGGTTGTTGAAAAAAATCCTGATATCGAGGCGATGGTTTTGGCGAATGTTTATGATCATGTCCAATCGAGTCCTAACAAGCTTCATCTAAGGCAAGCTTTTGAGGGGTGGTTTGAGGCTGGTGCTTGGGTGAAGATAAATCCGAGTTCATCATACGTTAATGCTGATGTTGAGTTGCCTGACAATGTTGCGAATGAAGCTCCGGATGATTGGTTTGATATTGATTCTTATTGTGTTCCGGAGAGCGTGGAAAGCTCTGTTTATCAGCTGGGTGCTGTTTGGGAGATGATGGATAGGGCTTACAAGAGGAATTATTAGGTTTGTTTGCGGTGTGTTTGTGTTTGTGGTAAATTCTGCCTCCTGTAATTAATTAAATCTGTTATGGCTGGATGCGGTGGCAATGGTGGATGCGGGGAGAGATGTCCTGGAACCGAACAAAATCGTGAAATTGTTACTGGCATTATACGAGCGGCGCTTTTTGGTATAGATATTTTTAATCAGCAGGCCGTAGGCAGGGCGAGGGTGGAAGTTATGGAGAGGTTGAGGCAACAGGATATACTTCCTTGTTTGGCGTGTGCTCAGTTTGATTTGGAGGTTGAGTCGAGAAGATCTGTTCTGAGAAAACAGGTTTCGACGGCAGGTGTTGTTGGCAAGTAGGACACTTGCTACTTGCGCGATTCGATGTTCTGGTATAAGATCGCACTCTCATATTTTATATTTGCTTTTATGTCGTTTGCAGAAGAAGCTTTTCAAACATATGACGGAGATGTAGAGGATTTAGCGGATATGCATCCTGCGCTTGCTGCTTATTATGAGCTTATAGAGTTGTATGGGTTGGCAACGAAGTTGGTGCCGATGCGGTATAAAGATGATCCAGCTCAACCGTTTTTTATACCAGGTTTTATGTATGTTGGGGATCTTTTAGAGGTTGCTACTAGTAGGTTTGCAAGGGATAACTCATAGATTATTATGAGAGGTTGCGAAGGGAGTTGTAGTCGAATAAATTGCCCTGAGAGGCTTGGTTATGGAAAAGGCTACCGTTCATTTTCGGGTGCGTAACTTGGCAAAAACTTAGAAGAATTTGG
>CAYFOI010000025.1:0-1656 GCA_964344725.1 uncultured Candidatus Peribacteria bacterium
CCCAAATTCTTCTAAGTTTTTGCCAAGTTACGCACCCGAAAATGAACGGTAGCATTCTTCTGGGATTGACGATACTGTATTCGATTCGCTTTCGAATATGGTTCCATCTTCGAATTATACTTATCCTGAGGATCGCGATGTGTGTTTGTTCCCTGTGACTCTTTGCAGTTCGGATGTGGTTAAGTCTACAATATGGAATACTGTTGATGCTAGATTAGACGGTGATGATATTCTTGGCACTGTTGAGTGTATACTTCGTTTTAGCAGACATTCTTTGGCAGCGGCCACTGCATCTTATCTGGACAGCCCTGCTTGTTTCCAGGATGTAAAAGCTGAACTGACTGACCTTGGTTATGGGTATGGCTTTGAAGAGTCTGATGTTACCTTGATGGATGTTTTTCGGAGGAGTGATGATTTGGATGAGGAGGTGATGAGGCAGCAAATCGGAGCTATGTTTTTGGATAATGATGGGATCCGAGATGTTTTTGATGGGTTCTGTAGCGATACGCCGCAAACTACCATTGAAATACTCCCACCACGTCCACAGCCTCCAATGGAGGTAGAGGCTCCTCTTGGGGTTAATTGTGAATATGTGGATGGTTTGACTTCTCAGATGGATTGTTGGGTCGAAGAAGGTGCCGAGGGTGGTACATGGATTTTGACTCCGTAATGATTATTCAAAAAGTATCCTCCCAAGTCTTACAATCGTTGCTCCGCATTCTATTGCTAATTTGTGATCTTGGCTCATGCCCATTGATAGTTCTGGGAGGTTGTACTCTTCTTGGAGTTCGCGCATCCTGGTGAACTGCTTTCTCAAAGCCTCTTGGTCGGATGTATTCTCCGCTATTGTCATGAGACCTTCGAGCTTTAAGTGGGGGAGTTCTCGCACTAGCTTGATGAGTCCAGGCAAGTCTTCTTCTAGTATCCCGCCTTTCTGTTCCTCCCGGCTTATGTTTACTTGGATGTAGACGCGAATGTCTTGGCCTGCTTTATCAAGGGCGCGGGCTAATCTCTCGGAGTCCACGGTTTCTATTACATCACATAACTCGACTGCGATACGTGCTTTATTGGTCTGCAAATGGCCGATGAAGTGCTTTTCGACTCCTTGTAGATGGGGGAATTTCTCCTTGGCTTCTTGGATGCGGTTTTCGCCGATGATTTCGATTCCGTGCTGCTCGATAACTCGCTTGATTTCTTCGAGAGAACGATTCTTCGTTACCGCCATTGTTTTTGCCATAGTTTTTCTATATCATTTAGCTCGCTTTCAATAATAACAAAAAATTCAAATGTTGCCGATAGTGGCGATAGTAGGGAAGCCGAATACAGGTAAGTCAACAATCTTCAATAGGTTGCTTGGCAAGAGAAGGGCTATCGAATCAGATGTTGCTGGGACTACTCGTGATAAATTGATGTCAAAGACGATGCTGCATGATAAGCAGGTTTATTTGGTCGATACTGGTGGAATACAAATGGAGAATGAGGATGATATTGAGGAAGATATGCGGACGCAAGCACGGATTGCTATTGATGGTGCTGATGTAATCCTTTTTGTTGTTGATGGGCAGAAGGTTCTTTCGAGTGAGGATTTCCATGTTGCTGATATTTTGCGGAAATCTGGCAAGCATACGATCCTTGTTGCTAATAAATGCGACAATC
>CAYFOI010000025.1:1761-22251 GCA_964344725.1 uncultured Candidatus Peribacteria bacterium
AAATACAATCTGTATGAGCTTGGGTTTGGCGATGCGGTTGCAGTGAGTGCTTTGCATAAAATTGGTCTGGATGCGCTTTCGGATATGGTTGTTGATGAGCTTGAGGTGCAGGGGTTTGACGGTTCTAGTGGCGAGAAAGAAGATGAGGACGTGATTCGTGTGAGTTTCCTTGGGCGTCCAAATGTAGGTAAGTCTTCTCTCCTTAATGCAATTTTAGGCAAAGAAGAGGCGATTGTATCTGATGTGCCTGGGACGACCCGGGATTCGGTTGAGGCTTATTTTACGCATGGTGAGCAGGAGATGTGCATAGTTGATACTGCTGGAGTTCGTCGTCGCGGTAAGGTCGCGAAGGGGATTGAGAAGTTCAGTGTTCTTAGGAGTTTGCAGTCGATTGAGGATTCGGATGTTTCTGTCCTTGTTCTGGATTACAAGAGCGGGATTACGAGTCAGGACATGCACGTGGCTTCTTATATTATTGAGCAGGGAAATGGGCTTGTGATTGCGGTTAATAAGATTGATCTTATGGAGGAAAAAGAAGAGGATCGGAATCGTTTTATAAAACATGCTCGTTATAAGTTTGACTTTTTGCCGTGGGCTCCGCTTGTTTTCGTAAGTGCGATTCAGAGAAAAGGAGTCGATGGTCTGTTGGACGTGATCCAGGAGTGCGATAAGGAGCGCAAGAGGCGGATTAGTGATACTGATCTGATGATTTGGCTTGAGCAAACTGTTTCTAAGCACACACCAAAAGGTATGAAGTACGGAAAGTTTAATAAGATTGAGCGCATACATCAGGATGGGACTGAGCCGCCAAGCTTTACGATAAAGACGCGATTCCCGGACAAGGTACATTTCTCTTATCGCAGGTATCTCGAAAACAAGCTTCGTGAGGAGTTTGGGTTTAATGGGACGGCTGTAAGGATACGGTTTAAGTAATTTTTTCGCTCCCGTGCCTAATCGGTCAAGATCGCTCAAAAAATTTAAAATACAAATCCAAATCAAACGCATGACCGAGGAAAGCCTTGATGATAAGGTCTAAATAAATTTCGTTTTGTGGTATGGTTATACCTTGTTAATTTATTTAAATTTAATATGTCTGGTGAGGTAGTCAAAGTAAGGTTATGTATTCCTTCGCAAGTCCAAAAAGGTGTGGGTGTTGTGGCTCAGGAAGTTCTTGGCGTACGTAGGGGTGAATTGGATTTTCGAACAGGTATTTTGACTGTAGAGGTTCCTTTTGGTGAAGTGGAGCATTTTCTTGAGTCTACTCGTGCTCGATTTGGCATTGAGCCTATGGCGGAGGCTGCGTGATTTATTCGCATTTGATCTTGCAAACTGAGCATCCTCCTTCTGGGGCTGTGTCGAATAGGCATTCTTCTTCGGTATATCCTATTTCGCTGCTAATTAGTTCGCATGTAGTGTATTCGGATTCTTCGATGTAGGCTTCCATGCGTTCTTGGCATTCGTCTTCGATTGGATAATAGGCGATATCGCCTCTTTTTAAGGGTGTTAGCGTGATTACTTCTTCGTTTTCCTGTGGCTCTGTCGATTCTGGCTGGACTGGTGGTTTGCTAAATAGAAACGACCCTAAGGCTACGATGATAAATAGAGCGATGAGAAGGATGAGCTTTTTCATGTCGTTTTGTTATTAGGCTGTATTTGTGGCATATTTTAGTCGTTAATCCGTTTTTGCGAAAGGTATGAATATCAGAATCAAAAGAATGGGTGAGGGGGACTTCGAGGATCTCTTCTTTTTGCTCAACAAAATGAATGAGTGGTTTGAGTTGCCTGTTATCAATGATGAGAAGAAGGAAGAGGTGAGGGGTGCTTATTTCTGTGATAAGCCGAAGTTTGAGTGTTTTGTGGCTTATAGTGAAGGTGAGGCTGTTGGGTTTGTGTCTTTTTATGAAACTTATGCGACGATGTTTGCTGGGGCGGGGATGTATGTTGAGGATATTTTTGTTCTAGAAAAGTATCAAAAGAGTGGAGTTGGAAGGGCTCTTATCCAGGAGTGCTTGAAGCTGGCGAAAGAGCGAGACTATGTGCGTGTGGATCTGCTTTCGTTTGGCGAGGGGCCTAGAGAGTTTTATGACAAATTAGGTGCCGAATACAAGGAGCACAATTATCATTATCGGTTTAAGGTGTAGAGTGGTTAACCTATTGCCTTATCTAGATCTAATACGTATATAGATTCGTTTTGGGTTGTTATCCTGAAGATTGTTTTTTCTTCTTGAACTATACCTGTTACTTCGCTTGTGTGGCCCCTTGCTAATCGTATTATTTTCCCGATTTCTATAGGGGGATTCATTAGTACCCCAAAAACTCCTTGTCCTGCTTTTTCTTTGGATCTAGCGGTTCCAGCGACTTCCTGCGTAAGGACGAGTACTTTGTTGGCTGTTAATTCAGCTGGAATTGATGTTATTCTCACTTGTTCTGAATGAGAAGGGGCAAGATCTATAGATCGTGATGGATCGAATAAATACTCTGATCCGGTTTCGGTAGTTATTCTGTATACCAATCCTTCTTGGGTTATGCTGGTGATTTCGCTTGTACTTCCTCTTGTTGTTAGAATTACTCCTTTTCCAACTTCTATTGGAGGATTCGTTAATCCGCCTACAATCTGACCATTATGTGGATCAGCAGTACCGTTTACTGCCTTTGTAAGAACTATTGCCTTACCTGCTGTTATTTCAATAGGTATGGATCTAATAGGTATGGATTCGATTGCATTATCTGTGTTGTAGTCTGTTGGTTTTAGTACCATTTTTTTGGTGTTATATTATCTTTTTATTATACTATATTCTAGCTGTCTGCGCAATACTCCTATATTACCTCTTTTACGCGTTTGACCCACCTTTTTTTGTAATACTCCCTCCTGTCGATGTTATGGAATTTGAGCATTTTGTCGCTGATGATGATGTTGGCTTCTTTCTCAGCATTTTCGTCCATTGCTTCGAGCTTTGTTTGCATACGTTTCATTTGCCAGGTTCGGAGTTTTTCTTCGAGCCAGTCGCCGAATCTTTTGCTTAGCATTTTTTCGCGGAAGCGGCGGATTTTTCTTACCCAGCCGCGGTTGGCGCGGTAGTGGCGCTTTTGGTAATTGAGTGGGACTTGGAAGAACTCTTCGAGGAATTTTCGGTTGTGGTCCATTAGGTCGATGTATGTCTGGTAGTCGCCGCAGACCGGCTGGAGTGTTTTCAACCAGTAGGCGAGGTAGATGTCGTCTTCGATCGCTATGCCTTCTAGGCTTAGGTTGTCCTCTGTTAGGTAAAAGCTAAGGCAGAAACGGCCTTGGACTTTGTCGCTGTGCCTTCGCATCCTAAATAGGTGAGTCCATAGTGTTAAGCAGGTCCGTGCGATAAACATGCGACCTGGCTTCGTTACAACTACTAGGTCGATGTCTGATCTCTTGGTTGGATTGTCGTATGCGAGGTTGTTTGCGACTGCGACAAGTCTGACAAAAGGGATCATATTGAAGATCTTGCGGAATTTGCTGATTTTCTTCCAGTACTTCTTAGCCATTGCGCGTCTCTCGTGCATTTTGAAGAAAGCTTCTTCGTTTCCTTTTAAGCAATATAGTCCGTCTGAATAACTTAGCGCTGCGCTGTTTTTTAGGTATAAATCTATCTGATGTTCGTCGAGAGGCAGCTTGTAAAGGTATTCTTCAACCTCTTCTTGCGATAGGGGATAGTCAAACATATCGAAGAACGAAAAAGTCGACAGTATCGCCTGTTTGAAATTTAGCTTGGGATTGAGTACCATAGGCGTGGTCAATTATCAGGAATTTATGGTAGCAGATTTAGATAAAAAAATAAAAACAATCATTAAGAAACTGCCCACTAAGCCGGGTATTTATAAAATGATGGGGAAGGACGGCTCGGTTCTTTATATCGGCAAAGCCAAAAATCTCAAGAAACGTGTACAGACCTATTTCCGTGATTCGGCTAAGCTGACGGTGCGCAAAACCAAGATGATTGCTCGTACGCATGACATTGAATATATAACTGTCGATTCTGAGCTTGAGGCGCTGATTCTCGAGTCTAATCTTATCAAAGAGCTCAAGCCTCGTTACAATGTGATGCTGAAGGACGATAAGAATTTCGTTTATATCAAGGTTTTTGACGAGGATTTCCCGCGGATCAAGATTGTTCGTCAGGTTGAGAAGGACTCGGCTAAATATTATGGACCTAAGACTTCTGCTAAGAAGGCTCGTAAGACTGTTGAGGTTCTGAGAGGGCTGTTTCCTATCCGTGATTGTGACCTGGGGATTCGACATGTTGAGGATGGGATAAATGGTTCGAGCGTTGAGGTCTATAAGAAAACTATCAAATTCCCGTGTTTGCAGAGTCATATCAATACTTGCTGCGCTCCTTGTATTGGAGAGGTTTCTAAGGAGGATTATGATGGGATGGTTGGGCAGATTTGCAGATTCCTCGAGGGGAAGTCGGATCATTTGTTGGCTATGCTGCGAGGAGATATGGAGATTGCTGTTCGCGAGAAGCGTTTCGAAGATGCGGCACGGATGCGTGACAAGATCCAGTCTATTGAGAGTGTGCTTGAGAAGCAGAAGATTTCTGAGGCTGACGATGTAAATCAAGATGTTCTCGGGTATTATATGGGCATCGGTAAGGTCTTCGTTAATCTTTTTGTGATTCGTAGCGGAAAGTTAATCGATAATGAGCAGTTTGTTCTAAATGTGAACGATGTGGCGGAGGAGGATCTTTCGGAGGTCTTTGAGGGATTTTTGCGGGACTATTATGGCAAAAGTAGTTTCCGGCCTGATTCGGTCCTGCTTCCTTTCGCAATAGAAGGGGAGAAGCTTATCTCGGAGATGCTTGGGGTTAAGATTTTTTATCCTAAAAAAGGTGAAAAACATAAGCTGGTCGAGATGTCGATGAAAAACGCGGAGCATTACTACAAGCAGATGATGGTGAAATGGGAGTCTGACAAGGCTTACGATCCGTTGAAGGCGCTCGAGTCTTTGCAGAAGGAGCTGGGGCTCAAAAAGAAGATCAAAAGGATTGAGACTTACGATATTTCGCACAACTCTGGGGAGTTCACGATTGGTGCGATGACTGTGATGATGAATGGTGAGCCAAAGAACAAGGATTATCGGCATTTTAAGATTAAGACTGTTGATGGGATTGACGATTATGCGTCTCTTGCAGAAGTGCTTTCGCGTCGTTTGAAGTATATTTTGACCGCCATTCCAAAAGGTGTGACTATGCGAAAAGGGCTTAAAAAAGATACGGATGCCGTTTTGGCGATTTTGAAGAAAGAAAATTTGAATTCTGATGATCTTGTTATGAAAGATAGCGTGATTCTGGAGAGTAAGAAGAAGATTGTTGGGTTCGGGCGGCTAAGACACCATGAAGACGACAAGGATACGATTAATTCATTGTGGGTGAGTCCGGTGGTGAGGAAGAAGGGGCTTGGGCATTTGGTTTTATGGAATTTGGTCAGTAGATCGAAGGCTAAGAGGATTTATATCGGATGCAACACGGCGAATGCTCCTTTTTATGAAAAGTTTGGGTTCCGGCATGTACGGAAATATCCTAAGTTCATGGAGAATCCTAAGTATTGTGTGAGCGGGGCTTGTGGGCTTTCGGAATATGGGGTTTTTGCTTATGAGAGGAATGATGACAAGGTTTTCAAAACTGTTCCTGACCTTGTTCTTGTGGATGGTGGCAAGGGGCAGTTAACAAAAGTTGCTGACGTCTGGAAGCGCTTTAATGCGAAAATACCTTTGGTGGCGATGGATAAGAGTGGAAAGAAATTGTGGAAGACCAAGGGTGGGAAAGTCGCAGATTCAGGTTTGAAATCTGATTCTCAGCCTTTTTACCTGTTACAGCGCTCAATTGATGAGGCTCATAGATTTTCGAACCGCTTGCGTGAGGAATTGCAGCTTAAAAAGATGACTTCCTAGGTTGACGTGCTGCGTATATAGGGTATAATCTATTCCTGTTTTAATTTTGTTGTATGGTTCAAGTTTTAGACTCTCAAATTGGTCTCTCAGAGAACCCTAGTACTCTTATGCCTGGGTTTCTTAAATCTGGGTTGATTGAATCGGGGATAGATATAACTGACGATGCGGCTATTGAAGATCTGTCTACTGCTCAATTAGCTAGAGGGCTTGCATCGCTTATGCCTTATGAAACTGAAGATGGCAGGAGGCGTATATCTGTATATTTTGCTGCTGATCCTGATTCTAGGATGGAATGTAAGCGTGGCAATACTGTTTATCAGATTGAAATTGATTATTTTGATGAGCATGGTTGTCGTTTTGCGACAACTTTGTATTTTTTGAATGAACAAACAGGTGCTGTTTCTCGAAAACTTGTTTGTCCAAATGATATTGATAATGTTGATTTTCCTCATCATCGTGCTCTTGAGGAGCACATTACGCAAACTTATGGTGATGGTTTTTTCGAGTTTGATTGTTATGATGAACACCTGCGACAAGAGCTGTTAGATGCTGTTCCTTGTCTTCAAGGTCGTGAGTCAAGAGGACCTAGTGATTTTCAGCAAGAAAGACTTTTGGCCTTGTTGGTTTATATGCGTTCGTATATGCAAACTCGTATTGGTGATAGTGATAGGCTGCTTTTTGCAGGCTATCCTCTTAACGCTACATATCGTGGAGCACCTTGTTATCTGCAATTTCAGGGAGGAGATTTGCCTACCCTTTATTACAGATTGCGTTCTGATAGGGATGGTCATGTTAATGGTTGGCGTTTAGTTGAGACAGGTGGTCGTCAGACTACGGATACTCCGGAAGTATTTTGGCAGATGTCTGATGCTGCAGATTATTTGCTTGTAGGAGATGTTATTGGACGTCAAAATGCAATGGTTGCGTGAAGTATGGTAGAATTGCTGGCGAAAGTTATTTGTTAATTTTTGCTACATGCTGAAAGATCAAATTGTCGCCGATCTAAAAGAGGCGATGCTCGCTAAAGACGAGATACGGGTTTCAACTCTGCGAATGCTTAAGGCTGCTATTATGAAGTTCGAGGTTAGTGGTGGTGCGAAAAAAGAGGCGACTGACGAGGATGTCGTTGCTCTTGTAAAAAAAGAGCTCAAAGGGCGCAAAGATGCTGCTGAGCAGTTTCGCAATGGTGGTCGTGAGGAACTTGCTGTGAAAGAAGAGGCTGAAGCTAAGATTCTTGATGCTTATATGCTAGAGCAAATGAGCGAGGAGCAGGTTAGGGAAGTTGTCGCTGCTGTTATTACTGAGACCGGTGCCGAAGGACCTGCGGATTTTGGCAAGGTCATGGGTGCTGCGATGGGTAAGTTAAAAGGCCAAGCTGATGGAGGCCTGGTGAATAAGGTGGTTAAGGAGCTTTTGGGCTAAGCTGCTGCATCTAGAAGCCTAGTTCTTGCTTCTTGGCGTGCTAAAAACCTTTCTAATCCCGTTCTTACTTCTGCTTGTTTTGGAGCAAGTCTTGGTAAGTCGCCGACAAGTCCTTGCTTCCTTTGTGCTGCCATGCGACTGGGTGGCATAATAATTTCTTCCGGATCTGGCGGGGCGATTCTTCTATCTAGGACTGCTATAATCCTGTCTTCAGGTCCTCTAGATGGGCCGCTTGCGTTGTCGATTCTTGTTCCGTATATTGCGCTACCTCCTCCTAATGGTGTCGGAGGGTAATGATTTGTATGTTTTTGTTCCCGGCATGCTGTCATAATTAATCAAGGCGTACAGTATTTGCATAATACCTTCTTGCTGTCAAACAAAAAAGGCCCCGACGAATCGAGGCCTTTTGAAATTTTCTAAAAAACTAGCGAGTTACAGAAATTGTTTCTGATAGCTCTGCACTTGGAGCTGCTACTGTGATTCTGCTTGTAGTTGCATCTAGAACGATTGTGTATCCAGTTGCGTAACTACTACAACTTGTGTAAGAAGCTCCAGATCCTGTTGGATCGTAAGGCATTTCAGCCAAGTATGTAGGAACCAAGTCAGTACAAATGTCGATTCCTGCAGCACTGATTTCTGTAGCTGTGTTGGTGATTGCGCTAGGGAATGCACCTCTGTTGTCTACAGAATATTCATAAACAGCGTCAATGATTGCTTTGACGTCGCTGTCTCTTTGAGAGTTGTTGGCTTGTTTGATCTGCCTAGATGGGTTGACTGCGATGATTACGATTCCTGCAAGGATCGCAATGATCACGATGACGAGGAGTACCTCGATCAGGGTGAAGCCTTTTTTGTTCATGGGCTGTGGGGGTAAAATTTTATTTTTGTTATTTTTAAATGCGCTAAAGTTCGGAGCGCGTTTTTATTACAAGGGCTATTTTACCTTACTCTGGTTGCTTAGACAAGTTTAAATATTTATCCCACTCGATTACGGGCAAATTGATTTCTACAGCCGTTTCCGATTCGTCCAATTCCTTGTCCCAATTTATGTATATGACAGATGAGTAAATCGTAATAATTACGAAGAGCACGGTTGTTGCTATCAGGTATATATAGTTTTTATTTAACATAGAGTCTGATCTTAATGGATATATTTTCTCCTGCTGTGTCGGATGACAGATTCACGAAGTCGAATTCGTAAATCTTTGTATAATAAGTCAGCTCTTCTAATGCTCCTAGGAAGCTTACTAACTCTGTTTTTCCCCAAAAAAATTCCAATTGGTAGTCGAGGGTATTGCCTTTGTTGGATGTTTCTTCTTCGGCTATTTCTATAGATTTTAGCTTTAATTGTATGCCTATTTCTTCTGCAGCATGTTCCATGTCTGATATGAATTGTATGTATTCTATTTCAGAGTCTGGTCTTAATGTGTGTACGTGATCTATAGCTTCTTCTGTGCCTTCTGTATAAAGCTTAAGGCTTTGTTCGAAGTTTGACTGTAAGTTGTCGGTTGAATTTAGAAACGCATTAAGCTCTTTTATGTCCTTGTTAATACATGTTAGTGAATAGCCTATAAATATGACGACAAACGCGCTAACAAATGTTAGTACGAGACTAAGTTTGAAAACTCTTTTTGCGAAATGTGATGGTTCAGCTAGAAGCATATTCTGGTAAGTTTGCGAAATTTAGTATGATATTGATTTGAAATGGTATGTTGGACCTGGTGTCAAAACTAGATAGCGGCATCTCTGCCGATGTTATTATTTCTGACTCATCAAGAATATCTTGAAGCGCTAGAAGCGAATTTCTTTCATCAGCAGTGCCTGTTATTGCGATAGAAGTATCTATATCTGAATATTTGATTGAATTTATTTGTATTCCTTCTGGCAAAATAGCGTAGATTTCTTCTATTGTTGTCGGTACCGAAAACAAACTACCGTCTATATTGCTTAGAATTGCAACTTCTGCGTTGAAGTCTTCCAAGTCTTCTTTGATCTCTTGGTATCTTGTTCCGTACAAAGTTAGCTCTATGTTGTATTTTTTGATCTCTAGGTTTTCGCGTTCGTAACTCTTTGTAAGGTGCTGATAAAATATAACACCTGCAATACTTAGACTTACAAATGACATTATTAGTGATCCTGCGATTATTGCTAATTCAAGTTTTTTGCTGAAAAATTGTCTTTTAAGCCAGCTTGGTATCAGGTTGATTTGTTTCTTTTCTCGTGATTTGATCGCGTTCAGTGCTACTCCTATTGCATTAGTGAAATAGATTGAATAAGGGGCTTTTCCTGTGTCT
Organism: uncultured Candidatus Peribacteria bacterium; assembly: GCA_964344725.1. Classification (GTDB taxonomy): domain Bacteria; phylum Patescibacteriota; class Gracilibacteria; order UBA1369; family UBA12470; genus CG2-30-44-17. Next base: position 11,398 of record CAYFOI010000025.1, read on the forward strand.
TCTTTTTGCGTAAATCTTTCGTCTTCGATTTTTAGGCCTTTTTTTGGGTCGCCTATGAGTATTTTTCTATTCCTGAATTCTTTCTTAGCTAATTCGTAGAAGCCTGGTAGATTCGAGAACTCTCCTGTCAGGATTATGTTTTCGACTTTGCTTTTCTTGCCTTCTTGTTTTTCGAGGATTATGTCTGTTGCCATCCTGTATTTTGCTTTGATGAACTCTTTGATTTTTTCTCTAAATTTTGTGTCTTTTTTGTGATCCTCCCACTTTTCAAATAGTTTGTCTTTGCAAAGGCCAAATTCATCGCTGATTTCGTCTATTAGTTGCGATGTTCCTTCGTTTGAACTTAAGAAGTGTTTGATTTGATTCTCTGATATAGTTAGGTAGTTTGTTGAGAGGGCTCCTACCTCGATTATCAAGCTTTTTCCGTTTTGCGGTATCTGTTCTTCGAGTGCGTATTTAAGAGCTTCTACGTGCACCCCGTAGAGCATTGGTTTTATTCCGATTGCGTTAAGGGATTTTGTATATTTGTCTGCGGTTTCTTTTGCTACGGCTGCAAATAATACATATTGATACTCTTTACCATTTTTATCGGGGCTGCTTTTTTTCATTACGCTGAAATCCCAATAAAGGTCTTTCATTGGATATGGTATTACCATTTCAGCTTCGTATGGCAGTGCTTTTTTGATCTCTTTGTTGTCAAGAGATGCTGGAAATTTGAATATGTGTGTAAAAGTTATTCTTGACGGGAGTATTACTGCGACCGTTCCTGTATCTACTTTTGATGGGTTTGCGTTATTTATCAGGGAAACTAGGATTTTCTTAAAATCTTCTTCGTTCTGGATGGCTCCGTCCTTGATAACTCCTTCCGGGATTGTCTTTCTGTTGTAAGCTCTTAAGCTTACGGTTTCGTTGATTTGCTTTAGTTCCACTAGTTGTACTAGGTGGTCATGGAGGTCTATTCCGACTACTGTTTTGTGTAGTATGCTCATTATTTTTTTGTTTTTGCGCTATGTAAGTTTAAATTCATTTAGACTTCTTGCCAAGATGTTAGTTCTGCGTTTCGCGCTTCTCCGTTGCTGGTTATGTTGATTGTACCTTCGTAATTTTGTTCGTAGTCTAGATATTCTACTTTTATAGAAATAGTATGGACTCCTAACTCTTCAGTATTTTCTTCGCCACCGCCACCGCTGCCTTCTTCGTATCCTTGAACTTGTAGCCCATTCCCGTTAAGTATAACTGATTCTCCCCACAGATATACACTTAACAGAGTTCCGTTATTGCCGTTTATTTTGATTTCGTCATTTGTTTTTATAATGCCTTCTACCGACATACTTGTGCCGTTTATTTCTACTTTGTCGCCTTGTGTGTAGATTGCGAGATGATCATGTGCGGGTGTTAGAGTTATGTTGTTTCCGTTGATTTGTACTTTTCCGTCGATTGCTATTAGAGTGACTGTTTTGTTAAATCCTGCATCGTTGATTTGTATGTCTCCGCCATTCACATAAATTATGCTTCCATCTGGTATTGTTTCTTGCCAGTTTACCTTGATATTGTCGCCGTCTGAGGATAGGGAAACGCTATTGTAATATAATGTTCCTGCGCTGCTTGCCATGCTGTAATACGTGCTTATTGACGTAGGAAGTGAAGGGTCTTGCTGTTGAGTGGTTTGGTTGACCGTTACGTCGATGTTTGATCCGTTTATATTCTCGTCTCCTACGTATGTTACTGTATTTATTGCTGTTATGTTGCTGCCGTTTATTTTGATATCGTCGTTTGCATGTCCTCCTGTTATGTCTATATTGCTTCCGTTGATTGTGAGGTCTTCTCCTGCAAATATAACTTCGCCTGTTATTCCTGTATCTTCCTCTTCTTCTTCTAAGCTGACATCGATTGTACATCTTAGATTGCTGTCGAATTCAACTGTTTCGCTTGTGAACCCTGTGCCGCTTTCTATTCTTGTGATTGCTTCTTCAAGACAAGCTTCTGCCGCATAAAATGACACCTGGTTCGCGTCGTTGTTAGATTGTTGTTTGTATGACGAAATACTTGATTCTGACAAAGCTAGGACCATTATCAGCGTGAATCCTGATATTATCAGTAAGCTAATTAAGGCTATTGAGCCGGTTTTTCTTTTTATTTTATTCATGATTTTCATGATTTATAGGTTACGTAAAGATAGTGATAGATCTATAGTTGTATTTCTTTGTAATTGTGCGAGATCGTCTGATATTGGAGAGACTTGTATTTCTATTATTATTTGATCTGGAGTTTTTTCGTAGGTAACTCTGTGGAAGTTTGCTTTGTCTATTATTATGTCGTTTGTGTTTAGTTGTATGGCGTCTGCTTCACCTTCTTTTATGAAAATATCTCCATCTGAAATGTAGAACTGAGTAGGGGACTTGAGAGCATCTGACATATTTAATGACAAAACCCCATTGTCGTCATCAAATACGCTTCCTGTTCCGTCTACGCTAGATGCTGTAATTATGGTTGTTCTGATTTTCTCTGATATGAATTCTGTGTTTGCTTGGAATTCTTGTAATTCTTCGGATACAGCTGTGATTCCTGTTATTTGAAATGCAAATGTCATTGCTACTACTAAGAATATTGATAGTACTGTGAAGTAAATTACTATTTCTACTATGGACGATCCTAGTTTTAATCTTTTTATGAGCATTTTTTAAGGTGTGTAGTTTATTTTTACTTCTTCTAGTGTTGGGGTTTCTATGCCGTCTGAAGTTATTACAGCTTTGAACTGTATATATCTTTTGCCTGATGCACCTGGGCTTAGCGTGATTTCTGTTCCCGATGTTTCGTACCAAGTTCCCGCAGTGCCGTCACTTCCTACCCATGTTGCGGAAGAGAGGCCTGCTTCGGTGCTCGCTGTTCTGATTTTGAATTTTACTGTTCCGGAGACTGTATCTGTATTGTCCCATTGTATAAAGTTGTATCTCGTATCTTCGCTTCCTGTATCCAAAACGTCTGATATCAACGATCCACTACTGCTGTATTTGGGATTTACGGTTTCTACGATGACAAATCCTCTGTCGGGTTCGTCTAATGCCATAAAAACCTTGCCGTTAGATATGTCGACTGCGCGAGCTTCGTCTATGTTTTCCGCGTAGTATGCTATGTATGGTGACACGGGGTTTGCTATACTTGCTATTTCTAAGCCTGAGTCGTATAGATCAACCGCCATGTACAAATATCCACTGTCGATTGCCATATCTTGCATTTCGTCGTTGGTTTCCATAGAGCTTATCCATACAGGATTTTCTGGGTCGGATATGTTAACTATTTGAAGTGCGTCATCGCTGTCTTCAGTTCCGACATATGCGATAGATCCATCGATTGCTAATGAAAGGATTTCATCTCCTACATCGACTTCAGCTACTACTTCTGGGTCTAACGGATTTGAAATATCAATTATTTTTAGCTGATTCGTACTTTTGTCTACTCCTGCATATGCGTAATTTCCGCTGATTGCTATTACGTTTGTTTCTCCGCCGAAGTTTAGCGATGCTTTCTCTACAGGTACGCCTGGGTTACTTATGTCAAAAACTCGGAAGCTATCGCTGTTTCGTTCTATGCCCATATACAGATAATTTTCCGAAACTACCGGTTGATTTCCGTAAGAATCAACATCGTAGTTGCTAATAAGTGTTGCGTTTGGTGGGTCTGTAATGTCTACGACCGCTAAGCCATCGCTACTGTCTCTGACTCCCATGTATAGATAGTCTCCATTTATGGTGACGTATCTTCCGCGACCGTCTACATCTATCTGTTTAACCACTACAGGTGATTCAGGGACACTAATATCTATTATAGTAAGACCATCACTACTGTCTGCAGTTGCGACATAGGCATAATTTCCGTCGACTACTACATCTTCTCCGTCGTCACCAATATCTACGTATGAATAGAATGCGCTCAATCCTGCCAGTAATTCTAGTTGTACTAAACAATTGTCTTCTGGCGGAGCTGGTTCTTCCGAAGTTTCTGCGTAAGTTAGTGTGCCAGCTGCAAATTCAGTACAAGTTGTTTGAACCCAATCACTTCCTCTCCAGTCTGCGAGATATGTTACCAATGACACTGATTTTGGCAGTATGCTTTTCCAATCCCATGTGACTTCCGATGTTACTTTTAAAATGCTGTCGTCTAGGGTGCCGGTTTCTGCTATATCGCCTGAACTGTCTCTATAAACTTCTTCGATAGTTATGGTTCTTTGGTAGTAGTCATCGATTGTTTCGGGTGCTGTTATAAAACTCCATGTGTCGCCCGAGAAGTCCAAACCGAACTCACCTGTGCTTACTAGGACGAAGTTTCTGTCTCTTATGTTTCGCACTGCTTCAAGCCCTTCTTGTGCGTACGAGAGTGCCTCGTTATTTGTTTGCGTTTTTGTATTTCTGTCCATCGTACTAAGCCCAAGCGTGAACACTCCTGTTGCAAATATTGTAAATATAACTATTGCCACTAATACTTCTATTAGCGAGAAAGCTTTTGGATCTCTTGTTTTAGTAAGTAATGATTCCAAATTGATTAATTGTTATGGTTGATGTTTTGTTGATTTGACTTGAGTAGATGTCGACAGACCCGTAATCGCTTGTTTCTCCTTTTGGAGATGTAAAAACTACGTTGCTGCCGCTGCCGTTAAGGCTGAGGTTCATGAATTCTAAGGTGCCAGGCAATTCGTATGTTAGATTCCCAGTGTCTTCTGCAACATAATTAGTTCCTGTGAATATTGTGTATGAATCGCTTTCTATGTGTACGCCGTAACTTGCTCCATCTTTACCAGACATTGCGTTGCTTTGAGCTAGTCGAAGTTGAGAGATGAATGCGTCTCTTTGAGAATTAAGGTCGGTTCTTACTATTGATGTCTGAGTATAAAGCAGTGACAGCCCTAATATGAGCGTTATTAATGCTAATACTATCATGACCTCTATGAGTGTGAATGCTTTCCTCAACTGCTTATAAGGTTAGGTAATTGATAAATTGGCAAGATGACTGAGATTGCTACTCCTCCTACGAGCATCCCCATGAATATCAATAGGATTGGTTCTAGTAGAACTGATAAATTCTTTGTCATGTGTTCTACGTTTTTTTCGTACATGGATGCTAAGTGTTCTGTTGTCGATTCCAAGCTACCTGTTTTTTCACCTACAAATAGCATTTTGGTGACTAGCAATGGAAATATCTTTTCATTACCCGAAAATGCTTCTCCGATTGTTCCACCTTTTTCTATCATTTGAGCTGCTTTGTCGATTGCTTCTTTGTAAGGCTTACTGGTTATCATTTGCTCTGTGATTTTGAGAGATTTTGTGATTGGCACGCCTGCTTGAAGTAGGGAATTTAGGATTCTAGCGAATCTTGATAGGTTGATGTATTTAATTAATTTCCCAAAAATTGGAAGGATTAAAAATATTCTGTCTCTGATTCTTTTTAAGTGTTTTGTTCTGAGCATGAATGTCGCAATGCTTCCTGTTATTATAAGAAGCAATATTGTTATTAATGGATGTCCCGTTACAAAATTACTAGTTCCTATCAGTATTCTTGTAGGTAGTGGCAATACTACGTCAAACGACGTAAAAATGTCTGCTATTTTTGGCAGTACGAAGACTACTATTCCAGCTGTTAGTATTAGCGTGATAGATACTATGAACGCTGGATATACAAATGCCGATGTGACTCTCTTTCTGAGCGTGTAATCTTTTTCGAGTTGTTGATCCAGGTATCCTAAGGTTTTTTCCAATGTCCCACTTTCTTCTCCCACTGCTATCATGTTAATGAAGACGTCTGAGAATATGTTGCTGTATGTTTTTAGGCTTTTGGAAAGGGTTTGCCCTGATTGAATCATTGTAAGGATGTTGTCGAACATCCTTTTGTTATTTTTCTTTGTGGTTTGGTCTTTCAAAATTTGAATCGCTTCCGTAATAGTCATTCCTACTTTTAGCATTGTTGCCAAGTGCTTCGTGAAGGTCATCTTGTCTACGAAGCTTAGTTTTGGCCTTTGCCAAAAGTATTCTCGGACTTTGGATTCTTCTGTGATGGATATTATTACATATCCTTTTTCGCGGAGTTCTTCGGCAATATCTTGTTGGCTAGATGCATTCATACTACCTTTTTTGGTAGTACCATTTTGATCGCTAATTACGTATTTGAATCTTCTCATTTGTATATGTTTTTAATCATGCATAACTCTAAGGATTTCTTCGATGGTTGTGCGTCCTTCGAGAACCTTTTGTATCCCGTCTATGAACATCTTTTGCATTCCTGCTTTCTCTGCTAGTCCCTGCATTTCGTCCAATGTCGTATTCGGTGAAATGTTTTTTTCTATTTCGTCAGATATTTCTAATACTTCGGCGATACAGCTTCGCCCTTTAAAGCCAGTATTATTGCAGTGGTCACAGCCTTCACCTTTGTACAATGTGAATATTTCCTGGTCTTTGTTTAGTTTTTTAATTTCTTCTATCATTTGGTTTAGGTCTTCCTCTTCGAAATTCGCTAGGAAATCTGTGAGCTGCTTGATTGACATCTGATATGAAGCCTTACAGTGTTTGCAGATTTGTCTGACCAGCCTTTGAGCAATAATCATCTGTAAAGTTGCTGCTACAAGGAAGCTTTCTACGCCCATCTCCATAAGTCTCGGGATTGTTGAAACTGCATCGTTCGTGTGAAGTGTTGCAAGTACGAGGTGGCCTGTAAGAGCTGCGTTGATCGCTACTGTTGCGGTTTCTTCGTCACGAATCTCTCCGACCATTATGATGTCAGGATCTTGTCTTACTAGAGACCTTAGTCCGTTTGCGAAGGTTAGGTCTGCTTTTGGATTAACCTGGGTTTGATTAACTCCTTCTAGTCTATACTCGATAGGATCTTCGATTGTTGAGATGTTGACCTCGCTTGAATTGAGCATTCTCAGGACGGTGTATAGAGTCGTTGTTTTACCTGACCCCGTAGGCCCTGTTGTTAATAAAATTCCATGTGTTTTTGATATGTTTCGTTCTATTATTTCTAGATTGTGTTGGGAATATCCTAATGCTGCAAGCTTCAATGTATTGCTGTCTGATCTTAGGAGACGCATGACGATTTTTTCTCCATCATATGTTGGCAGAATGGAGACACGTAGTGTGATTTCGTTGTTTTCTAGTTCTATCTTGAATCTTCCGTCTTGTGCGGCTCGATGCTCATCAGTTCTTAATTTTGCCAAGACCTTGATTCTTGTGGTTACCAGTTCAGCTATTTGTATTGGTAGTTCTGCAATTGTACTCAAAATTCCATCAATTCTATTTCTTATGATTAGGTATTTTTTGTGTGGTTCTATGTGTATATCCGAAGCGCTGTTTTGAAATGCGAAGAGGATTATTGTATCTACGATTTTTGATGCATCTTCTAGGGACTCTATGTTTTTGGTATCGCTCATAGCTCCCTCAAGAAGCTTGTTGAACTTTTCGTTTACGTCTCTGTTGTAGGCTTTTAAAGCCAGCTTAATGTCGTCTTTTGTTGCGTAATGCGGCTCTACTTCTAGGCCTGTTTTATTTTCTATAAAATCTATTATCTCAACATTCTTAGGGTCGTTAATCGCCACTTTCAACTTGTCTCCGTCCTGTTCAAAAGGAATTATGGACTGATGTTGAGCAAGCCTATGGGGAACTATAGGCAAAAGAGCATCCTTGATAGTTACATCTGACAGTTTGATATAAGGGATGCCATAAATTTCTGCCGTAATTTCTCCTAATTTGTTGTCTGTGATCTTGCCTTTTTCCATCAAGAGCTCTCCGATGGACATTTTTTTCTTCTTGCTTAGTTCTAATAAGCCTTTTATGTCTTTTTCTTCTACAACCCCTTTTTTCAGGAGAGCTGCTGCGAGATCTTCATTGGTTATAGGCATATTTTGTTTTTTATTTCTATATATATTACCATATTTTTCCAGGTTTAGCAAACCTGAAAGTTGTGATATCATTGCAAGTGCTTATGAAAAAAGTATTTGTTGTATACAATCCGGTTTCTGGGCGCAAGAAAATGCGCGATCTCAGATCTGTTATAGAGAAGAGGCTCATCAAGCTTGATTGCGAACATGATGTCTATGAAACTCAGAAGGAGGGGAATGATTTTTCAGGAATGCTTAAGAAAGACTACGATCTTGTGCTTGCTGTTGGTGGAGATGGTACTGTATCTGAAGTTGCCAGTTATATGGTTAAAAATAATATCAAGGCTTCGCTTGGAATTATTGGGACGGGGTCAACTAATCTACTGGCCTTGTCTCTCAAAATTCCGGTTGTAGATAGCGTACGTGCTGTTAATTTTGCGATAAAGAATGAAGGGAAAACTGTTGATGTCGGCTTAGTAGATGACCGTGTTTTTTTAATTGCGGCGGGGAAGGGGTATGACAATGTTTTTATGAGAGGTGCTACCCGCGAGCTCAAGAGAAAGGTTGGATTTTTTGCGTATGTTTGGAGTTTTTTGACGACTTATTTTGCCCATCCTAGATGTGATTATAAGGTTGAAGTAGATGGTTTCACTCATCATGTAGAGGCTAAGGTTGTTTTGGTTTTAAATTTCTTTCGTCTGAGTGGTAGCAAGTTTGGACTTGGGTTTAAGCCCGATGATGGTGTTTTTGAAGTAGTAGTTGTAAATCCTAGTAGTTTTTGGAGTCTTTTGAATATCGGTCTGTTTTGTCTTTTTGGAAAAAAACGACAAAACCATCCGAAAGTTGAGTTTTTCGAGGCAAGAAAAAGTATTCGGATCCATTCGGAGAAGGATAGGGGGTATCAACTGGATGGGGATGTCTTTGATGATACCGAGGAGGATCTGGAAATCGAGGTTTTGCCGAAGGGGCTTAAGGTGGTTTATTGGTGATTTCCGATTAGTGGCTCATACATCATTATGGCGTTGTTTTCTGCGATAAATTGTTCTTTTCCTGTGTCTTTTTCTCGGCGGAATAGTTTGTTGTGCCTGATGTATCCGCCCCACCATTCTTGATAGATTTTGTGATCTTTTTCGACTATCTCATATGCGTGCTTGGCTGGTTTGCTGGAAAACCATTCCCCGACAAGGTGTGTTTTTGTTAAGTGTAGTTTGAGTTGGAAGGTTTGATTGGTCATGTTTTTTATTTGGAGATCTATGTTTGGATAAGAGCATGTTGCTCCACTGCCAAATGGTTGAGTTCTCCTTGAATCGGGAAAGACGTCAAAACTATGTCTCCATCTTTCTGCAACCTTGAGCGAAGTATGCAGAGTCATCCAATAAATCAGATTGGATAACTGGCACAGCCCTCCGCCAGTGCCTGCATAAACTCTTCCGCTACGAAGTATTACTCCATCAATATAGCCTTTTCTTTTTGTGGGATTACCTATGAGTTTCCAGTATGAAAACATTTCTCCTGGTTTAATCGTGAGTCCGTCTAGATTTCCGATGGCGATTTGGAGGTTTTTGATTTTGTTTTTTTGAAGCTTCATGTCTACGCCTTGTAGTTTTCTTAGGAGCAGCGTTTTATGGCCGAAGATTTTGTGTGGCAATGTTTTTTTGGAGATTTCTGTTGCGAATTTTGTTTTTGAAAAATTCCAATATATCCATTTTTTAATACGAAAATAAATCCTTCCTAGGAAAAGGCGGATAGGGGATCGGTGTTTTGGTTTAGGGGTTTTCATCGGTGGTATTGTAGTACGAATAAGCATTATTACGGTTTCGTCTTGACTGGCTATCCATCCTGTGATGCAATGATATATCAAAACGCTAATAGAAGAAATATGCTTGTTTTGCCTGGTGACAATATCGGTCCTGACGAACTGGCTAAAGATTCGGATATATTGACTATGGGAGTCACCCCTTCTGGCATGGGACGCTTGCACATGGGTCATCATTTGACTATGTACAGGATGTTAAAGGCTTTAGCTTCTACCGTTTCGTCGAAGGGGATTATGATGGTAGATGATCGTGAGTTTGGCATGCAGGGAAATCCTTCTCTTCCTAATGGCAATAGTGTTATGGAATTAGAGTCTGCTATGCGTAGGTTGATTTGCCAAGTTTCTGATTATCTAAATTGTGGTAGTTTGCCTGATAGGATCTCTATCATAAGAATGTCTACATTGTTTTCTTCAGCCGGGATAGATCGGGATTTTATGGGGCATGATTTTTTAATGCTTTTACGTAGATTGGAGCCGAGTATTGCAGAGGCTTTCAGGAAAATGAGATTATGTGACAGAAATTCTGCGCGTGGGCTGTGTCCTTCCTGTCATCAAGGCACAGGTCATAGTGCTTCCAGTTATCTTCGACGAGATAGACGTGTTGGTTTTGAAGCTGGTAAAATTGTTGAATTTTGTGGAAATCCTGATTGTGATGTAGATAGATATGATGTTTTTGTTTCTGATGGTGATGATATGTGGACTACTTTTTATTCTTTCGTTTCGTTTTTGAATATATTGATTTCTAAATATGGAGAAAAATCTGTTTTGGAATTTTTTGGTGGTGACTATGCTCAGCCGTGGGGTATGGCACTTGGGGAAAAGCGGCTTTTAAACCGTGCTCCGAAAGCTTATAGGATATCACATGTTGTTGATTCAGTTGAGCAAGTTCGTGACCGCATTCATCATGTTGTAGGTCCTTTGGTTACGGTAGGAGGCATGAAACTTTCTAAAAGCGAAGGTAATTTTGCTAGTTGCGTGGATCTTGATTTGATCGAATCCGTCTTGTCACAAGACTTACCTGAGTTTGAATTGGCATGTGCCTTGTAAATAAGCGAACCCGGGTTCTTATCCCATCCTTTTCTACTAGCAATAACCCCTTACCCCTGAAGGGGTGCGGGTTTAGAGACCGTTCATTTTCGGGTGCGTAGAAATGCGAAATTTGCTTTAGTGTAAG
>CAYFOI010000026.1:0-236 GCA_964344725.1 uncultured Candidatus Peribacteria bacterium
CTTACGAGCAGCTTCTTGTTGTAACGTCGAAGTTGTAAAAGGCGCTGCCGGGTTTTTCTTATGCTTTTTCTTTTCAACCTTTGTTATCTCTAAATCTGCCTTCTTGATCGCGGAAACAACACTCTTGGCATCCTTTTCTTTAGTAGGCTCGTATTTTTTACCATCTTTTTCTGCAAGAAAAGCTTCAAACTCACCTTCTTTATGGTCACAAAGGACCGCAACTTTCCAGAACTCGT
>CAYFOI010000026.1:278-21008 GCA_964344725.1 uncultured Candidatus Peribacteria bacterium
CATAATAGAGGCGACAACTCATAACCAACCAACCGATCAAGAACACGACGAGCTTGCTGAGCATCAACAAGCTGCTGATCCATCTTCCGCGGATTCTCAATAGCCGCAAGAATTGCAGGCTTAGTAATCTCATGGAAAACAGCACGCTTAGGAGTCTTTTCGAGCTTAAGCGCTCTTATAAGATGCCAGGCAATAGCCTCCCCTTCGCGGTCTTCATCAGTCGCCATCCAAACCGTTGTCTTCGCTCCTATATGGGTCTTAAGCTCTTTTATAACCTTCTTCTTATCCTGAGAAATTACATACTTTGGCTTAAAATCTTTTTCCGTATCAACACCCATTACAGATTTTGGGAGGTCTCGAACATGCCCCATTGAAGCTTTGACAGTATAGTCTTTACCCAAAAATTTCTTGATCATCTTTGCCTTAGCAGGCGACTCAACAATCACAAGGTTTTTCTTAGCAGCCATAAGTGGTCGATTAAAAATTTGCGATCCAAAGGTACTTGCGCAAGAGTATTATTGTCAAACAAAAACCTTTTCAAACAAAGTGCAATTACACAACAATCTATCGCTCTAAACAGCTTAAAAAAGGGCGATTCCCCTTGCCTACGAATATAAACTCTATATATTAGGACTCGTCTATTTACCTCCTAACCAAAACAAACATGACCAAGCAAGACTTGATCAACGCAGCAGCAACAAACGCTGGAATCACTAAGAAAGCAGCAGCACAAGCTCTAGATGCTATCTTGGATACAGTTACAAAATCTCTAAAAAAAGGTGACAACGTCACAATCACAGGGTTCGGAACTTTCCGTGTTTCTAAGAGATCTGCTCGTAAAGGCGTTAACCCACGCACGCAAGCAGAAATCAAAATCCCTGCTATGAAACTACCTGCCTTTAGAGCTGGAAAGACTCTAAGAGACGCCGTAAGGTAGACGATTTAAGTTAGAAACTATCGCCCCGGCATCTCGCCGGGGCTTTTTTTTATACCAGTTTTCATCTATATAAATTGCTTACTGAAAAATGCAGATTCAATACGAAATTTCGTACAATTTGAGCGAAAATGATAAAAGGCGACAAAGTCGTATCGGATTAGATACGGCAAGGAGCCATGAATCATTTGCAGCCAAATTGTACAAATTGCAGTAGAAAGTGTATTTTTCAGTAAGCAATTCACCGTGAAAAACAACCCCAACACACCATGGATAAACTAAAAACCCTCTTAGAAAAGACTCTTTCGAAGATCACTTCGATCAAAGATCTATCTCAACTTCAAGATCTCGAGGTCAAAGTGCTAGGCCGCAAAGGCGATCTAACCGCAATGCTTAGAACCCTCAAAGATCTGCCAGAAGAAGAACGCAAAACTTTCGGACAAGAAGCCAACAAGACCAAAACGAAACTCCAAGAAGCTTTCGACAAGAAAAAAATGGGGTTGGATTCCGCAGCAATGCAGGACTCCCTTTCCAAGCTCGATTTCGATATCACAGAGCCAGGTAAAAAGCCGGAAACCGGCCACATCCACCCACTCTCAAAAGTCCAATGGGAAGTCGAAAACATCTTCTCTCAGATGGGATTCGCAATTATGGACGGTCCCGAGGCAGAAAGCGAATATTATAACTTCGAAGGACTCAACATCCCTGCCCACCATCCAGCACGCGACATGCAAGACACATTTTTCATAGACAAAGAACCAGACAAAAAGCATGGACGACTAGTTCTCAGAACTCACACCTCGCCTGTCCAAGTCAGAACCATGGAAAAATACGGCGCACCACTCCGTGTAATAGTGCCGGGACGCGTATTCCGATACGAAGCAACGGACGCGAGCCACGACACAACTTTCGATCAAGTCGAAGGTCTGCTCATAGACAAAGATATTTCACTAGCTCACCTCAAAGGGATCATGGAAGAGTTTTTAACTCGCCTATTCCAAAGAGAGGCAAAAGTCAGATTCCGCCCAGGCTACTTCCCATTCGTAGAACCAGGCCTTGAGCTAGATTTCTCATGCGCAATTTGTGACGGCAAAGGCTGCAAAGTTTGCAAAAAAACAGGTTGGATTGAATTCATGGGAGCAGGGATGGTTCACGAAAACGTGCTAAAGGCCGGCGGCATCGACCCAAAAGAGTACCAAGGTTGGGCTTTCGGATTCGGACTAACAAGGCTCGTAATGATGAGATACGGAATCGATGATATCAGGCTTCTCAAAAGCGCAGATCCAAGGTTTTTAAAACAATTTTAAATGCTAGACCCAGGCACTATCAACGCATTCTTCATTGGAGGACTAATCGGCGATGGTCTACAAGTCGCTGCATATGCTCCTCAAATAACACACTTGTATAAGTGTAAAGATTCTACAGGCCTTAGCCTCAAAGCATGGCTTATCTGGCTGCTGGGGGACGTTTTGTTACTCACTTACGCAATTTCGATATCAGACCCCATCTTCATACTATTAACAGCTTGTTACACATTCTTTACATCCTGGGGAATCATCCTAATTATTAAGTTTAAAAAATAATCACTCCTAGTTCCTAGTTACTAACTTCTAGTTAATATGAAAATCTCACTCAATTGGCTTAAAGATTACGTCAAAATCCCATCAAAACACTCTCCCGAAGAGCTAGGGAATCTCCTGACTTTACACACCGCAGAAGTAGAGGAAATTGTCGACCAAAGCAAAGGATTCGACAAAATGGTAGTTGGGAAAGTTCTCGAATTAAAGAGACACCCAAATGCAGACAAACTGTGGCTGGCAAAAACCGACATCGGAGAAAAAAGCCCAGTCCAAATCGTATGCGGAGGCATCAACTTAAAAGAAGGAATGGTAGTACCAATAGCGCTCCCCGGATCGTACGTAAAATGGCACGGTGAAGGAGACCTAATCAAACTCGAAGAGGCAAAAATACGTGGCGAATCAAGTCACGGAATGATTTGTGCAGGAGAAGAAATTGGATTGCCACCTTGCCCACCAGAAGAAATAACCGAGCTCAAAGGTGTCGATGACAAACCCGGCACACCACTCGCGAAGGCTCTCAAGCTAGATGACACCGTGATTGAAATCGACAATAAATCCCTAACTCACAGACCAGATCTTTGGGGGCACTACGGAATCGCACGCGAAGTCGCAGCCCTAACAGGTGGCAGGCTAGAAAAAATAGACCCAAAAATCTCTGCAAAAACAGTCCATAAATCTGCCGACAACCTATCGGTAGAGATTAAAAACTCTGACCTCTGCCCACGCTACATCGGTGTTCGCATATCCGGAATCAAAATCGAAGAATCACCAGAGTGGCTTAAGCAAAAACTTCGCTCCGCAGGACATGCAACTTACAACAACATCGTCGACATCACCAACTTCATCTCGTCCGAACTCGGACAACCAATGCATGCGTTCGATTCAAGATTTATCGAAGGCGGCATAGTCGTCCGCACAGCCAAAAAAGGTGAAAAAATGACAACTCTCGACGACAAAGAGCGCGAATTAACAGACAAAATGCTTCTAATCTGCGACCACAAAAAACCAGTAGCCCTAGCCGGCATAATGGGTGGCCAAAACTCGGAAATCCAAGACGACACTACCGAAATAATTTTCGAAGCAGCAAACTTCGACGCACCATGTGTGCGAAAAACATCCGTCGCATTAGGTCTCCGAACAGAGTCTGTCCAACGCTTTGAAAAAAGCCTAGACCCTGCCCTTGCAGAACTTGCAATGCTTAGAGCAATCGAGCTCACTCTCAAACTTTGCCCATCAGCAAAACTAGAATCAGAAATTATCGACATCAATTATTCGAAACCCAAAAACCTGGTTATCAAAACAACGCCAGAAAGAATTTGCAGCAAAATCGGAACAGAAATCTCAGAAAAAGAGATCATCCGCATCCTAGAAAGCCTCGAATTCAAAGTAACAAAATCTGGGAAAGAACTTACTGTTTCCGTACCATCATTCCGCTCAACAAAAGACGTCGAAGGAGAAGACGACATCATCGAAGAGGTAGCAAGAATTTTCGGATACGAAAACATACCTTCGGTCTTGCCAAAACTGCCAGCCAAACTGCCAGAGGAAAATCGCGAAAGATTTCTCAAACACAAAGCGCGAGACATCATCTCGCTTGGACTAGGATTCACCGAAGTATCCAACTACTCATTCTGTAGCGAAGACGATTTTACAAAAAGCAACTTAGAAGAAAAAGATCATATAAAGCTTCTCAATTATTTATCACAAGACCAAACACACCTACGTGTTTCGCTTCTTCCAAATATGCTTAAAGGATTACACGAATCACTCAAGCACCAACAATCTCCAAAGCTTTATGAAATCGGCCACACCTACCGAGAAATCGGAAAGTACATGCCTCTAGAAGAAAAGTGGCTAATCGGACTCGTCACAGGAGAAACATGTTTCTTCGATACAAAAGGCGCCGTGGAAGTTTTCCTCGAAAAATTCGGCGCAGATAACGTAAAGCTCATCCCTTCGAAAAAAGCTCCTCCATACGCACATCCATCAAAATGCACAGACATAGCTGTCCGCGGCCAAAACGTTGGACACATCTACGAAGTCCATCCAGAAGTTTTGAAGAGATACGACATCAACGAGTCCGTAGCTGCATTCGAAGTAAACTTCACAAAGCTAGTATCCCTCGGTCAACGACAACATAAATACACGCCGCTACCAAAATTCCCGTCACTAGAATTCGATGTATCTGTCGTATTGCCAGAAAAAGTCGCAGCATCAAAAGCTGAGGAGTCGATCCAAAAAGCCTCAAAAGACCTAATTGAAGAAATCGAGCTTTTCGACATTTACAGAGGAAAAGGGCTTTCGGAAAAAGAAAAAGCTCTTGCTTACCACATCACCCTTCGCGCGAAAGATCGCACGCTCAAAGACGAAGAAATGACAGAAATCCAAAAGAAAGTCTTCAAAAACCTTGAAGACCTAGGTGGGAAGATCCGCGGGAAGTAAAGACGTTGCCCGGTGGTTTCTAGCAATCATCTTGGCAACCTCAAAAATCTCACGCCAGGCATCATAGTAAAGGTGAAAAACCGTAATAAGCTGACTAATTTGCTGATCGGAAATCGAATCAGAACTTAGATTTCGCAAATTCGCACAAACCGCATCACAAGCCAAATAGAATCCCTCCAAAGCAACACCAAGAGACTCGTGCCTCAACAAAGAAAAATACAAAAGCGCAGGATTGTCACAACAATCAAGACACATCTCCCTAAGCACATCAAGTGGGTCCGATAAAGACATAAACATGTGACCCAAATCGCCCGCACTAAGACCATTTCGCTCCCACAAAAGCAAAACCTCTCCAATTTGCTCTAGCTTCTCGCCAATAGAAAAAGACAAAATAACTATCTCCGCATCACAAATAAACTTATCAACGTCTAAGCCAGCAACCTCAGGAATCAGACCAGGAAGATCTATCCCTTCGTTATACATCCTTCTAATCGACTCTGGACCAGTAAGCGACATAGTACAAAATTAACAAGACGTGCATTATAGCACGCTTCGCTGTTTTGGCAAGCGCCTCCGTTGCCCCAACCCGTAAATTATAGTAAAATCCCATCGAATTGAGCTAGAACGCACCGAAGGTGCACAGCCCCTTCACCAGAACTCAACCACTTGGTACTACTTCACTATCTCACTACCTCACTAAAACATGAAATTTCTAAAAACACGCATATCAAAAACCTGGAAAAAGCTTCGCCCACTACACCACGAACCTATGTGGAAAAAAATCTTGAAGTGGATAGCGATAGGTATCCTAGGCGGCATAATAGCAACATCGATATTCATAACTATTTTGATCTTCACGTTGCCAAGCATTAGCGACATCTCCAGTGTAAATTTCGAAGAATCGACTATAATATACGATCGCGAAGGCAATCAGCTTTATGCAATTCACGGAGAAGAAAACAGAGTAGCAATCGACTTGGAAGACATTTCAACTTATCTGGTCGACGCAACAGTCGCAACAGAAGATGACGATTTTTATAGCCACATGGGATTTGACTTAAAATCATTAGCTCGCGCCTTCATTAACAACTTGCTCGGAGAACCAGTATCGGGAGCTTCAACCATCACTCAGCAGTTTATAAAAAACACCTTTCTCACCCCTGAAAAAAGCTACATAAGAAAAATCAAAGAGTTGATCTTAGCCATAAAGATGGAAATATTTTTCACCAAAGATGAAATCTTAGAAATGTATCTCAACGAAATTCCGTACGGAAACAATGCTTACGGCGCACAGCTCGCAGCCCAGACATATTTTGACAAAGATGCATCCGAACTAACTCTTGCAGAGTCTGCGATTTTGGCAGCGATACCAAATGCACCAACATATTACTCTCCATATGGTAATCACAAATACTCAACGATTGATGTCGAATTCACAGCAGAGCAGCTTGAGGATCGCGACATTAACCAAGAATCAGATCTCGATTATGATGAATATTCAATGGGACTCATCGGACAAACATACGAATTAAGCGAGGACGACATTATATATGTTCCTGGACGTATCGATACCGTTTTGGATCGCATGGTAAAAGAAGACATGATAACCGAAGCTGAAATGCTAGATGCTTTACAGGAAGCACAAGAAATCGAATTCAAGCCTTACGAAGAAAATATTCAGGCACCTCACTTCGTGCTTTACGTCAAACAACTTCTAGAAGACGAATACGGCACCGAACTCGTAGAACAAGGAGGATTAAAAGTATACACAACTCTAGACCCTGACATGCAAACCGCTGCCGAAGAAGCAGTAGAGGAATACAAAGAGTCCAATCTGGAAAATTACGGCGCATCAAACGCAGCATTAGTCGCCATCAAGCCAGATACCGGACAAATCCTAGCAATGGTGGGATCGGCAGATTACTTCGACGAAGACATAGATGGTAACGTAAACATTGTAACGCGTTTGAGACAGCCAGGTTCATCGTTCAAGCCCTTCGTTTACGCATTAGCATTCTTGAATCGCTACTCTCCAGCCACAGTCTTATACGACGTACAAACCTGGTTCGGCACAGACCTTCCTAGCAACTATGACGGCGAATTCTGGGGGCCAATGAGCATGCGTGAAGCTTTGGCGCAATCGCGCAATATACCTGCAGCAAAAGCGTTTTTCTTAGCAGGAGGCGAAGAAGCGATAGTAGATTTCGTGGAAGACCTTGGAGTAGAAAGCTTGAACCACAACGGCGATTACGGATGGCCTCTGGCTCTAGGATCAGGAGAAGTAACTATGCTTGAGCTTGTAAATGCATACCTCGTATTCGCAGCAGGCGGCAACTACATAGAAGCAACTCCTATATTAAAAATTGAAAACGCAGAAGGAGAAGTATTAGAACAATGGGAAGAAGGAGAAAGCACGCAGGTTTTAGACCCACAAGTAGCCTACCTAATCAACGATGTTCTGTCAGACACAGAGTATCGTCTAGGCCCTAATCTAACCGTCGCAGGCCAAGTTAACGCCGCAAAAACAGGAACTTCGGACAAAAAACTAGATAACGGCAATATTCTGCCAAACAACTGTTGGACCGTTGGATATACAACAGACTTAGTCGCAGGAGTATGGACAGGAAACGCAGACGGAACAACTATGTATTACAACGCTAGTGGTTACTCCACAGCCGCTCCTATTTGGAAAAAATTCATGGACACAGCTCTCGCAGAATACGCTTCGACCGATTTCCCTAAGCCAGAAGGTATCAAAGAAGTAGCGGTATCTGTAGCAACCGGGAAACTTCCATCCGACGAAACGCCATCCGAAGCAATCAAAACCGAGGTTTTCGCTAGTTTTGCAATCCCAACAGAAATAGACGACGCATACGTAACTTACGAAGTAGACAAGGAGTCCGGCAAAATCGCAACAGAATACACCCCCGCAGAATCTATCGAAGAAAAAACATTTAGAATATACGCAACACTATTCCCAGAATACGGAACATGGGCAACAGGTGTAGCAACATGGGTCGCAAACCAAGTGCTAGAAGAAGCCTTTGAACTACCTCCAACAGAAACTGACGACATCCATACCGCAGAAACAATGGCAAACGCTCCATCAATAACAATAACATCGCCAACTTCTCTCAGCACGATCGAAACCGGCACAACAGAAATCGAAGTAGAAATCGATGCTCCTAACGGGGTAGACAAAGTAGTGTTTTACGTCAACGGCACTCTGCAATTCGCAACAAAAACAGCCCCATACACAGGGCAAATCCGCCTAGCTTCAACATATTCAACAACAACAATCGAAATAACCGCAGAAATTTACGACGCTTACTACTACACAAGCGAAAGCACCATCGAAGTCAAAGTCACAAACGCTGGCGAAGGCGATGAAGAAACCGAAGAAATAGAAGCAGAGGAAGAAGCTTAAGATCAATTTTTCTGGGCAACAAGTATTCCGCTTCCAAGATCTAGCACCTCGCTAGTCATTCTTGGATGATTTTTTACTGCATCCAAAAACTTCTGCATCATCTTACCCTCTCCGTGCGAAATAACATTATCAACAATCAAAAAACCACCATCGCGAAGCCGCGGATAAACCGCCTCAAAATAAGACAAATGTTCGTACTTAGTCGCATCAAAAAAAATCAAATCGAAAATCACACCATTAAAAACATCCTCCGAAAGAACCTCCGGCGCATGCCCACGCACAAGCGTGATAACATCTTCCAATCCCCGAAAATTTCCTTCAGCCAAATCCCCACGTTCCCTGTGCGACTCCACCGTAAAAAGTCGCCCACCCGTCTCGCGCAAAGCCTTAGCCATCCACAAGGCCGAATACCCAACAGACGTCCCAAACTCCAAAACATTTTGAGGTTTAACTTCAAGCACTTTCTCATACAAAAACTCGCCAACTGCATGCCCACAAATCCAGTATTGATTATCAGAGCCCGTAAGCTTCTCTATCTCCGAAATTTTCACATCCAAATCCATCTTTCTACTTTTTACAGTTTACAATCTACAGTTTATTCAAAAGCCATTTCCGGGCTTTTAAAACAGCCCAGCCACGATGACTGATCCGCCCTTTATCCTCGCTACTCAGAGCAGCATAAACCTGATCACACCCCTCTGGTTTAAAGCACGAACTAAGTGGCAATCCTGGAAGCAACGGTGCCTCTGGGCGTCTAGTAATAAACCCTGGAACTTCCGCACAAAACGACTCCGCAAACCCATCCCCAACAATAGCCGCATAACAAACAAATTTAGCCGAACGATCTTCGAAGCCTTCCATAGCCCCTAAAAAATGTTCAAGCCACTCTTCGTCACTTGCATCCTCCCCTTTCCCCCAACGTCGCGTCTTCAAGCCCAGCTCCCCGTGTAAAGCAGCAACCTCCAACCCTGAATCATCCGACAAAGTCAAAATGCCTGAAGCCTGCTCGCTAAAAAACCTCGCCTTCTTAAAGGCATTCTCTTCATAAGTTTCCCCGTCCTCAATAACATCACCCTTAAGTCCAAGGTCCTCTACAGACACAATCTCATAAGGGACATCGCCCAAGATCAGCTTAAGCTCCTTAAACTTGCCTGGGTTCCTCGTTGCAATCAGAAGTTTTTCCATACTATCAGTAATTTTGTAGCTTTTTAGCCATAATGGTGTTTTTCAGAAATCCCTACTATACTAATCCGTGATTGAGGTCAGAGACCAATGTACCGATCAAACATAAAATAATCAAATAAACCTTTTGGAACTAGTACTGATAGTGGCAGCGGCAGCAATTCTTGGATACATAGTCCATGAAAAACCCATACTCGGGGTCATTATCGCAATTCTCGCGGCAACGCTGGGGGAATTAAGCCGATTGCCGGAATACACAAACATCCCATACCTATTCAACGACTTATTTATCCCAATTCTGATCGTAATTTGGCTAATCAAAAAAGTCGCCCTAGATCGCAACTACAAAATACCTCCACTGCTAACACCCATCTTAACATGGTGCACAATCGCAGCAATTTCTCTCATAGCAAATTCCTCTTGGCTAGAAACATCTGAGCTAAAAGAAAGCGCACTATATCTAGTCCGCTTCATAGAATATTTCTTCCTATATCTAATAACAGCAGACGAGACTCGAGACAACAAAGCAAACTGGAAACTCGTACTATATACCCTGACGATTGGCGCAGTTTTGATTTCAATATTTGGGTTTTTGCAGCTCAAATATTACCCGAGTTTTTACGACCTCGACATGATGGCAGAAGGATGGGATCCGCATATAAACAGACTGCTTTCAACCTGGTTCGACCCTAATTTCGTAGGAGGGTTACTTGGGTTTGTCGTCTGCATATGGTTTGGCATTTTTCTCAGCCACTACAAAAAGCTCAAACCAACAGGCCTGATAATTCTACTCTCTGCAGCCTGCATTCTACTCTCTGCCTTATACCTCACCTATTCCCGCAGCGCATACCTCGCATGTGGTATAGGCCTGCTTGTCATCACGGCTATAAAATCACGTAAACTTTTAATTCTTGGCATATTTTCTATAGGCTTAGTCTTCCTAACCATGGGACAAGCCCAAGACCGCCTCGTAGATCTCTGGGAAAGTTTTCAAAGCATCCTCGGGACAAGCAACTACGCATCTATGTTTAATACTGATGCCACTTCGAGGTTGCGCTTAGAATCATGGCAGAACGCAATAACTGTAATCAAGGAGCATTTTTGGCTTGGATCGGGCTACAACTCATACAAATACGCACAATGGAAGCTTGGACTAATTAACGATATTGACCTTCATCACTCAACTGGCTCCGATTCAACTTTGCTAAACATTTTTGCAACAACAGGTCTATTCGGCATAATTTCATATTTATGGTTCTATGGAAAAGCATGGATCACGGCTTTTCTCCAGTCCTCTAGTTCTCCAACCTTTCAATCTTCCTACAATCTCGGCTTAACAGGAGCCTTAATCGCAATCTTGGCCCACGCAACTTTCGTAAACAGCTTACTCTTTGCACATATCTTGGTTTTCTTCTGGATAAGCCTCGGCCTATCCTCTAAAATAAAGCCCACAAACTAACTTGCGCGAAGCGCTCCAATACTACACACTACCACTACTTACTACTAACTACGCCCTATGCTCTCAATCGCACAAATCAAGCCAGGAATCACAATCAAAACCGACGGAGCTCCATTCCTAGTCTTACAATCAACATTCTCAAAACAAGCCCGCGGAGGCGGAACCAACAACACGAAACTCAAGAATCTTCTAACAGGTTCGATTATTCAAAAAACCTTCCAAGGAAACGACCAAGTAGAAGAAGCTGAAGTTGGCTACAGTCGCGCACAATACCTTTACTCAACAGGCGATGAATATCACTTCATGGACGGAACTACTTTTGAACAATTCACATTCACGGGAGAAGACCTGGGCGACGCAACCAAATACTTGCTAGACGGCACCGACGTAGATATCCAAAACTACGAAAACAAACCAATCGGCGTCAAACTCCCCCCAAAAGTCGACCTAGAAGTCGTACAAACAGACCCCGGCGTCAAAGGCGACACCGCATCAGGAGGACGCAAGCCAGCAAAATTGGAGACCGGCCTAACCATACAAGTGCCGCTATTCATAAACGAAGGCGACAAAGTCCGCGTCAACACCGAATCCGGCGAATACGTCGAAAGAGCTTCCTAGATAGTGGGTTTTTAATCTGAAAAGCGCTAAGAATACGTCTATCGAGTACGTCGTTTGCTTTGCAAGCCCCCCCGTCAAATTTTTATAATATCTAGAGCGACCTTAGAAACGTCTTGCCGGAGTAGACAAGTATTTTCAAGAAATAACAAAAAGTTATTTCGAGAAAATGAAGCAAAACCCCATTGCAAGAAACAGAAAGCGATGCCGCGAAATACAAATCCCTAAAGATTTTGACGATAGGCGAAAGAACGTACTTATGCGAAGTGGAAGAGCCTATCGATCAAAATCGCCCTACCAGTAATCAGGCCGCTCAACCGTCTTCTTTGCAAATCTCTTGTCTCCAACCTCGTTTTTTACGTCATAATCCTGACCAATATCCTTGTCATACTGCTTCGACCTCTCGTAAGCCAGTTCGAACAGTTTAGAAAAAGCATCCGCAACTTCTCGGCTTTGAACAATAACTCCAAATTTTTCTTTCAAGGACATAATTGCAACCTTATCGTCATACACATTTATCTCTGGAGAAATCGCAAATTCAGCAGGAATAATATAGGTTTTTCGAAGATGTTTCTCATCAAGACTCTTAATGCGAAATGACTCCTTTGTATACGCCAAAATACACTTCACCGGAATATCCCGGGCACTCCTTCTTTTATAATATTCTGGGAAATAACCTGGAAAAAACGAATGTTGGTGCTCTACCGAAGCATAAGCCAGGATAGGAGTTTTGGCTGTTAAGGTATCTTCGTAAGCACTAACAAGGCCTTCTACTCCTTCGTAGAATCTAACCTTAAGCTTTCCTTCCGGATCGTTGTAAACGGTTTTTAGTTCTGGCACAATCCTTTCCGCCTCATCTAGCTGCCTCTTTTTCTCAGAAATTTCATCTTGAAGCATCCTGACAATCCTCTCTGGACTCTCAGCAGAATAAATCATTTTGCTTTTCTCTTCATGAGAATTAACAAGGCCACGTAATTCAAGAGAACTCAAAAGATGATAAGCATTTGTACGTGTTACTTTAGATTTCTTAGAAACCTCTGTAACCGAAGACAGCCCTAGCTCCAATAAAGCCAAATAAACACGAGCTTCCTTCTCTGACAAACCAAACTTTACAAGGGACTGCAACATCCTGTCAAAAGGTTAAAAACTGATTGTCAAAATCACTTTGACACACGTAGTATAAGGACCTGTAAACAAATTGCAACACCTAAATCCGCTTATACGAAAAAAGAAGGGAGAACTTGTGTAAAGCTCGACCCTTCTTTTTCTACCATTTGACCACTCTGCACGAAATATACACTTCTAAAACCCCTGTGTCAACCCATTTGCACAAGGCCGCTAAGCCCGGGCCCGATAACCTGAAAAGTCGGTTGACAATTCTCGTTTTAAATCCTCTGAACTCCTATTTCATTCACCTCTGCTACTTGTCTTAAATCCATAAAAAGCCTATACAGCTGATCAAAATCACGCACTTCCAAAGACAATTCCTGGGAAACAAGACATGTGTCGGTATCCACTGACGCCAAATGTTTAACAATGTTTATACCTTCTTTAGCAATCAGTCTAACGATATCATTAAGCAACCCTCTCCTGTCGTCACTAACAACACATACGTTCGCGCTATATCCATGATCCGTAGATTTGCTCGCAAGAAGCTTTTCAGCGCCATATGTATCCTTGAGGACGTCCTTCACAAGCTTTTCTCCGCAACCAATTTGAGCATATTGATCTTTGGAAAACATCCCCGCCTCATGCTCTAAATCGGTAGTCAAAAACATTTGCAAAGCATCGTTCAAAGCTTCTTCCCCCCGCAAAACACAATCCCCGTTCTTTTTAAGCCATTCTTTAATGGCTTCTTTGGCATGAAAAGTACGCGCCCTCTCCAGCCATACAAGCTTGGGACCTGAAGATGTTTTGGCAGTATCAATTCTTACAACATCCCTTGTCCGCAATACAGTCAAAGGATTCCTAGCCCTCCTGTTAACAAAAGCTTTTTGAAAATTATCACCATACTGTGACCCAATAGCATATGCAAAATCCACAACAACAGCCCCTTGAGGAAGATTTATCATTTCGCCATTTTCTTTAAAAACAAAAATTCTATCTTCAAAAACGTCGTCCTTAAGATCTTGTATAAACTCCTCTGTAGCCCCTCTGATTTGTCGCAACTTATCTATCTGGGCCACCCATGAATAAATAAACTCATCTTCTTGTCCTTGCATACGACTAAAATACCATCTCGCCGCAACGCCATCATTGGCCTTTTCGTCCATCCTTTTGCTTCTAATATGGAACTCTATAGTTTGCCCGTTCTCAGCAAACACAGAGGTGTGAAGAGCCCTATATCCATTGGACTTCGGCATAGAAATATAGTCTCGGAACCCACTCTTGCGCGGTTTACCAAGACTATGAATCAAACCTAGCGCTTTATAGCAATCCAACTCTTCCGGAACAACAACTTTAACCGCAAAACAATCGCTCATCGCATCAAAAAGGCCTTTCTTGCTCGTCATAGATTTAAAGATATGATGCAAATGTTTTTCGCTATCAGAAATTTTTATTTCAACTCCGGCAGAAGTCGCCGCCTTCTTAAGTTGCTGTTTTATCTTCTCGCTAAACTTAGAAAAATTTTTGTAAAAATCTTTTTGCTTCTTAGAAATAAACTCGTAATCTTTCGGCTGTAAAAACTTAAAACAGAGATCATCTAACGGCTTCATCAGATTCCAAATCCCCAAAAGCCTAGCCATTGGAACATAAATTTCGCGCGTTTCTAACGCAATCCTCTCCTGCTTCTCCTTCTTAACATGCTCGAGCGTAGACATATTATGCAAACGATCAACCAGCTTCACAACAACAACTCTCAAATCCTTACTTGTACTCAAAAACATCTTACGCAAAGACGCCAACGCCCTTTGATCCGGCCTTCCCTCGTACCTGACTTTCGTAATCTTCGTAACACCATCAACCAAAAAAGCCACTCCGTCTCCAAATTTATCTCGCAGCTCTTCCTCGGTAACATCAGTATCTTCAACAACGTCGTGTAATAGTGCCGCCATAATGCTTTCCTCGTCCATCCGCATATCAGCCAAAACCATAGCCGCCGCCACAGGGTGTATAAAATACGGTTCCCCCGATTTACGCAAACAGCCATCATGCGCTTTCTCCGCAAAATTATAAGCTTCCTTGATAGCATTCAGATCAGCATGCGGATCATAATTCTTTACTTTCTCGAGAAGATCTTGTGCAGACGACATAAGCAATAGTTACTTGCAAACCTAACCGTACCTGGTTAGAAGCAATAGTAACTATGTCGGCAAGAATAGTCAACAGTTCAAGTTTTTATTAAACTGGTGGATCAATAGACCTTCTAAGCTCTTTGATTTTAGCTCTTTTGGCCTTGGCTTCCAGCATCTTCTCTTTTGCGCGTCTAGACCGCCGCTGTTTTTGCTTACGGATTTCGTGAATTCTTTTGGCCTCGGCCGACTCTTCGCCGAGCCTGTCGGTCTCGATTTTATTAATCAGCAATTTATATCCAGACATGCGATTTTTCTCCCGCTCTCGATGCTTTTGACACTTTGCTTCAATCCCTGTCGGCAGATGTTTAAGCCAAACACAGCTAGAAGTTTTGTTAATCTTTTGGCCACCTGCACCAGAACCGCGGATGAATTTCTCCTCAATGTCTTCTGGAAAAACTTCCAGCTTATCGGCTTTCTCTAGAATATCGTCGGGAAGTTCAATTGGAAACTCCATATTGTCAGGATACCATCGCTTTACAGGCCATCCAAATATCTCTGTAAAAAATGTGACCGAAAAAGGATTTGATATTCTGGATGCTCTCGAATCGCAACAATACGCGCATGAAAACTAGCAAGTTCTGGCGTCACTTCTGGCCCGCCGTTTAAATTAATAATGCGATTAATATCATAAGCCACGGACAAATAATCAGCCTGAAACGCATTGAGAATTCTGCAAAATTCAGAAACAGGCACCCCAGCCCACTCGGCAATTTTAACAAGCCACGGCTCAAGCCCCTCTGGCGTATGCTCCGTATCTCTATAATGAGTCAAAAAACCACCTAAACTCATCCAATATCGCACCATAAACATCTCCTCGTATATCCTTCTAATTTCAGCCCTCATAGCATAAAACGGCGACTCTATTTCGACAGCTCGCACAGCCTGCCAAGCCTGCAAAGCATGTAAATCTTCGCAACTTGCCTCTTCCTCCCAGGCTCCATCATGCATAGGGCCAAGCGCAAGCCAACACTGCAAGATCATGCTTCTTCCTGCGCATATCTTGCAAGCCTGAAACAATCAGTGGTCGCGATACTGGCTTCTCTCCATCGACATCACCAGGAGCAGGCCCGAGAATACGCGGCATATAAATATTAATTAAATCTGTTAATTATACCACAAATGTAGCGCTTTTTCCACCGCTGCCAATCCCTAGTTCCCACTAGTTATTAGTTATTAACTATTAGTTAATCAACTACTTCTTCAACATCAAAAGCATCGCCGCAAAAAGCGCCAAAGCAACTTTCTTCTGCTCCTCGCTCCCTCCTTCAAAAGAAAAATCGTAAAAACCGCTCCACATTCCATGCTTCGCAGCAATTGTTGCTACAACCTGACCATCAACCCCTTTAACCACATACTTATGAGTAGGGTTATAAAGAGCTGTCATGTTGTCCAAAATTCTTTTCCCAGCACTATCTCCTTCCGTTTCAAGCTTCAAAAATTCACCACCATCAGGCCCTTCGACAGTCCAGCTTTCCGCACCAAACTTCATCGCACTCTTGAGAACATTCCAAGTGATCGTTGCCAGTTTTTTCTCTTGAGCCTCGAGATCAAAAACATCCCATTTCATCCCAGACATAGCCGACGGTCTACGACATTCGACAAGCTCTTTGGCCTTGGTTTTGTCTGTAAAAATCTGTAACTTACTCCCCCACGTCATCTTCATGAACAAAACCGGCTGTTTAGAATCCGGATCAATAATTTCGCGCGACATAGGAGCAAAAATCGCCTTAAACCAGTTGCGCTGAAAGTGAAGTTTTTTCAAATCTTTGATCATTTTGTTTTTGGTTAAAAAGTGACCACGCACATTTTAGCACATCACAAACAGCTCAAAAAACATTTGGATTGGAGTTGAGCGACCTTGACCGATTAGGCACGGGAGCGAATATCCAATCCAAATGTTTCATGGTGGAGATGGCGGGAGTCGAACCCGCGTCCAAAGGTTTGGAAGATATCCTTTAAAGTCATAGTAGGCTCTGTTTAACTTTCGGCGATCAAGAGCCTACAAAAGCCGCCAAAAGTTTGGTTCAAAAGTTTAGAGTAGAAAGCCGAACTCCAAGCAATCTAATCGATCCTCATAAATGACGTTTATTCGAAGCTATGAGGCCTCACAACGATAAACGGGTTTCGGTTCAACGACCGAGAACGCTTATGCAGCTTGTAGAGCTAGCTTAGAAGCTAGATACTTGCCGAATGCATTTTCTTCAGAAACTGCACTTATAATTGCATTGGACTATTATGCGACGGGACAATGCGACCGCCGAACTTAAAATACCAAGCCAAAGAATTCCTCTGTCAAAACCAAATACATCCCCAAGGCCGCGCCGAAGGCGCACAGGCCCTTTTGGGAATAAGTTGTTTTGCTTTGCAAAACACCTAATTTCCAAAGAGCGCTTATTACTATACCACTCTTGTGTCGCAAGTCAACCGCTTAGTCTTTCGTAAAATCCGTCTTCCCCGTCCTCTTCACCTTCCCTCCGACGCGCCTCAAGCATTCCCCAAGCTCATCAACCCAGTGCACACCAAGATCGTTAAATTTACACTTGAGCTTTGTACCCGAAATAATCCATTTAGAATTATATTCAAGTAAATTCATGATGTTTTCGGGCTTCACTTTATCAGACATTGTAAGAACTATTTGCCGCTCTTTGTCGTTGTGAACATTCTCAGCTTTGACGTTTGTGAGGTTGGCTTTTTTGGCTAAAAGCTTGAGTTCTAGAAGTCTAAATAAATTAGAAACTTCTGCAGGCATTTTTCCGTAATCATCCACTATTTCCGCACGAAGTTCAGACAAATATTTATAATTATCAGCACCCGCAAGCTTCTGATAAACATTAATTTTTTCTTTAAAGTTCACAATATAATCATCCGGAATCAATGCAGGCAAAGGTAGTTCAATAGAAACCTCGATAGGTTTGTCTTCCCCTTTAACACTACCACCGGCTTTGAGCTCGGCAACAGCCTGGTTAAGCATACGAATGAAGTGGCTGACACCAACCACGTTTATAGATCCATGCTGACTCGCACCAAGGATATCGCCTGCACCACGAATCTCAAGATCTTTCATAGCAATTTGGAAACCACTTCCAAGCTCGGAAGCTTCTACGATCGCACGCAAACGCTTCTTTGCATCCAAATGCAAGCGCTGTTGATTATACAAAAAGAAGGCATAAGCCTGCGTCTTGCTTCGACCAACACGCCCACGCAACTGATAAAGCTGAGCTAATCCAAATTTCTCAGCGTTGTTAACGATAAGTGTATTCGCATTCGAAAGATCAATCCCGTTTTCAATAATAGTAGAGCTAATGAGAACGTCGTATTCTCCTTTTTTGAAAGCCATTATCCTTTCCTCTAACTCCGCACTAGTCAATTTGCCATGAGTAACAACAAACCTTGCTTCAGGAACAAGCGACTTGAGCTTGCTGGCCATATCCTCAATAGTTTGCACGCGATTGTGCAAGAAATACGCCTGTCCGCCACGCTCAGTTTCTTTCAAAATAGCTTCGCGAATCAAATTATAACTAAACCTGCGAACTTCTGTGATGATCGGCAACCTCCCAGGAGGCGGTGTCGTAATAGTAGTAATATCCCGAAGACCATGAAGGCTAATATTCAAAGTCCTAGGAATAGGTGTTGCCGTCAAAGTCAACACGTCAACTTCCGACCGAATATCTTTTAGTTTTTCTTTCTGTTGAACACCGAATCTCTGCTCCTCGTCAATAACAACAAGCCCTAAATTCTTAAACTTTACATCTGGCTGCAAAAGCCGGTGAGTACCAATAACTATATCAACGTCTCCATCAGCAAGCTTTTTCAAAATTTTCTTTTGCTCCGAAGCCGACTTGAAACGGCTCATCATTTCTATTCGGATATGAAACGCGTCCATTCTTTTTCGAAAACTTTTGTAATGTTGGTCTGCCAAAATCGTAATAGGAGATACTACGGCAACCTGCTTCCCGCTCTGAACAGCTTTAAAAGCAGCTCTCATAGCAACCTCTGTTTTCCCAAAACCAACATCCCCACAAACAAGCCTATCCATAGGCTGGTCGTTTTCCATATCCGCTTTAACATCAGAGATGGCTCGCATCTGGCCGGGTGTTTCTTCGTAAGGAAACGTTTTTTCGAAATCGTTTTGAACATCACCGTCGTCTTTGTAAGCAAAGCCTTTTGCGCTCTCCCGACGTGCATACAAATCCAAAAGCTCTTTCGCAATTTTTTCGGTTTCTTTACGAACTTTACTTGTAATCGTAGCCCATTCGGCTGATCCAAGGCGTGTTAATTTCGGCGGCTGGTCAGCTGCGCCGATAAACTTGCTGACTTTGTCGGCCTGGTCAATCGGCACAAATAATTTATCGTTTTCCGCATAACCGATTTTTAAATACTCGCGCGTAACATCATCAACCGTACGTTTATCCAGCCCCATAAAAACACCGATACCGTGATCCGTATGAACAACGTAATCATTAACCTTAAGCCCCGTAAGAAAGTCTGAAAAAACTCTGTATTTAGCATCGTCGACCTTCTTCTTCTCGCGTATATCAATAACCTCGCGATCTGTAACTACAATGAGTTTTAATCGTGGGTTTTGAAAAGCCAAAGGCACCGGATCGTTCTTGTCGAGACAAACAAAATTCACCCTAAACTCTTGTAGAGATCCTCCGTTAACCTCATGATGTTTTACGTGGTTGTCTTTGAACGCGGTCTCATACTCTTCTTTGTGTTTTGTAAACAAAACTATTTTCCATTCGGTAGAAATTTTCTCTTTCACATCAGAAATGAAATCCAAAAGATTTTGGTATTTCAAAACCGACAAATAATGCAAGTGGTGATGATACGAAGACTCTTCCATAAACGACGTGAAATTCAAACGTCGCGACTGATCATTTATAGATAAGATGGCTTGGTCATAAGCATCCAAATCCTCGTCGGGTATTTCTAACTCGTCTTCTACTATCAAGCTGTTTTTATCAAAATAAGAAAACAGTGATGCGTTGTTCTCTGGACCACCAACAGGATATATGTCGGTTTTTTTGATACTTTTTAAAGCTTTCTTTTCGTCTAAATCATAAAAGGAGATGTCTTCGATCGAATCAAAACCTATGTCTACTTTGACAGGCATGTCCGAATTAACAGGATAAATCAAAAAGACTTCGCCCTCTTTGTAATATTGCCCTTTTTCGATTCTTTTATCGTCCGAAACCTCGTAGCCTATGTCTATGAGGTCATTGAAAAACTTAACCGTATCGACTTCGTCCCCTACGGAATATTTGAGAACTCTTTCGGCTATACTATCCCACGAAGGATAAAGATTAGAAAGATCATGATAATCCAAAACAAACACACCTCCTTTGGCGCTTTTTGTTTTAGATAAAAAATACGTAGTTTTAATTGTATTAAACCTAGTTATCTCGTCATTCATTATACTGTTCTCCCTAAGGTCTAGCGTAAAAACCCCAAAATCTCCCCATATACTCAAAAACTTAGCAACCTGCTCCTTCTCTTGGCTATTAGAAACAACCCAAAGAACATTTTTAAGATCTTTGTTTTCGGAAAAAAGCTGCGAAACAAGATAAGCTTTTGCAGAAAAATTTCCCCCTCCAGAAACCGTAGACTTCCCATCGTGTTCAAATTGCTGACAAACATCCCGGTCACAAACACCGGGCAGTAATTTGATGAAATTACTACTCACGTATCAATCTTATAAGTATAAAAAGATCTGCTCTATAAGCCCCAGCAATTAAAAGCTAGAGCTTAAGCGGCATAATTATATGCACATAATCTGTTTTCTTCAAGGGTTT
>CAYFOI010000027.1:0-17425 GCA_964344725.1 uncultured Candidatus Peribacteria bacterium
TCCCAAATTCTTCTAAGTTTTTGCCAAGTTACGCACCCGAAAATGAACGGTAGCGAACTTACACACTTCGCTTAGGTATGTCAATGCTTTTGCACAGGACTCACCAAGAACCTTAATAACAACCAATGTTAACAGGTTTACAAAACATCCCCCAACCAACAATCCAAATCACCATCACAATCACCAAGTCTATCT
This sequence comes from uncultured Candidatus Peribacteria bacterium, assembly GCA_964344725.1. Classification (GTDB taxonomy): domain Bacteria; phylum Patescibacteriota; class Gracilibacteria; order UBA1369; family UBA12470; genus CG2-30-44-17. The sequence goes on from CAYFOI010000027.1 coordinate 196, forward strand.
ATAGCACGAGCAGCCTGTCTACTAGGACTAGCACACCTATGATCAAACGCCCTTTCAACACCCGGCCTCATATCACCAGTATATCTAGCTTCAACTGTACGTAACCAAACCGCATCATCAATACCCCAACCATCACCATATTCAGCAACATCCTCCGAATCTAAACCAAACATCTCCAATTCATCACCGCTACAATCAGCCTCGTCAAAAAGAGAAGGTTCTTCATCATCATCAATCATATCCAAAACATCAGGGGTGGAAAAATCTCCGTCATCAATAACATAATCTTCAAAACTTCTTGGTGAACATAATATTTAAGATAACAAAATTACAGAACAATTATTATAACCAAAATCGGCGATTTGTCAATACGCAGGCGTTTTAAAAATCCTCCAATCCTATAACCCTTCTATCCTCTAATCCTACGATCCTCCTATCCTCCAACCCTATTTCCAACCCTCAAAACCCCCCCCTCATCAAACTGCCTTCCAATGACCTGCAACCCAATAGGCAATCCTTCAACAGACTCAGAGCAAGGCACACTCACAGCAGGCAACCCCGCAGCACTAGCAGGTACGGTCAAAGCATCCGCCATATACATTTTGAGCGGATCAGAAAGATTTTCACCTAGCTTAAACGCCGGATAAGGAGATGTCGGCCCACAAATCACATCAACCTCACCAAAAACTCTATCAAAATCCTCGATTATCTTAGTTCTAACCTTCTGAGCCTTTTTGTAATAAGCATCATAGTATCCAGCCGACAGCACATAAGTCCCAATCATAATCCTCCTCTTAATCTCATCACCAAACCCTTCACCACGCACACTTTTGTAATAATCTTCCAAATCCTCGACCGAGTCAGAAGGCTTAATGCCAAAACGAATACCATCATACCTAGCCAAATTCGCCGAAAGCTCAGCCGGCATAGAGATATAGTAAGTAGCAATCGCATATTTTACAGATGGGATTGAAACCTCCTTCAAAATTGCGCCTTGTTTCTCATAGGAGCGAATCGCTTCCATCACCTTATCTCGAGTCTCATCCTCAACACCTTCGCCAAAACACTCCTTCGGTATACCAATCTTCACACCCTTAACACTCTGATCCAAAGCTTTCAAATAATCCGGGACAGGCCTATCCGGAGTTGTAGCATCTCTCTTATCCTTCCCAGCCATAACCTGAAGCATCAAAGCAACATCTCGAACATCTTTCCCAAAAGGACCAATAGTATCCCAACTACTCGCCATAGCAATAACTCCAAACCTCGAAACCCGTCCGTAAGTCGGTTTTAAACCAACACATCCACAAAGCGAAGCAGGCTGACGAATAGAACCTCCAGTATCAGTACCTATAGCTCCCAAACACATTTTGTCAGCCGTAGCAGCAGCACTTCCTCCACTAGATCCACCCGGCACCCTCTCAAGATCACGAGGATTCTTAGTATCACCATAACAAGAATGCTCCGTAGACGCTCCACACGCATACTCATCCATATTTGTACGCCCAACGAATACAGCCCCAGCATCACGAAGCCTAGCCACCGCAGTCGCATCAAAAGGCGGCTTATAACCCTTCAATATCTTAGAAGCTGCAGTCGTCTCATAACCTTTAACCGAAAAGATATCCTTAATTCCAATCGGGATCCCAGAAAGAGGTCCCTGCACACCATCCTTATCCACACCCCTAGCCTGCTCAAGCGCAATCTCCTCAGTAATTTCTACAAAAGCATTAACCTCCGGATTTCTCTCCTTAGCCCGACCAATACAAGCCTTAGTAAGCTCCTCGGAAGAAAACTTGTTAGCCTTAAGCCCCTCATGTGCTTCCCAAATTGTAAGATCATTCAAATTCATAAAACTTTTTTCACCTTAATTTGGCCACGCTCAACAGGAAGAGGAGTCACACTAAGCAACTCATCTTTGGTACAAAAATCACTATCAATCTTATCCTCTCTCATTACATTCTCAAGTCCAGTCACCTGCGATGTTGGTTCAACATCATCAGTATCAACTTCGTTGAGAATCTCCATATACTCAAAAACAGAACTAAGTTGATCCGTAAACTTATCAAGCTCCTCTGGTGTCAACTTAAGACGTGCCAACTTAGCAACCTTTTCTACCTGTTCTTTTGTGATTTTAGTCATAGCGGTGTGGATTTTACCACGAAAGATCTGCCAAGAAAACTAACCTGCGCGAAGCGCTCCATAACTACAACCCTACAATCCTATAACCCTACACCCTATCAACTATAGACTACCAACTACCTACTACGCTATAATTCCCCCGATGAGCAAGACAATAGAAAACATAAACAAAATCTCATTTATTTTCTTCGCATTAATAGGACTCACACATGTCCTATCTATGCTTATGCTCGCAAACAGCTACTCACCTGAAATAGCTGAAGTAATTTACAAAACCTTAGACCTTCCTTTTCTACTATCTACTCTAATTTACGGAGGAAGCGCATTCCAAATCGGACTCAACAAAGTTGGCTTGCACTCGCGAATACTAAGCATTATCTTAATAGCCCTTCTCACTATTATCTTTTGCTTAGCGTTGTATACAAACTTCGCATTCCCAGACCTAATCTAGAGATTCTCAACCTACAAGCTACAACCTACCAGCTACCAGCTACCAGCTACAACCTAACTCCACATGAAAGTTCTCGCATTCGGCACATTTGATTATTTTCACGCAGGACACGAAAGCTACCTCAAACAAGCAGCTGAACTTGGCGATCAACTTATAGTCGTCATTGCACAAGACGACACAGTGAAACGAATCAAAGGACACAAACCCGACCACAGCCAGAGAAAAAGACTCAAAGTCATAAAGAACCTTCCATATGTAAGCAAAGCTGTCATAGGAAGCCGCAGCGACAAATTCAAGGTTATCAAACAATTCAAACCTGATATAATAGCACTCGGCTACGATCAGTTTGTTTTTACTTACCAAATCGACAAGATTTTAATCAAAAACAAACTCGACACAAAAGTAGTTCGCTTAAAACCTTTCAAACCAGAAATAAACAAATCTTCGATAATCAAAAAACAAAAATGCGAAACAGAGGAAATCTCAGTCGCAATATAACTCTCGCCCTTAAGAATCTATGGCGAAATAAATTTCTATCACTCGCAACAGTAGCCGTAATGGCGCTGATTCTTTTCATAGTCAACGTAATCCTCACAATCAACGTCTTATCACAAGCAATAATTGAAGATGTTTACGAACAAGTCGACATCATAGTCTACATCGAAGACGGAGCAGACATTTTCGATGTAAACACAATGATAGAAGAAATCAGCTCAATTGAAGAAGTCATAGACGTAACCTACACAACAAAAGAAGAAGCTCTCGAAGATTATTTGGAACTTTATCCAGAACAAGGAAACCCTTTTGAAACTTACGGCATAGACAATCCACTGCCAGCAAATGTTCAAATAACAACAGAGTCACCAGAGAACCATCCTCAAATAAACTCAATCATAGAAAAATACGAAGAGATCACTCTAACAACAGAAAGCAACTCAGAGAATCAAACCCTAGTCGACCAAGTACTAGCCATTGGCACATACACGAAGAATTTAGTCCTAACGATAATGCTAATATTCATAGTTGCAAGCTTCTTAATCATAATGAATGCCATGTATCTCTCAATCTGGAACCGAAGGAAAGAGATCGAAATAATGGAACTCGTCGGCGCACCACTCAGCTCCATAAGATGGCCATTTTTACTCGAAGGAGCAATCGTCAGCACACTAGCTGCATTAATCAGCCTAACCCTGATCGGCACATTCGTCTCTTCCCTATCTTTGCCAATCACAATAACATCATTCTCATCGATGCAAAGCCTCTTAATCATCATTTTACTCGAAATCGTAATCAGCCTAAGCATCGGTGTACTAAGCAGTAGCATGGCCATAGAACACCATTTGAAAAAAAAGAGAGCAGAGTTTTAGAATTCTAAAATATCGGTATACTAGATACGAAATACCAAATACTAGATACTGACATACATGAGAACCCTACAGCTCCAAGGCATAATCATTTCCAAAAGAGATTTCGGTGAACAAGACCGGATTTTTAATATTTTTACAGAGAAAGAAGGCAAGATCGAAATCATCGCCAAAAACGTCCGAAACGGCTCAAGCAAACGCGGAAACCATATGGAACTTTTTAATTATGGGACTTTCTTCCTATACAAAAGTCCGAATCACTACTACCTCAACCAATGCCAAACAATCAACGAATTCCCACAAATCAAAGCAGACTTAAACTCAATCTCAGCAGGATACTTCGCAACAGAAATGCTCGACAAACTAACTCCACTAGCCGATCCACATGAAGATTTATTCTGGTTACTTCACGACTTCCTGAAACAACTCGGAGAAAACCCATACAAAGGCTCCACATTAATGCTTTCATATAAGCTCAAACTCTTATCAGAACTCGGTATACTCCCTGCAGAAATTGAGTGCCACAAATGCAAAAGCAAGCTCGCCCCACAAACAAAATACATACCAAGCCAGCACCATTTTTACTGCGCTGAATGTACAGATCAAGCAGGCCCTTCGTTGTCCCCCAACACAATCAAACTGTTTTATTTCCTATCAAGAAAACCAATCAAAGAATCCCTCCGCATAAAAAGCGACAAACAACTCGAAACATCCATAAACGAACTCACCACTCTCACAGATATATACCTGCAAGAAAACCTAGGGAAACCGCTAAAAACGATGCGCATTTAAAATCTACTGGAACCCATACCGAGCAACTTCATCCATAACAGTAACTCTTTCAGCCCATCTAATGAAACTTTTTAACCGTCCACTGATTTCAAGTGCTTGTTTATGATGATTACCATATCTTCTCCTCAAATCATCCGGCAAACCCCAAGCAGACTGCCAAACCTGCGCATACTCACCACTATCACAAAAATCTATCAAACCCCGAGCTGCATGAACAACCCTCGAATCAGTAAACAAAGCCCGCACCCATTCAGAACTCAACCTATCAAGCCTGCAAAAAACAGTAAAAATAGTAGAAATACACCTAGAATCAATGCCCGCAACAACTTCCCCAACAACTTGTTCAAAATCCAAAGATTCATCAACTCGATCATCAGACTTAGACCCGCCTAGTTCTTCACGCATAACAAAATAAGTTAAACAAGATGAGATACTAGAAAAATCCTAACAAAAAATCAACCCATATCACTACTTTTTAACAAAAACACTTTTAACACCAAAAACCCTCTCAAGCTTATCCAAAATCAACTCTAGCTCATCATAAGAACCAACCTCAACAGATATCTCGCCATACACTGAACCATCATCATGACGATCAAAAGATATTCCAGCAATATTACAACCACGACTTGAGATAACAGAAGTAATATCACTAAGCAAACCACGCCTCTCCTGAGCTTCAATAGATACATTCGTTTGATAGAATTTCGCAGGCTTCTTCATCCTCCACTCAACATGGACAAGTCTCTCGGGATCTAATCCATTCAAATCATCACAACTCGTACGATGAACTTTTATAAGCTTGCCACGGGTAACATAACCTATGATCTGATCTCCATACTTAGGCTTGCAACAAGCACTGAGCGAAACTGACAAATCATCATAACCCCCAACCAAGACATGACTAGCATCAGCTTTAGCTTTAGACTTTTTAGTAGCAATCTTAGGCTTTTTCCCAGAAGTAGAAGCCTTGGCAGACAAGAGTTCCTCAGCAGGAAAAATCTTCCTAAGAACCTGCCCCACAGTCAAAGTACCATTACCTATAGACTCAACCATATCCTCACGTTGCCTTTTAGTCAGTTTTTTGCCTCCAATATTTTTAAGCAAAGTAAGTTTCGGATCCAAAACAGGCTTAGAAAGACGTCTCAAATAACGGTTAAGTATCTCCCTTCCTTCTTTCAAATTGTGATCCCTATCAAAAGTTCTAAACCAACCTTTTATTTTACTAGCAGCACCCGCAGTCTTTACAAAAGAAAGCCAATATCTATTAGGCTTAGGCTCTTTTTTTGTCAAAATCTCAACAATTTCACCATTCTTAAGCTCATAATCCAAAGGCACAATACTCCCATCAACCTTAGCCTGTGCACACCTATGTCCAACATCCGTATGCACCGCATAAGCGAAATCAACAGGTGTAGCACCACTAGGAAGATCCTTAACATCCCCGTGCGGCGTAAGAACAAAAATGCGATCCCGAAAAATATCTAAACTCAAATCCTTCTTGTCAGGATCTTTCCCGATCTCAGATTTTATCCTAGCGAGACTCTCAAGCCACTCAAGTTGATCCTGAAAATACTTATGCCTAATCATAAGCGTCCCTTTGCTTCTGCTTTTTTTCAAAACAAGCACATCATCACGACTAAGCCCACGACTAAGCATCTCCTCCTCTATCTCACGTGCTTCAGCTTTATCCATTATACTCCAATCTTTAATAAGCCTTTCAACTCTCTGACGAAACTCAGGATCAGCATCAAGCATCTTATTAAGCTTACTAAAAACCCTATGTTGATTTAGAGTTTTTTGGAACTCATGCTGCGCAACCTTAGCAGGAACCTTCCCCGATTCTTTATACCACCAATGCGCCGCCACACCATATTCAGCCTGCTGATGCATAGACTCCGTCCTAAGCTGAATCTCAACAGGCTTCTTATGATTCTCAATAAGACCAATAACAGCCGTATGCAAACTACGATACCCATTAGGTTTAGGAACAGCCACATAATCCTTAAACCGGTTAGGCAAAGGAGTCCAATTATTATGAACCGCCCCCAAAAGCGAATACAAATGTGAAACATCATCCCCCTGGTCAGGAACAATTACTCTAAGCGCATAAACATCATAAATGGATGAAATATCAGAAGTCCCCTTCCGCTTAAGCTTATTATGCAAACTAAAGATATGCTTAACACGACCAGTAACAGAAACATCAAAACCAGCATCTTTCAAAGCAGATTCAAGCTGAGCAGTAGCCCCAGATATAGACTCTTGCTCTCTCTCGGAATAATTACTAACTTCTTCAGCCAAAATCGCGTAATCATCAGGACTTAAATACTTAAAAGACAAATCTTGCAACTTGCCCTTGAATTGATAAATTCCAAGCCGAGAAGCTATAGGCGCATAAATATCCATAGTTTGCTGCGCAAAAAGCTGCTGTTGATCCTCAGGCCTATACTCCAAAGTCATCATATTATAGAGCCGATCAGCAAGTTTTATAAAAACTACTCTCAAATCACTAGCCATAGCCATAAACATACGCCGCAAACTCTCAACTTGCGCCTCATAATTACGAACCTGGACCAAATTAAGTTTACGAATATCAGAAATAAGCCTATGAACATCCGCACCAAACTTCTTTTTAAGACTAGAAAAAGCTTTCTCACTATGCAAAGGCACATCATGAAGCAAACAAGCAACAATAGCCGTCTCATCAGGCTTAAGATCAAGCATAAGATACGCCGTCTGAACAGGGTGATCTATATACGGCACACCCTCAAAACGAACCTCATCCTTATGCACATCCTCAGCAAATTCAAAAGCATCATAAATAAGCTTCTCATCAAGATCCGGCAAATAAGTCTTGGCCTTCTCTACGACATCATCAATTGTAATCTTTCTTAGATTCTCCATACTTGGATGGTCACGGCAAGACAGAGTGTAACAGAAAGTCAGGTAGTGAGATAGTACTTAGGTAGTGGTAGTACGTAATTCGTAATAGGTAGTGTGTAGTAAATGGAGTTGCGCTTTGCGCAACATTTATTAATAAGCGTTTTTGCGAAGCAAAAACACACCATACTACACACTACGTACTATGTACTACCACTATTCTAATTCTTCCTCAACAATCAACTCAAGATCACTACCTATAACATCAACAACCTGAACACCTTTGACAAGCGCCTCACGGTTCAAAGTAATATCATCAATTCGAGCATTTAAATACAAAAGCGCACTATAAAGCAGCTCATAAAGTTTTTGCCTAGCCTGATAATGTGCCTTTATATCAACTTGTTCCTGAGAAATCTCAACGAAAGCAGTCAAAGCCTCAACCGCATCATCCCCATCTTGCGCTGTAAGCTCAGCAAAAAATTCTTCCTCATAAAGCTGTTTCGGATCCAAATTCCCCTCAAAAGTAGCCTCCAAATCAGCAATTTCATACTCAAGATCAGCAATAATCTCCTTTCCCTCTTCATAAAGATCATCCAACTCAACCAAAAGACCATCAACAGCAGCAGCCCTATCCTGAAAATCATTCAAATAATCATTCACATCAACTTCAAGAGCATTAACAACTTTCCCATAATGCTCAATTTGATAAGAAAACTCATCGTCATAAGTATTCACAACCTCACCAACATCAATACCTTCCGTAGCACCAGTCTGCCCCTCAAGACCAGTATCAGTACCTAACAGAATCCCTCCATAAAGAGATCCATCCACCCAAACCTGATCCTCAGGAGTAGTACTCACTTCGTCACTCGTATCAGGCACCTCAATAACAACATCTACATCAGAATCTATATCAGAATCTTCATCACCATCAGTAATCCCAACAAAAAACCTAACTCCAAAGAAAATAATCACAAAAAGCATCACCAAAACAAAAACTCCTCCACAACAGAAATACATATGTTTTCTAGTCAAACCAGCATCCTGAAGCACATCATCTATTTTATTCGAAAAACTATCAACATCGTGAGTAATATCAGTTTCCGTACCACCGTCCTCATCAATAACATCAGAAGCCTGAGCAGAAGCAGCATCATGCACTTCCTGCTGAACCTCCTGGACACCTATCTGGTCATCCTCATCTTCCTGAGATTCAGCCGAATCTTCAGAAGCATCTTCAGGAGATTTTTCTTCATCAGTAACATCATCAACCTCAGGTTTAATACCATCATCTTTTTTCTCTTCTTCAGAAGAATTATCTTGATCTAATTGTGGTCCTCCGCCATCAGGCATACGAAAATACTATTATATCTGTTAATTATACCAGAAAACAGGTTGGAACTCAAGTCACCTCACGTTTAGCCGATCATATCAAACACCTGACTAGCAATTTCGCCTTTATCCCCAAAAATTTCCTTCGAAACACCAGATTCATACACCATAACAACATATCCACCAGAAGCACCCATATTTCCAAGTCCATTGCCGATCATAAGATCACACCCTTTATCAATCAGTTTCCGCTGAGTCCTCTCTTTCAAATATCCATCCTCAAGAGCAAAACCAATAATAAACTGCCCTCCTTTTTTATTTTTAGAACACCAACCGAGAATATCATCGGTTTTAGTAAATTTTAAATCAGGAACACCATCACCCTTCTTGATTTTTCCATTAATCTTCTCAGGTTTAAAATCAGCTACCGCAGCAGCAGAAATAAAATAATCACACTTCGAAAACTCCGAAACAACAACGGAGAACATCTCATCCGCAGTCTGAACTTTCACAACATCAACATCATAAGGTTCATCAATAGAAACAGGCCCCGATACCAAAGTAACATCAGCACCCCTAAACCAAGCTTCTTTAGCTAGAGCATACCCCATTCGCCCACTAGATCTATTAGATACAAACCGCACATCATCAATCATCTCCTGCGTCGGCCCAGCAGTAACAAGAACCCTCTTACCCTCCAAGTCATTCGGAGCCAACTCCCTATTACAATAGTCCAAAATCTCAGCAACATCAGCCATTCGGCCCACACCCTTCACTCCACAGGTCAAATCACCGAAAGCAGGCCCACAAATTGTCGCCTCAATCTTACGCAAATTCTCCTGTAAAACAGCCTTCTCCCACATCGTTGTATTCATCGCCGGCGCAATAACAATTGGCCCTGAAAAAGCCATCACCGTTGTCGTAAGAAAATCATCTGCAATCCCATTCGCAACCTTCCCTATGAAGTTAGCCCCAACAGGAGCACAACACAAAAGATCAGCCTTTTGAAGCCTAATATGTCCCATCGGATCCGCATGCTGAGAGAACATACGAACCTGCGCTTGATTACCTGCCATTGCAGAAAAAAGCTGCGGCGAAACAAGCTTAGCCGCATTCCGCGTAAGAACTGGATAAACCGTAGCTCCATGCTCCTTAAAACGTCGTACTAAATCTAGCGATTTCCAGATCGCAGCACCAGCTGTTACGCCAAGGACTATTTTTTTATCTTTTAAGTAATCCATACGGAAATATTATAACACTCTCTTAACAGCTCGAGAAAAAAGAAGAGTCCTCAAAGAAACACCAGGAGCAGGATTTCTTTCCCATGACACCATTAGATCAGGCCTATTGACAAGCATTTTCAGAGCAATGCCATTTCCTTTAATCGGACCATCAGGCCTTTCAAAAGACCCCTCGCTAGGATCCAAAAGTCTCTCAAAGAGGAAATCATCCCCTCCACCAGGCTGATCTATCATCACAAAAACACCCTTATCACTAACAGTCCACGAAGTAGTAATCTTCTGACCACGCTCAACCATAACACTAGACGGGACAGCAGCATAAAAATCCTTACCAAATTTCATATACCACTGAACCCCATAGAAACATGCATTCTTAAAAAACTCACGAAAACCCCGAGATCCGAGGGAACAATCGGTCGTTGCAGTCAGCTCATCCAAAGCATCAAAAAATTCTTCATACCCCTCATAAGACAATTCAGGCGCAATAACAAATCCGACAAGCTTTTGATCCCACAAAAGACACTTTCCCCCACTTGCTTCTAGAGATTGCCGCACCACTTCCCTCTCAAAAACATCCCAACCAGAAGGGTAAAATTCTTTATACAAATCTGCAAGACAAATACTAGCTACATGCTGAACACCCATTCCAAACCTTTCTCTTGCAGCTCTACTATAACTAGAGAAATCTAGAACATTACCAATAAGCTGCAACTCACCATCCACAATAAACATATGATCAATCATTGTAACATCTCGCCCCGTATCAAATAAACGCGCGACACCCTGCTTAAGAACATTATCGCCTAACAACTCCCACCCTCTCTCCGTTGTCAAACCTTTATCTAACATTTAGATAAAATTTTAAAGGAGCGGACTATAACACGATATTGTCAATCAGTCTAGTCCCATCAATCCTGACAGCAGTCAAAAGCACTCCATCATGATCTTCCCAATACTCAACAATCCCTTCAAGAACAGACTTATCTCTCGCTTGAAGCGCTTTAAAAATCAACTTCGCCTTCTCTCGCCCTTCTCGAGAAAGTCTCTTATTCCTAGAACTCATTGCAAGCCCATCAGCTTCCCTCACAGTCGGCATCACCCGAAGTTCAATATCATAATTTAAATCCTTAAGAAGACGCTCAATCACAAGAGTTTGCTGATAATCTTTCTGACCGAAATAGACCTTACTCGGTTTAATAATATTAAAAAGCTTCGTACAAACCTGCGCTACACCTTCGAAATGACCAGGACGAGACTTCGCACATCCCCAAGAAACCAAATCATCAGGCAATTTAAACTCAATCATTTCACCATCCGGATACATCTCACTCGCTTCAGGATAAAAAAGATAATCGACCTCAGCTTTCTCAAGCATCAATTTGTCCTGCTCAAAATCCCTAGGATACTTCTGAAAATCCTCAGCTTCCCCAAATTGCGTCGGATTCACAAAAATACTCACAACCACAACATCACACTCCTGTCTTGCAGCCTCAATCAAACTCACATGTCCACCATGAAGCGCCCCCATCGTAGGAACAAAACCAACAGTTTGCCCCTGCTCACGAATAAGCGACATCATCTGCTGTGTTATACGAATTGTCTTTAGAGTTTGCATATGGAAAGCTTATCGCGAAGCTGAATTTTCGGCAAGAAGGGTGACCATACACTCACCCGAAAGATTGTCCAGTCAAAATCGTTATTTAAACCTGTTAATCCGCGGGCTTTCATGCTATATAATTAATACTTTAAACACCAAAAAAAATGACAGACAAAGAACTATACAAACTATGTTGCAAATACGGCGCAAACGCTCGCAAATGGAGCAAGAAGTTCGCCGGACTACTACCCAAAGTCTACAAACGAAAGCTGTGGAAAAGATACGGCTTCTATTCAATTGAGCATTTCGCAGCACAACTCGCAGACATGAACCACGAAACTACCAGAAGAATCTTGAATCTCAATAAAAAGCTAGCAGATAAACCGCTACTTAAGGCTGAAATTCAGAATGAAGGTTGGACTAAAGTAAAAGTAGCATCATCAATCAATGCCCCCGAAGAAACTTTGGTCAAACTTGTAAAAACTCTCCCAAAAAGCGCACTAGAAAAATACGCAAAAGAAGTAAATTCTGGTCCCGGGACCAACCCACAACCTGTAAAATTAACTTTTTCGGTCAAGCCCGAGACAGAATTTAAACTCAGAAAATTTCGCCAAAAACTAGAAAAAGACCAAAAACAATCTGTAAGCCTAGGGGAAGCATTAGAAATACTTTTAAACCAACTCGAAGAACCACAAAAAAAGACTAGGAAATCCAAAGGCACAACAGGACGCCAAATCTCAGCTCAGAAAAAACACGAGGTCGAGAACAACGGCCAATGCGCATTTCCAGGTTGTAACAACCCACACAAAGAATACCACCACCCAGACAGATACGCCTTAACGGGTAACCATAGCCGCATAGTTCCACTATGCCATGAACACCACCAGATCGCTCATGCCGGCCTAATCACAAACGAAAACGACTCACCCAAAAGATGGCAAATCCGAGAAACCCCCAGGCCAAACACAATAGACCTTAAGTACCTCAAATACGCCAAACCCGGCTAGTAACTCTCATCCATCGACGGAAAATCACCGCCAATCACATCCTCCTTATACCGTTTTACGGCTTGTCTTACAACAAAATCGAGATCCGCATATTCGCGAAGAAACTTAGGCTTAAACTCAGGATTCATCCCCAACATATCCGGCAAAACCAAAATCTGCCCATCACACCCGCTACCAGCACCAATTCCAATCGTCGGGATCTTAAGCTTATCAGTAACCTTCTGCGCCATATCAGCAGGCACACACTCCAAAACAACTGAAAAAGCACCAGCATCCTCAATAGCCATAGCTTCTTCTTCAAAATCAGTTTGAACTTTAAACTCCTCCACCTGCTGCGGCTTCAAACCTGTATGCCCCATCACATCAAAACCCTCCCTAACCAAAGCAGCAACTAGTTCAGGCTGTCCTTCAACTTTTACACAATTACAGGAGAGCTCATCACGAACACGCAATGCTTGATCAAAAGAACACCCATAAGGCAAATCCGCAACAACAAGCGCACTCTTTACCCCATTCATTACAGCACCAGTATGCCTAATTATGTCATCAACACTCACACCCTTTGTATCTTTCTCCCCATAAACAACCATGCCCAGTGAATCCCCAACCAAAACCACATCAACTCCAGATTCATCAAGCATCCGAGCCATCAAAAAATCATAGGCAGTAAGAGCAACGATCTTACGCTTACCCTTCAGAGCCTTTATCTTAGAAACCGAAATAGTCATTGATTAACTAGTAATACATCCCTCCAAAAGCACCTATAGCCAAGAAGGACAAACCAAATATCAAAGCAAGCCAAAGAACAACAGTCAAAACCAAAGTCCCAATAGCACCACCAGTATCAAGCTTATGCACACTCTTAAGCATCATAAACATAACAACAAGCCCCCACAAACCTGCAACAATACTCAAAACAGGAACAATACTGACAACTCCAATAGCAGCCGCATAACCAGCAACTCTCAAGAATTCAACAATCTTAGCCTTCCCTTTAAAAACATATTGAGCAATCAAACTAATCACAACAATGCCAATAACACGACCAATCGTACCCCCGATAGTTGCAGATACCATACTCGCCATACTAGGCCTATAAACAACACCAAAAAACTCTTGAGGGAAAATATATGTCCCCACAGCCGCCGCCAATGCACCCAAAACTATAAAAGCAATCGCCGGCCCCATACTCTTCTCATCAGAAGCAACAGCCTTCATCTCCTTCTCATCCAACTTAATAATATTCACAGCCTTCATAATCTCTTTTTTCCAACCTTCAGCATCTTTAGGACAATGCATAGTATGATGTTCTGTCATTTTGTTTTTTTGTTAAAAAATTACCGAGGAGAATTGTACGCGATCCTCGCACCTATCGCAACAGAATAAGACGCATTTTTAGGTACACAAACCTCAATCCCAAAACCATCAACAATATTAGAAACCACATCTGAAATCGCCTGGGCCCGCGTAAGCTTCCCCGTCAAAATAACCTTACTAGCCCCTTCCGCCTGCGCAGCAAAAGCTGCAGAAGCACCTATCGTCTGACCAATGAGATTTATCATTCCCGCAGCCAAATCCTCTTTTTTAAAATCCACTTCCCTGGCAAGACGACCAAGATTAGAAGCTGTAGCATCACCAGAAACTCGACCAATATCACCTCCAACAATATCAGCCACAGAAAGGTCAACACCACTTGCAGACCCCCGCGAACCGATTTCCAAAAGCTCATTTATATCTGAAATCCCCAAAAGCTCCTTACCTAATCCAGCAAAAGTCCCTCCCCCAACACCCGTCCCCCCGATATGTTTAATTTCACATTTAGTATCACCCCCGCTACTGACTACTGACTCATTCCTACTGACTACTACCATACACGTCCCCGTTCCCATACTAACTACTAAAACACTACTATTACAACTACTAAGCCACATGCCCCCATACCCAATCGCATCAATTTCTGAAACCTTAATAAGCGGCATCCCAAAAGTCTCATCATCAAAAAACCGACTCTTCCCCCCAGTCACATAAACCTTTTTAGAACCCTTTAATTTAGACTTTAAATCAACTCCCGAATCATAAGACTCAAAACTTTCAATAGAAACAATCTCATCTCCTTCCCAGGAGACAACATCACAAGTAGAGCCACCAAAATCCAGCGAAATTTCCATAAATATTAGTACCTAGTACGTAGTACATAGTACCTAGTATGCGAGATTAGTCCACATAATTCACACAATACTTTTTCAAACTTTCAACCTCTTTCCCGTAACAGAACTTACCTTCAAGAAGGCTTTCAGATAAAATACCGCCGCTGCGAAAAGCAAAATTTCACATATATATACTAGCTGGTTAGCTTTTTAGCTAGTTAGCAGGACAACCCTATAACCCTCCACAAAAATGGACATCACCCTTTCTGCGATTATAGTGAGCGTTATCGCTCTCGCAGTAGCGATTTTTCTAGTGATCCAGGTACTAAAAGAGAAACCAGGTTCAACAACAATGCAGGAGATCGCAACATCTATTCAGCAAGGAGCAATGGCTTACCTTAATAGACAGTTCAAGACTATTGCTATTTTCGCTATTTTAATCTTCTTTGGACTCGGCATTGCATTGCCAGCAGGAGATCACCACAACGGATACATGATAGCTGTCGGATTTTTAGTAGGTGCAGTCTTCTCAGCTTTGGCCGGATATATCGGTATGGGCATGAGTGTACGTGCTAATGTACGCACAGCGAACGCAGCAAAAAAGAGCCTAGGAGAAGCTTTCCTGATTGCATTCCGTGGAGGATCTGTAACAGGTCTTTGCGTAGTTGCACTTGCTCTACTCGGAGTTTCTGGATTTTATCTATTATTTACAAAAGTTTTTGACATCCCTGTAGACATTGCACCTAGCTTACTTCTTGGATTTGGATTTGGTGCTTCATTAATTTCTCTATTCGCTCGTGTCGGTGGAGGAATTTTTACAAAAGCAGCAGATGTTGGAGCAGACCTTGTAGGTAAAGTGGAAAAAGGAATTCCAGAAGACGATCCAAGAAACCCAGCAGTAATCGCAGACAACGTTGGTGACAACGTTGGCGACTGTGCAGGAATGGGTGCAGATCTATTTGAAACTTATGCAGTTACACTTATTGCAGCAATGATTTTGGCATCTTCTACTCTCGTTGATACAGCAGGAGAAGAAGTCATTACTTATCCACTACTTCTTGGTGGAATCGCTGTCATCACTTCTATAATTGGTATTTTCTTTGTAAAACTCGGCAAGAAAGAAAACATCATGGGAGCTATGTACAAAGGAATGCTAATAACAGGTGTTCTTTCAGCAATTGGATTCTACTTCGCAACAGACAAGATGCTAAACGACATGAACATCTTCTACGCAGGTCTTGTAGGTCTAGGTGTTACGCTTTTCATCAATATCATTACAGAATTCTACACTTCGACAGAATACAGCCCAGTGAGAAAGATCGCTAAATCTTCTGAGACAGGAGCTGGAACAAACATCATTACAGGTCTAGCTGTTGGACTACAAAGCACAGTACTACCTGTACTACTTATCTGTGCTGCAATCGCACTAGCTTACTATTTTGGAGAGACATCAACACTTCAAAACGGAATTTACGGTATCGCAATCGCAGCCGTAGCTATGCTTTCCACAACAGGTCTAGTAATCGCAACAGACTCCTACGGGCCTATCACAGACAACGCAGGAGGAATCGCAGAGATGTCAGAACTTCCTGAGTCTGTACGAGCACACACAGATGCTCTAGACGCAGTAGGAAACACAACCAAGGCTGTAACAAAAGGTTACGCTATCGGCAGCGCAGCTCTAGCAGCGCTCGTGCTATTCCAAGCATATGGGGAAGAACTAGTGAAAAACGCCGAGGTCGGTTCAAACTTCGGATTTGAAATCGAGAACTATATGGTCCTGATCGGACTATTCATCGGTGGAATGCTACCTTTCTTATTCAGCTCACTATGTATGGAAGCTGTAGGCAAAGCTGCTCACAAAGTAGTCGAAGAGGTACGTCGCCAATTCCGAGAGATCCAAGGGATCATGGAGAAAAAAGCAAAGCCAGAATACGACGTTTGTGTAGATATCGTTACAAAAGCTGCTCTTAAGGAGATGGTTCTCCCAGGAGCTCTAGCTGTCGCTGCTCCTCTATTAGTTGGATTCATTCTAGGCCCTGAGGCTCTAGGAGGTCTCCTCGCAGGTGTGATCATCTCAGGTCTCTTGATGGCTATTCAAATGTCAAACGGAGGCGGAGCTTGGGACAACGCTAAGAAATACATCGAAGACGGCAACCACGGCGGCAAAGGCTCAAATGCCCACAACGCAGCTGTAGTCGGAGATACAGTTGGTGACCCTTACAAAGACACAGCAGGCCCAGCCCTCAACGCTCTTATCAAGGTTATCAA
>CAYFOI010000028.1:0-16304 GCA_964344725.1 uncultured Candidatus Peribacteria bacterium
CTTAAAATCCTGTTCCGTTTACGGAGTGCGGGTTCGATTCCCGCCCTGGGCACCATCAAGATAAGTCTGACCTTATGGTCAGACGCATCTTGAACTTGTTCAAGGAAGGGATGAGAACTAGGGTTCGCTGGTTCAAGTCGAGTGAGAGTCGCGACTAAACGAAGTTTAGGCATGACCGAGCAAGACGCAGAACCCTAGCTTTGCGTAGCAAAGCGTGTTCCCGCCCTGGGTACCACTTTAATCCCGAAAATCAACAATATACTGCTTAACAAAAGCTTCCACAGCTTTAACAGTTTGGTCTTTCAACTTAGGAGGACTGCTAGCAATCCAAACTGCAAAATTATAAAATTCTTGAGAATCAACCGAAAGCCATTTTCTGTTTTTAGCCAAAAAAACCAACAAACCAGTAACAGCAATCCTTTTATTTCCGTTTTGGAAAGGATGATTTTTAATCAAAAGATAAAAAAGAATCGAAGCCTTACCAATAAGCCCTTTGTAAAGATGAGCAGAACCAAAAGTCTGAAAAGGGACAAGTAAACAACTTTCAAGCTTATTCGGGAACCTAGTCGAGAAAGGAGGAATCGGCTCATCCCAATCTAAATATTTAGTCGCCAAAGTATGAGCGATGTAGGCAACCTCAGCAACAGTCAAAATTTTAACAGACCTAGGCATCTTTCAATAACTTAAGGGTTTCGTCATAATCACTAATTACCTTATCAACAGATTCCTCTATAAAACTTTTCTGCGTATCAGAAATAGCCTTCTCGCCAGGCAAAGCTAAATCTGCCCGATCAATAAGATAAATACCTCCTATCTTCTTAGCAGGAATTTTGCCAGCCTTGATCTGATTAAAAACTGTAATTCTACTAACTCCTAATAGCTCCGCTGCCTGTGATGTAGAAAGTAACTCTGCCATGTTGCGTGTTAAGAATGGTGTTTAAAGCTTAACACGTGTTAAGCAGGGGGTCAATAGCTTAACCTGGTCGTAAAAAACGCAACTTCTATTATTTTAAGGTTAAGCTCTTTGCCATATGGACGCAGTTCTCGATGATGAATTCGTCTTCATCAGGCAAGAAAGTCGCTGTGGCGATATATCCGATTTGGTTGTTTATGCCATAAACTTGGACAAATCTTAGTAAGTCTGTGTCGATAGAGTTACGTCCTTCGAAGTAGTTCAAGTAGGTTGGTGTCGCTTCGCCATTGATGACGATCTCTATCTCTTGTTTTTCGATCAATCTGTAGTCGATGAGGTCTTCTGAGTGGGTTTGTAGCATTTCTATCCCGTAGTCTCCGTTGTTCATTCCTTTGTCGACTGTGTTTGCGACTATGTTAACGTTCGCGATGAAGTCTTGGTCTTTGAGGTTATTTCGAAAAGCAACCAATGTGTTATGTGGATAGTCGGATGTGAATTGGCTGATTGTTTCCCAGTCATTGGGGACTTCTAGCTCAAAAGATGATGCAGAGTATGTGTAGTAAAGAGGGTTTTCTGCGACGTCTTCTGATGTTCCTTCTGAGCAGCCTGACATAGTCAGCAGGATTGAGAGAGTAGTTAGTAGTGTTAAGAGTTTTTTCATGGTGAATTTTTATTTTGCTAGCTCTGATTTTACAGGGTTTCTTAATATAAAAAAAGACCCCCTCGAGGGAGGGGGTCTTTTTAGTATGTATTTACGCAGATAGTGTCATGTATGAGACAGGCATTCCTGGAACTTTGTATCCGTTCATCCATTCCTCTACGTCTTCTCCATGTGATCCGGTTGATCCGTAGTCTGACCAGATGATCCCGACCTCTTCGTTGCTGTCTGATCCTTTGATGTCATCTACTGTTCCCGCGCCTACATATGATGTGTCGTTGTGGATTCTTACGCTGATGCTTGCGGTTGTTGATGCATCTGTATCTTCGTATATGTCGGCGTATACACGGAATATTTTGCTTGAGCCAGCGGCTACTACGATTCCATCGCTTGAGCTGATATTCATATCAATCTTTGCAACTCCGCTATCTGGGTCGTAACATCCTTCTCCGACTTTTGTTCCATTTGTTTCTACATATATTGCTGCACTTGTTGAGCTGCTGCTAATACTGCTAATGCCATCTAGTATTGTTGAAGGGTCTTTGATTGTTGCTGGTGTAGTTGTAACTGGTTTTAGACTTCCTGGTACCACTGATGATCCACAGCTTATGTCGTTACTTAAGCTGAGTGCTTCTCCATCTTCTACAAGACCTGTTGGGGAGATTTCCAGTGTGATGTATTGGACTAGTAATGCTTCTGTGTTACTTGCTGATACTGTGAATCTATAAATTTCTTGATCTGCACTTGGTACGAGGGATGACCCAATGCTTGTATCATTGTCAATGGTTGGAATTGTTCTGTAAACGTATGTTGCTCCAGATGTTGTTATGTCTGAGAAATCATCCTCTGTTAGTGCCTCTCCTGAAGTAGCTCCGACTGCATTGATGTCTCCAGAAGATGCGTTTAGAGAGAAATAAACTGCGTCATCACTATTTGCATATCCTCCCTCTTCTGTATGTTCATCGAAGTTTGCGTAAACATCGATTTCTATTGTGTCGCCTGCAGACAGTTCTATCCCTAGACCTGTAAAAATAGCGTCTGTTTCTGTTATAGGGATTGATTCTGTCCGTTCTCCACTAGGGTAATCTAGTTTTATTGAATCGACGTTGTTTGAAATAGTAGCGTCTGGATTTCCAGCGCTATCTGTAACTGAGATAGTTAATGTGTCGATTT
This sequence comes from uncultured Candidatus Peribacteria bacterium, assembly GCA_964344725.1. Classification (GTDB taxonomy): domain Bacteria; phylum Patescibacteriota; class Gracilibacteria; order UBA1369; family UBA12470; genus CG2-30-44-17. The sequence continues at coordinate 2,745 of CAYFOI010000028.1, forward strand.
CGAAGTCTTCACTTGTTGCTGTTGCTTCAAGTGTTGCTACTAATACGTCGTCTGTTCCTGCTGCTACTATCTGATCGTCTGTAGGACTTGATGCACTTTCTTCTATAGTCAGGTCTCCAGATGCGTGAATGTCGACGTGAATGTTTTCGATCCAGTTAGGTTGTGATCCTTTAACTTTTACTGTGTTGCCCATTGGATTTGTAGCAATAATGTCTGTGATTACATCGTCTATGTCGATTAGTACTTTGGCATTGTCATATAGGTCTGGGTGGGAACTTGTATTAGCGTAAACATGAACTGTTTCTGTATCTCCGGTTGTTATGTTTAGCGATAAGCTGTCGAAAGTTGCTTCGCCTGATATCGAGAATGTTTCGGTTGTGCCGAGAAATGTTCCTGAGTCGTCTTCTAGCCATACTTCTGGCAGGATGTCACTAGCAAAAAATGATCTTGTGTCTATACTTTTTGAGTAGACATTGTCGTAGTCGTCATCTATGTATGCAGATAGTGTGATTTCGCTTACTTCTGCGTTCCCTGGAGTTGTGTTTTCCAGATCAAATGCAATGATTTCCACATTGGATTCTCCAGCTACTATGCTTTGGCTGTTAGAACTTGAAGATACTTCTACATTAATACCTTTCCATGTCATAGCTCCTAGGAAATTCGAACTTGTTCCTAGAATTGCTACTACTAGGAGGATTAGTATGGTTCCTCCGACAAACCATTTCTTTTTTATTGTCATGTTTTTGTTTTGGTTATTTTTTACGACATTGTTTAATTATAACATAAAGCCCTGCTTTGGTCAATTACGCTTGATTGTCCAATATCTTCTCTGCATTTGACTTGATGGCTTCGATTCTTTCCATCTCTTCTTTCTTTTTACGTAGGGTTTCTAGAATGTTTGTGTCTTGTTTTTCGTCTTTTTCTGAGAAAAGGTTTTTGATTGAGCTCATGGCTTTGCCGACTTTGGCTTTGTCGAGGGCTTTTGCTTTGAAAAGTTTTACAACTTTGTTGTCGGGGTCGCGCATGAGAAGTCTTTCGCAGATTTCGATTACGTCTTGATATTTGCCCTCGTTGAACCACATTCCAACTAGCTCTAGGACGACGTCTTCGTCTGTGCTTACCATCATGGATTTTTTGTTGCCGTCGGTGTCTTTGGTTAGGATTAAGTGGCCAGCTTTTCTGTGCATTAGGAATTGAACATATAGGAATCCAACGATGATTAGTGCCATTGCTTCTATGATCATGTTCATTTGCAAGAAGAAGTTGAAGGTGGCGTGCATTATCATTGCGATGAAGAGTCCTGTAAGGAGTTTTTAGTATTTTACTGTCCATTTTTCTTTGATTCCTATTTTGCTTAGGATGCTGGCAAGTCCGTGTTCTTCTCCTGTTAGTTCTTCTTGTTTCATGATGTGTTCTGAGAATTTTCCTATTCCGTAAAAGTATCCAAAAATCGATGAGAAGATCATATGTGCACATACAGTAAAACTTGATCTGAATACGAATGTACTGAATAGCGCTGCGAAATTTCCGCTAGTTATTACTGAGTAGAAATAGTAGATGTTTTCTGAAAAGGCGAATCCTAGGGCGGCTAAGATGCTGAATTTTACTGCATCGTTGATGGTCTGAATCTTCATGCGTGAAGCATCTGCAACTCTTACGACGCCCATTTTTACAATTTCTTCCATAATTCCTACCACAATGAATGTGGCTAAGAATCCTATCTCTAAACTGGTCGTGGAGATGTTGTGGTCGATCCACCTGTAGACATCCCATTCGGGGTGCATGTACCATAGATATTGAATGCCTATTAGGGGTATTACCGTGAAAGTTCCTAGGATGAAAACTTTTGCTAGGGATTTTATCGAGTGCCTCTTCTTTTTCTTGAGCATGACGTTTACCCATATAAGTACGGGTGCTACTGCGAGTAATATCGCAATAGTTGCTTGCCACCAGATTACGCCTTCGAATAACATAGTTAGTCAGTAGTCAGTAGGAAATAGTCAGTAGCGATTGGACACTTTGTGTGTTTCAATCTGTTAATTATACCATGATTCGTTTGTCTTGGCAATTGCCTCCATGTTTTTTCAGGTTAATGGTTGCTTTTTTGGGATTTATGAATAAAATTGCTTCGTTACATATGGATATTCTTTAATTGTTGATAATCATGCGGATTGGCATACTTTCTTTTAGGCCTGCGGATAGGCGAATTGCTTATGAAGAGTCTAGACTTCTTAAAGCGGCTCGAGAGCTTGGGTATAAGGCTCAAGTTTATCGTGCTCACAATTGTGAACTATATTATGACCAAGATGGTCCTAAGATCTTTTATAAGGGCAAGAAATTTCCGAAAGTTGATGTGATTATCCCGAGAGTTTCGGCTCTTTGGAATGTTCATTTGAGGGCGTCTGTTGTTAAACAGTTTGAACTTATGGGTATTCCTGTCCTTAATGATTATGATTCTGTTCTTAGGGCGAAAAATAAGCTTAAAACTTTGCAGATTCTTGCTCATTATGGATTGCCGATTCCGAGGACAGTTGTTGTTGAGGGCAAGGAGGATTTGAAATCTGCTATCCAAAAAGTTGGAGGGGCTCCTGTTATTATTAAATCTCCATTTGGTTCTCTTGGATCTGGTGTGATGATTGTTGAGAGTTATCGTGCTGCGGCTAGTGCTGCGGATTTTTTTGGTACGCGCATCCTTCTTGTTCAGGAGTTTGTCAAGGAATCTAAAGGGAAAGATACTCGTGTCTTTGTTGTGGGAGGTAAAGTTATTGCTTCGATGGAGCGTGTCGCTAAAAAAGGTGAGTTTAGGTCCAATGCTGCTCAAGGAGGGAAGGGGAGAGTAGTTTCTCCTCCAAAAGAATATGAAGAGTTGGCTTTGAAAGCTGCTGAGATTCTTAATCTTGATATGGCTGGAGTAGATATTTTGACTACAAAAGATGGGCCTGAGATTCTTGAGGTTAATTGTAATCCTGGATTTGAGGAGCTTGAAGAAGCTACAGGTGTTAATGTTGCGAAGGCGATTGTTGAGAGAGCGGTGGCGTTGCCAGTTGTGTAATTTTATTAACCTTTTTCGTTCCCGGGAAAGTCCTAATTCTGCTTTCGCAGAATTGGTGTTTCCAAGATCGCTCAAAAGGTTATAAAATTACTTGTTGTCTTGGATTGTAGGGCTTCGGCCTTCCAGGCCTGCAGAGTCGCTACGCACAAAAACAAATCACTTGGGAGTGCTGCTGATACTCTCTTGCAAATTTAAAATCACTTTTGTGGGATTGTGCAATCTCTGTTTAGGACGATGCATACGAACTCGAATGGCTTGTCTGGAGATGGATTTTTGAATTGGTGTTCTTCGTTTGGTTCTACAAGTGCGCTCATCCCGGGCTTGAGCTCATGTTTGTTCCTGCCAGCATCAATGAGAATTCCTGTACCTTTCTCTACTTTTACTACATGTTCGAAATCGTGTTTATGGTAAGGTGTCTCTCCTCCTGGTTCGATTGTAAAGTATCGCATTATGATTTTGTTGGATTTGTCGCGTGGGCCGATTAAGATCTTCATTTTTACTCCTTTTGCTCCTTCCATTTGCATCTCTTGTTCTTCGAGGTTTGAGTCTTGGTGGATTTGCATGATGTTTAAATTAAAGGTTGTTTGGATTATAATTGTCTCTGATGCATGAGGCAAAATTTTACAAAAAACTGGACGGAAAGCAGGCGAGGTGTGAGCTTTGTAATCACTTTTGTTTGATTGATGATGGGAAGCGTGGGGCTTGTGGTGTTAGAGAGAATCGTGATGGGGTTTTGTATGCTTTGAATTATGGCAAACTTGTAGCGCAGCATGTTGATCCGATTGAGAAGAAACCACTTTTTCATTTTTTGCCGGGGTCACTGGCTTATTCTATTTCTACTGTGGGATGTAGTTTTGGTTGTGAGTTCTGTCAAAATTGGGATATTTCTCAGGCTCCGAAGCAGGGGAGAGAGATTGGTGGTATCGATTTTACTTCTGAAGAAATCGTTACTGCGGCTAAGGAAGCGGGATGCGATAGTATTGCTCATACTTATGTTGAACCTACTATTTTTTATGAGTTTGCTCGGGATGTTTCGCTTTTGGCTAAGAAGGAGGGAATTAAGAATATATGGGTTAGTAATGGGTTTATGGCGCGGGAAGTTCTTGAGTCGATGATTGATGAGGGGATACTTAATGCTATTAATGTGGATTTGAAATCTTTTGATGAAAAGTTTTATTTGACCAAGTGCAAGGCGCGATTGGGGCCGGTTAAGGAGAATTTGGAGTTTTTAGCGAAAAGTGATGTGTGGCTTGAGGTGACGACTCTACTTATTCCTGGGGTGAATGATGGAGAGGAAGAGATTCGAGAGGCTGCGGAGTTTATTTATGGGCTTGGCGATGATGTTCCGTGGCATATTTCTGCCTTCCATCCTGCATATAAGATGGTGGATATTCCGAGAACACCTCCTGAGGTATTAATAAAAGCTAGGGAAATTGGGATGGATGTGGGGCTTAAGTATGTTTATACGGGGAATGTTCCTGGGCTTGAAGGTGAGAATACTTATTGTCCTGAGTGTGGTGAGGTGGTTGTTAAAAGGGTGGGTTTTGGGGTTGGTTTGAAAAGTCGGGACGGGAAATGTGAGGATTGTGGCTTTCAGATTTCAGGCATATACTGAATACAAGATACTAAATACTGAATTATGCTAGTTGGAGCATTAATCGTTCCTCATCCACCTGTTATGGTGCCTTCTGTTGGAGGCAAGGAGGGGCTTAAACCTATCGAAAAGACTGTGCAGTCTATGGTTAAGGTTGCTGTTGCTGCGGCTGAGGTGAGGCCTGATACTGTTGTTGTTATTACGCCTCATGGACCGGTTTACCCGGATCGAATTAATGTGCGTATGCCTGAGGATGGTCGGCTTGTTGGAGATTTGCGGAGATTTGGGTCTGAGGATGGTCTTGATGTGGCAAGTGATAATGATTTGGCTGATAAAATTCTTGATGCTGGTGTTAGTGCTGGGCTTAAGCTTTTGGCGATAGATGAGGGGGATCTTGATCATGGTGTTTTGGCTCCGATGTTTTATATAGATAAGGCTCTTGAGGGAAGCTATAAGATGGTGAGTATGAATATCTCGATGGCTTCTTATAAAACTCATTATGACTTTGGCAAAGTCCTTCGTGAGGTTTTTGATAAAGACTCCCGGCGAGTCCTCTTTGTCGCATCTGGTGATATGTCACATTGCTTGAAGGAGGATGGGCCTTATGGGTTCGGAGAAGAAGGGCCAGAGTTTGATAAGAAGTTGATTGAGCTTTTGAAGGCAGGGGATACAGAGGCGATATTGGAGCTGGATCCTTTTTGGGTTGATGATGCTAAAGAGTGCGGACTTCGGTCTGTTTGTACTGCGCTTGGTGTTGCTGGGAAGCACAAGGTGCTTTCTTATGAAGGGCCATATGGGGTTGGCTACCTGGTAGCTAGTAGTTTTAACTAATAACTTTCTTATTATGCATGAGTATCCGAAATTAGCCTTGGATGCAATTAAGTATTACCTTGAGATGGGGCAGGTTATGGGCCTTCCTGAGGATGTGTCAGATGGGCTTAAGAATAAGAAGGCTGGTGCTTTTGTCTCTTTGCATAAGAAAGATGAGGCTAAGAGTCTCAGGGGTTGTATTGGTACTTTTTTGTCGACTCAGGAGAGTCTGGGTGAAGAGATTATTCACAATGCGATTTCGGCTGCGACGAAGGATCCGAGGTTCCATGCGGTTACTGATGATGAGCTCCAGGATCTCGATGTTTCTGTGGATGTTTTGGCTGCGCCTGAGGAGTGCGAGCTTTCGGATCTTGATCCTAAGAAATATGGGGTGATCGTAAGTAGTGGGGTTAGGCGTGGATTGCTTTTACCAGATTTGGATGGAGTTGAGACTGTAGAAAAACAGCTTCAAATTGCTTGCATGAAGGCTGGAATAGTTTATGGGCAGGAGGAGTTTGAGGTTGAGTGTTTTGAGGTTCAGAGGTATCATTAGCTATTTAGCTTTTTAGTTTAGTGGAGTTTTTTAAAAAAGAGCGATCCGAGTTATGAATCGCTCTCTGGGGAAGGTTAGTTTTAGTACCAAGTGAGGTAGTGAGATACTACCTAGCTTGATAATATTAGTTCTTGCTTTTAACGATCTTATCGATTAATCCATATTCTAGAGCGGCTTCTGCGCTCATGAAGTTGTCGCGATCTGTGTCTTTCTCGACTTTTGCGAATTTCTGTCCTGTGTGTTTAGCGATGATCTCGTTAAGTCTCTTCTTTGTGTTTAAAATATGTTCTGCGTGGATTTGGATCTCTGTAGCTTGTCCTTCGACGCCACCAAGAGGTTGGTGAATCATTACCTCTGCGTTTGGCAGAGCGAATCTCTTGCCTTTGGCTCCACCACAGAGTAGGACAGCTCCCATAGATGCTGCCATTCCGAGACAAACTGTTGAGACGTCACATTTGATGTATTGCATTGTGTCGTAAATCGCTAGTCCAGCGGTTACATGTCCGCCTGGGCTATGGATATACATTGTGATGTCTTTCTTGCTGCTCTCGTTTTCTAGGAAAAGCAATTGAGCGATTATCAGGTTCGCAACATTGCTATCTATTCCTGTTCCTAGGAAAATAACGCGGTCTTTGAGTAGGCGAGAGTAGATGTCGTAAGCTCTTTCGCCGGCTGCGCTTTTTTCTAGGACTGTTGGAACTAGCATACTGGCTGCATGCGGGTCGAAACCGCTTTTGGTTGTTTGTTTTTTTGTTTGAGTCATTTTTGTTTAAGTCATTAGTAAATAGAGGGTAGTCAGTAGTTTTACTGCTCCTTGAATTATACCATTTTCTAGGAGTTTCTTTAAGAGAGGAGGTGTTGACGTATTCAATGTATGCCTTCTAGGATTTTGATTTGTTTGTGGCATGCTTTGGCCTGGATAGTTGATGACTGTCGTCAACAGTTTGCAAGCTCAGCGCATTGACATGCGCTGGTTATTGTTTCGTAATAAACATCTTGTTATTTAAATATATTTTTATGAGTGCTTTTAATGCATTAGGGCGTGATTCTGATTTGGGAGGTGATCAGCCTTCGCTTGAGCAGTATAGATTATGTGATGTAGATCACGACAGAGATACTATTTTGTATGGGCAGGATGGTTATACTTATGTTTGGAGCATCAGTGGTTCTCAGGGTCGAGTTGATGAAAGTGGTGACCATTTTTATGCGTCACTTCTTCCTGAGCCAGGTACTTTGTTATCGGTAGATCAGGAGTCTTTCTCTTATTACGCCGAGGATAATCGTTTAGGATTTAAGTTGTTACCACCAAATATGGCAGTAGAAGATGATGGGACTATGAGAGTTGGACGTATTAGCATCCCTCTTCCCGATGAAGGTACAGTTTTGCGACCGAGAGGTGGCGTTGTTTATAGAGTTCATCAGGGAAGGCTGGAGCGTGATGAGTCTGCGTCGCTGGTTCTTGGTGCAGATTGTTCACAAAATTCTGTCACTATGAGTTTCAATGTGCCTGGACAACAGTCGAATTTATCTGTTTTGTTGTTACCTAGAGATGGTATGCCTAATATTGGATTGACGACTTCTCGTCTTGAACTTAGATGTGGTGGACGTGAGGATTGGCATATAACTAGCGATATTGTACAGCAGTTAAACGATGATTCTGTTTTTGAAGTATTGGAAGTTAGGGATGTTGAGAGTGGTCAGACTTTAGGTGTTTTTGAAAGGGTGCCTGCTGCTACAGGGCGAACTGGCTCTGTTGAATGGGCTAGGCGGGGTTGGCCGTTTTCTCCAGGCAGTGGTAATCGTTTTGTAGTAGATATGCAGCATTATGGCGAGGGAGATACTTCTTTTGCAGGTCGTACTTTACTTCAAATTTTGCCTGATGGGAGAGTTCAGGATCTTACACATAAGCAAGTTGGTTGTCTTACACCTCAGCATATGCAAAGACGTGGATTGTATGCATCTGGCGTTGAAGTACATCCTGTTGAGGGAGAGCCATATCGGATTGACGATTTCTATTTGGATAGTAGGGGTTTCTCTATGTCGCACAACCCAAATGATGGGTCTACGGCGTGTGTATGTTCTTTAAGGGAACCTGTACCAACAGGTGTTCGTAGATGTGGGCGAAGAAAGCTACGGCGTCGATGATGTATTTAGGTCTTAATTGTTGGTGATTGTTGCTGACAGTTAATGGGTTTGGTATGTTGACGGGTGTCTGTCGATGTTTTATGGTAATCATCTTGTTATTTAAGAATATGTTTCTATGGGTGTTTTAGATGAACACGATTGTGATGTTGAACAGCAGTATGAATTAGAGGATATTGGTCTTAGAGATACTGTTTTGTATGGTGAGGATGGGCATATGTATGTTTGGTGTCATAGTGGTGGCCAGGGACGAATTGATGAGACTGGTGCAAGTTTTTATAGAGGGCTCTTGTCTTCGGCTGGTACGTTGTTGGCAGATAGCGAGGGGGTTTTCGTTTGTTTTTCTATATCTAGTGAATTTGGTTTCCGAAGATTGCCGCCGAATATACATGTGGATGAGGACGGTAATATAAGTATTGGGAGTACGAGTGTTCCTCTTCCTCCAGAGGGTTCTGTGTTGAATGGGGGAGGAATTGTTTATCGTGTTCGGGATGGTAGATTAGAGCGTGATGAAAATACTCATATGATTATTGGTGCTCGTCGTCCTAAAATTGGTATTAATATGCCTTTAAATGTATCTGGTCAATCGGATCCTTCATCGGTTATGTTGTTGTCTGATACAGCGTATATAGGTGAGGCTATGAGTAGGATTGCTTTGTATTCTGGTGTGACTAGAGATCAGCTTGAATTGATTTGTGAGGATCCTGTTTTTCGTACATTTGAAGTTGCCGATATTGATAATGGACAGTCTTTAGGGGTTTTTGAAAGAGTTCTAGTTGAGCCAAGGGAAGATGGCACATATTCTACTGGAGTTGAATGGATTAGGCGTGATTTTCCGTTTGCTCCTGAGAGTGGTGGGTATTTTTATGTAGATATGATAAGTAGTAGGGCTGATATGAATTCTTCGTTTGAAGGACTTACTCGTGTTGAAATCAGGCCTGATGGTACTGTTTGGGATGTTGCTCATAATTTACCTCTTACACGTGAACATATGAGGGATCATAACCTCGCGGCTGAGAGCGTTGTTTTTATACCTCCTGGGGAAGGAGAGAAAGCACGTAGGATAGAAGGGTGTGTTTTGACTGAATTTGGATTTTGGATGCCGCATAATTACAATCCGCATGATGCTGAGTATCCAACTCTTTTTAATGTTTTGTCTTTATATCCTGGAGTTAATTGTGCAGAACACGGTTTTGAGGAGGTCGCTTAATGTATGCCTTCTAGGATTTTGCGTCCGTTTACTGTAGCAATATCAACTAATGAGTCGATGTCGTAGTATCGGCAGCACTCAATCATCATCATTAGTTCTTGGAATACGTCTCCATCGATAAATGGGCAGAAATAGTCGTGTACGTTATCTACGCCTAGTGCGACTGTCACCCCTGCTTCAACTAGTTGAGGTACAGGTGCGAGTGAGTTGTGGACTGGAGCCATCTTGTGTCTCATTTGTACGCCGTCAACCATGGATTTAGGGCATACGATTACGGGCATTTCAGCTTCTTTGATGAGTTTGATGACTTCTAGCATGTAGTCGTCTTCTTGAGCTGCGAGTGAGCAGCAGTGGACTGCGTTTACGCGGCCTTGTAGCCCGTGTTCGATTACTTTGCGAGCTAGGAGTTCTGAGTCTTTTTCGTCAGGGTCGTTGTTTTGATCGATGTGCACGTCGACGGTCTTATTGTGCTTTTTTGCCATTTCGAAGATATAGTCCAGATGTTCTGCTTGATTAGGTCTGTCGCGAGACGGGAGTCCTCCTAGGACATCAATATGTGGTGCTGCTTTTTCAATCCACTGTTTAGCTTCTGGGGTGAGGGCACCTTCTAGGACTTGTGAACAGATTTGTATTTCGATTTGATCTTTGTATTTATCTTTGACTTCTAAGGCTGCTTCGACGCACATCATTCCGACTGTGTTGTCGACGTCTATGTTTGTTCGAGTTATTTTAGAGCCTTGTGCGATCATGTTCTCAGCGCTGATGCACATTCTCTTAACGAGGTTCTCGTGAGTATATTTCGCCTTAATGTCTTTCCATAAATCCCATTTGACTTCCATGCTGTCGAGGGTCATTTCTAAGGTCTCTGGAGTTATGACGTAAGCTTTGTCAAAATGGGCGTGACAAGAGACTATGCCGCCTTTTTGGGCTATGCGTTGGCGGAGTAAGCCTTGTAGGTCGTAAGGTTCCATTTATTCAGTAGGTTAGTTTTTTAGTAGATTAGTAGTTATGGACGAATTATTTAACCATTAGTTCTTTAATTTCTGCTTCGACTTTGTCGAGTCCGAGGTTTCCGGTTCCGCCTTGGTGTGTGGACATTTTTAGCCATTTGTTGATGTCTTCTTCGGTGACTTTGATTTTGTCGATGTTTGAGCCGATTTCTTGGTATGCGTCGCGGAATGTCATGCCTTCCTTGACCTTCTCAAAAGCTTTGTGAGCGGCGAAAAGCCCAGGACATCCGAGCATGGATTTCATAAGAACTTCTCTGTTTGGTTCGATGTTTTCTAGAATTACTTCCATTGCTTCGAGTGACATCTCTGTGTATTTGAGCCCGAGGAATAGTGGTCTTTTTATCTCTTGTCCGTCGCGGTGGTATCCAGAGATTTTGTTCAAAATATTCATCGACATTTCTTGGCGGCAAGATAGTACTGTCGCTGTTCTTCCTCTTATGAGTTCTCCGACGTCGAGGTTTTTCTTTTGAGGCATGATTGATGAGCCAGTTGCGATGCTGTCGTCCATGTTGAAGAACTGGAACTCTTGGGTCGTGAAGAAAAGCATATCGCAAGCGAGTCTGTTCAAACTGAGCATGATTTGGCAGCAAGCTTCTAGTACGAGTCCTTCGATTTTACCTCTTGAGTTGTGGCAGTAGATTACGTTGTTTTGTGTCTTTGCGAATCCTATTTCTTTTGAAAGCCAGTCGCGATCAAAGTCGAAAGGTGACCCGTATCCAGCTCCTGAACCGAGTGGGTTTTGGTCAACAATTTCATCTTGGATTGCTATTAGGAGTTTTGCATCATCCATTAGACTCTCTGCAAAAGCTGCAGCCCAAGTTCCTACTGTTGTTGGCATCGCTTTTTGCATGTGAGTGTATCCTGGCATGGGGACCATTTCGTATTTTCGTGCGAATTCGATGCATTTAAGAGCTAGGTGTAGGGTCTTTTCACGGATAGATTTTGCTTTGTTTTTGAGAAACCATCTCATCATTACTAATACTTGGTCGTTTCGTGAGCGTCCTGTGTGGATTTTTTTACCTGTGTCTCCGAATTTTTCGATTAAATAGTCTTCAATTTTTGTATGGGAATCTTCATCTTCTACTTTTAAAACGAACTCTCCTTTTTCGTAGAGTTCTAATATCTCGTCTAGGCCTTGTTCAAGCTTTCCAAGTTCTTCTTCTGTGATTAGATCGTGTTTTTTAAGCATGCGTGCATAGCATCTTGAGCACCATACATCGTCAGGTATCATGTCTTGGTCGTAGATGATGTCTTCGCCAGCGTTGTACTGTTCGACAATGCCGTTCAAGGTGACTACGCCCTTCTTGAACCAGATTTTTTTCTTGATTGGTTGGGTCATTGTTGTGTTTGTTAGGAGGTGGTTTTCCTATTTATATTACTTATTATGTTTTTCAAATACAAACCAATTTTGGTATATTGGAGGTTGTTTTATTCCTTAACTTTTTAGTTATGAAAAAAGTTATCGTTTCGGCTCTGGTTCTTGTGGGGATTTTTCTCGGTTCTTTTGTAGTTCAAGCTGGTGAGGCGCCTTACAGTGATATGCCTTACACTAATTTCGAGGCGGTTTTACAGATGTATAATGACGGTATTTTTGCTGGTTATTCTGATGGTACGTTTGGTCCGTACAATTATATTAATAGAGCTGAGCTTGCTAAGGTTCTAGTGCTTGCTACTGGTGTTACTGATGATGAGATCGCTGATGCTGTAGATCAATATGTTGATACTTATGGTTCTTCTGAAGCTAGTTTTACTGATGTGGATGCAACCTTGTCTGCCGATGAGGTTTGGTATGTTGATTATGTTATTTATGCGAAGTCACAAGGTTGGATTTCAGGTTATCCTGATGGTAGTTATGGAGCTGGTAACAATGTAAATGTTGTTGAGGCTCTTAAGATGATAGTTGAAACTCAATATGGTACTCCGGACGATTCTTATGCTGGTAGTAATTGGTATGATGTTTATTTGAATTTCCTTGTTGGCTATGATGTGTTGGATGATGGTGGTATAGAGGATGGTGACATATATTATGGGTACAATAGTTATTTGCCTGTGGGGACTTTTAGTGATGATATTTATAGAATTAATGTTGCTGAGCTTTTGTATAGGATGGGTGAATGCGCGATTGATGGTGAAATGATGATGTATGATCCTTATTTGACTGTTGAAGAATACGAAGATACTTATGGTGGAGTTTTTGTTTTGGAAGATAGTTATTTGTCTTTGTACGATTCTTATTTTAATTTTGAGTTGGAGAATTTATACGTAGGTGATTATGCGCTTGATGAACTGGAGTTTAGCGCTCAGGATCCATCAGGTTTTGAGAATGGCTTTGAAGTGTTTTGGGAAATTAAGTATCCATATGACGATGGGGAATATTGGGATCCGATGTGGCTTAATGTTATAGATAATGATTATGCGGAGGATTGGTATCCTGTCGATTTCTCTAATGACCATGGACAAAGTTATGCGCTTTATTGTTATACCTATGGGGTGACTGATGAGCTTCAGGATATTGCTGATGGTGTTTGTCCTGGAGATTATTTGTCTGATGATATCAATTTTGCATCTTCAAATGTTACTAAAGAGGTTGCTGATGAGTTCTTTTCTATGATTGCAGATGGTGATTATGAAGATGCTTATAATTCTACGTCAGATGCTTTCCAGGAGGCTTCAGATTATGATGAGTATATGTCTGTTGTTGAGGATGCTTTGTTATATGAATACACAGATTTGATTGTGAATGACATTGAGTATTATGAAAGCACTTTAGGCATTTCTCAGACTCTCTATGCGGATTGGTATGATTTTTATGATTATTACTATCCTATTGAGATATATTTTAGTAAGTATGATGGGGAGTGGGAACTTGATGGTTTTTATTTCACTGAGTGATTTTTGTAAAAAGATTTGACAAAGGTTTCACTCTTGGTAGAATGGCTGCGCCCTTTTTGGTTATCAGAGGGTACATTGCTCCTTAACAATTAGGATGTAATAGAGAAACCTCGTCGATTTCTTTTGAAATTCACAATTTCTCATATTTTCGTTATGAAAAGTGAGGATTAAAACTCAAGGGCGCGCCTTTAGGCGCATAGCCCCTAATAAAGAAATTCATTCTGCTTTAGCAGAATAACATTATTTATTGGAGAGTTTGATCCTGGCTCAGGATTAACGCTGGCAGTGTGTATAATA
>CAYFOI010000029.1:0-15693 GCA_964344725.1 uncultured Candidatus Peribacteria bacterium
AACGCCACCACCTCCGCCGAAGCCGGTGACACCACCGGCACCAGGAGGATTTGGAACACCAACGCCACCGGTACCTGCGCCTACGCCGCAACCAACAACACCTACTCCTCCACCAGTGGGAGGATTTGGAAATACACAGGCTAGTACACCGCCACCTCCACCAGTACCAGGAGGATTTGGAGCGACACCGGCACCTGCGCCAACGCCTACGCCACAACCAACAACACCTACTCCTCCACCAGTGGGAGGATTTGGAAATACACAGGCTGGGACACCACCACTGCCACCAAGACCAGCGACACCACCAGCACCAGGAGGTTTCGGTGCAACGCAACCGCCAGCGGCTGGAGGATTCGGTTCATACACACCACCACCTCCACCAGCGGGAGGATTCGGAGCGGGAGGAGCAGGAGGATTTGGAGCAGGAGGATTCGGGGCAGGGGGAGCAAAAGGAGGATTTGGTCCAAAACCAGATCCAGCGCTAGCGAACTACAGGTTCTGGGATCATATGAAAGATTTCAAAACTACTATAAAAGTTCCGGCTCACAATCTGAATTTCGACGAAAACTACTTTATAAAACTTCTAGCGGGATCAATTTCCTTAACCAAAGACGAAAAGAAGCGAATCGTAGATTCAATCCCTAAATTGAGACAAGAACAAGTCGACGAACTCGTCAAAATCCTCGAAGAAGAAAAAGCAAAATTCATTGAACTTTCACCTAAACACGCAGCCCAGCTTAAGAAGCTCGAAGATGAACACAAGCAAGACTGGAAAGATATCGAACTAATGTACGAACAAGAAAGCCGTAGCAAAGAAGACCAAGGACAGGTTGATGATATTAAGAAGCAGTTGGGGATTTAGTATGTAGTACATAGTGGTAGTGTATAGTAAAAGGTATTTTTGCTTTTCTAATAAACTGTTTCGCAAAGCGAAACTCCATACATACTACACACTACGGATTACGGATTACGGACTACTACTCACTATCCGCCCCTTAAACCTCCCATTGCTTTTTAGCATGCCAAGACGCACATTTCGCATCTCGTTTTGCAAATCCGCAGAACTCTTAAGCTCAACCTGCAAATAGTTATCTGTTGTACCGATCCACACACCATTTTTTTGATGTTCAAAAAGCACAACTTCCGTAGATCCGATGAACTTCTCTTGATATCGGAGGCGCATTTCATCAGCTAGTTTGCGAATTTCGCGCGAGCGTTTGACTTTGGTCGAGTAGGGGACTTGCTCTTTTACTTTTGCAGCCGGAGTACCTTCTCTTTTTGAATATTTAAAAGTATGAACTTTGGCAAATTGCACGTCTTTTAGGAAATCAAGCGTCTCTCGATGTTCCTTGTCACTTTCCCCAGGGAAACCTGTTATGATGTCTGTTGTGATTGCGATTTCAGGGACGATTGCACGGATTTTTTCTATGAGCTTCTTGAAATCGGAAGTCTTATAATGTCGTCCCATCCTTTGTAAAACTGTATCAGATCCAGATTGTGCGCAGATATGCAAATGACGACAGAAATTCGGATGAGTAAAAATCTCGATGGTTCTTTCATCAAACAAAAAAGGTTCCAAAGAACTAATCCTAATTCGAGCAGGCAACTCCTCTAAAAGCACAAGCATCAGGCCCCAAAAATCCATCCCAGAATCCTGCCATTCACAGATATTTATACCTGTTAATACAATCTCTTTAGCACCACCAAGAATCAACTTAGAGGCATCATGCAAAATCTCGTCATAAGGCTTGCTCACGCACTTCCCACGTGCAAAAGGAATAATACAATAAGTGCAGTAATTTTCGCACCCATCTTGAATTTTTAGATTAGCACGAGTCATGAAAACATCCTCCGAAGGACCACTATCACCATCGCCAAGGAATTCAAGAACCTCAGAAGGTTCTTGTGCGACAAGGTCTACGCCATCAATTTCATAATCTGACGCAGAGACGCGAGGTCCACACCCGAACACAACAACTTTTTTATCCAAATAAGGATAAATCTCTTGCTTCGACTTACGATCTGCAACATGCGTAACAGTACAAGTGTTCACAATCACAACATCTGCACTCTCAGGATCTGCAATAAGCGCATGCCCACGAGCAGCAAGTTGATCCATTAATTTTTCAGACTCATATCTGTTAGAGCGGCAACCGAGTGTTTTAACAAAAATACGCATCGCTTTTAATTTGTGGAGAAGTGTAGTAAATTCAAAAACAGATTACTCTCTCTTACCACTAAAACAAAAACAAAATGAAAAAATTAATAACATTATTGGGGCTAGTCGCAATTCTAGCGGTTTCAGGCTGCTGGATACAACAAAAAGGGGAAGAAATCGATGAAGAAGAAGGAATGACGGAAGAAGAGGTACAAGAAATCTTAGACGAAGTAGCTGCAGAAGAAGAAATGCCTGTTGACGAAGAATTCGAGGCAGAAGCGGAAGCATACGCAGATATCATAGATGATGAAAACGCATCAGCATCAGATTGCGAGTCTCTCGAAGACCCAGATCTAAAAGCAACATGCGAACAGAAATTCTTATACGAAGAAGCTGTAGAATCAGGAGATGCTACGAAATGTGAAGAACTTATTGATGAATACGACCAAGAAACATGTGCAGCATCTATATCTGAATAAAAAAAGCGCCAACTCACAAACGAATTAGCGCCTTTGATTTGAAAAGTAAGAACCTGTCTACCGGAAACCTGCCGGTGTAAAGTTAGTATCTACATAACTCTTTGTAGCATAGCTTGAGCTAACCCAAGACTCGGTAGCATAACTTTGGTCACCAACCCAAGTTTGAGTAGCATAATCATTAGAATCAAGCCAATTATCCATATCGGTGTCTTTCAGATACCCTTTGCTTGATAAAATAGAGTCGATTTGTTCATCAACATAGTCATCAATCATATTATCAATGTAAGTATCCAAAGCTGCTGCAGTAGCCATATGACTGTAATTAGTAGTCATGTATGCATCCACAGAGTCACTAAAGCTACTAGGCATTAAATCTGCTGTCATACTTACCAAACTAAAGGTTGTATCTTCAGCAGGTTCTCCGTCAGGACTAAAACAGATAGCTTGAGTCTGTATCCCAGGAGCATCACTAATAGTGACACAACTGTCAGAATTATTTGCCCATGATTGATAAGTAGCGATATCATCAGCACCCATTGGCCAGCCTTCACAGGACACAACTGTATCACCTGTATAACAAGCAGCTTCTAATTGATTCCAGTCAGAAGCATATGTGTATGCGTCACAATTAGTGATAGCTGCTGCGTCATCGTTACAATATTCGCTAACAGTATAATAATACCCAAAAGAGTCTGCCGTGAGGTCATCTTGTACATCAAGTGAACCCAGTACAGAAATGGTAGATGATGTAGGAATCAATCTAGATGCTTTTAAACCAGTACCAGCTTGGATAACACCTTGAGCACGAATTCCTCCGGTAGAAGGAGTGCCAGATACTTCACCAATCTTCAAAGCTGTAAAATTAGGAATGACATCGCCATCTGCTGCAATTGCAGATCCAGCTAGTGCCATTACAAGTACTCCTGTAAAGAAAGCTGTTAGGAGTTTTGCAATTTGAGTTTGCTTTTTCATGTTTGATTTTAGTTATTATAAATAAATCATATTATTATACCATAAAAACGCAAAAGCGCGCAACCCCCACCAAAGCAATATTATTCAGCATCTTCAAGACCCTCCAAAGCTTTTTCAGCAGCTCTGTCATCGTCAGCTTGTTCCTCAGGTGCTTTAGCATTAACACTTGCAAGATGTGCACCAGCTGCTTGTTGAGCTCTTTCAGCCTTGATCTCTTTGAGCCTATCTCTCATTTCTATAGCGACTAGCAAAAAACTCAAAGCATGTAAATGAATATTTGTCTTGAAAATAGGGGTGCCATCAACTGACGAGCGTAGTTGTCTAGGGAAACGATTTCGGTCCCACTCAAAACTACCACCATAACTTGGCTCAATAGCTGCATCTACACCAGCTTCTTGAGTCTGTTCTTCACTTAACTCAGCATCCTCATATAAGACGAAAGACTGTTCACTATGTGCTCTTGTAATCGACTGATAAAGCCTGTCTTGTATTTCTTGTAAACCTATAGCATCTTCGCCAGGATAAGCTTCCGGCATCAGGGAATCAATTTCTGCACAAACAGCTGTAATCCCATCTGCAATATGCTCAGTATGCCTTGTGACACCTTCCATCCAAGTAACTTCATTTACTACGGCAGTCGCATCTCTTTGATCCCAAGATTCTCGCCAATTTTGATATGCAGCTTCCGCGCTACCATCGCCACGTGCTGAAGCAGCACCCAATTCTTCCCGGGCATCATCTCTGATTGAATCAGCACGACGTTTTAAATGCTGATAAGAATTCAACCAGTAATAAACCGTTTGATAACTAGCGAAGTCATCAGGTGCAGATAATTTTTCTTCACCTTCCCACGCTTCAGGTACAGCATCTGGTACTGTGCCAGGCTTGTCTCCACCAGGCATTTCTGGATAAACTGTCATAATAATAAGATTTAATAATATCTGTTAATTATAGCACATTGTCTGGCAAGTGTAAATGCCGCCACGCCGACGTTCAAAACATTAGCAAGATTTTGGCGATAGACGAAAGAACGTACTTTTGTAAGTGAAAGAGTCTATCGATCAAAAATCTCAGCCGATGCCGCGAAAGAGATATAAACCAAAAATCTCTACATCGCTAGCCACACAACCTTCGCAGCCTCACCCCTAGTCATGCTATTCCCAGGGCCAAAAGTCCCATCACCATAACCTGATACCAAGCCTTCTTCATAAGCTGTCATAATGTATTTAAAGTACCAATCCATTGCAGAAATATCATCAAAAACACCGCCAGTATGAGAGCCGCTAGTATCTATATCAAATCCAGTAATAATAATTTTCACAGCTTCAGCACGATTCACCTCGTTACTAGGCCCAAAGGTTCCATCATCATACCCGTCTACAATCCCAAGCTCATAAGCTTTTTCGATATATTTCCAGTGCCAATCTGTACTTGAAACATCGCTAAAATATCCCTGATACTCCATTCCATACGTGTTTTCGGAAAGAGCCTCAATAACAATCTTAACAAGCTCAGCACGTGTAATATTCTGATCAGGTCTCATGCCATCGTCATATCCCTTGATAATACCCCTCGATCTTAACTCTTCCAAATACGGTGACGACCAATGAATATAAATTTCCTTGGTGTCTTCTTGAACTTCTCCATCCTCATCCTTAACCTCAAGACGTACAGTAAAAGTCCCAGTCCCATCATCTTCATCATAATAATGCGTAGTAGTTTCGCTGTGCCTCCAACTAGTATCATAAGTAATGTCATTCTCTCCATTATAATCAAAATCCCACCTAAACCAGAGGTCCTCAAAATCTGTCTCACCATCATAAGAAGCCGATGCATCAAAAGTAAATTTGGTTGAATAAGTACCATCAGACGGATCTGCAGAGAACTCAGCATAAGGAGTCGAATTAGACAGAACAGTTACAGGAATGCTAGCTTCGTCAGTCTGTCCTTCAGGATCCTTTACTTGCAAAATCACATCATAAGTCCCAGAAGAATCATAATAATATTCCTCGGTCTTATCTGTGGAAAAACTCGTATCCCATTCGCCATCCCCCTCCCAGTCCCACCTTACTTCGAGATAAGTCGATTTGTACTGGTCATCAGAAGAAGCTCCAGCATCAAATTCGAATTCAATCCCAGGAGTAGCCTCGTCATCCTCAACGGTAAAAGAAGCATAAGGGGCAGTGTTTTCAACAACTCGTATATCGTAAGTCGTTTCAGACACATTGCCATCTGTATCTTTAACCTCAAGCGTTACCTCATACTCTCCACTTTCAAGAAATTGATGATAAGCGATCTTTTCATTCGACCAAGTAGTATCAAAGTCACCATCACCTTCATAATCCCATCTAACCTCCAAATAACTAGCATAATCCTCTTCGTCAGAAGAATAAGCCGCATTGAACGTAAATTCTGTAGCTGTGGTTCCAACATCGCTATCAGCAAGTTGACTATCAGACGTCACATAAAACTTCGCCTCAGGAGCTTGCCCATCTTCAGCAATCGTAATCGAAAGACGTGCCTCATCAGTCAACCCATCCTCGTTCCTAACCTGCAAAATCACCTCATACTCACCGGCAACTTCATACTTGTGGTCCGCAGTTTCCTCATCAGACCAATCAGTGTCGAAGATCCCATCCCCCTCAAAATCCCACCTGTACTCATCATCACCATTGAAAGAATCCTCAGCAGAAAAATAAAACCTCGTATCCTCAGTTCCGGTAGTAGGATAAACCTTAATAGATGCCTCCGGATAATCCGAAGAATAAACCAAAATAGATCCTCCGCTCGAGACGCTATCATGTTCATAACCGCGAATTGTATTTGTAGTTCCATCAGGCGCCAAAACTTCAAGAACAGGCTTATAAGTCCCGTTATCTCCATAGCTATGATCAATAGTTTCACTACTCATATAGTCGGTATCCCATTCATCGTCATCATCAAAATCCCATCTATATTCAAAATCATTTAAATCAATCCCATAACTCACGGTCGTATCTATATCAAACTCAAAAACAGTATCAATATCACCCTCCTCAGGCGTAACTGTGAATTCAGTCTCATACGAAAGCGTTTCATCAACATCGACCTCAGCCCAAGCTGTATCTGTATAACCGTCCTCATCACGTACTTCAACCTCTATTTGCTTAGTACCAGTATCTTCATATTGATGGGTCACAGTCGAATCATCATCCCAATCTGTCCAATCTTCTTCTCCAGCATTAAAATTCCATCTATATTCAAGAGTTGAATTGAAGCCTCGACTGTCAACAGAGCTTGATGCGTCAAAATAAAACATAGTGCTGAGTGAACCATGGCTAGGGGAGGCAGTTATACTTGCTTCAGGTCCCAAATCGCTCGCAAATGCCAAAGAAAAAATGGAAATCAGGAAGCAAATTAGAGTAAAACGTACGAATTTTTTCATGACTTAATGTTTTGTATTTACATACCAATGATATAATAACCCCATCTTGAAATAAACCAAAGAACCATGAAAAGAATCTTAACAATCGTTTTCCTATTGCTACTGGCTGGATGTAATAGAGGCACTACTGAACAACCAATCGAATCTATCGTAGAAGAAGAGGAAGAAACTACTAGTACATGGCCGTTTATTGTAGAGGTCTACGACGAAGAAAAAGCATACAATGGGACAACTCTGCTATACGATGGACACGACCATGATGCACCAAGAGTTGTCGAAGTAAATATGGAAGGAGAAGTCATTTGGGAGTACGAAATCGATCCAAACTTATCAGAGAATAGAGTAGGAGTTGATACAGAATTAACCAAAGACGACACAGTCTTGATTACTTTGTCAGGATACGGTGTTTTTGAAGTAAATCGAGATGGAGAGACAGTCTGGTCATACTTTGACCCAGATGTAAGTCACGATGCTGACAGATTAGAAAACGGGAACACTCTGGTAGTTTTTGGGAACAGAGATGGAGCCGAAGATGCCCAAGTCAAAGAGGTAAATCCAGACGGTGAAATCGTATGGCAGTGGTATGCACAAGATGTTTATGGAGAATCAGAATACGTAGGGATCCTTAATGGAGGTTGGACACACACAAATGGCGCAGAGAGGCTTGAGAATGGGAATACTTTAGTAAATATAAGGAATTTCAACCTTACAGTAATTGTTGATCCAGAAGGAAACATCGTCAAAGAGTATGATTGGACGCAGTATGGAGAGGATGTCGATCCCCATGAAGCGGAAGCAAATGAAGATGCAATATTAGTCTGTCTTCAACGGGACGCGGACTATGCAGCTGTAGAAATAGATATGCAAACAAATGAGATAATCTGGGAATATAGCACAGACGGAATACGCACAAGCCGCGACTGTGATAGATTGCCGAATGGAAACACCTTGATAGTAACGGTCATGACAGGTAAAGATAACAACTCAGCTATCATCGAAGTAACACCTGACGGAGAAATCGTTTGGCAAATGACGCTGGATGTTCCGCTCACAGAAGAAGATATCCCAGGGGGAGGGCCTGGGTATTTCTATAAAGCGGAGAGGATTGGGTATTAATTCAAGGCATCAGAAAGGAAGTACAACTATTTAATAAATCTCAAAGCTCAAATAATTGACTTTTTGAATATGAGCAGAGTATGTTGGCAGCCCATTTGACGTAACAAAAATAAAATGAACAACGAAGAACAAATACTGGAAATCGTGCGTAAAAATAGTAAGACGTTGGACAGACACGGTGTAATCTTGGCCGAGCACAGTACAATGTTGAGAGAGCACAGCGCAATGTTAAGAGAGCACAGTACAATGTTGAGAGAGCACAGCACAATGTTAAGAAAGCATAGCAAAATCTTAAGTAAGAACAACGCAATACTAGGCAGACATAGCGAAGAATTGGTAGATCATAAAAGCGATATCGCATGGATAAAAGCGAACATGGCAACCAAGCAAGATTTCGCAAAAATATCTGAAACATTAGACAGAATACTTGCGATGGTGACAGGAAATGCTCAAGAGATGACTATGACGAAAAGGGAGATGGGAAGACATGATGCAAGAATAACCAAACTTGAGCAGACGGTAGGAGTAGCTTAAAAAAGCAAATATTGAAGAGCATGGCAAATATTTGCTCAACAAAAAATTTTTGGCGATTAGACACTGGACGTGAGGAACATTTTAGCCAAGGAATTTTGGCGATAGACGAAAGAACGTACTTGTACGTAAGTGAAAGAGTCTATCGACCAAAATTCCTAATATGCCTTCGCAAAATAAACCTTATTCATCCCTTCCTTGCCGCAAAGCACACACTTGCATTTGCACTCTTCCTCGTGGATTACGCGGATAGTCGCCTTGGTCTCTTCCTGAATCTTGATTTCGCAATCTTCATTGCCGCACCATCCGGTTAGAATAAATCCACCGTTTTCTTCGAGAACTTTTTTAAACTCATCATAAGACTCGACTTCACGAGTATTCTCCTCTTGATAAGCAAGAGCTTGGTTGTACATGTTCTCCTGAATCTCCTCCAAAAGTTTAGGGATAACTGTAAAAAGCTCAGAAAGTTCATAGGTTATCTTCTCCGATGTGTCACGACGTGCAACAACGCAAGAACCGTTCTCGAGATCACGAGGGCCAATTTCGATACGAATAGGTACGCCTTTAACCTCCCATTCAGCGAATTTATAGCCAGGAGTTACGGTATCACGATCATCAACTTCGCTACGGACATTCTTGAGATCAGAAACAACTTGATTACAAGCTGCAAGCACCCTGTCTCGTGAATCATCTTTCAAAATAGGAACAACAACAACTTGAGTAGGTGCAACTCTAGGAGGCAAACGAAGCCCCTGCTCGTCGCCATGAACAACGATAAGAGTTCCAATTAAACGAGTCGAAACTCCCCAAGAAGTCTGCCAAACCTTCTGTAATTGGCCGTTCTCATCCTGATACTGAATATTAAAAGAATCTGAAAAAGTTGTGCCAAGATTGTGCGAAGTTCCTGCTTGAATAGCTTTTCCATCACGAGCAAGCGCTTCCGTACACAATGTATAGAGTGCTCCAGCGAACTTCTCACGATCACTCTTGCGGCCTGTCAGAACAGGCAACGCCAAAAACTCCTTATCAAAATCCTCATACATCTTAAGCGCACGATGAGCTTCTTCATCAGCTCCAGCTTTGTCTTTGTGAGCTGTATGACCTTCTTGCCAAAGGAACTCAGTAGTCCTAAGAAAAGGCCGAGTCCTCATCTCCCAACGAACGATGTTTGCCCATTGATTAATTAGGAGAGGAAGATCACGATGGCTTTGAATCCAATCCGAAAAAGTATCATACATAATAGTCTCCGAAGTAGGTCTAACAACCAATTTCTCAGTCAGTTCCTTCCCTCCACCATGAGTCACAACAGCACACTCAGGCGCGAATCCTTCAACATGTTCTTTTTCACGCTGCAAAAAGCTCTCAGGTATAAAAAGAGGGAAATAAACATTCTTAACGCCAGCATCCTTAATGCGACGATCAAGTTCGCCTTGCAAATGCTCCCAGATAGCATAGCCGTAAGGTTTAATAACCATACAGCCTTTAATCTTCGAGTAATCCGCAAGATCAGCCATCTTTACGACATCGAGATACCATTGTGAGAAATCTTCTGATTGAGGAGTTATTTTAGACATAGTGAGGTAGTGAGTAATACGTAGTACATAGTAATATGTGCCTAGTTATTCTAGGGGAAAGACATGCAAAATTCCAAGTGAAATCGTAACTTTCTATGTCAATTCGTGTTATAAGTGCATGTGAAAGTATTTTTAAACACATGAAAAATGAAAAAACTACTATCTATATTAGCGATTGTTGGAGTCTTTGCGGCATCTATACCGATGTCAACGGCGACAGAATCTGATTTAGCATTCTCAGACCTTGATTCAAGTGATCCCAGCTTAGAAGCTATAGAATATTTAGCAGAAAACGGAATAGTCGAAGGCTATGAAGATGGGACTTTTCAATCTCAAACCAAAATAAACAGGGCGGAATTCATGAAGATCATTGTAGAGAGTCTAACAGATGACGCAGAGGGATCTTACTGCTTCCCAGATGTTGAGGACGAATGGTTCGCAAAATATATTTGCTATGGAAAAGAAATCGGACTTGTTGAAGGCTATCCAGATGGGGAATTTAAACCAGGAAACGAAATCAATTTTGCAGAAGCTAGCAAAATCATAGTCAGCGCATTTGGACTTGAGGGAGGTGAAGAAGGAGAGAGTTGGTATCAAGAATATGTAGAGGCTCTAGTAGATCAAAATGCTGTGCCAATATCTATAAGCGGACTTGATAAAGAGATAGCTCGTGGAGAGATGGCAGAAGTGATTTGGCGTGTCCAAGAAGAGGTCACAGATCTAAATTCTCTCAAATACGAAGAACTAGAAGGACGGCTAGTATCAGTTGAATCCGAAGAAGAGTTTGTTGAGCTATTTTTGAGTGATCCAGATATCTATGATTGGGGATGGCTGGACTACTACGCAGAAGACGAGGTGACAGCGACTTCATCGGATTCGGACTCTGGCTCAGATTCATCTGACGACTATTCAAGTACCAATGTACAGGTTGAGAATGTCGATGAAGCTGACATCGTTAAGAACGATGGGGAGTATATCTACATGATAAAAGGTGATGACGATACTGTGAGGATAATCGATGCTTATCCGGCAGATGAAATGCAAGAGGTAGCACAAATAGAGTTCGGCAACTATTTCTATCCATATGAACTGTATTTAGACGACGACACACTTGTGGTTATTGGAAATAGCTACAACTATGATGTTTTTGATTATGGGTTTGAAGAAACTGTAGATTATTATTATCACTCAGAAAGAACATCTGTATTCACATATGATATCGAGGATCGCAGCAATCCTGAACTTATAAGAGAGATGGAATTCGATGGGTATTATGATGATTCGAGAAAGATTGATGACACTCTTTATTTAATCTTAGACAAATCAGATTTCAACTATTACGCGTATGGTTATGATCCAGAAACTATTCATGTAGAAGAAGTTCTCCCTCGTTATTACGATTCAGAACTAGGCGAAGAAGATTACATGGTTGAATGTACAGATATTAAATATCTACCACGTGAACGTTATTTAGAATACTTGATAACTGCAGCAATTCCTCTAGATAGTGAAGATGGAGAGATCGATTTCGAAATACTTGTTGGTAGCAGTGAAAACGTTTATTCGTCTCGAGACAACCTATATGTCGCAGCAACAAATTACGATAGCGATTGGTACTACTACGATTGGAGTAACTCAAAAACTCTCATTCATAAATTCGCACTAAGCGAAGGCGAAATCGAATATGACCATAGCGGAGAAGTACAAGGCACAATCCTAAATCAGTTCAGCATGGATGAACACGATGGCTATTTCCGGATAGCGACAACAAAAGGCAGTGTTTGGGACACAGAAGTACCTTCGACTAACAACTTATATATTTTAGACGGAAGCATGGATGTTGTTGGATCGGTAGAAGGCCTAGCACCAGGAGAAACAATATACTCTGCTAGATTTTCAGGAGACACAGGATACATCGTTACTTTCAAGAAAATCGATCCACTTTTCGTACTAGATTTATCAGACCCAACTAATCCAGAGGTAGAAGGCGAACTAAAAATTCCTGGTTACAGCGATTACTTGCAGCCCTATGGGGATGATTATTTGATAGGATTCGGAAAAGATGCCGAAGAAGCTAGCGAAGAAGAGGAAGAAGCACGAGGGTTAGACTTTGCATGGTATCAAGGATTGAAAATATCACTTTTCGATGTCAGCGACTTAGAAAATCCTGTCCAGCTATTCAGCACCGGGATAGGAGATCGAGGTACGACAAGTGACCTCTTGTATAACCACAAAGCGCTATTGTTTGACGAGGATCAAGGACTGATGGCTTTTCCAGTGTTGCTTGCGGAAGTAGAAGACGAAGATGCATCTGCAAATACATCTGGAGAATACGTTTATCAAGGCGCATATATCTATGATATTAATCTGGCAACAGGTTTCGATCTTCAAGGCACAATAACCCATTACGATGAAGACGTTTACGCAGAAAGCTATTGGTATTACTACTACGACGAAGACGAAATCGTGCGAATAATCTATATCGGCGACAACTTTTACACCATCTCAGATAGTATGATAAAAGCTAGTGATATGGACACACTGGAAGAGACGACTAGATTGGAGCTGCAATAACAGTAGGCAACAAGACATGATGACATGGCCGAGTTGACGAAGCCACGAAAAAAGCATAGGGTCGCACCTTTGTCATATAAAAAAGACACAGATGCGTCCTAGATCTAAAGCGGACAATATCTTCAGGGAATTTCTCTATGAAGAAGCTGCCGCACTTCAGCAACAAGCGGAAGGCCCGCTATTAACGGAGGCAGAGCTGGCGAATAAGTTAAAATTAAGTGAATTAGAATCTGTTAGGGGACTTACTAGAGCCAGAGTTGACGCACTTTTAGAAAAATTGGATAGAGGAGATACAGTCGAAGAACCCGAGATTACAGAGCAGCCATCACTGTACGACCTAATTAAGGAGTATTTAAGAGCAAAAGCTGGTGTTACCGATAGGCAAACATACAACCAAGCTGTTTTTGGACTCAATAGATTCAATCAAGAAACTATCAGAAAAAAAGGATTTAAAGGGGTTCCTAGGTCTAGAGCTGGTTATTTTCACAGAGAGGCTGTACTTCCAGGTCAATTAGCAAGCTTTATACTAGGGAAACAAATACCTACAAACAATGTAAATACACAGGATTACCTGGAAATAGGAGACATCTTATATGGTCCAATGGATATGACAGACGTTAGAAAAAAACTTCTTAGTGCTATGTGGTACGCAGGAGTAACAGATATGCAAACACCAATGACTAATAAACAGATAGGAACATTAAATGCAATGGTTAGAGATGGGAAAACAGCATTATCTCGAGTAATACCTGACATGTCAGTGTTATATACAATGCTTTCGGGGGAACTACGTCGCTTACCTATAGATAGGAAAAGAGAGCTTCTACGTGCGTTCGTAAATTCCGATTAAACAGATTATTCCACTACCTTTATCTTAATATTCTCTACAACACTCGGAATCGTCGGTGCCCACACAGGCCATGATTTGATTTCGACGGTGTTGATCTCATCAAGATTCTGAATATATTCCTCGGCCCCTTCGACGGTCTCACCAGCTATATGGTCTTTGATTTTCTTGATTAAACGTGCACCACTTTCTTCTTCAGGATCCAAAACATACTCCTCAACACCCTTGATCGAAGCCGTAATCTTGATTTTCTTAGCGCCACGATCTATATCAAAAACCTCGTAATAAAGTGACTCTTCATCAATGGACTTAAGCTGTTTTTCAGGGCTCTTACGAAGCTTAAGCTCAGACCGCAGTACATTAACGAGCTCGCTATAATTAAAAGCAATACCAGACACCGCCATAGACCCAGTAACTTCAAAAGAAGATAGTTGCTCCTCCTCGACATCAGGAATTTCAATATTAGGATCATAAGTATCAAAAGCAAAATCACCAGTTAACAAAACAAGATCCGAACCTTGCTCGGCATTCAAAGCATCAACCTCAGCTTGCAAAGTATCTTGAACAGCCGCATTAAGCTCAGACTCAACTCTAGCATATGCAGCATCAATATCCTCAGGCAAAACATATTCAGTAACAATAGTATTCCCACCAGTCATAGCGGAAGAATTCTCCCCATAAAGAAGCGCCTGACTCGACTCCCTCAAACCAGGAAGGATGAAATGTGTTCCAGCATCAATATTTCCTCGATCACCAATAATATCGTCATTGGAATCTTTTTCATCAGCCACAACATAAACATCAAGCGTAGCAGGTCCCGCCTCAGTACCCGCTGGAATAGTCACAAACTGCTGAGTGCGGAAAATCACCCCGTCAGGGCTTTCTAACCGAGTAAAAGCAACCAAACTCCACTCATAATCCGCATCGTTATAAAGCGTAATAGTTCCAGTCGCATTCTCCCCACTAAAAAGCTCGCCAGTAGCATCATACTGCACACTTACTTCAACAACAGAATCGACCCCATAAGAAGCAAGTGTATGAGTAGGATGAGTCTCTAACTCCGAAGCATTCAAATAAGCATCAGCAAGTGTGATATTCGCACTAGCTTCAAGAACATTTGATTCAGGTGTGAGATAAACGGTAGCCCCAGGCAAGGCAACATAAAAGATGATAAGAAGCATAGTAACACTGATAACTACAAGTGTTGTAAGGGCTTTGCGATTAGGTCCGCCAGGTAACGACAACTGTTTTCGCTTCTTCATGATCTCCTTGTATTTTTTCTTAACATCCCAAAGCGATTTCCAAGAAAAATGCTTCTTGTTCTGCTTGAAATTTTTCATCAAATCCAAAATCGAAACCTTCTTAGAAGGCATTCTAGTAGGGGACACTTCTTCGTACTCATTTGCAGCTGCACGAATTGGTTGGATCTTAAGTTCAGGATTCAAAACCTCCTTTGTGACCTTCGAGCCATCATCAATCTTGTCAAAAACCTTAATCCCGGCTTGAAGGGCAAGTTTAGTCCCGACTGGATCTGTTGTGATTATGTAAACCTCTTTCTCAACATCGTGTAACTTACGCTGCAAAATCTTAAGATTCACAACGCTTTGTAGCAGAACAGCACGTTCGGGCACAACAAGATAAATATCTTTGAATTTGAGCTTTCTAACACGGTCATAAACAGAAGTTATTTCTTCGTCAAGTTCGATATAAATCACCTTTTTCTTGGCGACTTTCTTGATTTCGTCTTCTTCCTCTTCTTGAGGGACATCCTGATTGTCTTTTTGTTTTTTGTCAGACATAAATGAAAAGCTACAACCTACAAGCTACCAGCTAAACCTGCATTAGTCTCACGACTTTGCGGAGCATTTTTGTTAAAATCTTTTCCTCTCCAGCAAGTTCTAAAGCAAGGTTGGCAATAGCCATTGGTGTGACGTCTTGGACGTCTTTAAGTTTTTTTGTTTCGTCAATTATATTACTAACATGTTTCGGTTTTAGAAAGCTAATCTGTGGCTTTCTAG
>CAYFOI010000030.1:0-10985 GCA_964344725.1 uncultured Candidatus Peribacteria bacterium
TTCGCCATTTAAAGCGGTACGCGAGCTGGGTTCAGAACGTCGTGAGACAGTTCGGCCTCTATCCGCTGTGGTTGTAGGAATTTTGAGGGAAGCTGCCCCTAGTACGAGAGGACCGGGGTGGACAAACCTCTAGTGTACCTGTTGTCACGTCAGTGGCATTGCAGGGTAGCTATGTTTGGACCGGATAACCGCTGAAAGCATCTAAGTGGGAAGCCGCTCCCGAGAAAAAGTTCCCTATGAACCTGCCCATAGACTATGGGTTTGATAGGTCTCAGGTGTAAGCACAGAGATGTGTTCAGCCGAGAGATACTAATAGGTCATTGATTTATTTTTGATAACTTCCTTTGTCTTATCGTCAGTGATAAGGAGTCTATAGGCTCTTTGTCACTGACTAAGACGGCTTTTGCCTGGTAGTTTGCAGAAATTGAAGTTTGCAAAGTTGTTCATTTAAAAAAGGTACGATCTTGGTGGCTATTGAGGTTGGGGTACACCTGTTCCCATCCCGAACACAGTAGTTAAGTCAACCTTCGCCGATGGTACTGGTCCTCGGGCCGGGAGAGTAGGACGTCGCCAAGATTGTGCCTTTTTTTGTTGTTTAGGATTTAGTCAGTAGTCAGTAGGAATAGACCTAATGTTTAGCAAAAAACATCAGATATTACTGACTAATTCCTACTCTCTACTGACTAAGTTCTACGCACTCGCAGTCTTTGGGGCTGCTTTTGCATCGGGATCTTTTTCGACGCGCATTTTGTCTATGTCTGTGAGTTTCTGGTTGCGTGCTGTCAGTGGGTTGTATGTTTCGTAGAAGAGCTCTATGAGCTGTTGTGTGCCTAGTGGTTCGACGTGAAGTCCGCAGTTTTCTAGTCCTGTTTTTACGACGTTTACTCTTTGGGTGAGTTGTTTTCGTAGTTCGGTGAATTCGTGTTTGCGTTGTGCGATTTTGGATGCGGTGTCTTTTGGATTGAAGTTTTCTATGAGGCTCTTTAAAAAGCCTTGTTTTTGAGCTCTGAATGGATCTTGTGGGATGATTACGTAAAACTCTTTTTCCATTATGTCTGCGTATTCGATTAATTTCTGGATGTATTCGATGTATTCTGCCGTTTGTTCTTGGAGCAATCTGTTGTCTTGTTTTGCTTCTATCTTTTTGAGTTTGGCGATGTAGTTATCCAGGTCGAGCTTTTTTGAGCGTACAACTATTTGGATAGGGAATTCTATGGAGTTTAAAAAGTGTTGATATGAGAAAATAACTGCGTTTTGTTCCTCTTCGGACTTCAAGTGGAGGTTGATGCTGGATGTTTTGACAACTGCTCTTAGACCGCCGTTTTTTAGGATTACGGTGTTGTCGTGGATTTCGGCTACCTTCATATGGACTTGTGTTCCTAGTCCAGGTGCTTTGTGTCCTGCTTTGACAGTTTTTTTGGTGTCTTTCTTTGTCGTTTTCTTTTGGTCGTCTTTTTGTGCTTTTGTGTCAGCCATATTTTATTTGGTTATTTCTTCTTGGGAGTCGAGTATTTTTGTAATTGAATCTAGATCTTTTACTTTTTCTCTTACGATTTCTTCTTTTTTTTCAATTTTTTTGTTTGTTTTCTTAGATTGAGCTGTAATATTTGTTGCTGGTGCTAGTACTGATTTGAAAACTTCCGCACTGCCTTTTTGAAATCTTCTTTTTTGTGGTGTTAAAGCTCTTTGTAGTTGGAGCAGTACGAATTTTAAAAATGGTATGTCGTTGATTTTAAGGAAAGCTGTTGCCAAGGTCAGTATTGCTGGAATTGCTGTTGCAGGACCCCATACTGTTAGCACGTACATCTTGGATGTGCTCATATAGACGAAGTATGAGATTGCTCCACCAACTGCGACTATGATGAGCTGCTTGAACGTAAGTGGGCCTACGATCTTATCAGCCATCTGGACGTTTTGTGGAACTTTGAACTGCATTTAGACGTATTAAAATCTATTAATTATATCATTTTTTACTCTTTTAGGCAATCCTTGAAATAGGGCTGGCGCTTTTCTTTGCGCTTTTGCCTTCCTATCTGGTAAAATCTGTCTCGCTATGTCAAAAAATATCCGAAATTTTTGTATTATTGCTCATATAGATCATGGGAAGTCTACGCTTGCTGATAGATTTCTTGAGTTAACAGGTACGCTTACTAAGCGTGAGATGACTCATGGTCAGCTTCTGGATACGATGGATCTTGAGCAGGAGAGAGGGATTACTATTAAGCTCCAGCCTGTTAGGATGGAGTGGGAGTATGAAGGGGAGAAGTATATGCTTAATCTTATTGATACTCCTGGTCATGTAGATTTTTCTTATGAGGTTTCTCGTAGTTTGGCTGCGTGTGAAGGGGCTATTTTGGTTGTGGATGCGACGCAGGGAATTGAGGCTCAGACGCTTGCAAACTGTTATATGGCGCTTGAGCATGATCTCGAAATCATACCTGTTCTTAATAAGATTGATCTTCCTGCTGCCGATGTTGAGAGGCGTGCTCAGGAGATTGAAGATGCTCTTGGTATTCCTGCTCATGAGGTTATTTCTGTATCTGCTAAAGAAGGGACCAATGTCGAGAAGGTGCTTGCACAGGTTATTGAACAAGTTCCTGAGCCTAAGCAGGAAGTTGATGGGCAAACAAAGGCTCTTATATTTGATTCGGTTTATGATACTTACAAGGGTGTCGTTGCTTATGTTAGGTTGATGGAAGGTAGTTTGAAGCGTGGTGATAAGGTTAAGCTTTTGCATACTAAGACGGAGCTCGATGTTCTCGAAGTTGGTTGTTTTAAGCCTAAATATGTTAAAACGAAACAGCTTGAGGCTGGAGAAGTTGGTTATGTTGTTACTGGGCTCAAGGATGTTGGTGAGGCACGAGTTGGTGATACTATTTGGAAGTCTGATGGTAATGCGACTGCTGCTGATGTTGAACCACTTCCTGGTTATAAAAAGGTTACTCCTTTTGTTTTTGCTAGTATTTTTTGTGCCGAAGGTGATGATTACCCGCTTCTTAGAGATGCTCTTGAGAAGCTTTCTTTGAATGATTCGGCGCTTTCTTATGAACCTGAAAGGTCTACTGCTCTTGGTCATGGTTTTCGGTGTGGGTTTCTAGGGCTTTTGCATTTGGAGATTGTTCAAGAAAGGCTTGAGCGTGAGTACGATCTGGATCTTGTGGTTACGGCGCCGTCGGTTTCTTATAAAGCTATTATGAAAGATGGTGAAGAGATTGATGTTGAAAGTCCTTCAGATTTGCCAGATCGGGCGACTATTAATGCGGTTAAGGAGCCTTGGGTGAAAGTTGAGATAATCGTTCCGAAGGATCATACGGGTGCTGTTATGAAGCTTTTGCAAGATGGGCGTGGTGTTAGTAAAGGTATTCAGTATTTGAGTGAAGTGCGTGTGCTGCTTGAATATGAGATCCCGCTTGCTTCGATTGTTGTGGATTTTTACGATAAATTGAAGAGCGTTTCATCAGGTTATGCGTCGATGAGTTATGAGTTTTTGGATTTTCGTGAAGGGGATCTAGTTAAGGTTGATATGTTGGTTGCTGGAGATCTTATTCCGCCGCTTTCGATGATTGTTCATCGTAGTGAGGCGCATAGTGCTGGTTCCAAGGTTGCGAAGGCGCTTAAAGAGCTTATCCCACGTGCGAATTTTGTTATTCCTATTCAAGCTGCAATTGGTGGCAAAATTGTTGCACGTGAAACTATTAGTGCTTATCGCAAGGATGTTACTGCTAAGTTATATGGTGGTGATGTTTCTCGTAAAAACAAGCTTCTTAAAAAGCAGAAGGCAGGTAAAAAGCGTATGAAGATGATAGGGAAGGTTAATGTGCCGCAGGAGGCTTTTATGGCGGTGTTGAAGAGGTAAGAGTTATCTCGCTTATGGTTTCCTTCCTATTATTTTGAGTTCAATTTTATCGAACTCAAAATAATAGGAGCGTGCAAATATAAGCTCGATAACCTTACCTCTTCTCCTGGTTTCTCACTCTAACATGTACGAGCTCGAAGAACTAGGAGCGTTGCTGATGCTTTTTCGATGCGAATAATGTTTCTTGAGGGTTTGCTTGCTACTGGATGTTCTCTCAAGTAATATTCTTCCCGATGGAGGAACAACAAATACCAAGTCAAAATTCGGAAGTGCCTACGGAGCAGCCTGCTGCTGAAGAGTCTAAGCAGGTGGATCATCGCAAGAGTCGTCTTGTGCGGATGATGGTTGCTTTTGTGGTTATTACGATTTTTGCTGTTTTGGGGTTGGTTTTTCAGGATAAAATTGGCTCGCTTCTTGCGTCTCAGGAGGAGCAGGATTCAACGTTAACTATTGCTTATGCTGAGGGGTTTACTTCCATAGATCCTACTAATTATGAGGTTCGAAACAGGCAATATTTTGGGAATATTTTTGAGGGGTTAACGCGTTTTGATAAAAATCTTGATGTAGAACCTGGATTGGCTATTAGTTGGGGGCAAGTTTCTGATGATACGTGGGAGTTTAAGTTAAGAGAGGGTGTGTATTTTCATGATTCTACGTCTTTTGAAGCTTCTGATGTTGTTACTAGTATTGATTATGCTCTTGATAATGATGACTCACAGCTTAAATCGCTTCTTGACCCAATTGTTTCTGTTGAAGCGGTTTCTGATTATACTGTGCAAATTGTTACGGATGGAGTTGATCCTCTTCTCCCGAATAGATTGGCTTATGTTTATATTTTTGCGTCAGAAGCTCTTATGAGTTATGAGAATTTGTTGGTAGGGACGGGGCCTTATTATGCGGTTTCCTATGGCGTGCTTGATGATTCTGATTACGATCAGGAGTTTACGATGAAAGCTTTCCCTTATTATTGGGGATTTGCTCCTGAATATGATGATGTTTTCCTTTATGCTATATCTGATAAAAATGTTCGTCAGGAATCTATAAAAAATGGTGATGTTGATGTTATTGTAAATGTTGCTGCGGAGTCTACTGCTGATTTGGAGGCTGCTGGTATAGAAATCATTTCTCAGCCTGGTTTGGAGACGAGTTTTATGGTTTTTGATACGATTGGTGGTGTTTTTGATGAGAGGAATTTGAGAGAGGCTTTTGTAATGGCGATTGATCGGGATGCTTTTGTGGAGGAGCTTGGTGGTTATGCGGCTAGGGCTGATCAATTCGTTAGTAACGGTGTTAGTGGTTACGACTCTTCGATAGAGGGGATTTCTTATGATCCGGATGCTGCTGAGGATGTTTTTGAGGAATATGGGGTTTCTGATTTTGAAATTTATATGGTTTATGAGATGAGTGCGCTTGGGCAATTCCTGGAAGAGGAGTTTTTGAAAGTTGGGGTTGATGTCGATATTGTTTATGTGACTTCTGTTGAATTGCAGGATCTTATCGGTGAGGTTGATGTGTATTTTATGGGTTGGAAAAGTGATCTGGGGGATGCGGCAGATCTTTATGAAACGGTTTTTTATAGTGAAGGAGCTTACAATGGTGGGTATGCAAGTGGTGAGGCTGATGCTTTGATTGATGAGGCCTCCGAATTGGAAGGTTCGGAGCGTTTATCTGTATTAAAAGAAATCATGGGTATATTGGTTGAGGATGATGTTGTTGGTATGCCTTTGTTTGATTCACAAACGATATATGCCTTTGGGGATGGGATTACCTGGAGTCCAAGGGTTGATGGGTATGTGTGGGCATTTGAAGTGAGGTAGGTTTTTATAATCCTTTTTTACTCCCGGGAAATTTTGCTTTTAGCAAAAGTTTCCAAGATTGTAAAAAAGTTTATAAAAACCTTTGAGGGAGCCGGGTTGGTTGCTCTGTTGCTCCCGTGGCTTTTTCGTGGTATAATATATTGATTATTTTGCGAAATTATATCTTCTATGTTTTTTCACTCGATCAAGACGAAGCTGATTGCGATCGTATCTGTGCTGATACTCGTGCTGTTTGCGCTTGGAGGTTTCCTCCTCGTGAAAGAGAAGTCTCTGGAGCTTTCTCATGATATTTATCAGAATGCGAAGAGTTTTTCGGAGTTGACTGCGCAAGATATCGTTGATTTGAGTGAGGATTATTTGGAGCAGGATAGTTTTTTGGTTTTTAATCGAGATATTAAAGAAATCTTTAAGAAAAATGATGATATAGAAAGTATCTACTTGGTTCGATATACTGGTGAGATTCTTTATGATTCAAATACTGAATGGACTCAGCAATACGCTGGTGAGGAGCGGGAGGTTGCTGATGAGACTTCGCTTGATAGGATTAAGGCTAATAATCCTTCTTATTATCTTGAGGCTGGTCGCATTGTTTATATCAAAGAAGACGCTGATGGGAATGAATATTTTGTGGATTCGAATGAGAATGGTGTAGATGAAATTACAGAGGTTGATAGGGTAGTTGATATTGTTTATCCGATTGGTGATTATGCCGTTGTGTATGGAGTAACTTACGATAATTTGCAAAGTCGTATTGATGCTACTAAGGCACGAATTATTACACTTATGCTTATAGGTGTGGTTGTGGCTT
Source organism: uncultured Candidatus Peribacteria bacterium (assembly GCA_964344725.1). GTDB lineage: Bacteria > Patescibacteriota > Gracilibacteria > UBA1369 > UBA12470 > CG2-30-44-17. Next base: position 6,482 of record CAYFOI010000030.1, read on the forward strand.
TTTTCATGAGTTTTTATATGGCGTCCTCGATTGTGAAGCCTGTTAAAGCTCTTGAAATAGGTGCTCTTAAGATTGCTACTGGTGATTTTAAGTATAAGGTTCCTATTAATAGTAAAGATGAGCTTGGAGTGCTTTCAAAAGCCTTCAATAAGATGGGGGATGACCTTGAGGCGAGTACGCAGGCTCTTGTTTATAAGGAGCGTGTGGCGAAAGAGCTTGAGCTTGCTGCTAAGATTCAGAAAGAGATTTTGCCTAAAGCTAAGCCTGGTCTTGAGGGATTTGATATTGGTGGTGGATTGATTGCTGCGGATGAGGTTGGTGGTGACTGTTATGATTTTATTACAGCAGATAGTGGTAGTTTGTATCTGTATTTGGGTGATGTGACGGGTCATGGTGTTGCGGCTGGTTTGATTTCTTCTGTTGCGAATGCGCTTCTGTACAGTGCTACGAGTTTTAGCGATGATCCTAAAAATATCTTGGTTAATGCGAATAAGATTCTTTCGGAAAAGACGACTACAAATATGTTTATGACTATGGTGCTTGTGAAGATTACTCCTGAAGGGAAGCTTCAGTATATAAGTGCTGGTCATAATAAAGTTCTTAAGTATCATGCTGAGGGAGCTAAGGTTGACGAGCTCGAAACTGGAGGTATGGCGCTTGGTATGGTTGCAGATATTGAGAAGACTCTTAAGGTCAATGAAGTTGAAATGGCTAGTGGTGATGTGCTTGTTCTTTATAGCGATGGTATCCCTGAAGCTAAAAATGACCGTGATGAACAGTATGATATGCCGCGTTTTAAGAGGGCTGTGTCGGAATATTGTGATCTTGTGACTGCTGATGGTATTAAAAACGCTCTCCTTGCGGATGTTAAGGAGTTTATGGGGAAGGAGACTCAGCTTGATGATATGACGGTTGTTGTAGTTAAGAAGATTTGATAAAGGAGCTCTTTCATGGCTTCCTTTCTGTTATTCAGCCTCAATTTTATCGAGTCTAAATAACAGAAGCGTGCAGAAATTCTCTCGCTCCTCTATCAAATCTTGGTAGGTGGCATCTTGACAGAAGGCGTATTTTTGGCGACAATATGGTTCATTTTATGTTTTTTGTATGAATGTTGATTTGCGGGGAGAAGACAATTCGGATCTTTCTTTGTTGGATGTAGGTCTTGAGGGGGCGCAGGTATATCGTGGAGATAATCCTCCTGAGTTGAAGTTAAGTGATGTGGAGGATCTTTTTGCTATTTATGTAAATGAGGTTTTGGAGGGGTTGTTGCTTTCTACTGAAGAAGAAAAGGATTGTTATAAATGGGAATTTAGGCAAATGTTGAGACAGCCTTCGACTTATTTGATTTATGATGGGGATAAATTGATAGGATTTTTGTCTTTGGAGTTGGTTGGCAGTAGTGGATGGGGTATGTCGCCTGTTTATGAATTTGATCTCTCTGCTATCGTGGCTGAGTATCGGGGGCGTGGTTATTCTGGGGGTTTGTTTGATTATGTGACTAATGAGATTGCAGAACAGAATAATGGGCCTTATTCTATTCTAATATATACTCCGAATATGGAAGCGGTTGCTGAGCCTATGATGAGGAGAGGGTATAGAAAAATACCACTTAGAGAGTATTATCTTTTGAAGGATGGAGGTAGTTTGTTTAGGAAATTAGTTCGTCTTAAAGAATTTTATCCTGGTGGTGGGCGTTTTGTTGCTTTGCGCAAAGATTTTGAGGGGAAGGACGAAGGAGGTTTTTTGAATTGGGTCAGAACTGGTTTAGCTGCAAAGCTTGCGCGATGGGTGTAATTTGAGGGCGCAGTGCTTGACGTGACGCCGCTTTGTTGTTAAAATCCACTCCTTGACCGTTTTATTGTATTAAATTTTTTATTATGCCTAGAAGACCTATAATTGTAGGTGAAAATGGCCTTCCTGTATCGCCAAGAAGGAAGGAGCCTCAGAGACGGCCGACCCCTAATAATAGGGCTAAGAGGCGTGTTCTTGTTGTAGCTGGAGGTTTTTTGGCTGTTGCTGCGGTAGTTTCTTTTGTTTGTTTGAAGCATGGTGAATGGAAAGATCGCTTGCTAGGTGAGGATATTGTTCCTACGCAAGGGTTTTCAGAAGATGGTGTTGGTGGGGTTGTTATACCTGATGATGCTCCTTCTTCTGTTGGACAGCTTACTGACGGGATTGTTATACCTGATGATGCTGCGATGGATATTCCAGGCATGAGTGATGATGCTGTTCAGCCTATTGATACTATTGAGCCGGTTTTGACTGGGTTTGAGACAGGTTTGCAAGCTGAGGCTGCGAAAGAAGGTATTCGATTTATTGATGGTGGGGTTGATACTTTTATGACATCTGAAAGGCAGCGATTAACTGAGGAATATAGTTCGAGATACTATGGAGAGGCTGAATGGCAACTTACTGATCCTGAAATGATTATACTTCATTCGACTGGTGGTACTGATTTGCAAGCGCTGCTTAAATATTTTAAGCCTGATGCGTTTCAAGATTCATCGCGCAAAAGCATTACTCCTGGTCCTAATGTAAGTGCGCATTTTGTTATTGAGCGTGATGGGACTATTAGACAGATGGCTCCTTTGGGGGCTAGGGTTAGATGTGCGATTGGCTTGAATCATACTTCTATTAATATCGAGAATCTTTCTGATGATAAGGGAAATAATTTAACGGAAGCTCAAGTTAAAGCTAATGCGTGGCTTGTATCTCGGCTTGTTGATATGTTTGGCTCTGTCGATTACGTGATTCCGCACAAGGTTTATTCAGATACGGAGGCTCCTTTTGCAAGTCTAGTTACGGATGTTTCAGGAACGGGCTATACTCCTTATAAACAAAATGGAGATGGTGATTTGGTGCATGGAAAGCGTGATCCTTATGGTAATGATTATCAGAGGATTATGGGTGCGTTTGATGCGGATGGGTATCGTGAGGATACAGAGAGGGCTTCGGCAGTATGGTTTGCTGCTTACTAAGGATTCTTTTAGTAATTAGGCTTAGAGCTTTTTGGTGATTTCGGGCTATGTTGTCTTTGGTCGTCGACAGCAAAATACAGTGTTTTTGCAGGTTGGGGCTTTTTGCTTGTGGGTTTTTCTGTCAATATACCTTGACGCTTTTGCGCTTTGTTGTTAAAATCACTTTCATTATTGTTTTAAAAATCTATTATGCCTAGAGAAGCTATTATTGTAGATGAGGATGGTAATGTTGTACCGTCGCAAAAAAAGTCTCCTCGTAGAGATGTTAGAAGGGCAAAAGGTAGTTGCTATGGTGAACCTAGGGAAGGTTGTATATATAGTGCTATTGCTTTGGCTGGGATTGCTGTAATGACTGTAATAGGCGTTGCTCGTTCTTGTGGAGGTGAAGATGGCGAAGAGGTGATTCCGCAAGATATTGTTACTGAGGATGGGGGGTTGGCAGATGGGGGTGATATTTCTGTAAGTCAAGATGGGCAACAATCTGTGGTAGAGGATTGTACAGAATTGCAGCCTTATATTGATGAGGCGAGGCAGTGTCTTAGAGCTAGAATTCCTGAGATTGCGAATGCTCTTGTTTTTATGAGTGATTCGTTTGATGATCTGCAGGTTGCAGAAGCATCTGTATCACAGTTCATAGAATCTTCGGATTCTATTGTATTCGCAAATTGTTCGGGAGAGCCTGGTGGTAGTGCTATGAGTTATGATCTAGTTGATACTGTTAGTGGTGAGTCTACGTATTATAATCATCCCTGGGTTGATGTGTATTTTGTGGATGATCCGCTAGCACAGTTGGCGGTGGATGTTTTGGACGTTAATACTTCTGACATCGTTGGGCTTTCTTCAGCGATTTATCAGGCGGCAAATTATTATTATATGATGCCGGGTGATGGATGTGCGAATGTTGTCGATGAAGGAGTTGTTGAGTAAGTGCCTACTCAATCCCTGGCACAGGGAAGCTTTCGCACATCTCTTTGACTTCGTTTTTGATGCGCTCGAGGGTAGCTGGGTCGTCTTTGCCTTGGATGGCTTCGTCGATCCATTTTGCGACCTGACGCATTTCGTCTTCCTTCATTCCGCGGGTTGTCATGGCTGGAGTCCCGATGCGGATTCCTGATGGATCCATAGGTGAGCGCGGATCGTCTGGGATCATATTCTTGTTGACTGTGATTCCTGCTTCGTCGAGGGCGTGTTCAGCTTCTTTGCCTGTTGCGCCTTTGTTTGTGACGTCGATTAGGAGCAGGTGATTGTCTGTGCCGCCGAACATTAGTTCGAATCCGAGAGAGCGGAGTTCTTCTTCCATGACTTTTGCGTTTTTGCGGACTTGGCGGGCGTACTCTTTGTATCCGTCGGTTAGAATTTCGCCGAATGCGATTGCTTTTGCGGCGATGTTGTTCTCGTGTGGGCCGCCTTGGAAGCCTGGGAATACAGATTTGTCGATAGCTTTTTTGAACTCTTTTTTACACATGATCATTCCTCCACGTGGACCGCGGAGTGTCTTGTGAGTTGTTGTTGTGACGATGTCGAAG
>CAYFOI010000030.1:10995-14646 GCA_964344725.1 uncultured Candidatus Peribacteria bacterium
CTCTCCTGCAGCTATTAAACCGGCGATGTGTGCGATGTCGGCCATGGTTAGTGCTCCTACTTCGTCTGCGATCTTTTTTACGCGTTCGTAATCGATTTCTCGAGAATATGCGCTGTAGCCAACTAGGATTAGCTTGGGTTTGTGTTCTTTTGCCATGCGTTCGATTTCATCGTAGTCGATTGAGCCTTCGGCAGTTGTTTTGTATCTGATGAAATTGTAAAGCTTCGCGATATAGGTGACCGGGTGACCGTGTGTGAGGTGGCCACCGTGTGATAGGTCCATGCCGAGGACTGTGTCGCCTGGTTCTAGTACTGCGAAGTAAGCTGCGACGTTTGCTGGAGCTCCTGAAAGTGGTTGGACGTTTACGTGTTCTGCTCCGAAGATTTTTTTCGCGCGGTCGATTGCTAGTGATTCGACTTGGTCTGTGAACTCTTGTCCTCCGTAATAACGTCTTCCGGGGTATCCTTCTGAGTATTTGTTAGTGAAAATTGAGCCTAATGCTTCGAGGATGGCTGGTGAGACGTAATTCTCAGATGCGATTAGTTCGAGTCCTTCTTTTTGGCGTTTTTCTTCGCCGACGAGTGCTTTGAAAACTGCTTCGTCTTGTTTGTGGATTTCGTCTTTTTGCATTCCTGGCATTTTTTTGTGGGGTTATAGGATTTTAGGATTATAGGATTGTAGTGAGATGGTTATCACTTATGGTGGGATATTTGCTACAGTTGACAATCTATTATTCGTTTTTCTGTGATTATGTGATTGATTGGAATGTCGTGTGGTTGGTCTGGTACGCTTTCGACGATTTGGAATTCATATGCTAGGGCTGCTTTTGGTGCAGTAATTTTTTCTAAAAGTCCATCGTAGAACCCTTTTCCGTATCCAATCCGATGTCCGCGGGTGTCGAATGCGAGTCCAGGGACTATGCAGAGCTCGATGTTTTCAGGCTTTGCGATGTCTTTGGTGCAATGGGGGATTTCTAATATTCCCTTATAGCCTTCGTGTAGCTCGTTTATGTTTTCTAAATGGTAGAGCTTGAGGGAGTTTGTGTCTGTGCAGACTGTTGGAAGGATTATGCGTTTATCGTTGTGATGTTTCTTAATCAGCTTCAAAGTATCTACTTCTTCTGGCATGGAGGCGTAGAACAAAATTGTGTTTGATCTTAAAAATGGCTCGAATCTTTCGATTTGAGCCCTGATCTTTTTGTCCAAAATGGTTTTTCGAAGCCTTCCTAGGCGTTGCCTCTTTTGCTTGATTTCGGTTCTGATCTTTGTCTTTTGTGGCAAGTTTAAATTGGGTAGGCGGCAGTCCACATTGTAGTCCTATTTAAAAACTTTTCAACATGAATTGCGAAATCGGTGGACTATATCTTTAGCCTGCCCTGCAGTAGAACGGCAAGCTCTGCTAAAGATACCCTTCGGGCTTGTTTTTCATAAAATTTGAAGATCGTCGTACTTATTAGTACGTCTCACTATCAAATTTTACTGCAAAATTGCGTATTCCTTCCAATTTTGTAATCCATGTTTTCAACATTGTTTTTACGCTTCAGGAGTAATATAATTCCCTAGCGTAAAATTTAACCAAAAATATTATGGCTCAGGGGAAAAACATTGTTGTTGCTATGCTTGTAAGTCTTGTTATTGGTGCGGTTTCAGGTGCTGGGACTAGTATGTATTTATTAACAAGCGATGTGGTAGATCTTACTAATGAGACTGAGGAGGTGACGGTGGCGGAGGTTTATACAGAAGAGTCTGCGTTGATCGAAGCTTATGAGACTGTTTCTCCGGCTGTTTTGAGTATTATTGCTCTTCAAGATCTCAATGCTTATTACAATCAATATTTCTGGGGTCCTCTAGATTACTATTATCAATCTTACGAAACTTCTGCTGAAGAGAATTTGCAAGAAGTTGGAGGTGGTACAGGTTTCTTGATTAATGCTGATGGCTTGGCTGTTACGAATAAACATGTCATTGAAGATAGGACTTTGGAGTATGTTGCTTATACGACTGATGGATTGCAGTTTGATGTTGAAATTCTTGATATAGATGAAAATAACGATTTGGCGATTTTTCGGCTTGTTGCTGATGAGGATGAGGAAGGTTCTGATATGATCGGCAGTTTTCCTTATATTGAATTTGGGGATTCTGATGCTATAAAAGTTGGTCAAATGGTTATGGCTATTGGTAATGCGTATGCTGAATATGACAATACGACGACTGCTGGAATTGTAAGTGCGACTGGTCGCGAAATTATTGCAGCTGATTCGTTTGGATTTGGAGCTTCTGAGTTGGATGGTTTGATTCAGACTGATGCTGCTATTAATCCTGGTAATAGTGGTGGTCCTCTCGTAAATCTTGATGGGCAGCTTATTGGTGTTAACACTGCTGTTGATGCTGAGGCGGAAGGAATTGGTTTTGCTATTCCTGTTAATGATGTTGCGACTATTGTTGATGCTTATAATGAATATGGATATATCGCTTATCCTTATTTGGGAGTTATGTATGTGATGGTTAACGAGGAGGCTGATCAAAGGCTTGATCTGGGTGTCGATCATGGAGCTGCGCTTGTTGGTGATCCTGCGTCGAGTCAGTCTGCTGTCGTTTCTGGTAGTCCTGCTGATGAAGCTGGGTTGCAGGCTCGCGATATAATCCTTGAACTAGGTGGCGTTGTTATCAATGAAGAAAATCAGCTTGATGATGTTATTCACTCATTCAGTATTGGAGATGAGGTTGTTTTGAAGGTTTGGAGAGATGGTAAGGAGATTGAGGTGACTGTGGTGCTTGGGCAGACGAAATAGTAGTTGGTAGTAGTAGTGTTGTAGTTTTGAGTGGGAAGTAGTAGTTGTGTTTTGTTGTGTATGGCATGTCTATATCTTCGCATAGGGTGATGCAAAGCTATTGAATCATTATACGTGGTTGACAAATGTACGACTATATGCGATAATTACGCGTTATTTTGTTGTTAAGTGTTTTTGTTATGAATGTTTCTGTATGTGATATATCTGATGATGGGTCTCAAGGAGATGGGGATGGATCGATAGAGCAATTAAGTTTGGATGAGTTGCGTGATAGAATTGCTGATGCAGAGGCTGAATGTGCTGGCTTTGATGGTTCTATTGGTTCTGCCTCTTCTTCAGACGAATGTCTTTTGGTAGTTGCAATGTGTGATAGGGGAGTTTGTTTATATCAGAGGTTGTATGACTTATATAGTCGTTTGTTCTCTATGTTGCTGGGTCCTTTGTCTTTGAGTGCGGAGGATATTTGGAAAGAGGCTGCTAATCCTCCTCTTGAACTGAGAAATTTGGTGGATAGTGAAACAGGGGCTAGGATAGTTGGTCCTAGAACGATCCAGTATCCAATAATTGATGAAGCTGTAGGTGCGCGTAGGAAAAAACATTTTTTGTATGATCAACCTGTGCATGACGAACTTAGAAGTCTTCATGGGAAGTTAAGGAGAGCTAGTTCGTGTCGCCGTTCTTTTAGAGAAAATGCTACTTTTTATACTAATCTAGCTCGAGAGTACGAGAAAAATAGATTCCTTAATTGAGTAAGGGTTGTGTTTTTGATTTGGGCCTGTAAAATGTTTCTGCTTTTTGGAAAAACAACGTGCCCAGGTGGCGGTTAGGTCTCGATAGAATTGATTCGATTATGGTTTCCT
>CAYFOI010000031.1:0-13819 GCA_964344725.1 uncultured Candidatus Peribacteria bacterium
CATCACGACAATTATCGATAACACCAGAAATATCTGTAACAGCTCCACTCTGCATTTCGCCAAGATTCTGACGACGCTTAGCACTGCCAAGAACAGCCCCTGTCCGACCACGCGCATCACAGACAAGAGCTTTCACAAACTCAGTCCCTATATCTAGCGAGAGAAAATAATGTCCCGCATTCCCGGTCTTTTTTTTCTTAAAAAAGTCGAACATCGACATAGCCATTTTCTTAGAAAAGAGAGCTAATTAAATGTACTGGAAAACAGCAGGTTTAGACAAGAGGAAAATGCAAAGTTAGCGACAATAACTATCATGCGACTCAACCGCCATAGACGGTTCTGTGCCATCTGCTGTAGAACAAGAAGAGGTGAGAATATATTGAGTCTCAGTAACCGGCATCATCACCGCAGTACATCCTGGAAACCATCCATATGTAACGCCATCATCATCGGTACCTGTTGGGAACTCAGTTTTGCCAATCGCCGCACGCAAACAATCGAAATCGGCATCCAAAACACCGGAACTATAAGCGGCATCAGGGTCAACAATCTCTTGGTCAGTAGGCAATAACCCTCTGCAATCTTGCACGTCCATATCACCTGCCGGCATAGTCAGATCAAACCAAGCGCTGCCACATGTTTCTTGTATGCCAGCAATCCAAGCTTGTAAATGATGTTGAGACAACTGTCTGTCTATACCAAATTGTACTCCATCAAGCTCAACTCTTAACGCCACCGATTCAGGCACATCCATAACATCAGCTGCAGCAACGAGATGAGTAGCTTGTTCCGCAGGGGTAAGAAGTCCAGGAGGATTCCCATTGTCATAGTGTAGATGTCCACATCCAGCAGCACCAACAGTAGCAGTAGTCAAAAGGGTTGATATGGCGTTTTTCATATAGATGAATTTAAAGGCGGCCATACTACCTGCAATCTATAGAAAGAGTCAAGTAACCACTCCCAAATAACATTTCTCACAACAAATCACTTCTGGCCTGTCAGGATGGAACGAACTTTTAACATCACAGCCGCACTTACTACACTCCCGATCCCAGACATGCCTCGGTTCTCTCATCAACATCAGCTCCTTATGCCTGCAATCAAAGCATTTATCCGGTTCGCATATCCCAATTTTCTTATACAAATCCTTCTCCTGCGAGGTAACCTTAAAACTACGCCCACAACTCGAACACTCAGGCATTCCAGGAACAATTATCGAGGTAGCATGTAGGTCACGCCACTTGTATCCCTTAGCCAAAGCCTCCTCTCGACGTAGCGGATAATAGTCTTGCGCAGCCGTTTCATTATAAGCAAAAGGAGAGAGCCCTCTAGGAAAGAACTGGCCCTTTAACTCCTCCTTAAGTTTAGTCACAATTACCTCGTAATCTTCTCGTGAATACTGCTTATTCAAAATACAATACTCATTCTTGTTCAAGCTCACACATCCAAAACACTTACTACTCGATCTAGAAAAAAGACAATACTCGAGGTAACTAGATTTAGGCCAGATCAAAACAGAATTGCGCACAGCATAATTCGCAGGACACCCAACAACCTGATGACAAAGCTCAGCGTTAGGAACGCCAATACTATCCGTGCAATCTTTAGCCCCAATGCCGAGCGTGCAATTTGAGCAGTCTTCAGACTCAACTAAATCAAAACAGTTCTCAGCATTCTTGCATCTCACCAAATGATTACCGCTCGAACCTTCACATCCTTCCATCTCATAAGCCTTATGAGGAAAACGAATTTTGAATTTCAAAAAATCATCACGAAAACGTCTCAAATTTACGCGATTACTCATCAGCCAAGCTTTCAATCGATCAACCTCTTCAGCGCTAGCTGGCTTATTAAAGATGTGATTTTTCTTATTCCTCAAATTCACGCAACCAAAGCAGTTCTCACAATTTCTACACGCATAACAGAATGCAGAATTATTAACCGAACTACAATTTTGAAGAAAAACACCCCTGTAACTCTTCTTGGTATCAACGCATCCATAAGAGAGCTCACAATCACTAGTAAAAATGCAATCAGAACTATCACTACACCGAAAGATATAAGAAGAATAAAAACAGTCTTGATTGTAATCAGAACTCGAAACCATATAGCAATTCTTGTTCCACATCGCATAATTCGTATAATCCGAGTTCTCACTATCTCCCATCACAAGTGAAACCAGAGGAGTCCTCTTAAGAAGCTCGTCAAACTGCTCGAAAAATAATCGCGACGGGTCATAATCTTGCCCAAATTCAAGCGGATTAAACTTGTCACTCCACCAACAGTCGTTACAGTAGACCTTACACTCCGAATCTTGAGAGAAGATAGAGACGACAGACTTGCTGCACTTGTCACAAGTCCTTTTGTAGAAGGATCGTTCGTTTCTATAAGCATATAAGTTTTGCATAGTTCTATGCTACAAAAAGAAGCTATGTATTACGATCACCACATGCCAAAAAAAGAGCCATTCAAGCGCCTCGTAATCCGTTAAAACTTTCCCAAAAGATTGGGAAAACTAACTACACAGTCTGCGAATAAATAAACTCCTTATAGAAATCAGAAACAGACTTAGAATCAATCAGTGTCGCATTAGTATCCCCAGCTTCATCCATATCCCAAATATAAACCAAATTATTTCCTTCAAAAGCGTTAATCCAAACAGGCTTCTTCTGATAGCCAACTTTCTTAAACTTAGTAATACGATCCTCCTCACAGTCATAATCTGTAATTTCACGAGTATTTGGGCCTTCCCCAGTAAGAACGAGCAAACAATTCCCGCCATTCTTAACCCTATTTCTAATAAAATTCTTCTCAAGAGAAACTAACGAACCTCGATTATTAAAATGTTCCCAATCTCCATAAACAAGATCTGTGTCAAAATCCATTTGAGAAAGATCGAGATACTTCTGATAAACCTCTGCACCAGAGAAGGTCTCGATACCAGATATTTTAGAATTCCCAGACAACTTACGAGCTCCATCCAGAATCTTCAAATCTGAAATAAGACGACTTCTGTTGCGCTGCTTATTCTCCAATTTCTTAATAAGTCCAGATAATGAAACGGTCTTCAAATCTGTTTTCCACGAATCAGATTCAGAACGAATAAGCTCAAACTCACGCAAAGTCTCAAAAGCCCTATACGCGCTAGACTTAGAAATACCAGAATTCTTATAAGCATCAGATATAGAGCATCCAGGATTCTCAGACACAAAGATATATAGATCAGCCTCATCAGGTTTGAGACCAGCTTTAATTAGAAGAGATTTTAATCTTTTTGTAGTATTCATAGAGGCTAATTTTGCAACAAAGTCGTAAAAAAGTCAACCCACTGAGTCCTAACTAGCTAAAAAGCGGTCAAAGCTAAATAGCTAGCCTTGATACCAATCCGATCCAGACTCAAAACTCACCTGATTCTTCTCCTTATCCCCATGTCTCTCAAAAGCTAATTCAACCAACCTATCAATCAACTTAGAGTACGGAAGCCCGCTTGCATCCCACATCTGTGGATACATGCTAATAGAAGTAAATCCTGGAATAGTATTGATCTCGTTTAAATAGAACTTCCCATCCTCAGTAAGAAATAAATCCACCCTCGACATACCTGCAGAATCAAGAGCTTTATAGGCAGCAACAGCGATATCCCGAGCCTGCTCTTTCTGTTCAGGAGTCAAATCAGCAGGAACATCCGTCGAAGACTTCCCATCAACATACTTATCATTAAAATCATAAAACTCACCTCCGACCAAGATCTCACCAATCTCAGCAACTTCCGGATCATCATTACCCAAAACAGCAACTTCGATCTCACGAATATCCATTCCTTGCTCAACCACAACCTTCCGATCAAATTTCATCGCCAAATCGATAGCCGCCTTCAAGCCCTCCTCATCTTTAGCCTTAGAAATACCCACGCTCGATCCCATATTTGCAGGTTTAACGAAAACAGGATACTCAAGACCCTCCATTGCAGCCTCAAGATCTGGAAAAGACTCCCAATCACGCCTCATAACAGCTGTGAAAGGGACTTGAGGAAGCCCGGCCTGATCCCAAACAGCTTTCGTCATAAGTTTATCCATCGCAACAGAACTAGCCATCACACCACAACCTACGTAAGGAACCCCAGTGATCTCAAATAATCCCTGAATCGTTCCGTCCTCACCATAAGGCCCATGCAAAACAGGGAACACAACATCCAATTCACGAAGCCGCCCCATAACATCGCCCTCCGCGAGCCCATCAGCCTCACCCTTCTTAAGAGCCTCAAGACTATCCTCACCAAAAACCCACTTCCCATCTTTAGTTATGCCAATCAAATGGACCTCATAACGCTCAGGATCCAGAGCTTTAATGACATTAGAAGCCGAAACCAACGAAACCTCATGCTCGCCACTTCGCCCCCCGAAGATTATTCCAATTTTGATCATATTAAAAAGTTTTAAATAGCCATCATAGTAAATCAAATTTCAGCCGAGCCATAAAGCGCTTTTTCCCCAAACCCATCAGCCCAAAAAGTATCTCCGTAACCATAATGCCACCACTCATCTTTGAAATTAAAGAACCCCTCGCCAGTCAGCACGCTATACAAAATCATCCGATTCATATGCCATTTATACTCCTGTGAACCCTCGGAAGCATCTTCGAAATGCTTTGTATAAGACTCAATGTCAAAATGGTCGAACTCAGTTCCCATATCGATCTCTTTGCCATGCAGGTCCACTAGAGTCAGATCCACGGCAGCTCCTGTATTATGTGGAGAGGGTTTATTGAAATCAAAACTCGGTCTAGAAACAAATTTCTCAACCTCTTTTTGCACCTCCTCGTAAGATAATAGAGGCTGACGGCGTATGATTTTTTTATAGAAATCCACGTACAAAACAGTCTGGACCTTAAGACTCCTATATCCATCCCAAATTTTGAAATTCATACCCTCTGGCAAACGATCCTTCGCTACCTGCAAACGCTTCAAAACACCCTCGCGAACCAAAACCTCATCTCGATCGGTTAGGCCCTGCTTGTAATACATTGGCTCGATCAGGAATCCGAACTCTCTCGGATCTGCAAGTACCTCGTCATTTAATTCAAAACGTGTCATGTTAACTAGGAACTAGAAATTAGGAACTTGAAACTCACTTGGTACTTGGTACTACCTCACTACTCTCGTTATCCTCTCATTAATGCGAGTAGTAACTTCATAATTGATGGTACCCATAAGGTCTCCCATCTGCTCAGCAGATATACTTTCTTCCCCTTGAGAACCTAAAAGCACAACTTCATCCTCAACTTTTACATCTGGAATGTCTGTAACATCAACCATAATCATATTCATACAAACTCGACCACGCAAAGGGGCTCTCTTACCATTAATAAGAACATAAGCCTGATTAGAAAGTCCACGATCATATCCATCGTAGTATCCAACAGGTAAAATCGCGATTTTAGAATCACGACTCATCTTAGAGGTACATCCATATCCGACATATTCACCAGCAGGGACGTCTTTTACTTGTGCAACCATAGTTTTCCAGGTCAAAACCGGTTTAAGTTCAATTTTACGCTCAACTTCACGCTCAACAGCGACCCTAGTCTCTGGAGAAGGCCACATCCCATACGCCGAAATACCAACCCTAACCATATCGAAATAAGTCTTAGGGAAAAGCATAGTCGCAGCACTATTAGCGCAATGCTTGATTTTTGCATCGAATTTAGAAGCCATCTGTTCGAACTTCTCAAGCTGCTCCATGGCGAAGCTATGATCCAAAGTATCCTCAATATTTGCAAAGTGCGTAGCCACGCCCTCAAGTTGCACAAATTTTATGTTCGCAAACAGGTCTAAAAATCCAGGCAAATCTTCCTCGCGAACACCCTGGCGATTATTGCCTGTCTCAAGCTTAAGATGGACTTTTACAGGCTTTCCAATTTCTTCCAATTTCTCAATAGTTTCCCGGTTATAAACAACTAGACGCACATCAAGATCAGCTACCTTAGTCAATTCTTCGTAGGGGACATACCCCATAACATAAATAGGAGCGTCTATACCTGCAGCACGCAGCATCTCAGCCTCATAAAGAGCATTTACATCAAGCCAATCGACTCCGGATTCAAGCATCACTTTCGCTGCCTCGACAAGCCCATGCCCATAAGCATTAGCTTTCACGCAGCACGACAGGATCAAATCCGGTCCAACTAGGTCGCGGAACTGTTTCATATTATGCGAGAGAGCCTCGCGCGAGATTTCTATCCAAGTAGTATCTTTCATGCTCGGGAATAATAGGGGAGTTCAAAAAAGAATTCCAATGTTTTTGACTCTTTTGGGGTCTTGACGAATACGCAAAAATGTTATAGAATAATATAATATAGTCGGGAATTATATATATAAATAAAAATTTGTCTCTAAAAAAATAAAAATGACAAAACAAAAAATCTCACTCAAAAGAGTGACGCTGGGTGTCCTGGTCGGCACAATGATGCTGGGCAGTTTTGGAGGTGTAACCCACGCTATCCAAACAAACCTATTTTCAGACATGGTAGCGTGGCTAGTCAGTTCTGAAGACTGCTACGACGAAAGCGGAAACTACATCTGTAGCGATTCACAAACATGTTCAGAACAAGGTGGGTCATATTGCGATCCATATGACTACATATGTGAAGGGACTCGCCCAGACTCAAGTGACTATGGAGATTACTGCTGCGTAGGTAGTTGTGTTGAAGATATAACATTTTGTATTACGACAGATCTAGGAGTAGATGTGTACGAATACGAAACAGCATATTGGGCAAGTGGAGCTTGGGATCAATATGGTGAAAACTGTGCAATTATAGAAAGTTATATGCCAGGAAGTAACGGAGTTTTCTGTGCATATGACGGAAATGGTAATAGCATATACGACCTGCAGTCGGGATGTTTTTATGGATCAGGAGGGGAGCAATATGTGAAAACATTCAATGCCAACTGTGACGGATACACAACTAGCGATGACGCGGACGATATTGCAGAAGTTTGCGGAAGCACTGGGGATGATGAAAACCCATGGGATGCTTGCGGCGATGATCAATACTGGGATTATGATACCGAATCTTGCGAAGACGCTGATGAAGATGATTGTGGATACAATTCAGACTACGATTCATCTTATTGTGGAACAAACTGCTCTTGGTCTTCAGATCATTGTGAATGTGACGAAGGATATTGTCCTAGCCCTCCAGCAAGTTCAGGCCATGAATGTGAATGGATAGACGGATGGGGGTGTTGGTGTTCATGGGATTGTACTAATCCTTGGGAGGCTGGATATTATTACTACGATGAAGAATGTGGAGATGGATATTACTGGGATAGTTATTACGAAACATGTATGTCGGACGACTCCCACGGTTCATCAGATGATGAATGTGACGGATGTGATACTTGTGTAATATATGACACATACTATTACTGTGACGGTGAATACATATCATACGATGATGACGATGATAGTGGTTATCACGATGCTGCAGATGATGACTATAGCGGCGGATAGTCAACGGATGATGATGACGACGATAATTATGACGACTCGGATCAGCTTGAGGAAATGGCTGAGAGGCTAACAGAACTAGCTGAAAGCATATCTGAAACAGACGAATACCTTGAAGAAGCACAAGAAGTTTTGGACGAATTAGAAGAAGAGGAGGAGGAATACGAAGAGGAATTGGACGAAATCGAAGAAGATGATGATGACGATTCAGAGAGAGAAAAAGCTGTTATCGAAGACGCACTAGAAAACTATTTCCCAGTAGCATATTCGCAAGCTGAGGAATGGATGAATGCAATGACAGAGACTATAAGTGAAGCAGAAATAGCATACGAAAATATGGAAGATGCATATGAAGAATATGCGTCAGGTGGCACAGATGACAGTAGTGACTTTTGGGATCTCGAAAACAGCAATCCAATCTACTTAGTGGATGTGTATGCACAACTCATAATGATGTATGGCGATATGATGCATACTTATGAGTTCTTGATAGAAGCAGCTAGGGTCCAAGATGAAATGGAAATGGATGCAGAAGACATCAGTGACGAACTAGCAGAAGAAATAGAAAAAGCGGAACTTGCACTAGAAGCTGTACCTGAGATTTTGGTAGACACAATTGGTTCACTAATAGATGAAATTGAAGGACTAATTGCGTTGGGTGAAGAATACTGGAGTGAAATGGACGACATTTGGGACGAAATGGATGACATTTGGGACGATTATCTAGAGCGAGACTGGGATTCAATTGAGGATGCGTGGGATAGTGTCCAGTCCAAGGAGATAGATGAGTTCAAAGAAAAAGAAATCGAACTCATGTGGGAAGATGTAGAATGGATAAAAAATGAGCTAGACATCCTTGAAGCAGGAGGAGTTGATGTAACTGATGCAAGAGCAGTCGTTGCAGAATTTGTTTCGCTTCTTGAACAAATGGAAGATGCAGAGGATTGGGACGACATCGACGACCTATTTGATGATATGGATGACTTAGAAGATGAAGCTATGGAGATTTTCGAAGAACTAGGGCTTCATGATTTTGGAGTAGATGACAAAGACATTTATGTCGAAACAATTGACGTAAATGATCCTGAAGCTCTATTCGAACTACTCAGTACAATACCAGAAAACGTGCTTGAAGAGGCTATCGAGATGCTTCTAGCAAATGTAAATGCATCAGATGTAAGTGCATTGGTAGAATATAGTGAGACATTCGAAGACGTTGGATTCTTCGATAGTGCTTCTCTGGCATTTGCCGACGAAGAAAAAATAGATCTTCTTATAGAAGAGAAACTAAATCATCTTGCAGAACTTGAAGCAAAAATTGCTGATTATGAAGGGACGCTAATGGATCTAACAAACGAAATTGCTGCATATAACTGGTATGGAGATGCTGCAGATGAGGTAGACGCTTTGATAGCTTCATTGAGTAGCGACATGAGTGACGATGAAATTAACAACATCGCAGATCAAATAGCAGCACTCAAAGGCGAATCTATCATAGAGAAATGGGAAGACGAATTAGTGCCTTACAAAGATACAGATGATGATTCTTGGTTTACAGGGCATGTATGGGATCTTACAAACGCAGGAGTTGTTAGCGGGGGTACTGATGATATGGAAGGTTACTACGTTCCAGGCAACGATGTAACTATTGCAGAGATCCTGAAGATGGCTCTCGAGACAGCAGGATACGACCCTCTTGTTGACACTACACCAACCAACCCTCATGCACAGTCGCACTGGGCTTCTGGATATTACGCTAAAGCTGAGGAATTAGGTCTAGCAATAGTTAGTGATATGACCAAAGATCCTAATACATCAGCGACTAGAGGAGAAGTCTTAGACACACTTTTCGATGCATATGGAGTAAGTGTTCCTGCAGCAAGTACTATGCAGTTTAGCGATGTCGCATCAACTCACACTTATGCTAATGCGGTACAATACGCATACGAACTTGGCATAGTTAGTGGTGATGATGGTCTAGGAGAAACATTCAGACCTGACGACAGCGTTAACAGAGCAGAAGTTGCTAAGATCGTTGATCAATTCATGGAAGTTATGAGCGTTAAATAAGCTTATTCTGTCCATTTTAAAGCCCCTCTTCTCTAGAGGGGCTTTTTGATTTAGAATAAAAACATGAAGATATCAGTAAAAGATTTCCCAAATCGCGAAACAGGTTATACCGAGAGACACAACCTAGAAGGTATGCGAGTACAGCTTATGCGCATAGAAGAGGGTATTAATGTGTACATAGAAAATCTCGAGTCAGAAGTGAAAGCAACCTGTGACAAATGCCTGCAAGAGTACAAGCAAAAGGTACAAGTTCCAGAAGCAGAACGCATATTTTATTTCAAGAAACCACCAAATTACGACCAGGAAGCTGATCAAGCAGATATATTCATGGTTGACATGAAGCACCAAGAAATCGATTTAACAGAACTGCTAAGACAGGAAATTCTATTGCATTTCCCGACTTCTCTGGTATGCTCTGGGAGCTGTAAGGGCCTATGTCTGAAATGCGGAGCTAATTTGAACGATAAGGATTGTAATTGCGATAAGAATGATAGCGAATGCAAGCCACTTGCAGGACTGAAAGACATGGTTCGCAATAACGAAACCCCATAACTACAAACTACAACTACTAACTACCAACTAGAAAATGGCTAAGCACCCAGTACCACATCAGAAACTAGCGAAATCAAGAACAAGCAGAAGATACAAATCTTTTGTTAACAAGGTTAGAGCTAAACTAACAAAAAGAATCAAGCTAACAGATTGTCCTTCTTGCGGTGAAAAAGTTCGTGCACATCACGTTTGTGAATCTTGTGGCAAATACCGAAACGAACAAATAATCGACAAGAGCAAGGGAGATGAGAAGATTACAAAGATCAAGGCTTAAAAACATAAAAGCACTTTTACAAAAATGGCAAGTCACCGGCATATAGCTCGAACTATAGTTGTACAAACTATATTCGCCTGGGAGTTCAGGGGCGATGAGCCGACGGCTATTTTAGAGTACCTTATGGAGGAGTTTGGCGAGATGGTTAAAGAACCAGAATTCCCAGGAAGACTACTCGAAGGCATTTTGGCGAACAACAAAGAAATCAAAAAAGA
The DNA here is from genome assembly GCA_964344725.1 of uncultured Candidatus Peribacteria bacterium. Classification (GTDB taxonomy): domain Bacteria; phylum Patescibacteriota; class Gracilibacteria; order UBA1369; family UBA12470; genus CG2-30-44-17. The sequence continues at coordinate 10,623 of CAYFOI010000031.1, forward strand.
AATCGTAGAAGCTGCGCCTGAATGGCCGCTCGATAAGATCGCAGCAGTAGACAGAGCAATATTAGAGCTTGGGATATATGAATTGATGCACGAAAAGGAGATACCACCGCTTGTAACGATAAACGAATGTATCGAACTCGCAAAAGAAATGGGGAATGACAATTCTCACAAATTTGTAAATGGAGTTCTGAGTACTATAATGCATAAGCACTGCCCACCGAGCACTCCAAGTCCCTAATTATTAACTATTAGTTAAAAAATGAAAAAGAAATACAAAGATTTTCAAAAATTAATAGGAGTCAAATTCAAAAACCTAGAACTTCTTGACCTGGCATTTGTCCACAAATCCTATGTGAATGAATCCCAGGATCAAAAAGAACATAACGAAAGACTCGAATTCCTAGGCGATGCAGTGCTCGAGTTAGCTGTAACGGAATTTCTGTACAGAAACTACGGCAATCCAGAAGGCGAACTTACAAATTGGCGATCAGCTCTTGTACGTGGTGCAAACCTAGCGGAAATCGCAAAGAGGCTAGAGTTAAGCCAATATCTTTATTTAGGAAAAGGAGAGGAAAAATCAGGTGGTCGCGAAAAAGGATATATTTTAGCAAATACAGTCGAAGCGGTAATAGGTGCAATATTCCTCGATCAGGGTTATAAAAAATCAAATGTTTTCATAAATAAATTCATAATCTCGTATTTAGGAGAAATCCTAGAGCAAGGATTACATGTCGACCCCAAATCAAGATTCCAAGAGATAGCACAAGCCAAATTCAACATCACACCTGAGTACAAATTAATCAAAGAGTCAGGACCAGATCACGCAAAAGTATTTGTGATGGGCGCTTACATAAATGACAAGAAATTCGGTGAAGGCAAAGGTTCAAGCAAGCAACAAGCAGAACAAGAGGCCGCAACCGATGCTATGAATAATAAAGGCTGGAAAAAGAAAAAAACCAAAGTAGAAAAGCGCTAAGCTAAATCTGAAAAATCAAATAATAGAGCAGAAAACTCAAAATCGCACCATCAAGAAAAGCTGTTAAAAGAAGTAGCCCAAGTGCCACTTCTCTATCTTTTCCTAAGATTCTAGCTTTTACCTTCTTTTTATTCTCAAAAAACGTAACCGCATAGAGCAAAGTCGCAAGAATGACGAGAAAGAAAATAATATAATTACCCATAATATTTTTCTATAAATTTTTTCATAAGAGCTTCGGCCTTCGCGAGAGCTTCCTTGTTAGCTATTCCAACTTTAAGCTTTTTCTGTAATTTGTCCATATTATCAGCGCCTTCGAGTACAGCCTCCTCTATGTCACGATCTGTAATTTTGGTATCAGGATCAACAATTACAGAACCCTCAATAACCATGCGATCAAACTGCTCAGTATTTCGAAAATACCCGTTAATAGCTTTGCGTAAAGCTTTGTCTCCTAGAACTGAGCAATGAACCTTGCGCGGAGGGAGTCCTCCTAAGCGGTCAAGAATATCTTGAGGCTTGATTTCGAGGGCTTTTTCGATTTTCATGCCGCCGTTTTCAGTTACCATGACAGAAAGCATTGATGTCGACGCTATGGCAGAAGCACATCCGAAGGTCTGCCACTTGCAATCAACGATGCGGTCAGCATCTGGATCAACTTTGATCCACATTTTCATCATGTCTCCACAAGCAGGACTGCCAACAGTACCCATGCCGTTGTAGTCCGAATCATCAAAACCGGAAACATCTTCGACAAGATTCTGCGGATGGAAAAAATGCTTTTTCACGTTCTGTGAATAAACCCACTTCCGATCTCCGCGTCCTTCGACATCGCCATCCGTTTTAACTATTTTAATGCTCATTTGTAATGAAGGTTACCATGTCCCCCCTTAATTTCATCAGAGTCGAGATCAAGGGGTGAAATTTTTCGTAAAATCTCGACAATTTTTGGCATAATCTTAAACACGAAATCAATATCCGCAGCCTTTGTAGCACGTCCAAGCGTAAACCTCATACTTCCATGAGCAGCTTCGTAAGGGAGCCCAAGAGCTGTAATTACATGCGATGGGTCAAGGCTCTTAGAAGTACAAGCCGAACCTGTTGAAGCGTACACGCCAAGTTCGTTAAGAAAAAGTCCAATCGCTTCACCCTCAACATCTAGAATCGTAACATTAACATTATTTGGAAGGCGCTTTCCGGAGTCACCATTGAGGAAGCATTTATCGATTCTAGAAGTCAGGCCTTTTATGAGTTTGTCGCGTAATTTTTCAAGTCGAACGCTTTCCTTGGCGCGCTTTTTTTGCGCAATTTCTAATGCTTTCGCAAAACCAACTATCCCAGGGACATTCTCAGTACCACTTCGAAGTCCACGTTCCTGCCCACCACCATAAACAAGCGGTTCAAGCTTAATGCCTGAGCGAACATATAAGCATCCGACACCTTTCGGTCCATAAATTTTCGATCCGTTCAAAGTCATCATATCTACGCCAAGTTTCTTAACATCCAAATCGAGGTAACACCCAGCCTGACAAGCATCTGTGTGAAAGAGCACACCCTTATTTCGACAAATTTTAGCCAATTTCTTGATAGGCTGAACGGTTCCAATCTCATTATTTGCATACATAATCGAGACAAGAACCGTATCTTTTTGAATCGCTTTTTCTAGTTTCTTGGAATCCACGAGTCCATCACGCCCAACCGGCAAAACAGTCGTCGAGAAACCCTCCTTCTCAAGCTGCTCAACTGTGTCTAAGACAGCGTGATGTTCGATCGCAGAGGTGATAACATGGCCTTTACCGTGCGCGCGCGCAGCACCAAGAATCGCAAGGTTATCAGACTCGGTACCACTTCCACAGAAAACAATTTCTCGAGAAGAACAGCCCAAAACCTTAGCCGTATCAGCACGTGCACCTTCAAGTGCCTCCTGAGCTTGAAGACCAAGCTCATAGAATCCAGATGGATTCCCGAACTCGTCACAAAAGTACGGATCCATGGCTTTTTTTACAGAAGGATCCGTAGGCGTAGTCGCCGCATGATCTAGATAAATATCCTGTTTTTTGTGCTCTTTTAGAAGTTTGATTACTTCTGATGAAATTGTCATGTATTTAAAAGGAAGTTGAATTCAAATTGTAGCAAAAACAAGTATAACAGGTGAGTGATACTTAGCAAGGAGACCGTTCATTTTCGGGTGCGTAGAAATGCGAAATTTGCTTTAGTGTAAGCC
>CAYFOI010000032.1:0-13707 GCA_964344725.1 uncultured Candidatus Peribacteria bacterium
GGCTTACACTAAAGCAAATTTCGCATTTCTACGCACCCGAAAATGAACGGTCTCCAGAAGAATCACCGTTAGCATCTTGCATCATTGGATGCCTGCCCTCCATTTTTTCAAGAGCAGCAATGGATACGATAGAATTAACAAAAGAATACGAACGAACGCACTCGCCAACCAAAAAGGCTGACAGAATACCAGCAACAGCTACTTCGAACTTACCATTATTAAATTTAGGTCTTCTCATAATAAATAATTTTTAAAAAACGACAAAGATCCTTATTATGCCTCGTTTTTGCGACTTGTCAAAGTAATTTAAAACATTAAAACACTACAACCTGGAACATAACGTCAACGACCATTGCTGCCAAAACCCCTTTCAAAGCATCTGGTGAACGATATTGCATTCAGGCACCCCTTAAGATAAGATTACAGAAGACATAAACAAACAAAAATGAAAAAATCTCTAGCCCTCTTAATTACACTCATCGTTTCTATAGCGATGTTTATTCCAGCAACCCTAGCCGCAGACACAGTCCTCCCACAAGCAGGAGAAGACTGCGAAACCCTTTTGCAAGACTGGGATCAAAAATCAATGGAAGATCAGAAAAGCGAATTCGCAACAACAGAGAACCGGGAAGAACTCATGGGCTGTCTAATAAAAAACGGTGATATGCACTTGTGGATGCTCCCCTACTACGTCACGCACATAATAGAGTTTTTGATAGGATTAGCCGGATTAATTAGCGTCTTATTCGTAATAATCGGCGGCTACTACTACGCTTGGGGCGGCCTTACAGAAGACAAAGAGAAAGGGAAGAAAGCGGTCATGTACGCACTTATTGGGCTAGGCTTATCCACATTGGCCTGGATCATAGTCAGCATCATACAAACCCAATTAACATCCTAACCCTCCAAAATTCTAAAACTCTAACAAAATGAAAAAACTAAGCAATATCTTCAAAAACTCGCAAAAAAAACTCAAAGGGATTCGTAAAAAGATAGAAGAACTGAGCAAAATGGAAGAGTACGAAAAGAAGCACAAGAAAAAACGCAAAACATCCCCCCCAAAACCAAAAGCTCCTGAAAAAGTATTAGTACACCTCTCAATTGCAAGCGTAGCAAAATCCGCACTAGTAATCATACTTCTTTACCTCGCAATGCAATTCGCATACGAGATAAGAAACATAATCGTCATCGTTTTCGTAGCACTTTTGCTCTACGCAGCAATAGATCCGGCTGTAAACAAACTACAAGAGAGAAAAATCCCAAGAGCAGTAAGCGTCCTAGCAATCTACGCAGTATTACTCTTCTTAGTAGGCTTTTTTATATCAAATCTCATACCGATCGTTGCCGAGCAACTCCTCGAGCTAGCAAAAAAAGCAGGAGACCTCATAAGTAACTTAACTGACGAGGAATCGCTATCACAAATGCCATTCTCAGAACAAATAATGCCATACGTACAATCCTCTTTAGAAGCGGTAGACCAACAAACCGTCATCAACAACATCCAAGGAGCACTAGAACAAGTCGGAGAACAACTTCAGAATATAGCCGGCAACACGTTCGTAGCCGTAAAAGTAATATTCAACGGAATATTCAACGCAGTACTCGTCCTCATTATCACATTCTTCTTAGTAGTAGACGAAGGGAGCGTCGACAAATTTCTCAAATCAGTATTCCCTTCCAGATACAGCTCTTACATCGTAGAAAAATCCGAAAAGATCAAAACTAAAATTGGACACTGGATCCGCGGAATGCTTATGCTAATGCTTTCGATGTTCTTACTCTATTTAATCGGCTTCTCAATACTGGGATTAGATTATGCAGTTACACTCGCGATGATGGGAGGAATAGCAGAATTATTCCCTGTCATCGGCCCAATATTAGCAGGAATTCCAGCAGGCTTGATCGCATTCAACGAATCACCTTGGCTCGTTCTATGGGTCATAGGTATTATCATCATCGCTCAACAACTCGAAGGTAACGTCCTTATACCTCTCATTATGAGAAAAGCTGTCGGGCTCAAACCTGTCATAATAATCATTTCGGTACTTATCGGCTACCAAATGCTGGGAATCTTAGGAATCATCCTAGCTGTCCCTGTAGCAACAACAGCATCGCTATTTGTCACAGATTATTTAAATAAAGACAAATAACCACTTGAAAAATGGGAATGAATTCAAAAGTAAAGCTACTGCTTTCAGCTACAATAATACTTGGCTTATTTATGGCTGGAATAATCACGTGGAGAATTATCAATCCTTACAATCCGCCACTCCCTGAAGTTCCACCATTAACAGCGTTTCAAGAATCAACTCCAGTCTTGGAGCACATCGCAACATACGAAATGCACAAATTCACCCATCGCCCTGAAATACTTTTATCAAGTACAGAAAACCCCTACCTACTCGTAGTAGAACACCAAGAAAGCGAAGAAGGACAAATAAGACATATGGGATATCAAATAGAAGATTTTGAAAACTTAGAAGCCTTACAAGAGACAGGATTTCCAGTAACTTACGAAACCGACGAATATGGCAGCGGAGCAGATCACCGCGCAGTAATATTCAAAATAGATGGCGAAGAACAAATAGGAGTCTTTTATCAAACATTGATAATGTCAGACGACGCTCCTGCAATCATCGAAGGTCCTTCAGAACCATACACAGAAAGTCAAAGCTTAATGTTCGCAAGATTCAGCATGGATGGAGAAGAATTATTCCGCACAGAAGTCGCAAGAACAACAGACCGAGATGAAGACAACTTCCCTGACATGTGTGCATTATGGAACCCCGTTACAGAAGTTTTTGTAGTAAGTACAGGAGGCAAACAAGCAAAAATAAGAGAAATTGATATAAACGGTGAAATTTTATCAGCATATGAATACTCATCCGATGAGATCGCAGGCAGCATCGGAAACAGTATCATCTTAGAAGAAGATGGCTCATATTTAGTATTCAGCTCAAAAAACAACCCGCAAGGAGAAGATTACATAACAATTACAGAACTTAGCAGCACTTTTGAAGTCGAATCACAATACAAAACCTTCGAAGTAACAGGAGCAGAAGAGACATTCCCAACAGGGGTAATATACCAAAACGGATACTACTTCGTCGGACACATATCCGGAGAATTTAAAAACATACAAGAAGAAGAGGAAAAAAAATACGGAACAAAAATCAAGATCTTTAATAAAGAATTAGAACTTATAGACGACATAGAAGTCAGTTCGGAATACGTAAGCGGCCATGGACATCCGACCCTCATAATCAAAGACAGCATCCTCTATTACGCATGGAGCAAATCAGTAGACGGAGCCCCGCAAGTAATGATCGATGTATTTGAACTATCCTTTGAGGATCTCTAAAGTTTCGATAGCAGCATTCTCCCAGCTAAACTTACTAACCTGCTTAACTAGCTGTTTTTGATCTTTGGGTTCCGAAACAAGCTTCTTCATACCTTCCGCAATTTCAGAAACATCCTCAGGATCAACATAGATAGCCACTTCTCCGCATACTTCCTCCATCGGACTATCTTTGCTAGTCAAAACCGGCCGAGAGCAGCACAAAGCCTCTAGCGGCGGTAAACCAAATCCTTCATACAGAGACACGTACACAAGCCCATCCGACATATTATAAAGAGCTTTTTTATGCTCCTCTGGCACCTCTCCAATGAACCTCACCTTCTCGCTCTCAGGCAGCTTAAACTTGGCAAAAATCGACCTGTCAAAATCCCCAGCCACAACCAAATCATGCTCTATCCCTGACTTTTCAAACGCCTCGATAACTCGCCTAAGATTTTTCCTAGGCTCAAGAGTCGACAGAGACAGAATATATTTCTCGGACAACCCATATTCCTCCTGCACCTCCTCGAAATTCGTACTGTCCGGAACATACGCCCCTTCATACACCACCTCACTTTTCACACCAAGTAAGTCCCGCAGCTCCTTCTGCGTAAACTTAGAGACAGAAATCACTCTATCCGCTATCTTAAAATACTTCGCAGGCTTATTCAGCTTATACCAAAGCCTACTTTTCCAGGAGAAAAACTCCGAAAACCGCAAAAACGAAAGATCATGACAAGTCACAACTTTCTTTACATCCTTGGGTAGTCGTATCGGCCTCATATCCGGTAAAAACATAACATCAACTCCAAGATCCACACGTGGAAACCCAAAGAACCAAAAACCAAAATTAAGCGCCCTATTCGACACCTTCCAAAAAACCTTTTTGACATTCGGTCCTTCAAACTCATCAAGAATCTTCTCGTACTCCCCTTTTCGCCCACTCAAAAACAAAACAAACTCATACTCACGATGCTTGATCATCTCACGTACAAGTGAGCGCGTATAAACCGCCACACCCGAAGCCTTCCCATGCAAAAGCGGCCGAAGATCAATTCCAATTTTCATTGATTATCTGTAATTAAGCGGTAATCCACTCATAATCAGGCACAATCCTGGTGAGAGTTTCTAGCTCCTTTTCACGAGCAGCACCAATCTTCACTACAAACAGATGACTCCCCGACTTTAGATCATTCTTGTCAGCAACTTCCCTGCCATATTTTTTAGAAACCTTGCAGCCAACCCCAAGAACATAACCTTTTTCACCAAGGTAAGAAGGATCTATAGGCCTTTTGCCAAGTATTTTTTCAGCCTGAAAAGGAAAACTCATAACACCAGCAGAAAACTCATAACAAAGCTGCGCAAAAATCACAAAAAGAATTCCAAGCAAAAATCCAGCAACAGCATTAACTTTATAAGGAGGATCCGTAATATAGGAAGTTATCTCAGGATTTGCAATCGTATAAGAAGTCTGCATCGTCTCGTTATAAGAATCAAGTCTCTCTTCAAGTTCATCGACACTTGCCAAAGCAGCCTCCTCTATCAAACTGGCATCGCTAGCAATAACCTGCAAAATCATATTTTGCCTCTCTTGCTGTCTAGCAGTAACCGAAAAAGATCCGCTAGTCATCCTGGCATTAGCTTGCGTCTGAAAAGACGGATCCAAAGTCCACCCTTGAACAGTCTGAGCAAAATAATAATCAGCTTCTGTAACGCCCCTCGCACCAAAAGCATCATCCGAATACTCGCTTTGCTCCATCCCAATCGTCAAAAAGACAACCCCCTCATAAGTCATGCCAATAGCCGCAATACTATAAACAAACCCACAAACTGCAAAAATAGCCCCAATAATCAGAGCTTTCCACTTAATCCTCCATAAGAAACAGAAATAGTTACGAACATCCATAATTTAAGTAAGTTAGTAGGTTAGTATTTAAGACAGTCTACTTTTTAGCAAAACTTTTCCATTTTCGCTTCAAAAAACTCTTAACCTCTCTCTCGAACCTCTCTCTTCCAAAATCAGCTACACTTTCTGCAACCTTTTTACCATTAAACCTCTTCTTCTCAAACCGTAAAACCGCTTTTATAAGAGCATCAGCACTTTGAGTTTTAAAGAAAATACCACTCTTGCCATCAGAAACAGTCTCAAGCGCTCCCCCATCGGCATAAGCAATAACAGGACGCCCCGAAGCCATCGCCTCAACCGGTGCAATGCCAAAATCTTCAATCTGCGGAAAAATAAAAGCCTTACAAGTCGACAAATTCTCACGAAGCTCTTCATCAGGCACATAATCCAAAAACTCAATGTTCTTCCTTGCCATCCTCTTAAGTCTCTTCATCTCCGGCCCCCGACCAGCAATCTTAAGAGGTTTCCCTAGATGATTAAAGGCCTCAACTATAAGATCAAATCGCTTATAAGGAATAAGTCGCCCAGCCGCAAAGTAGAAGTTCCCTCGCTCAGCCGACAGATAGAAATCATCAGTCTCAACAATAGGATAAATCGTCTCTGACTTAGCTTTGTAATACTTAGCAATTCTCTCTCCAATATAGTCAGAATTGGAGACAAAATAATCGACGCGATCCGCCGCAAGCCGATCCCAAAGCCTTATACTATGAAGCAAATAAGGAGCAATTTTCTTAAGCGTCTTCGGCCACGGATAATCCTTCAAATACCGATGACAATCATCCCAAACGTACCTCATAGGCGTATGGCAGTAACACACGTGCATAGTCTCAGGCTTCGTAATCACACCTTTCGCACAAGAGTGACTACTCGATAAAACAATGTCATACTCGGAAAGATCAAACTGCTCAAAAGCTGTCGGCATCCATTTGAGATACCACTGATGATGACGCTTCGCCCCAGGCCATTTCTGCAGAAATGAAGTCCGGATATCCGCATCATCAAACATCGGCAATCTATCCTTGTCGTATATAGATGTATATATAGGAGCATCTGGAAACATCCGATGAAAAGCACAAACAACCTTCTCCGCCCCACCCGGATCAGTTAGCCAATCGGCAACCAAAGCTATCTTAAGTCCATCCATTTGTTTTTGTTTGAAAGCGAAAGTATTCTACCTGGTTATTACAAAAATCCCAACAAAATATTGTTATTTTAAGCCCACAACCTACAAAAAAAGCCCCGCTCGCGCAGGGCTCAAAACATACACATAACGCTACTGACTATTTCCTACTGACTAAGTTACATCACCGCCAACTTCGCTTCCTCAACACTCGGATAAGTACTAATTAGCTGCGTAAGCCCAACCACTTGCAAGATATCAACAATGTTACTCTTAGCCTGAGCGACAACTACTTTGCCACCTTCACCTGAGATCTTGCTGTACCAATCGGTCAGATAACCGATAGATTTACTGTTCATGTATTCGAGTTCGCTGAAGTCAAAAATAAGACTTAGTCCTCCTCCAGCGCCTTCGATAACTTCGTAGATTTTTTTAGCTTCTTCGTCTACGTTGCTTTCATCAAGTTGACCAGTGATTTTGACGATTTTAACTTTCTTATCGCCATCCGCTTGGACATCTTCGAATGATATTGTTGCTTGTGTCATATTGTATTTGTTTTAAGTATGTAAAGCTTATGTAAGTTGCACATGAGTTGGGTCATCTGTCTTCGATAATACTTCATCCTCTTTGTCGCGTAAATACTTCTTAACACGAACTCTCAAGCCCCCACCATCAATATCTTCAAAAAGAAGCTCATCAGTCCATTCAGCAACGATCTTAGGAAGACCTCTGCCACGCAGGCCAAGATATTGACCATGCATCATCGAGATACGCTCTTTCACTAAATTATTCATCTGAGCCGCATCAAACTTACTAGGACCAGTCCCACTATCTTCAACAATAACCTCAAGACTATCATCAGGCACATTTACAAATGTAATTTTAACATCTTTGCCTTTCTCAGAACCATGCTCAATCGCATTATTACACAGCTCGTCAACAACCGACTGGAAACGGTAAGCCCATTGCTCAGAAAACCCTGTCATATTCTTAGTCATAGTCAAAGTAAAATCACGTATGCCTGACAAGAAATATGCATTCGTAGGCAAGATTATACTAATCCTTACAGGCTCCTTAGAGTCATCAGCAGAAGCCTCCTTCTTAGGTTGCTCTGCAGCGGCATCTTGCACCTGTTCTGGCTGAACTTGGGTTTGATTCTCGTCCGCCATTGATACTTTTATTTTTAATTTTAATCATAATATTGTACCAATTTTTCGCCCTTACGTCAACCCTGCAGCCTACGAGATTCCGCGAAAATCCTCTCGTATAGATCAATAACAAACTCCTTGCTAAGTCCTTGCTCATCAGCAATTTCACAAAGCCGCTCTTTTATCAGCTTTTCTCTCTCTGGGTCAAAAACAGGTATACCCTCTTCCTTCTTAATCTCCCCTATCTTATCAACAACAGAGAAACGCTCCTTAATAAGAGCCATGATTTGCTTATCAATCTTGTCAATTTTTTCACGAAGATCGTATTTAAAGTTATTAAATTGTTTAAAAGCATACCAAAAGTATTTGCCTTAAGGAAGGGAATATACTAAAATACCGCCGTCAGAGCGTGCCTTCGGCGCACAGCTCCGATACTAACAACCGTTTTGCAAAGCAAAACACATTTATATCCAGTCTGATATCAGATCCTATTGTCCTGCCCCAGGGCGCGCCAAAGGCGCACAGCTCCATCTAAAAAAGGGTCCTCGATAGGAAGCGACGATATTCAGGCACTAACCCTAAGGACACATGTCAACGGAAAAAGAACTGAAAGAAATGCTCAAAAATGCTGTTCATTTTGGACATGCAACGAGTAAATGGAACCCTAAAATGAAATCTTTCATCCATGGAGAAAAACAAGGGATCCACGTCTTCGACCTCAACAAGACAGGAAAAGCGCTAGACGAAGCACTCAAATTTCTAAGCGCATCAGCCAATCAAGGCAAGACAATCATGTTTGTAAGCACAAAGCAGCAAGCTACAGATTTAGTAAAAACTGCTGCAAAAGAGTGTAAATGCCCATACGTAACCCAGAAATGGGTTCCAGGCCTCTTCACGAACTTCAAGACCATCAAGCAAAGAATCAAGTACCTAAAGAAGTTAAAAGAAGAAAAAGAAACTGGTGAATTCTCAAAATACACCAAAAAAGAAGCAGTAAAGCTAGAAAAAACTATCGCAAAACTAGAAACATCTCTAGGTGGTGTCCAAGACATCAAAAAAACTCCAGATGTAATCATTGTTCTAGACGTTCACCGCGACCAAATCGCTGTGAAGGAAGCTAGTCGAACAGGAGTAAAAATCGTTGGAATCACAGATTCAAATGCAAATCCAGATCTTATCGATTATCCAATTCCTGCCAACGACGATTCAATCAAAGCAATAACCTACTTAGTAGGTAAATTTACAGAGGCTATCAAAAAGCCCGCTAAATAATCTATTTCCATTAAAACACTCATCAAATGACAGAAGAAAACAAAAAAACAGAACAAACTACTGAAGCACCTGCTGAAAAACCTGCCGAGGCTCCTCAAGCTGAGCAAGCACCAAAACCGTCGGCGCCATCAGCACCAAACGACGAAAAATGGCTTTCTGTAGTGGCTTATGCAAGCGTAGGATTCGCACTTCCATTGATCCTTAAGCCAGAAAGCAAAAAATGCCAATTTCACGCAAAACAAGGTCTCGGCATGTTTGTAGTCAGTATAGCCGTATTATTTGTACTAGCAGTGCCAAGTACCTTATTTGCAATGCTAGGCACCCTTTTATTTCTAGGATTTTTTGCATTAACAATTCTTGCAATGTTCCAAGCTTCGCAAGGCAAAGAATGGAAAATCCCAATCCTCGGAGACATAACTGCAAAATTAGATTTAAGTAAATTTTTAGGAAGCACATCTGCTGCCAAACCAGCTGAAGCAGCTAAAAAAGAAGAGGAGACTAAACCTCAAGAAGCTCCAGCTCAACCAGAAGCAGTAGAAGAAACCTCAAAGCCAGGAGAGGCTCCAGCAGAACCTACTACCGAAGAAGTATCGACAGAGACAGAAGAAGCTCCTGCTACAGAACCTCAGCCAACACCTGAAGCAACTGCTCCAGAAGCTCCAGCAGAGGAAGAAACCCCTGCAGCACCTGCTGAAGAAGAGACTCCTGCGGAAACACCAGCTCCAGCTGCTGAAGAAACACCGAAACCAGAGGAAACAGCAGAGGCAACTCCAGCAGAACCTGCTGCTCAAGAAGCACCTGCACAAGAGGAAGAAAAACCAGCAGAAGGAAAAGAAACTCCTCAGGCATAAAGAACTACAACTACCCACCCCTACTAACTACAACTAACTATGGTAACCCTAGAACAAATCAAGAAACTCCGTGAAGAGACCGGAGTGTCAACAATGGCATGCAAAAAAGCTTTGGAAGAAGCAAATGGCGATCACGAAAAAGCTATCGACCTTCTACGTAAAAAAGGTGAGGCAAAAGCAGCATCACGTGCTGACAGATCAACTTCTCAAGGCGTTGTTGCAATTGCAGAAGGCGATGGCAAAGCAGCGATCGTCACACTAGCTTGCGAAACAGATTTTGTAGCCAAAAACGAAGACTTCATCACCGAAGCAAAATCTCTAGCAGAAAAAGTTCTAGCTGAAGGCGAAGACACAGATCTAAACGAAACCGTTAGCGAACTGACTATCAAGCTTGGAGAAAAAATCGAAGTACCAGCAAAAACAATAGTAGAAGGTTCTAACATCGGAACCTACGTGCACTCAAACAACAAAATCGGAACAGCTGTAGTACTTTCTGGCGGAGACAACGAGCTTGCAAAAGACATTGCGATGCATGTCGCTGCAATGAATCCGCTTTATGCAAATCCAGAAGAAGTCCCAGCAGAAGCCGTAGCTAAAGAAAAAGAAATTTGGACTGAACAGCTCAAGCAAGAAGGAAAGCCGGAAAACATTTGGGAAAACATTATGCAAGGGAAGGAAAGAAAGTTCCGCGAAGAGAATGCACTACTGAAACAAGCTTTTGTTAAAAATCCAGAGCAAACAATCGAACAATTGCTTGGCGACATTAAAGTTGAACAGTTCGTAAGATCGGCTATTTAGCCCAAACATGGTAACTAACCAGCAAAAAGTAGAAGATGCCATAGCTGACATCAAAGCCGGCAAAATGGTAATTGTTGTCGACGACGAAGATCGCGAAAACGAAGGTGATCTTATCTTTGCAGCTGACAAAGTCGATTCTGCAAAAATAAATTTCATGATGCGCGAAGGGCGCGGATTAATTTGCGTACCAATATCATCAGAAATAGCAAACAGACTAGATCTAAAACCAATGGTCGAAAACAACGAAGAAGCTACTAAATGCAATTTTACAGTTTCTGTAGATGCACGCAAAGGAACAACCACCGGGATATCAGCATCAGATCGGAGCAAAACAATCAAAGCGATCACCAGCAACAAATCGACCCCAAAAGATCTAGTCAAACCGGGACACGTATTCCCGTTAATAGCACAGAAAGGCGGTGTGCTCGTTAGAGCTGGACACACTGAAGCAGCTTGCGACCTAGCCAATTTAGCCGGCCTTCAAAGAGCTGGCGTCCTTTGCGAAATCACAAAAGAGGACGGTGAAATGGCACGCCTCCCCTATCTAGAAAAATTTGCGAAAAAGCACAAACTAAAAATCATAAGCATAAAAGACTTAATTAGCTACCGCAGACACACGGAAAAGCTCGTAGAAAGAATCATAGAGACGCAGCTATCTACAGAATATGGCAACATGCAGATGATAGTTTACAGGAGCTTAATAGATAGAAAAGAACACGTAGCACTCGTAAAGGGCAACGTCAAAGGCAAAAAAGATGTTCTTGTAAGAGTCCATTCAGAATGTATGACAGGAGATTTGTTTAAATCAAAACAATGCGACTGCAACAAACAACTAGACGAAAGCTTAAAAAGAATCAACAAAGCAAAAGCAGGCGTAGTTCTATACATGCGCCAAGAAGGACGCGGCATAGGACTCGTAAACAAATTGAAAGCGTATAACCTGCAAAAAGAAGGATACGACACAGTAGAAGCTAACGAAATGCTCGGATTCCAAAGTGATTTACGCGAATATGGAACAGGAGCACAAATCCTGACAGATCTTGGCCTAACCGAAATTCACCTTCTGACAAACAATCCACGCAAAATAATAGGCCTAGAAGGCCATGGACTCAAAATAACTAAGAGAGTAAAGCTAGAAACAACTCCAACAGATCGAAATCACAAATATCTCAAGACAAAAAAGACAAAACTCGGACACTTACTTGAAAATGTCTAACAAATACATCAAACAAGCATTGCAGCTAGCAAAAAAGGCTGACCCATCCCCTAACCCACAAGTAGGAGCAATTTTAGTCAAAAACGGAAAAATAATAGGCCAAGGCTGCCACAAGAAGTACGGCGGTCCTCACGCCGAAGTCGAAGCATTCAATAGCTGCAAGGGAGATCCCAAAGGCAGCACATTGTATGTCACTCTTGAACCATGCTCTCATTACGGCAAAACACCGCCTTGTACAGATTTAATTATCAAGAAAAAAGTCCACGAGGTCGTAATACACAAGCTCGACCCAAACCCAAAAGTCCACGGCATAGAAAAACTCCGCAAAGCCGGAATCAAAGCACGAGTACTAAACCCCTACATAACTCTAAAAATCGCTTCAAGCATAGATTTCAAGATATGGTCCCCTACCCAAACGAAAATAACAGGTAAAAAATCGCGAAAGCTCGCCCACAAAATGCGCGCTAAATCAGATGCAATCTTAGTCGGAATAGGAACAATTCTACAGGACAACCCAAGATTAGATGTCCGTCTGGTCGAAGGGCCAAACCCAGCAAAGATAATTTTGGACAGTCATCTTCGCATCCCCTTAAATGCAAAAGTCTTGAAAGAAGGAAAGACTATTATCTGCACAACTATCAAAAAATCTCAAAAACATACGAAGCTCGAGAAACTCGGCGCCCAAATCTTAACCTTCCCTACCCTAAAAAACCTCAAGAAAGTCATGCAAAAACTCACATCCCTAGGATATGAGCGCATCTTGGTTGAAGGTGGTCAAAAAATCTCAACCTCATTTCTGTCAAGTGGACTCGTAGACGAGCTAAAGCTATTTATAGCAAACAAAAAACTTGGAGAAACAGGCCTGGAAACAATAAGCAAAGGACTTCCTCGCTTGAAAATCAAGAAAATAAACAAATGCAACTCAGACATTGTCTTAGAAATAACCGGAAACACAAACTAAGCTTCTTAATCATCATCTTCTTCATCCCCTTGTGCAGCATTCTCCTTGTCAGGCAGCTGTACAAGCTGCAAGTGAGCAAACCCATTCCTAAGTGTTGCCACTTCTTCATCAGAAGGCGGCGCATCTATGCCTCCATCAATAACTTCGAAATGCACACCTTCCCTACCATCTGAATCTTGAGATAAAACTTCAGATGCCGATGTGCCGGAAGCCATTTGAAAAACTTCACGCATCTCTCCAAGCGCAATCCTGGTAGCAAGAACACGCCTATAAGCATATGCGCCTAAATCAAACTCATAAGTACCGTGTTCCAAAATAATACCCAATAGAATTTTGACATCATGATGATATTGTCTAAGCAAAGAATAAGCCACGCTCATCCCTGGTCCCAAAGAAGCAACATCCGTTCTTTTATCATCATATTCACTCAACAACCGCCTACAGACACCCAATGCCCGCCTAACAAGAGTAGTATCCGAAGGATCTGTTAAAACAGAAGCGTAAAGATCTTCAGCCATAGTAGCCAATTGATTTAATTCATACTCACCAGAAATTGGCAACTCGAGAAACACTTCACTCTCTTCTACAACCACAGTCTCGCCTCTCAAGACATCTATAACAGTATTCAAAGCTGCCTGGATAACTCTACTAGAGAAATAATTCAAAATTTCTTCGTTATCAGCCTCTTCTTTTAAAATCTTCTTCAACAAAGCCGTAATATTTTGTTGAATCCTGGAATTAAAATTTATCAGTATACGCAACATACCATCTCTATAAGAATCTTGAGACAAAAATCGATTTAAAATATGTTCATTAGCACCACGATTGTCCTCCGCTAAACCAGCCTGTACCAGAACAGCATCAACACATACTCCAGCCAAAGCAGAACCATCCTCCATATATCTCGAACCTAAAATCGACAATCTAACCAAATTCCGAAGCCTATCTCGGGTAACAAGCGTATCAGGATGAGAATCAGCTTCGTCAAAAACCAGCCCTACTTCAGATGGATCAATTCTATCCATCATCTCAGCATAACTGGTGAGCTACCGTTCATTTTCGGGTGCGTAACTTGGCAAAAACTTAGAAGAATTTGGG
>CAYFOI010000033.1:0-12738 GCA_964344725.1 uncultured Candidatus Peribacteria bacterium
GCTTACACTAAAGCAAATTTCGCATTTCTACGCACCCGAAAATGAACGGTCTCGAAACAGGGTCCAGGGTTGGCCTGTTAACGCACGTTGAATATGAGGTTCTAGAAACTTTACAGGGGACTAAGGCCGAAGTATTCAAGCAATTTCTAGAAAAACATGGCAATTAAAAATAAATAATGAGCACACTAACAGTCACACTAAATAATAACTACAAATCCTTCTCAAAAGGATTTAACTTTGAGTTTAACGGTAATTTAATAATCCTTTCAGGAGTAAACGGGAGTGGGAAATCACATCTGATTGACGTCATACACGGACAAATTGGGAATAGCATAAAACACCCACTAAACAACACTATAGTGCTAGACGAAGTAAGTCTTTCGGCAAGCGATGTAATATACAGGTCTTTTAAAGAAAATGTGAGTATCCCAGAATTGACGGCATCTAAAATAGACACCCAAATAAATTCAAGAAATCAAGCCTGGGTACATTATTCTAAGTCCTCACTCGATTATAAACATCCAGAATGCATTAAATTTTCTCGTTCTTGTATCCAAGCAAAAAAAATACTCATAGATGAATTTGGAGAAGAACAGTTCAATAAAAAAGCAATTTCAGAAAAAGAAGTTAAAGATGCAATGCCCAATGAATTCATATGGCGTTCTGATGATTTATTCGCAAACTTTATAGGAGAAATTTTTTTCAACTATGCCTATGTTGTATCTCAAAAAGAACAAGAGGCTGGCAAAAAAGGGGTCAAATTTGATCCAAGCACACTTAGTACCCCTCCTTGGGTTGACTTAAATAACCTATTCAAAGAATTAAAATTAGATTACAGGTTCAAAGAAAATTATGAACTAAATGGATTTGAGATAAACGAACAACCCCAATTATATCCTTTGACTGAAGATGGAGTAATAAATGAAGGCACCCCTCGGCAACTTTCTGACCTGTCTGATGGGGAAAAAGCTATAATATCTTTTGCATTTGCATCACTAAGTGGAGTACAGAAAGAAGAAAAGAAAATTTTATTACTAGATGAGTATGACGCGACCCTAAATCCTTCTTTAATAGAAATGTTCTTCAAGATCTTAGATAAATACTTTATATCAAAAGGAATCCCCGTAATACTTGCCACTCACTCAACCGCCACCATTGCACTCGCGCCTGAATACACTAGTTTTTATGAAGTATTTAAGGAGAAGAAAGATCACCCCAGAATACTTGAGATAAATCGGGAACAGTACAAAGACTTACAAAAGGTACATAAACAATTCTACAAGGAAATTGAGAGTCGAGAAGTTTATATCAAAAAAATACAAGAAGAAAATGAAGCATTAAAAAAGAATATCGAAGAATTAAATACAAAACGAAGTACAAGTGGCCCACCATTAATTATCACAGAAGGAAAAACAGACTGGAAGCATCTCAAAAAAGCATTAGAACGGCTTGAGGAGTTCAAAGATCTAGAGGTTGAATTTCACGAATATACGAGTGATATGGGGGATAAAGAATTATTAAAAATTTGCAAAACCTTTTCAAGAATAGTTCAGCCACGAACAATAATTTGTGTTTTTGACAGGGACAACCCAGAAATAACAAAAGAGCACGAAGGGCAAGAATACAAAGATTGGGGAGGAAACGTAATATCTTTTTGCCTACCGGCTTTAAGTAGTAGAGATTTTGATGAAATATCTATCGAACATTACTACATGGATGCAAACATAAAAACTACAGATAAAAACGGTAGAAGGCTTTTCTTGGGAGAAGAGTTTTTATTGAATGGAAATGGAAAAGACAAGCAATTCGAAATACCTTGGTCAAGAAAAAAAGAAAAGGAAAATGCAATTATAGATTCGGATGTCTATGATAGGAATGAAGATATAAAACATGAAACATCAGTGGCATTACCTAAAAGCCATTTTGCAGATTACATATACATAGGCGAGCCAGGTTTTGATAATTTTAACGTGGAGAATTTCAAATTGATATTCGAGGTTATTCGTAAAATAGTAAATATTACATCACCACCAACAGAATTGGCACAAGAACCTGTATTTACCCCACCAACAAACCCCACACCACTTTAGGCATCTACAAAAAAACCTATTTTCACCCCATACAACTTAGCAAACCTTTTAAGCTCCAACACGTCTACTCTCCTCTGGCAACTCTCGATTTTCGAAATGAATGATTGATGCACGCCTAACTTTTTAGCAACGTCAACTTGCGTGAAGCCGGCATTTTTTCTGGCTTTCACAAGTTTTTTAATCATTCCCCTATATTCGTTCGAATGGATTGTACTCATTGTCAAAATGCTATATCCTGTTTTCGAATATCCCAAAATGGGATATAATAAGGTTGCAAGTCAATAATTCCTAAC
This sequence comes from uncultured Candidatus Peribacteria bacterium, assembly GCA_964344725.1. Classification (GTDB taxonomy): domain Bacteria; phylum Patescibacteriota; class Gracilibacteria; order UBA1369; family UBA12470; genus CG2-30-44-17. The sequence goes on from CAYFOI010000033.1 coordinate 2,384, forward strand.
CCCCCAAACCCTATGAAGAAAAAAATCCTAATAGGTATCGGTATCTTCTTTTTCCTCCTAGTAATGCTTTACTCATGCGCACCTGGCATAGAGGAAGGAGGAGCATTTGATACGGCCGCAAAGGAAAGGTTCGCAACAATACTAGAAAGCTCACCTGAGTTAAATTCCATCACTTGTTTGGATAATGTATGTAATTCAGTCGCTTATTTCGACTACAACACTGTCCCTGACGATCTGGAATTTGTTGTTGGAACAAATGCTTCAACTTTCTCAACCTTCAAAAAAGAGGAATTGGGGGCAAGTCACGTAACCATTATTGCAACATACAACGGTTCAACCATCCTCACATACAACGCAAGCTCCGGGACAGTAGATGATTGCGAATAATTCTGGAATTGACCGCTAAAGCAAGCCAAAATCTGAGATTTTTCCAGAATAAATCGGTATAATACGAGTATGACAAAGCCCACGACACAACACGAAAGAGCAAAAGAAGGTATGAAAAGACCTCAAACCAAACAGAAGTATCAAGGCATATTCATTGCCTATGTAGAAGGCCAGAGTGCTCAGAAAGTCGCTAAACGGTTCAGAGTAAGCGTTTCTACCGTATATGCGGCTCTGGATGCCATGAAACAGGACCTACCCGCTCAAGAGAACCCCATATACTTAAATTTGCTCGTAGAGGCCGCTAGAAGACGCATAGCTTTACTACATGAAGAGGTTCAGGAGCTTCGCGAACTCAAAAACAGGGCCACCGATTCAAAGAAACTGGCCTTCTATCCCCATTTAACCAAACTTCTAACTGAACTCCGCAAAGAAGAAGAAAGACTAGAAAGACTTTGGGGGGTAACCGAAAACAGCAAATTAAAGGTAGAAATAGACCAAGGATACGCCTTGTCCGGGGAAAGAATGGCCGAAATGGCCAGGCTCTTAGAAAAATATTCAACCCCAAAACTAGACAAGCCACTTCCCCAACACACTATGGAAGCACAACTGGCAAATATAGGAAGACCTGGTCTAGCACACAACGGTAATTAACTTGATTATCCCTTAAAATCCTATAAAATATAAGTAAACCTAAAAACTAATTTACACAGGCCTCGACCCCGGGGCCGCAAACGTAAAAGCGTTTTATGGTTTGCCAGACTCAGAAAATAAAAGGATATAAATACACAATTGATGAACGTAATCACGTCATTTGTGAAGGAGAGGACCTAGGGTCAGAAGAAGAAATTCTAAAAGAATTCGCCAATGTGGTGAACTTAATCAATCTATTCCGTAAAGTATCCCCGAATGCCCTATCAAGACAAATACAAGAAAACTAGATCAGAGAAATATGTCATTTATGCACGGAAATCAACAGAGGATGAAGAAAGGCAAATAAGGTCAATTGGAGACCAAATCGACGATTGTAAAGAGATTGCCAAAGATCTAGAGCTTGATTATGACGAAAGCGAAATAATTCAAGAAAGTAGATCTGCCCGGAAAATGAATAATAGACCTGAATTTTTAAGGATGATTGATGGGCTCAAAAGTGGAAAGTGGGGTGGGATCATAGCATGGCATCCAGACAGGTTATCCAGGAATGCTTACGAATCGGGGGTCATAGTTCAAATGCTTGATGATAAAGAGATAATTGATATGGAATTTCCTAATTATAGATTTCACAATGATTCAACAGGAAAAGAGCACTTAGCAATGGAGTTCGCTAGAAGCAAAGGTTATTCAGATCATTTAAGTGATAGTGTGAAGCGTGGCATGAAAAATACTAGCAAAGATGGTAAGTGGGTATTTGGCAAACCAAAGTTTGGATACAGAAAGATACGTCAATCGGATAAAGTGTTTGATCCGAACAGGGATTACGTGGTTCCACATGAAACCGATTTTTATCTGTTAAGACATGCCTTTGAAATGCGACTTGAACACAGGTCTTATACAGAAATTGCAAAATGGATGAATGAAAACGGAGCCTCTCAGAAGATCACAAAACAAAAACTCCAAAAATATCTCTCGGACCCATATTATTATGGACGCTATATAGTCCACCGTAAAAGTGGTGAAACAGATAAATACAATCTACCGGAGCTCTACGACTTTCAACCAGTAATTAGTGAAGAAGACTGGCTAGAAGTACAGAAGGTTAATAAGGCAAGAAGTCAGGGGCGAGCTCCCCGAAAAAAGTGGCCACTTGCTGGTAAAGTAATTTGTAGTGCCTGTGGGAACGTTCGTTATCCAAACGCACCAGGCAATAAAGGCATAGTACATTTCACCTGCCAGACGAAAGGATGCAATGAAAAAGGAGGTGCAAACATGAAAAATGTCATATATCCGACAATTCAAAAAGTATTGGCGAATGGCTTGAAATTCAACGAAACAGATTACAAAAAATATCTATACGCTTTTAAAAAATATCTGGGTGATGAGGAAGTAAAAATAGAATATACAAAACGTAGTACAATCTCAAAAAGAGAACATGCAAAAAAAGAACGAGGTATAGTTATGGAACAAATGGCAAGCATCGCACATAAACATGGAGAAATAGAAGAAGAAATATACAAGAACTTGAGTCAAAAAGCACAAAGTTTAAAGAAAGCAATAAAGGGGTATGACGAACGTTTAACAGAACTCAATCAAGATGACGCGTCACTTGCAGAATCATTTGAGGACTTTCTCGAACTGTCCAGAAACGCCTATAGTTATTGGAAAATGGCAAATATGGACAAAAAACGCCAAATTGCAGAGATTCTTTTCTCGAACCTCGTTGTTAGTAAGCAAAAAGTAGTATCTTTAACCTTAAATGAGCCGTTTGAAACGTGGATACAACGAAAAAACGTCCTATCTGGTCGGGGTGACTGGACTCGAACCAGCGACCTCACGGTCCCAAACCGTGCGCACTAGCCAACTGTGCTACACCCCGACGATTTTTCAAAAATAGCTCCAAGAGTATATGAAACGGAAGTAGAATTGTCAATTTGGGTTTATTCTTCCGTTACTCTATTCCGCTGAGGGGGGAGCCGTCGATAGTTCTTGCCACTTAGCTTGGGCAGCAATAAATGCATCGGTACTACCCAAAGCTGTATATGCAGTCATAGCATATGTGTAATATTCTTTGGCTTTCTCGATATTGCCTTGAGCGCTATAAGCATCAGCAAGTGCTTCTGCATTATGGCCATCTACTTTGTCGCCTTCGTTTTGAAGAGCATGTAAGTTTTCACGATATTCAATAACAAGCACAGCATCTCCCGCAGCCTCAGCCTGCGTCGCAAGTCCTTGTAGTACATCATGATGTTCCTGATAAGCAGATTGCCATTCTTCGGACTCATGATCTCCTTCTGCTCCTCCCGCTGCCGCATAAGCCTCTTGAACGCGTATCAAATCTTCGGCGGTAAACGTTTCTGTAGCACCGGCTGGCGCTTCTACTCCCACAAAGCAATTACAGCCTGCAATGCCTCGTTAGCGACTTGCTCTTCCGCAGAACCATCGGGATATATTGTGATAGCTTGTCCATACACACCAATAGCATCTTCTGTGCGACCTGCCTCAGCATAAGCATCGGCAAGCAATTTAGCGTTATCGCCATCCAGCCTATCTACAGCAGTTTCTAGCCTGAAGATAGCCTCTCTGTGCTTAATAATGGATTCAGTGTCTCCAGTTTCTGTCGCAAGGTCTGCAAGGCCCGTCAATGAGTCATGATACATCTTGTAAGCCTGTTCCCATTGCTCAGATGCTTGAACTCCTTCCGTTCCTCCTCCCATTGCTTCGTAAGCGGACGAAGCTGCATCCATAGCTTTTTCGTAGTAAGAAATAGCCGTTTCGGAGTCGCCAGTTTCAGAATATGCACTACCCAAACTTAATAGATTCTCGAGCCCAACCTGTCCAGAAACTTCCTCTAATGCAAAAAGCTCTTCGCGATAAGGTATCGCATCTTCATCAGAGCCAGATAATTCAATCATTTTTTCAAGAGCCTGATGGTATGCGAGATAAGCGGCTTGTACCTCTGTAGATGCAGTAGCGAAGTCTTCAGGAATCTCCAAAGCGTCGAACCTTGTTGCAGCATCTTCTAGAGCATTTTCAGCCTGCAATCTCTCAATTCTATCCGCATCAAGTTCAGCTCCGATGTCCTTTGCTGCCCTGGTTAAAGCGTCATCCATAGAATCGGCATAACCCGGTTCAGAATCCGAAACATAGAAGTTCAAAGCAGGCAAATCATCATAATCCTTGGGACGTCCGACAGAGGTAACACGTTCAATTTTGATAGTTGTTGAGTCACCTTCATGTCGCAAAGTGATCTTTTTGCCAAAGGCTCCAACATCTTGATAGCTTATATCGACACCTGCACCAGCTAAGAAATCACGAATATCTTCTAGCTTGTCTTCCCACTGTATTTCCATATACCTCTTGTAATCTTCTCTGGAAAGAGATTCGTAATCAACATCGTCAGCGTACAGGTCAACGGATTCAACTGCCCCCGTGTCGATCACGGTCTCTGAGTTAGTCTCTGGATGATCGGCATCAACTCTTCCATAAGTTGCTTCTGCACCGCCATGATTCTTTTTGAAAAATTTAGCGAAAGGATCTTGCCTTGTATCTTTTCTGGCAGAAGATCTAACAGCAACCCATCTGCCGCCAACCTCTTTCACTCTATAGTCAGCCAAGTCACCGTGATCTTTTAAGATCTTCTCTTGGACATTATTTCTGGAGCTTGCTGTGTAATCTGGGACAGAAAATGGATCAAAAGCTTCTCCTTTCTTTCTAGCGCGTTCCGCTTTACGAGTTCGCCTCTTGAGAGATCTCTGCTCGCGCTCGTCAACATTAGCTCTAATTCTTTTCATTCTCTCGCGCTGACGTCTTTGCTTCTCAACAGCTTTGTTAACAGCCTTGCTATTAATCATAGTATCAAAACCATTAACCATTCCTTCTTCCCAAGTGTGTGCACCATAGTTGTGGAATTTTACACGGATAAGTTCATCGCCTTCATAGCCATCAACTTTCAAAACAAGTTCACCCTTAATACTGTGATCTGGACCAAAATGGAAAGTCGCCTCGGTAAAGCTCACGTATCCAGTCTCATCTCCCTTCGAGAAACGTGCATCCGCCAAAGCAGCAGCATCGTGGAAATGACGACCAAAATCACTAGCTTCATATTCACTGTCACCTCCATAACGTAGTCCAGTCCCATCTTCTTGGTATGTAGCAAACTCTTTGAACTCGGGAAGATCTTGAATCACAGTTTCAGGATCCTCGCCATCAGCAATTCTTCGTGAACATTCGACTAGTTCTTTCTTGCTGAGCAATTTATCCATGGTAGCTTCCAAAACCTCAAGATTGCCTTGCTCGACCGCTTTTTGCGCAACGGTTATTAGATTAACCCAATCTTTATCTACATAATTGATGCGATCTTGAAGGAATTTAGGTAGCTGCTCAAGTTGCGAACCATCAATGCCAATCTTCTCTAATCCCTCAGCCAATTCTTCATAAGCTGTGAGTTCCTGCGACAAGCGATCAAATTTTTCCTCAGGAGTCTCAGAGCCCTCTGCTCCTATACCCATGCCTTCGCCAGGCGAGCCAAATTTACTTCCTCCATATCCTGGTGGATAAAGAATATCTCGAGGATCTTGTAATCCCGAAACAGGCTTCCCTAACCGAACTCTTACAACCGAAGTCAATTCGCCGCCACTGGACTGGAATTGTATATTAGACACAGTAACGTTAACCTTTATGATGCGATCTTGGTCATCACGTTCATAAGTGACCGACAAATCACGCAAACGTCTTATTCCACCAAAAGGCTTTGGACGTCTCTTTGAAAGATAAACATCCTCAGTCAATGGGAACGGGCCGTTACTACCGTCGTCTGCAGGCAAGTGAAGAGTAGGATAATACTTAATAAAAGCATCCGGAGAATTGAAAGATTGATTAAACTCTGCTCCGGTATAATCCAAAACCAAAATACCCTCACCAGTCCGAGGCTCCTCGACCACATGAGTAGCGATATTATATTTAGAGGACTCCGACATAGCATATTGAGCCGCTTTCTCACCCATAACACGGCCGGCATTAAAGACAGTACGTTGCTCTGTACCAATATTCGCAAGAACATTCTTTGCGATTCTGCGTTGGTAAGGAGGTATCTGTTGAGATTCAGCAGCTTTTTGTTCTCTCTCAACGCCGGCAACGTCTTCATCCGATAACCCTAGTAATTCTTGGGCATCTTTTAACTCTTGACCACGATTTTCCTCAAGAGACCGTCCCAAAGCCGCACCAAAATCTTCCTCAGTCATATCTGGGATAGGAGTTTCAAAAGAAGCTAAATCAAATTGCAAAAAGTCTGGAGAAGGCTTAGTCAACTGTATGTTATAAGTCCCATTGGAATTTTCCTCCAAAGTAACCGCATCAGGAGCAAGGAAATCAACAAAGAAAGGATCAATCGATACATCTCCATCCTCACCCTCTGGCGGATGACGCAAAATCGCATCATCAGATGGTATGTTACCTAGGCCCATTCCAGCAATACTAACATCCAACGAAGTCAGATTCTCAGAAGTTATTATCAAATCAAAAGACATAGCAAAATCCGGAGCATCGTCAAAGAGTTCAGAAATATCAAGATCAGAAATCGTCAAATAATAAGCGTCACTTCTCCCTATTGCTGCCCATATATCGCCGGCATGTCTAACTATCTCATCTTGTATGACTTTACCAAATTCAGCTATATCTAAGGCCATACGATAAGCTTCTAGCCTCTCTTCTAAAGGCTCATCCTGTATTTCCTTCTTGCGATATTCTCTGATTTTTTCTTTGATTGAATCCTTTTCTTCACCGTCGGCGTACTCTTCTGATACTTTCTTGAAAAACGCTGCCTCGATCTCTTCAAAATAACTTCTTAGTTGACCTGATTGCTCCTCAGCAGGGATATCCTTGAGTTTGCTTATGTACCCATCAAAGAGCTCATTTCTATAACCAATCAAATTATCTCTATCGGCACCGGTAAGATTATAAATTTCAGTAACAGCTTCAACAAACCTATTGTATCGCCCATATTGTTCTCTTGTAAGTCCTCGGGCATGTCTTCTGTCTACTTTGCGTTCTTCTTGGAGCTGATCTACGACATCTTGGACGCCCTCAGCATCTTGAGGACCACCTTCAATATTTGCAGCTTTTGTCATGCCTTTTGCAACGACGTCAGACACGTCGTCAGCTTCGACGTGGGTTATTTCACCCTCAACAACACCATTGATTGCCGTAACAAGTTCAGTTTCAAGATCTTCTAATTTAGCCTCGAAATCCTCCTTGATTTCACTAATACCTCCTTCAAAACCACTCAAAATTCCTTCTAACATCTCATTAAGCTCAACAACTTTTGCATTGTTCGACTTATCGTCATCCATGCCTTGTTCATCCTCTCCATAAATGGCATTAAGCTGCTCCAGAATAGTTTGAGCAGAACCGACTTTGCCTCGGAGATCATCTTGGGCATCAGTAATCTGCTCCTCTGGGGTTCTCTTTCGTTCTCCTCCTCCCTCGAGACCACCTTCAAGCCCACCACTAGGTGATCCCGTTCCGGGATCGCCATCTTCCACCCATACCAATCTGTTTTCTCTGAAAAAATCCATATGTTTATAAATCTTTTAGTAAATCTTCGGCAGCCTGTTCGTCAGACTGATGGTCAAAACTCTCAGCATCTTTAAAGGCTTTACGCAAAGGTCCTCTCTTGAATTCCGCAACTTCTGCGAGATATTTCTTGATATGATCGAGAGTTTGTTGCTTGTGCTCATCTTCGAGAGCTTTCTTCTTGGTCTCGCCTTTTTCCAAAATCGCTACAATTTCAGCTTGCCCTTTTTCGCTTAAACTAGCCGCTTTAGCGATAATTTTTTGTTTGTTTTCGTCGCTAATACATGTGAAGGATTGAATTTTTGATGCGAAATCCGCCATTTGCACGTTTTTATATCTGTTAATTATACCACAGAAACGCTTCCAAAAAAAGGTCTTTACGCCTGGCGCGTGCTTACTTTAATCTAAAAGCATGAAAATGACTTTTTTAAAGACTATCGGATTACCAATCATCAGCGAACAAGCTGAAGGACCGGTCGCTTTTATGAAGGAAGTCTTGATAAATCCAGAGAACGGAGGAATCTTAGCAATCGCCCTAGTCGGTTCAAAAAAAGTAATCTCAATAACAGATGTGCGCAAATGGGATCTGTCAGGGATACGAATAATTGATGAAACCGCAATTATAGAGCGAGAAGAACTCATAAAACTTTCCGAATTCACGCCAGGACACACAAAAATCTTCGCAAAAGAGGTCATCAAAGAGGACGAAACTAGCCTTGGCATGGTTCACGATTTTGTATTCGATACAGAAGTAGGACAACTAACGCAAATCTATGTTGTTAAAAAAATGCTCCTATTTTTTACTGTTGAAAAGCGAATAATCGACTATCGCGAAATAGTAGAAATCAAGGAGGACGAGATTATCGTTAAAGATAGACTTGCAGGGAAGAAAGAGAGTATTAAAGAGTTTTTGGAACTACGGGATAAGGTAAAGATAAAGATGCCAACAAGAGCATAGACAATACCTGTAAATTAAAAGAAGCCCCGCGATTTTGCAGGGCTTCTTTCTGTTTTGTTTTTGCGCTATATGGAAATTTATAGCGAGCGGTCTTAAGTCGCGGCTTCGTCTCCGGTCCCGGCTCCCATGATAACAGTATTTACTATAGCAAATGATAGTAGAATGATAACGATACCAATAAGCGCGTACATAAGAATCTTCTTAGCTTTACCAGTTTGCTCATCTTGCCCACCTGAAGTCACATACAAGATACCTCCGTAGATAACCATAGCCGTAGCTACAAAACCAAGGAAGTAAAGGAAGAAGTTAATGATAGTCCTAGCAAGAGTTCGAAAACTTCCCTCGCCTCCAGTTGCTTCCTGGATGTTTTCTGGGCTATCACTTACGTCAATCAATGCTGCTTCTGCACCTGGAACTCCGACGAAATTCCAAAGCACAACTAGAACTGTAAGAATCCCTCCAAAAATAAGGATATCCCTTACTAGCTCTTTGTTGAAAGAAGTCGTTTTCATAGAGATAATGTTAAATTTTATATAAAAATTGGTAAATTCCTCCTTAATCTCCTGTCTGTAACTTGAATCGATTATAAACAAGAAGTTACCTGAAAACTAAGCTTTTGACATTGACACAAATCGTAAATAATTCGCCGCAAACAAGCCTGACGAAAGATGACGTGCGGTTAAGCGCTTGTGCTAGCCGATAATTTGAATTTCGGGCTCTAGGTCGATATTAAATTGACCCTTCACCGCTTTTTTAGCGATGTCAGCAAGCTCAAGAATATCGCTAGCTGTTGCGTCCCCTGTGTTCAAAATAAAATTAGCATGTTTAACACTAATTTTTGCGCCCCCATGGACTGTGCCTTTGAGACCACACTTGTCTATCAGGTAGCCGGCAGCCAACTCTGGTGTCTCTCCAGCATTTTTAAAGAAACATCCGGCAGTTTGCCCCCACGGCTGTTTTTCTTTCCTAATAGCAAGGACTTCTTCCATGCGATTTTTGTCGCATCCTTCAGAGACTTGAAAAACGGCTCCGAGCAAGATCTCATGAGTATCCTTAAGCTTTGACCACCTATACTTGAACTCAAAATACTCGTTAGGAACTTCAACAATTTCACCATCCCTCAAGATAGAAGCTTCCACAAGAACATCAGCAATTTCATTCCAAAAACATCCCGCATTACCATAAACGGCTCCACCAACAGTCCCTGGCAAAGATATGAACTCCTCAATCCCACCAAGATCATGATCGCAGGCGAATTTAGCAACTCTAGCAATCGGAGCCCCCGCACCTGCTATTACTAGATCGCCATCAATTTGGATATCTCTATTAGCAATTTTTATAACCAAACCATCAAAACCTGTATCCTTAAAAAGAACATTCGATCCGCCTCCCATAACAAAATAAGGGATAGCTTCGGACTTGGACCAATCGATAATTTCCTTCAAACTGTCCACATCTTGAGCTTCATAAAAATACTTAGCAGGTCCACCGACACCTAAGGTTGAATGCTTGCTAAGTGGCTCGTTTTGACGAATCTCTAAATTAGTCATTTTCAGGATTAATTACGGACAAAATCATAACAAAACAAACATCAGTTTGACAACAGGGAGCAATTTAAATATCATTCTCGCGCTTTTACGGAAATGAAAGCAACGAGCCACCTTAGCTCAGCTGGTAGAGCAACCGCCTTGTAAGCGGTGGGTCGTCGGTTCGAGTCCGACAGGTGGCTCCATGGAGAGACCGTTCATTTTCGGGTGCGTAGAAATGCGAAATTTGCTTTAGTGTA
>CAYFOI010000034.1:0-9646 GCA_964344725.1 uncultured Candidatus Peribacteria bacterium
AAACCCGGCTTATAGCTTGAGAAGAATGCTGCACTTTTTTTTTGCAAAAAAAATCCTTACACTACGTATTACGTACTACGTACTACGTACTACCATTAAAATGCGAAAACGCTCAGAAATAATATTCGGCCTACTGAAAATCCCCATGGACTTTTTCATGGTGATTTTTGCGTTTATGATCGCATTCAAACTACGAACTTACGCAGAACTAATTCCAGGGTTAGAACTACCTGTAGACATGATGAATTTTCCAATGCTACAGGAATACATAGCTTTCATAGCAAAGTGGAGCATTCTATTGCTAGTAATTTTTGCAATCAACAACCTGTACTCGCTAAGGGTAACTAGCAAACTTTCAAAAGAGGTATTAAAAGTCGGCTTCTTAGTCTCGACATGGATAATGGTCTTAATCGCCTACTTCTTCCTAAGTAGAGAATTTTTCTTCTCAAGATTAGTATTAGGATACGGATGGATCTTGGCAATGATACTTGTTTCAGGAGGCAGAGTTATGATGAGACTAATCCAAACCATGCTTGTCAAAGCAGGAATCGGCCAAAGACGCATGCTGTTTTTAAGCTTAAACAATGCCACTTTGCCAGTTTTAAATAAATTCAAAAAAGACCCCCACTACAAAGTCGTAGGATATCTAAAAAGAAACAAGGATAACAAGATTGAAGGATGCAGACTCCTCGGATCAACAAGTGAGCTTAAAGAAATAATCAAAAAGTACAAAATAGAAGAAATTGTACAAACTCAATACACTCTAGAAAACAAAGAAGCCCCTGATATTCTCGAATTCTGTAGATCACACCACATCCAATACCATTTCATACCTGATTTAGTACAGATCCATCAGAAAAACATAAATATAAACACAATCGCAGGGTTCCCATTAATCACACTCAAACCAACCCCTCTCGAAGGCTGGGGAAAAGTCTGGAAAAGAATCTTCGATCTTATAGGTGCAACTGTAGGGCTAATCCTTTTCAGTCCGCTTTTTACAATAATTCCTATCCTAATAAAATTCGATTCAAAAGGGACCATCTTATTCAAATACTTAGACGATGGCAGCCGCGTAAAACGCGTCGGACAATACGGGAAACTGTTCAACTTCTGCAAATTCAGAACCATGAAACCCGGCACGCACAACATGCGATACACAGATTTAGCAGATAAAAACACCCGTGAAGACGGCCCACTAGTAAAAATCAAAGACGACCCACGCATAACCCGCCTCGGCAAATTCCTTCGCCGCACAGACTTAGACGAAATCCCACAATTCTGGAACGTCCTCAAAGGCGATATGAGCCTAGTCGGCCCTCGCCCACACCTCCCCGAAGAAGTAGCCAAATACAGCGAAAACGACAAATTCGTCCTAGCAATCAAACCCGGTATAACCGGCCTAGCACAAACCTCAGGTCGATCAGATCTATCATGGGAAGAAGAAGTCCGCCTAGATTCCTATTACATCGAAAACTGGTCAATAATCTCAGACATAAAAATAATCCTAAGAACTGTCCTAGCAGTATTTAGAAAGAGGAAAGCGAGCTAGTAAAGCTCTTCCCCTTCAGGAATATCAGTCCTGGCTACACGTGGCAACTGTTCATCAGAACAATTACATACTTCATTAACACCATTTCCAGGACATTTCGAACCTTTAACAAAAGAAGCAGTACCAAGCTGACAACAAAAAACATGCCTACTAAGACCAAGGTCAGCCATATCAACTTGAGCAGAACACACAGGTGCACAAAGCTCCTCTGTCCTACCAGCACGCTGTTCGTCATTCTCACAAGCATCAGCAAATACATGCGCATCATCCTGTAAAGCAACCGGCAAAGCAGCGATCTGATCAACAGTAGAAGGAAGACCAGATTCTGGCTTACCAGACTCAGTAGACACTACTATGGTACCCATTAAAGCTGCTGCAGCCGCCAATGACGCCAACCAATATGGACCATTCCCTGCAATTATAGGCCCACGACCTGTATCCGTTGTTGTTGATCCCCTACTCATAGTATAAAACTTTTGAAAATAGATGAATATTTAATCATCATCTCGTTATTTTGTCAAGCTTTTTACGCATCTAAACTGTAAAATAAAATCTTACCTTTGTGATAATTCCACCTTAGACATAGGACACCTGCCAAATATACTTTTAAACGTTTCAAAATCCATACTGCAAGAATCTTCATCCTCTTCACCATATAAAGAACTCAACACAACAAACTCCCACTCACCTGCTGCATTTGTACGGACTCTAATATATCCCGATCTACTACTATCAAGCACGACTCTAATCAAATCAGGCACATCACCTATAATCCTCGCAAAATCATCCAACCAATACTTCCGTTCTAAATCCTCAAACTCAACCATAGAAAAATCAACATCTACATAAAATCTAGTCAAATCTCCAGATCCACCTCTTTGGCTATGAATAAATCTCATATACTCAGAAATTTTATACCAAATGTTTCCTCCACCCCGAGCAGGAACAAGAACTTCGCAATCCCCATTCGCATTTTGACGCAAAGGACAAGTTAAAACTCCATAACCATCAGGTTGCTGAGCAGAATCATAGGCAACCGTAAATTTCGAAGCAGGCAAAAGCCCCAAATCCATCAAAATAGCAAGTCCTCGAGAATCCAAAACAAACCTTTGGACATCTCTCGCCTCAACAAACCTATCTAAAATATCACCCCTCAAAACATCTAAAGAACGTCTTTCAAAACCACCATTGTAATACTCATCAAGACCTTCTCCAACAAGACGTATTGGTAGCCTCCTAAAGATACCTTCAACATCATAACCAGCAACACTTAATCCCAAAGCTGCATTAAGCAAAACTTCAACCCTAGCAAGAACCTGTTCCGGAGTAACCTCAGATACATTTTTAGAAGCCTTCGCAGCCAAACCTTCAGCTGTACCTGCATCACCAATTTCATCTGTTAACAAAGCTTCTGTAGCAACCTGAGCAACGCCATAACTAACCTGCTGCAAAGGCAATTCTCTACTGTAAACCAATCTCGAGCTCTGTTCTTCTGACATAAAACAAATTACAGTACCTAATTAAAACACTTTGACGGCCATACGTCAAACCCTTCCTGCTTATGCTTTAAAGTGCTACAATCAGCCGCGCAAAATCCACTAAACCCTAAGTCCTAAATGCTAAATGCTATTTTCAAGAAAATCCTCGGAGACTACAACCTCAAACAGGTTAAAAAACTAGAACCACTAGTAGAACATATAAATTTATTAGAAGAAAAATATCAAAAAGAACTCACAGACAAAGACATCCCTAAGAAGACACAAGAATTTCGCGAAAGACTAGAAAAAGGAGAACCAATAGAAGACTTGCTTCCAGAAGCGTATGCCCTCGTAAAAAATGCTTGCAGACGCCTACTTGGCAAAAAATGGGACGTTCGAGGACACGAAGTTGAGTGGAATATGGTACCTTATGATGTTCAAATCATTGGCGGAATATTCTTGCATCAGGGAAAAGCCACAGAAATGAAGACTGGTGAAGGTAAAACACTTGTATGTACCATGCCGGTCTATTTAAACGCTCTAACAGGCAAAGGAGTACACGTTGTAACTGTAAATAGCTACCTTGCTGCCAGAGATGCAGAATGGATGGGAGGGCTTTATAAGTTCTTAGGACTATCTGTAGGAATAATAGAACACGGCCAATCTAGAGAAGATAAAAGAGCTGCATATGAATGTGACATAACTTATGGGACAAACAACGAATTCGGATTCGACTACCTACGCGACAACATGTCTCGCAGCTTAGATAGATGCGTACAAAGAGGCCTCCATTATTCAATCGTGGATGAGGTCGACTCTATCCTCATCGATGAAGCAAGAACACCGCTCATAATTTCTACGCCTGCAGAAGAATCAACAAACAAATACCAACAATATGCAGAATTAATCGATAAACTCGAAGAAAACAAACACTACAACATAGACGAAAAAGTTAAAACAGCCGTCCTAACAGAAGAAGGAATCGCAAAAATGGAGGAACTCCTAGGGATGGAAAACATTTATACAGAAGGCGGATTCCAAGAAGTAAACCACATCGAACAGGCCCTCAAAGCTCACACAGTTTACAAAAAAGATATCGACTACATGGTCAAAGACGGCCAAGTCGTCATCGTAGACTCATTCACAGGACGATTGATGCCAGGAAGGCGTTACAGCGCAGGCCTACACCAAGCTGTAGAAGCTAAAGAAGGCGTAGAAGTAAAACGCGAATCCAAAACTCTCGCAACAGTCACCTTCCAAAATTATTTCCGCATGTACGACAAACTTGCCGGGATGACAGGTACAGCAATGACTGAAGCAGAAGAGTTCGCATCAATTTATGGCCTCGAAACCGTCGAAATCCCAACAAACAAATCAATCGCCCGAATCGACAAACCTGATGCGATTTACAAAAACACCAAAGGCAAATACATAGCAATGGCCGAAAAAATCAAAGAACTTCATGAAAAAGGTCAACCAGTCCTAGTTGGAACGGTCTCAATAGAAAAATCCGAAGTAATTTCAAAACTCCTAAAAAATCACGGAGTCAAACACACCGTCCTAAACGCAAAACACCACGAACGTGAAGCAGAAATCGTCGCAAAAGCCGGCGAAAAAGGCGCCGTCACAATCGCAACCAACATGGCCGGCCGAGGTACAGATATCAAGCTCGGCAAAGAAGTCAAAGAACTCGGAGGCCTATACGTAATGGGAACAGAACGCCACGAATCACGCCGAATCGACAACCAGCTCAGAGGACGCTCAGGACGCCAAGGAGATCCTGGAGAAACACAATTTTACGTCTCGATGGAAGACGACCTTATGCGCCTATTCGGAGCAGACTCAATCAAGAAAATGATGGAAGTTTTGAAAGTACCAGACGACATGGCTATCCAAAACGGCCGAATTTCAAAATCAATCGAAAACGCTCAAAAAGCTGTAGAAGGAAAACACTTCGACGTCAGAAAACATCTGGTAGAATACGACGATGTCATGAACAAACATCGCGAGATAATGTACCGCAAACGTCGCGAAATCCTCGAAGCCGACGACATTTACAACGAACTTCTCATACTTATAGAACAAGAGATCGAAGATATGATAATGACACAAGCACAAAGCGCAGAAGTCCAGAAGAAAAACGGACCAAAATTCGATTATCAAGAAATTATAGAAACAGTCAACGCAATCCATACAGACAGATCCAATCCTCTCAAACTCGAAGATATCGAAAGAGTCGAAGACGAAGAAAGACTTATCGAAATAATTCGCGACTATCTGATCTCCGAATACAAAGAACGCGAAAAAACAATCCCAGATTACAAAGAAAAAGAGGGCTCAAAGCTATTACGCCGTGCAGAACGCGACATCTACTTCCGCGTAATCGACACTCTATGGATGCAACACATCGACGAAATGGCTCATTTGCGTGAAAACGTCGCCCTGAGAAGCTACGGCCAACGCGACCCCCTCACTGAATATAAAGCAGAATCCTTCCGCATCTTCGGTGAGCTCCAAAAGAACATCCAAAAAACAACTGTAAACACACTCTTCAAGATCCGCGTCCGCGACCAAGCAGAAAGTGCCGTAAGAGCAGCCCAAACCCGCGAAATGCGCACAAACGAAGAACAGATAGAAAAAGTTATGAGCGGAAATCGCGCACCAGTCGGGTCTGTCACACGCAGTACATTCGCCGCAAGCTCACAACCTGCAAAATCAACACCAAAAGTCGGCCGCAACGAACCTTGTCCTTGCGGAAGCGGAAAGAAGTATAAGAAATGTTGTGGGAGGTAAGGGCGAGAAATCCGTTTCGGAGCTCTCAGACTATGAGCTCCGCGAATAGTCTGAGAGCGAAGAACGTCGAATAGTAATTTTGGCAAACCTGGTGACGACAGGTTAACAAAATTACTAATGAGACGAGGATTTCCCCATTGAAGGTAGTAGCGAGAATTGCAATCTATATAAGCCCCTGCTCCACCACTCTCTACAGTTTACATTCTACTCTCTAATAAAGCCTCCCCCCTACCGGCACATCCTCATCCGGCTGAACAAGCACACAATCTCCTTCCCCATCAGGGACACCAAGGGTCAAAACCTCCGAAATGAAAGGCCCTATTTGACGAGGAGGAAAATTCACAACCCCAAGAACCAACTTTCCTTGTAGATCCTCTTTTGAATAATGCTTTACAAGCTGAGCAGAAGATTTCTTAATCCCAATCTCCTCACCAAAATCGATCTCAAGCTTATACGCAGGATGCCGCGCCTCAGGAAAACCCTCGACTTTCACAACCTTCCCTACTCGGATATCTAACTTAAGAAAATCATCATAAGTTGCCATAAAAGAAGTAAGTTATAAGTAGTAAGAAACACATTACATGCCCCTAAATAGCTAACTAGCTAAAAAGCTAAATAGCTAGTCCTCTATCAAGCTCCAGTTTATTTCACGAGGCTTCGCCCCATTCGCAGGACCAACAACCCCATTCTCTTCAAGCATATCAATAAGACGCGATGCACGCGCATAACCAACACGCAAATACCGCTGCAGACCTGAAGCAGAAGCTCTACGAGACCTTTTTATACACTCAAGCGCCTCCATATACATTGGATCATCAGCACCTGCAGCTTCGGCAGCCATTTTACTATCAGGGATACCTGTAAGCTTCTTTTTTGCAGCTTCCTCGGAAGTAATCCCATCATCATAAGCAGGATCAAAACCAATCTTGATCTTGTTAGTAACTTTTTCAATTTCCTTAGACCCAACAAAAACACCTTGGATACGCATCGGCTTTCCAGTCGTACCGGATAGATAAAGCATATCCCCCTGCCCCAAAAGATCCTCAGCCCCTATCCCATCAATAATCGTTCGTGAATCAATAGAAGAAGCAACTGTAAAAGCGATACGAGCCGGAATATTAGCTTTAATCAAACCTGTGATAACATCAACCGAAGGCCTCTGAGTAGCAATAAGAAGATGCATCCCCACAGCACGAGCCATTTGAGCGATACGACAAATCGAAGCCTCAACCTCTTGCTTCGCAACCATCATCATATCCGCAAGCTCATCAATCACAATCACAATACGAGGCAACTTTTCTTTAATCTTAGGATCAGCATTGTAGTCATCAATATTTCGATGTTTAGCATCAGCACAAACCTTATAACGACGTGTCATCTCAGCAACAGCCCAACGAAGTGCAGTTGCAGCTTTATCAGGCTCAACAATAACAGGAGTAAGCAGGTGTGGAATGCCGTTATAATTATTAAGTTCAACCCTCTTTGGATCGATCATAATCATCTTAAGATCCTGCGGAGAGTTGTTATAAAGAAAAGACATCAAGAATGAGTTCATACCAACCGATTTACCAGACCCCGTAGCACCAGCGACAAGCAAGTGAGGCATTTTAGCTAAATCTGCAACAATAGGTCGCCCACTAACACTTCGACCAAGAGGCAACTTGAGTTTCCCTTTCAAATTTTTATACTCCGGAGAATCCATAAGTTCACGAAGGCGCACCATCGCACGGTCCTTATTAGGCACCTCTATACCAACCAAATCCTTACCTGGAATCGGCGCCTCAATACGCACAGAAGGAGCCGCAAGCGCCATTGCAACATCATTCTTCAGAGTAGTGATCTTAGAAAGCTTAACTCCGTCACTCGGCTTAAGCGAATATTGTACAACAGTAGGACCAACATGCACATCATGCATCGAAACCTTGATCCCAAACTGATCCAACTTGTTACGAATCTTCTCAGCACCATCACGAAGAACATCTTGATCTAAAGCAATATTATCAACAGTCGCATCAAGCCAAGAGAGATCTGGGAACGCATACTCATAATCATCATCAACTTCCGCCTCCTCAATCTCATCTGCCATCTGCTCCGTGTCATCTGCGCCCTCCAACTCAACTTCCACATCAACTTCCTCAGGCTTAACCTCGCGAAGAGCAATTTCATCCTCACGCACAGCCTCTTTTTTCTCAACTTGGATCTGTTCTGGCTTAACTATATTAATTCCATTTACATCGAAATCATCAAAATAATCCTCCTCTACTTCTTCTTTTTTCTTCCCTTTCCTCTCTACTTTCTTCTCTACTTTAAAAGACTTGAAAAGATCAATTATCTCAGTAAGCGAAACATCAAAAATAAGCAAAATCGAAACAACGATACTAGCCATCAAAACAACATAACTCCCGACATTCCCCAGAACAGATTTCAAAATAAAACTAGCAACAAAACCGACATACCCTCCATATTCACCAGCCTTAGCTACCTCAAGAACATCCGCATCCGGCACAGACAAATGAACAAGTCCTAAAGCCGAACCAGACAGAAGTACAATACCAAGCCACCTCGCTACCCCAACATGAATCTTCCGCGACAAAAAACTCATAATCGCCATGCCGATAAGGATAGCAGGAACCGCATAAACTCCCCATCCAAAAACAGGTTCAAGAAAAGCTATCCAAAGCTGCCCAATCACACCAAGATTTCCTCTAATACTAAGAACCGTAAGAACACCAAGCGTTGCATAGAGAACCGCCCAAATATCCTTGAGGACATGAGCTTCGACATCAAGCTGAATATTATTTTTCTTAAGCGCACGACGACGCCTCTTAGTCGGCTTCCTTTTCTTATAAGTTGTTTTTCGTTTTCTGCGAGCTGCCATAAAATCAGGTTAAAACTAGCAGGAAGAATTTTATAAGAATAACCTGTTTATTGCAAACCTCATTGCAGAGGATTTGTTTTTATTGCTATTTGAAGCGATTTTGGCGATTAGCCACAACATCCTACCAAGCCTCTTCAACACCCAACGTATCCTCCCCCGGATACCCAGCCGAGAACCACTGCCCCCAAGTTCCATCAGCCTTCATCGCAGCCTTAATTTCAGCAACCTTCTTCTTATACTCCTCCTCCGAATACTCTTTGTTCAAAATACAATATTCAGCATGGTTTAAGGAGACACATAAGAAACAGTCATGACTGTTATAAACAAGATCACAATACTCAAGATCATTGCTATACCAACACCCATAACAGAACATGCAATTCACTAGATTCCCCCCACTCATAATCTCGTAACAAACCTCAGACCAGCCCAAGTGACTACAATCGTAAAGATCTTTCGAATCATCACAATGATAAACATAAGAGCAGTCCCGAAGCCCCTTAGAATCAAAAGCCCAGTAAGTATCCTTGCAGTTATAAATATTCTCACCATTCGACCCCTCATTATTGTCTCCATACAAACTTATCAAAGGAACCGACGTCAAAATAGGCCACATCTTCTGATAAACCTCTTGAGGAGAAAGCTTCTTGAGCTCCTCAACCTTCTTTCCATACTCTTCTTTAGAAAATTTTTCATTAAAAACATGGTACTCAGCCTGCCGAAGCCCAACACATCCAAAACAATTCCGACATCCCGTACAGAAGTGACAAAAAAAGCAGTCCGACGCCTGCTTGCAATGATAACAATAATCCGAGTTATAAGAGTTCACGCAATCCACAGATTCATAACAAAGCTCACATTTCTGACAGAGCGTACAGTCATTACAATCCGTACAATAAAAAACTCGATGATTGTACATACAATCCTCAGATTGATAACTCGCAT
>CAYFOI010000035.1:0-3686 GCA_964344725.1 uncultured Candidatus Peribacteria bacterium
GCTTACACTAAAGCAAATTTCGCATTTCTACGCACCCGAAAATGAACGGTCTCGAGCTTTGCTCCTCACAAAGCAGAAAAATTCAAGAATGTTTGGGTGCGAGGTCAATGTACTTCAGAATGGTTCTACTTGCAATAGAGAGCTTCTTTCATTCTTGAGTGAGCTGTTTTATAATGGTCTCCCGAAATGTGAATCAAATGAAACTAACAGACATTCTTCAGCAGCGGTACCTTTCCTTCGTCAATGACCAAGATGATTGGGTATTCTTTTGTGGTTTGGCTGACTATGTTTCATTGGTTCTTGATAATGATGTTTTGAGGTCCGTTCATGAAGAGCTAATAAAAGAAAGGGAAAAGCTTTGGAATGCTTGGCAAGGTGCTGATAATGTCGCTTTTCAGGCTTTGCTTTTGGTTCGAGAGGAGATTAAAAATAGAATGAAAAAGAAAAAAATTGTTGACGAGGGAGTGGACCATATTGATGGGGAAATTCAAATGCTTCTTGATAAAAAAATGCAAACAACTGCGTCTAATGCAGAACATGTTTACTATCAACTTTCTGACATGTGTCACCGTTTGGATAAAATCGGTCATATTGAGATATTGAAAGGACTTTACGAGGAAGAGAACGGTCTTAAACAGACGAGATTTCGCATTTTGATTGAAGAAAAAGATAAGCTGAAAGCAAGGTATGATAAAAAGAAGGATCTTGAACTTTGGGGCATGTGGAATCATTTACTGATCCTTAGAGGTGCTGTTTTTTATGCAGATGAAAATATGGAAGCTATGGCTGGAGATGATCCTTTCTCACTTAATCGTTTGAATTACTCCTGTTATGTCAGTCGGGCAAATGAAATCAAGAATAAGCAGCCTCAGGATTATTCAGGTGGGAAGGTTTTTCGTAGGAAGGATTTTAAGGTTTATATAGATCGACTTCATCATTACTTTTTAAGTAAATTTGTTGGATTAGAAGCCAACTCTGAAGTGGATGTTATTTCAAAGAAAAGACAGGAATTTTATGCTACGGATGAAGAGATTCAATCTGGGGATGTTATCGAATATGATTCAGATTTGTCACAATTTTTCTATCAAGGCAATTATGATGAACCTCTTTTAGAGATTAAATCCAGTCATTTTAAGGAGCTTCTCGAGGATACTCTTTTGAATTTGTCTCAATCAACGCGTCGAAAAAAATATAATCTTAAAGAGTCTCCGTTAATGTCTAAGCAAGCTGCTATGAGGCAGGTGAGGTCAGAACTTAGAAAGAGACTTCAAGAACGTGGCGCCCCAGAAAATGTCTACAAATCTGCTTTTTATAGGACAAAACATGGCACTTTTGAAGTTTTGGACCTTATAAAATTGAGATCGTAATTCGAATTACGCAAAGACTTACGTTTTTTACGCTTCCTTGAACTGAAAAGGAGACGTTTTTTTGGATACGCTTCTAGCGAGCTTTCGCGAGGAGCTTTTTACTTTTAACCAAAATGTACATGAGCACATATTCCACCTCAGACTTTCAGCTGGCAGCCAGTCTTGCTTATCAGGGGTTCATTTTAATTGATGTTGATCGTACTGATCCAAGACGGGCTCAATTTTGTTTCAAACGAGAAGAAGGTTTGGATAAAGCATTAGAGATGTTTTGGCAAAGGCAAATGCAGGTCGAGCCTAGAGCCTATTCGATGCAGCAAAAAATGCTTAAAGCACAAATTTATTCCGATCAATAAGATCACTTTCATGAAAATCACCCCTGAAATCATCGAAGAATACAAGGAGCTTCACTTAAAGGAGTTTGGAGTCTTGCTTGCTGATGATGAGGCTGAAAAACAGGCTCGACGGTGGCTTTCATTCTTTTCTTCAATCTTTAACTCAAATGATTATGAGTCTCAAAAATCTCAAACAAGAGTTGCTTAGCGCAGCTCTGGCATATCTCGCTGGAGGGTTGTCGATTATACCTGTCGGCAAGGATAAAAAACCTCTTTTGAAGTGGAAGATATTTCAAGATCGTCCACCTACTAAGGAGGAAGTAGAGATGTGGTTTCAGAAGCATGGCAATTCAATTAAGGGCATTGCTTTAGTGACTGGAAAGGTATCTGGTGTGGTTGCTGTTGATGTAGAAAAAGGCGGTCCTATTGATGATTTGCCTGCATCTGCTTCTTCTAAGTCTGGGGGAGGCGGTTATCATTACTTTTATAAATATGATGTATCTCAACCAATTAAAAATGGGGCTAGAGTTCGTGATCTCACAGACATCAGAGGTGATGGAGGTTACATTATCCTTCCTCCGTCACTTCATCCTTCTGGTGAGCGATATGCTTGGCTCAATGAGCTTGGAACTTGTGAGCTGGCTGAATTTCCTATGTGGCTGATTGATTCTAACTCAGAGGAGCATTTGGATGTTGATGCACCTGTTCCGAAAGGTAAACGTAATGAGACAGCGGTAAAAGTGGCGGGCTCTATTTTGCGAGAACTTGATCCATCTAAATGGGAGTCGGAAGGTTGGGATAGTTTGAAAACTTGGAATAAAGAGAAATGCTCATCACCTTTATCTGATAATGAGTTGAGGTCGGTCTGGGAAAGTATTCGAGGACGGGAAGAATCCAAGCCAGAAAAGGAGAAAAAGAGAAAGAAATTTGAGGTGTATTCAAAACGTTTCCCTGATGGTGTGGTGCTAGAAACCATTTATAAGCGAGACAAGGAATGGACTAAATTTTGTGTGTTTGATGGTCAAAAATGGTCCGAGAAGAATTCTTATGTTTATTTGAGAAAGGAGTATGTGCCACCTCCTGCAAGTAATGAGTTGGTGCGTCGAGAAAGCGTTAAGTTACCATCTTCGTGTGTGGATTTTGGTTCAGAAATGGAACTTCTGAATGAAGTTCGTCAGTTCATTCATGATTATGTAGAGATTTCGGATGAATTTGAGTCTATTGCTGCTTATTATGTCATGTTTACGTGGGTCTTCGATCGTTTTAAGGAACTTGCTTACTTGCGAGCTTTGGGAGACTTTGGAAGCGGGAAATCAAGATTTTTACAAGTGATGGGAGTGCTTTGCTACAAGTCCATCATGTTTAATGGTGCTTCCAGTACATCTGCGATTTTCCGAATGATTGATGACGTGAAGGGAACTGTTATTCTGGATGAGGCTGATTTTTCTTTCTCTGATACGACTCAAGAAATTGTTAAGATTCTCAATTCTGGTTTCCAAGAGGGGAGTCCTGTTTACCGAGCTGAAGCTAAATCTGGTAAGACAAAAACTTTTGATCCGAAACCTTTTGATGTTTTTTGCCCTAAAGTAGTGGCTACTCGTAAATACTTTGTAGATGAAGCTTTGGAAAGTCGTTGTTTGACTCATGCCATGTCTTCACTGACTCGGGACGACATTAGAGAAAATCTGGATGATGAGTTTTATGAGAGGGGGCTAGAGATTAGGAATAAGCTTCTTGCTTTTCGTTTTAAGAAATTGTTTGAAAAAATTGAGGTCCATATGCCGAAGATGGACATGGAGCCTCGTTTAAGACAAATTGCTATTCCGCTTTATAGCTTGTTCAAGGATGAAGAGGTTCGTAAGCAGATTCTTACCTTCTTGGTGAATAAGCAGAAGGCTCTTACAGATCAAAGATACAACTCGTTTGAGGGTGAACTTCTTAGGTCTTTGGTTGAAGTGAAAGAAGGAAAGATGGAACCTTCTATTGG
>CAYFOI010000035.1:3696-8785 GCA_964344725.1 uncultured Candidatus Peribacteria bacterium
ACGTTGCAAAGCACTACAATGAGCATTTTTCACCTCGGTATAAGGTGCAAGCTCGTAAGGTAGGGCAAGTTGTTGATACTATTTTTCAGCTTGAAAAAAAGAAAAAATCCGAGGGTTATTGCATAGTGGTGAGTAAAGAAAATGAACGTCGTTTGGAGAAGCTGAAGAAGAAATATGGCTTAGATAGGGCAGAAATGAACGATGTGAACGTAGTGAACGTTCCTTGGGAAAACATTGATGGCTCTCAATCTGAATTATTTGATAACCCAAACGAATCATGAAATGTATTGGACAAACAGCGGATGGTAAACCTTGCGATGCTAATGCAATGAAAGGGCACAAGTACTGTTATTTTCACAGTCCAAAAGTGCCTGATGTTGACCGTAAGGATGGTCAATCACGAGGAGGTAAAGCTAATCTGGCTAAAGTTGATTCACCACTACCTGCTTTACCTCTCAAGGGTTCGCAAGATGTTGTGGCTCTTTTGGAAGAAACCATAAATTTGGTTCGTGCGGGTGAAATGGATGTGAAGGTTGCTAACTGTATAGGTGTGCTTTCAGGTCAGCTTATTAAAGCAATTGAAGTCTCAAGTATTGCTAATCGAGTCGAAGTTATCGAACGGGCGATTCTTGAGCGTCGTACTCGTTATTAACCTTAAAAAATGAAGAAAAAGTTTTCATCGTCGGACGTTATGCTAGGGAAAGTAGAATATACGCTTCCTATGTTTTGGAAGGATTTACTTCGAAGTGTTGAGGAGGAGTATCCAGGTGCGGAGAAGTTGAAATATGAGTCTATTCAGCGATTGGCATATCAGGTGATATACGCAGCTTGTATAGGGAAGCGTGCTGAAGAAATTGATGAAAATATGGGATTGCCAGAGGGGCTTGCAGAATCCATTCTTTTCTATCATCCAGATGATGTAAAAATGCTTAAAGCGATCATTATGGGGATGTTCTTGAGGAACTTGAAAAGTTCCTTTGGTTTGCTGAATGATTCTCTCAATTTGCAGATGGTAAATGCTCAATTGAGGCAATTTCACATGACTTATAATTTATGAGAAAAAAGTTCAATTTCAAAAAGATGTTTAAGGGTATGACGCTTGTAGATCAGGCTAATCTGCTTTTTGCTGATGCTAATCTTCGATCTGAAACAGCTGATGAGGAGTTTGTTTTGACCTCTGGTGAAAAAAAGACAATTGTTGAAGAGTGTGCCAAGAAAAAGCAGTTGGCAGAGCTGAATCGATTTAACCAGTATTACAATTTACTTCATAAGTTGTTATCTGATTTGCGTGCTCGCACTCAAGAGTTAGAGCTTATGCTAAGTCGTTTGGATACAGTGGTTTTGGGGGCTTATTTTCGCGAACATTCACAAGATTTGTTTTGCAAGTCGTCTGGGGATGAGAAGTGCGATGCTCATATTGTCCAAGGATTCAAAGACATTTATTCTTGGTTTACTCCTGCTGAGGACCCTGATGAAGAAGATTTTGAAAAGTACATTGAGTGTTTTAGGACGCGGGAACCTAATCATTATATTCAGCACAGTTTTGCAAATGCTGTTATGGCTTGTCGCCGATTGAAACAGGTCTTATTTATGATAGATTGGTTTGAGGAGCGTTCACAGGGAGTGAAGTATTTTAGCGAGCTTGATATGACTTATGTGCATGCAGCTGAAGACGCAATTAAAGCGTTTGAGCAGGAGCAAGGGTTTTTAGGTGCAATTAGGATGTATCGAGATGCTCATGAGGCTTGTTTGATCAAGAAAAGTGGATTGGAGGTCCCTGTTTTTGAACTTTTTCTTGTTACTCCTGAAATTGCGCTTGAATTGACGGAGGAAGAAAAAGAGGAGGCTGAACAAGTTATCCAGATGGCTATGCGTAGATAGCCCCCACCCCCATTACTTGAGTAATTCCTTAAAATCTTTATAATCTAATCGCACCCAAACACTATGAACAATAAACTAAAGTATTTTGCATACTGTCGTCGTTCTCAAGATAGAGAAGATGAACAGACACTTTCGATCGAATCTCAGGTTCGAGAGCTTTCGGCTTACATAAAAAAGCATGATTTGGAGTTAGTTGAAATGATTTGTGAAGATGAGAGTGCGTATAAGCGTGGAAGAGCGGAATTTAATCGCATGATGGAGGAAATTGAAGCAGGTAAAGCAGATACCATTTTGGTGTGGCATCTTACTCGATTGGCTCGTAATGCGGCTGATGGAGGGCTGATTCTTTCTTTTATGGACGAGGGGAAAATAAAGGAGATTCGAACGCCTGAAAAAGTTTATCTAAATACCCCTGATGATAAGTTCATGATGACCATTCATTTTGCAATGGCGAAGAAGAGTTCTGATGATACGAGTTCTTTTGTGAAAAATAATGTAAAAACTAAGTTAGAACATGGAGAATACCCAGGTGCGGCGCATTATGGGTATTTGAATCTTGATCGAAATGGTGTGATTTCTGGCAAGCGATTCACGAATGAAAAGCAGGCTCTTTTGGAGTCATTAGGTAGAGAATTGAAACGAATTGAGCAGGACCCTATTGAAGCTCCCTTGATTCGCAAATTGCTGGATATGGCGCTTACAGGTGCTTACAACCTAAGGCAGTTGCAAGAGGAGGGCTTCAAGATTGGATTGAAAGGAAAAAATTCTGGGAAGATGTTGGCAAAACAAACGGTGAGTACTCTTCTCTCTGACATTTTTTTGACGGGGAGGTTTGAGTGGAAAGGGGAAGTTTTTGATGGCATTCACGATCCGATTCTTACAAATGCGGAGTTTAATCGTATTCAAAACATTCTTTTTTCTCGGAGTCGCCCTAAAAAGAACAAAAGAGATTATACGTATCAAACTTTAGTTTATTGCCCTCTTTGTCATAAGCCTATGAGTGGCGATTTTCAGAAGGGGAATCATTACTACCGTTGTTGTTATGCCAAGGGGAAGCAAGCAATTTGTTCCAATAAGAAGCACATTCGCCAAGATGATTTGGATGCGGAGATTGAAAAGACGTTGCTCAATTTGGTTATTCCAAAAGGTGTTGTGGAGTGGGGGCTTAGACATTTGAAAGAACAGTATCTTCAAGAGAACAAGACTTTGGAATGTAAGCGTGTTTTGCTCGAGCAGAATGTTCGTGAAGAAAAGTCAAAACTTACTCGTCTTACTTCAAAGTGGCTTTCTCCAAAAAATGCTGATGGGTCTCTTTTGACGGATGAAGATTACAAAATGCAAAAAGGTGTGATTCAAAGTGCGCTTCGAAACTATGAAGAGCAACTTACAGATGTGGACGGTAATGAAAAAGGATGGTTGCATCGTTGTGAACAGTTCTTCATTAAACTTCGTAATCTTCCTGACGAATTCAATCAAAAAGATGTAATAGGGAAGAAGGTCCTACTTCAAGCGATTGGTGCTCGTTTTGTCCGAAAGCACGAGAAATGGCTTGTAGAACTGGATGAACCGTTTTCTTTGATTTTGGAGGCAAAAACTAGCTTTGATTTGTCCGAACCGCAAAAAAGCCGCATCCACAAGGGGAAAACGGCGGTTTCATGCACTGAAATGTCTAGTTGGCTCCGGGGGCGGGACTCGAACCCGCAACCTCTCGGTTAACAGCCGATTGCTCCACCATTGAGCTACCCCGGAAAACTAATTTTAGGCCCAAGTGAGGTAGTTAGATAGTACCAAGTTGGGCTGTGTTTCGCGATGCGAAACGTTTTTGCTACTCCTTGCGGAGCCTGACTATCATTCGTCCTATAACCTGATTGCGACGTGCGTAGGTTAGGGGAGTGATTTCAGCTTGCACACTATATCCAAGTTCTTTTGCGTTTTCAATGAAATTTTCTAAGAATATCGGGTTGGGTCTCAAGTTAACGAATGGGAGTGCTAGGATTATTTTGGTTCCCGATGGAATTTCTGTCTTAAGAAAATCTAGATAAATCGGTTCTAGGTTTGCGAGTGTTTCCCTTGCTTCTTCTTCTGTTGGGATGCCTTGTTGTGGCGGTCCTAGGTAGCTTTCGGCGACTATTGCTAGTTTTGCTTCTTGGAAGTCTTCTTGCGTGAGTTTTGTTGCGTCTTTTAGTTGGATATCGAGGCATTTGCCGTTTGGGTTGAATGCTTTTGAAAGCCACTCGATGTTTTTTTCAGAATCGGCTACGGCTTTCTCGCTTAGGTCTGATCCTTTGCAGTTGAATCCCATTAGCATTGATTCCTGCAAAATTGTTCCTGAACCGCAGAATGGATCGTATATTACGGTGTCTTCTTCTGGTTGTGCCAGGTTTATCATTATTTGAGCGAGTTTTGGCGGGAGCATGCCGGATAGGCTGTCGCGGGCAGGTCTGTCATAATCCCTCTTGCTATAAGAGGCGATGTCTTGAGTTGCGACAGTTTTGGTTAGGTAAGTTTTTTCGTCTGTGAAAATCAGATTAAGCTCGGTACAGTTCGCCGATTGAATGCTTGATAGATTCTTTGCGTCTTGGTTGAGATATCTTGAGCTTTTTCCTGCTTCTTTCAAAGCTGTTTTTGCGGCTTTGAGCAGCTTCTTGAGTAGGCCTGTTTGTGATGGGTATATGCTGAGGCCGTATTTGAACTTGCCTGATTCTGGTGCTAACTTTGGCAATTCTGCTCCTATTAAATCTGTGAAGTTGGTTGGCAAAGATGCTGGTAATTCTTTGATTACTTCGCTTATTTTGATTGTGCCGCCGAGTCTTTCGAGTAGTTTTAAATCAGTGTTTTCTACTAATGCGAATCCGCCTAAATCTTTTGCATTTGGATAAAATGAAAGCAGCTCGCTTCCGCAAAGTTCTTTTTCGCGACCTAAATGAAAGATGTAGTTCATAGTGAGATAGTACCAAGTGAGGTAGTGAGATAGTTTTTGGAGTTTTGCTTTGCAAAACGATTTTCAAATCCACGTTTTTATCCTGATCCGACTGGTACTGTAACAGTTTTGGACGCAAGCGCAAGCGTTTAATGGCTTTCTTTTAGACTCGAGGTTTGGTACTTTTGAGTTCCTAAAAAATTTAATCAAAAATCAAATGGCTTACTCACTGAACAGGGCACAGATTATCGGTAATATCACTCGTGATCCTGAGCTTAGGCAGACACC
>CAYFOI010000036.1:0-8762 GCA_964344725.1 uncultured Candidatus Peribacteria bacterium
GCTTACACTAAAGCAAATTTCGCATTTCTACGCACCCGAAAATGAACGGTCTCCAATCTCCATACAAACATATCCTAAATAGCTAACAAGCTAAAAAGCTAACTAGCTAACTTAACCACCTCAACCTTTGGGATAGTGTGCCCGAGAAATTTCTCACCCATCTCCTTAAATTTCTCAGGGTCGTCAGTCGTCATGAAAGCTCGATCGCTATCCTTGGACAAGCCCTTTTCGATGTCAGGATGACGTTCCAAATAATCCTTAAGACTTTTTGCAACGACAGTACCATCGCCAACAAGATGCACCTTTTTGCCCATATATTTCTGAAAATCTTTCATCATAAGCGGGTAATGAGTACACCCTAAAATCAAAGTATCAATTTGATGGCTCTTTAGCGGACGCAAATATTTTTTCAAAACCATTCGAGCCTCAGGCTTCGTATGCCAACCTTCTTCAATAAAAGGAACCAAAAGGGGGCAAGCCATAGGCACAACCTCGATATCAGAATCTAACTTAAGCAGCTCAGTTTCATAAGATCCAGACTTAATAGTGCCCTTTGTACCAACAACTCCAATGCGCTTGTTTTTTGTAACCCTCGCAGCCTCCTCCGAAAAAGGCCAAATAACACCAAGAATATTTTTTTTCTCCTTAAGCCCAGCATCAACAATGTATTTATTTTGCAAATGACGCAGCGAAAGCCCCGAAATCGTATTACAAGCCACAATTATAAGACTAACGCCTCTATCAAAGAGAAATTCCACAATTTGCTCAGAGAACCTCGTAATTGTCTCGCGACTGTGAGGCCCATAAGGAGCACGAGCACTGTCTCCAAGGTAGACATAGTCGTACTCAGGCAACTCGTCGAGAAGCCCTTTCAGGACGGATAGTCCGCCAAAACCTGAGTCTATAACACCGATCATAGGTAGTTGTAGTTGGTAGTAGTAGTTGTATCAACGAATATTATCCGAGCCAACTACATCGTAGTCTACCCTAACAGGTTGACCCGCGTACCAAAAACAGGTATAATATACTGATATAACTATATCTAGAAGGGTAATCCTAACCCGCGCGAAGCGCACCACATAAACACTACACCCTTCAACCCCACCCCCTATGGACTTCAAAGAAGCAATTAACATTATCGAGCAACGTGGTGATTTCAATCAGTACGCAAAGCTTCGTACAGTGTTTGAGGACAAGCTTCAAGAGCTGGACAGATCTGACTATACGGAGAGGGGACTTTGTTACTATTACTTGTTGGTTAGTTTGCTTAAAGCACATCTCGTATACGACACAGAAGAGTGTCGAGAATTTTATGCAAAGATGGATGCTGAGTTCAGAAAACAGGAAGATAAATACAAACAAGAAGGGGATAAGTTTTCAGAAATGGAAATAAACGACTTCTATCACTTAATGGAGCGCTGTTATAGCTCGCTAGAGATCGTTTATGAGAAGAAGGACTTCGATGACAGCAAGAAAAAAGCTTACGAACGCAAAATGACATACCGTAAAAATTCCTACCTGTTCAACAAACAATACTGGAATTGGTTTGAGTACAAATTCTTACAATTAACGTGTCTCTACGGAGATAGCTTCATAAGATGGGGGATCACAGCGGTTGCATTTAGTATCATATTGGCATTTTTCTACTTTCTCATAGATATACCAATGGAGGAAGAATACAAGATGGTAACAGACCTAGGTGGTCATTGGTTTGACTATATTTATTTTTCGATTATCACGCTGACAAGTCTCGGTTTCGGAGATTTTGTTCCACTACCATTTGCAGGGAAGGTCCTAGCATCAATAGAAGCATTTTTCGGATTCGTAATGCTTGGTATTTTCATCACCCTTATTCAGAAAAAAATCTAACTTACTTCTGCAAGAGCCACCAAAGTATTGGTTGCAGACCAAGGACAATAGCCAAGAGGACTATATAAACCTTGGAATTAACTTTTTCGAGCTCGAGTTGCGTTTCCAAAGACTTAACGCTTCTGAGATATTTTTTTGCAATTGATTTAATTTTCTCAACCTTAGCTTCAGCTTTTTTGCTAGCCGCTTTATGCTCCAATAGAGGGACGGAATGCTGGAGCTGAGCCTCCAATTGTCCTACGCGATAGTTCGCGATTTCTAATTTTTGTTGATACTCTTTGAGCTCTTCTTTTGATTCTTTAAAAAGTATTTCATAAACGCTTTCCGACTTATCTTCTTTAACGATATCTTCACCCAAAATTCGACCTGCTTGAGTATGAACATCAATAGTTGGACCTTGCGGTTCTTCAAAATCATTAAGCGAACGATGAGTACGCCCTTCATTTGCTTCTTGCGGCGATTCAGTACGCGGGACATAACCAGTTTTAAATGATTTAATCTCGTTTTCATCAAGCCTGACAAAACCGTTAATTTTTCGAGCTGAGAGACGCCCCGCACGTATATAACGATCCAACGTCCTAAGCGACACCCCTAATGCCTCAGAAGCTACTTTACGGTCCATTGTGTACGAATCGGCCATTTTCTTTTTTATTTATGTGCAAGGCCATATTAATAGTGATTAACCTGGATGTCTAGACAAAATAGACACACTGTCTACCGGATGTCTACCCTTGTCTACTGCGCAAACCCGCTTAAAGCCTAAGGAGTAGACACATTGTCTGGACATGCCTACGTAGTTGTCTGGACAGATAAAAGGGGGTGTCGACATTGCATGTATAGGCGGGAATATGTTGTAAGTTATAAAACATGGGGTTTTGTGTCGGGAAGCGAGGATTTGGCGTGAAATAACGAATTCGTTTGGCATTGTGGGGCGGGTAGTCGTGTGGCTGAAAGGGGCTTTGAAGTGCTAGAAAACGGCTATGTAAATGATAAAGATGGCTGGCGCGTGCACGTCGAAAATGATATTTTTATGTCTGAAAAATGAATTGGATAATCAAAGTCTTTCAAATGGCTAGTAAAAAGAAAAAACAAGGCATGGATAGTCGACCAGTTGACATAGTGGTGGTTTTGGACAACATACGTAGCTTGCATAATGTTGGGGCGATTTTTCGAACTTGCGATGGCGCAGGTGTTTCAAAAATATACCTTTGTGGCATGACAGGGACTCCCCCGCGAAGAGAAATAACCAAGACAGCAATAGGTGCAGAAGAGGTTATACCCTGGGAGTACAGAAGGTATACGCTCAGGCTGATAAAAAAACTTAAAACAGAAGGGTATGAAATAGTTTCGCTAGAGAAGACGGACCAAAGTCAGATTTTCAACCAAGCGAAATACTTAAAAAAGACATGTCTAGTCGTAGGACACGAAATCAACGGTATCAAGAAGGCGGTCTTAGACGAATCTGACAAAGTTGTCCACATACCAATGCGCGGCACGAAAGAATCTCTCAACGTAGCGACAGCTTTTGGTATAGCCATTTACGAGATCACAAGGGGACTGTAAAATGCCTCCTGATGATCAAAACAATCAAACACATCATTAAATATACGATTCTAGCATCGCTGCTAATGCTGTTTTTGGGATGGTACTTTTTGGTAGGACTTCATGAAAGCTTTGAAGGAAAAGACTTTAATACAGGCAATAACGGCTTATGGATAAAGCACGCTTGGGTTGGCAACGAACAAGAAGAGAGCGTTGTTGAAGATTTGGCGTTAAAACTCGCGAAGTATGACATCAAATACGTATATGTTCACACCGGCCCTATCGATGCGGACGGTACAATCCCGGAAGAACGCTATAAATTCGCCGAAGAGTTTTTACAAATACTGACAACAAAAAATCCAGACGTTGTTCCCCTAGCATGGCTTGGACAACTTAGATCAGAGGTCGATATTGACGACCCTGAAATACGTACAAGTATAGTTGAAACATGTGAAAAGCTTATTTCCGAAACAGGATACGCAGGAATCCACTATGACATTGAACCGATACCCCATGAAGACCAGGCATTTTTAGACCTTTTGCAAGAGACAAGAGAGAAAATAGGCGAAGCACCTATCTCAATAGCAACTGATGAATGGCAGCCTAGCCTAATTAGCGACGTAGTAGGCGTGATTTTGGAACAAGAAATAACAAGTTACTGGGAAACAGATTATTTCCAATCGACAGCAGAAATCGCAGATCAAATAGTCGTGATGACTTACGACACTTCTCTGTCAGACCCAGAACACTACGAATGGCTAGTCGAACAGCAGGTAATTTATTTGTCTCAGATGCTAGCACCAGCAGGTAAAGAATTGCTTATTGGTATTCCAACTTACGAGGACGACAAAGATAGTTTCGATCCTAAAGTTGAAAACATGGAAACCGGCCTAAATGGCGTCATCGCAGGCCTAAACAACAAGCGTACGACCCGAGATACATTCACTGGAGTCGCAATCTATGCCAACTGGGAGACCGACGAATCTGAGTGGGATGTTTATGAAAAACTATGGCAAGGACTATGATCAAACTTACTTATTCAAACCAGACCGAAGAAAAAATTTCCGAAGCAATGTTCTCGGGTCTTTTGCCTAAAATCTTAGAAAAACACCCAGACGCGGAAGGTGAAATAAGCTTAACAATAGTCGATGATTATAAAATCCAAGCTCTTAATAAAGAATACCGCGGCAAAGACGAGCCGACAGACGTGATCTCATTTGCCTACGATGAAACCGAAAAATTCCCAGGCCACAATATGCTCGGCGAAATATATCTCTCAGTAGAAACAGCAAAACGCCAATCAAAAGATCTAGATCACGAACTCAAACTCCTCTTCATCCACGGAGTACTTCATCTGCTCGGCTATACGCACGAGACTAATGAGAAGTACGAGGAGATGATGAAGGTTACTGAGGAGTTGCTTCGGTAGGTACTTGATCGGCTGCGGGAGCATCCGCCAAAGCTACATTAACAGTTGGAGAACCTGTTAAAACAGCCTTTACAGCTTGTGACACGGATACGTCATTACGCACAGCCTCATAAACAGTCAAAGCGCCTGCAGTAGTTAGTATAAGAGCCGCAGCAGCAAGTGCTGGCTTCGCAAAGCGCATGAGTCTTTGGCGTACTGGCACAGAAACTTTGAGCTGATTCACAGGCATCCCAGCCATTGCATCCTGGTGAGCAGATTGCAAAGTCGCAATATGATCAGGTAAAGCTTCGTTGCCTTCTCTTAAACCTTCAATAACTTCCCATATTACCTGAGCAGCTTCATCAGGGATCTGCATAGGGATAGGCAGCTCGCCATCTTCTCCTGGTCCATTATCAGCGCCCTCAGGCAGATAAACCATCTCTTCAAGCCTATCAGCAGATCCTAGGTCTTCCGGAGCATTACTATTCATTGTCTGAATGATGCCTCCAAGTTCTGCTAGTTTTTCGGCAATTTCCCGCAGTCCTTCACGATAGTCCTGACATCCAGTCAGCATCGCTACATTTCTTGTATCTATAGCATGTGCTATTTCCAACAAAGTTTGACGCACTTCTTCAGGCATTCTAAGTTCATAATTTCTAGCAAGGTCGGTTAATTGTTGAGCATAGCCTTGGTCCGCTTCAGCATTTTCTATAAGGGGAGCAACATACTGTTCTCCTACAACTCCTAGACCTCCAGGTCGTTCACTAGCCATGATTTTCGTGGTTAATTAAATACCGGCGGCTAAGTTTAATTGATAACCAGGATTTGTCAAACTTAGGCATATGTTTTTTGGAGCCGAAATCACCGCTTCTATTGCAAAGGTACCCGTACTCAAGGTACATTTAAGCCCAATGTTCAATCCTAATGCACAGCGAGCAATTCCGATCCTCATGGGTACTCAGCATCCAGACAATGCCGCAGTGCCTTTTTGGAATGACAATGCTTTTGTTGAGGCCAAGAAAGAGACAGACGAGGTCTACCAGAACTTTTTTACGCTAGGTTGTGACGAATATATGTGGGATTGGGAAGGGAAATTTGCAGACGAAGCTATGCTTGAGAGGTTGCTTTCAAAACACCTAAAAGATTTTAAGCAAAAACAGATCGGACAAGACAAATTTATAACGATTCGTGTGCCGAATATTTGGGAAGAAAAAACGTTCAAGTTGGCGAGAGCGTACATGAGCGTGCTTTCTGGAGCCGAGTTTACAAAATCACTTCAACTCAATACCCCGCCAGTCTTTGAATTCATTTTGCCTATGGCAACTTCGGCGGATCAGCTGCTTCATGTTCAGGAGACATTTCGCAAAACCGCAAAACTGCATGAAGAAACTTTTGGCGAAAATATGTTTGGGCGAGGATATGTTCATATGATCCCGATTTTTGAAAGTGTTGAGGACCTAGCTGGATGCGGGAAAATACTTCGCAATTACATTGCAGGACATCAAGAAGCTTGGGGAGAATCACCGGCATATTTAAGGGTTTTTATCGCTAGATCGGATCCAGCTCTTAACGCGGGATTTGCTCCTGCGATGCTTGCAACTCGCATG
Organism: uncultured Candidatus Peribacteria bacterium; assembly: GCA_964344725.1. Classification (GTDB taxonomy): domain Bacteria; phylum Patescibacteriota; class Gracilibacteria; order UBA1369; family UBA12470; genus CG2-30-44-17. The sequence continues at coordinate 6,427 of CAYFOI010000036.1, forward strand.
GGACTCCGCGAGATGTACAAGATCCAAGAAGAGTTTGGTATACCTGTTTATCCAATAGTGGGGACAGGCTCGCTCCCGTTCCGGGGAGGTATAAATCCGGAAAATATTGCGAACAGTTTGCCTCAGTACGATGGGGTGAAAACTGTAACCATTCAATCGGCGTTCAAATACGATTATCCTGTCCAAGATGTAAAAAAAGCGCTCGATTTTATTGAGAAAAAACTGACAAAAGTAAAACCGGTCAAATTCAGCGACGAAGAGTTCCAAACCATGGAGGTCCTTAACGACATCTTCAAAAACTTTTATAGGCCAACAGTCGAAAAATTTGCGCCAATGATCAACGCAATGGCTAAATTTGTGCCAAGCAGACGCGAAAGAGTCCAACATATCGGTCTCCTAGGATACAGCCGTGGTGTCGGAGAAGTCTCACTTCCTAGAGCGATCAAATTCACAGCTGCCTGCTATTCAATGGGTATACCGCCAGAATTTATCGGAACGGGTCGTGGTTTGAAGGAAATCAGAGAGAAAGGGATGACAGAAACGCTAAACAAACATTTTACAACTTTGTCCTGGGAGCTTTCACACGCTGGGAAATTCGTAAACAAGGAAAATCTTGGCTGGTTTGCGAAAAAACACGAATGGGCACGCAAGATTCAGCAAGATATCGAGCTTTGCGAACAGATTCTGGGTATAAAAACAGGGCCACAAAAAGACCACCACCTATTGCATCGCAACCTAACTTCAAATATCCTAGTTAAGCACGGATTAGGGATGGATTTCCAGGACGATTTATTAGAAGCCGCGATAATGAGAAAGAGCCTAGGCTAATCAACAAAAATGAAAAGAAAAACTCCTCTAAAAAAGATGATGATCGCCTTCGGGATAGCCCTCATGGCTGCGATTATTCCACCTATGTATGTTTTTATTCCTGCGATAGAAGTGGATGCGTCACTCGACTATAGTGTTGATAATTTCCCTGAGGATGCAACTGTGACAGACAAGGTGATCGCAAGTGTTATATACGAACTCGGAGAGATTAGTATTGATTATAGGCCTAATCAATTGAATGAAGAAGATTTTGCTGCTGCAAAAAAAAATCTGCAAAAAGGCGACGTGGTGCTTGTAGGTGATTTTAAATCCTTAAGCTCGGTTGCAATAGGTGGCCCTGTTACACATACGATGCTGTACGTTGATAACGAAAGATTCATACATGCCCATGCAGAAGGTGTCGAAATAATATCTTTGGATGAAGTTTTTGATACGTACGATACGATGATAGTAGTACGTCTTCGAGATGCTAATCCGACAGTTATCAATGCTGCAATTGAATATGCTTATGATCAATTAGGGAAGCCTTATGATTTTAATTTTGAATATGGAGCGGAAGCTTTCTACTGTAGCGAACTTGTGGATTACGTGTATCAATCAGCCGGAGTTGATCCAATAGAGGTGGTTCTCAACAAAGCCAGCACTACAGCAATTGCTTCAATTATGGATGTGCAAGCTCTTCATCCAATAGATTTCGTAGGTGGAGATTTTAGGACAGTGTTCATGTCGCACAATGTAGAGGGGTAACTCAAACAGGTCTGCGTATTATAGGATTTTTCGATTCTTGACAAGATAACTTAGATATATTTTTGCAGAATCATCCTTCTAGTTCCTTAAGACTGCCATTCGCTCCCAAAAAAGCCGCGAAACGCATCTTCTTGCTGCTCTGGAACCAAACTGCCATGGTCGGGGTATACGGACCCAACTCAAACTGATTGTAACATGGCTCCGTAAAAATCAAAAACAGGTTAAAAGATGGAAAGGGGTTATTGAGGGGATGCAAAAACAACCAGCTTTAGTTATGAACCCGGTAGGTTATTAGACAATCGGGTTAAGTTACTCGAATAAAGCATGCACTACAACGATTTTGCAAACTATACAACGATATGATAATCTCATCCCCTAACAAATTAACAAACATTACAATGACAGAACAAAACGAAACACTTGATCGTCTCGATAGAATGATTGAAATTGCGGAATTAGAACATCAAGCCGTGACTTTACATAGTGGAGATGGGAACAGGCAATTCGAAGCAACAAAGGGGGCAATAGCGGCATTGAGAAACCTAAAAGAGACTCTTGCTTTAGAAGAAGATACAACATTGCAAGAAGTAGAAGCACACGTAGTTAGAAATATAGTTAGAGGGAAGCTATTTGACGTTTTAACTTTCAGTAAAAGTCGAGGTATTAAGTGGTTATACATAGGTGATAAACAAGATCTAGAAACAGGGGCTACCGTTCATTTTCGGGTGCGTAACTTGGCAAAAACTTAGAAGAATTTGGGA
>CAYFOI010000037.1:0-7787 GCA_964344725.1 uncultured Candidatus Peribacteria bacterium
CTTACACTAAAGCAAATTTCGCATTTCTACGCACCCGAAAATGAACGGTCTCGTGGACAAGGGTGTTGCTAGTTTCTATTGTCTAGGGCGTATAAAGCTTTATGTAAAGTGCGTTGAGGATTGTTCCGATTCGCTCTAGGTCCATGCTTTCTGGTAAGCCCATTCTCTCGAGTGTGTCGTCATCAAGTACGACGTCGTCAGTTTCAGCCCAGCCTTCTAGAAATGTTATTTTAGTAGATGATGCGTTGAATGGGGCTTGTTCTTTTCCCCATTTAGGGGTCTCGTTGCTTGGATGTTGGTTTTCAAGGGTTGTTTTTAAGAACGCTGCAAATCTTCCTTTCTGAGATGGAGTCAAGTCTCGTAGTATCGGTAATATATCTGAATTTACATCAAAATCGCTTTCAGTGAGTTGTATCGATCCGGATTGTTCTTGGATATAAAGATCAAATATAGTTCCTTTTGGCAGTTCTGCTGGCTCTTCTTGTTGTCCGCGTTCGATTGAAGCAACAGTCTGGTTGCTTACAAGATTGAGTATTTCTGCTACTTGTTGAGCGGTCATCCCAGTTGGGATTTGTGTTAGGGTGATCGTTTCGTCGTCGCTGTCGTATGCGTCTTGAAACTTAACAAGACCGGTGTCATACCCTATAAAAGGATCGTGTCGGTGACCTTTGTCTACATTGTCTATGCCGTCGTTGGTTTGTGCAGAGTGTTGAACACGATGTAGGTGGTCATGTACGGTTTTCCCTACCGAAGCTACAAATGTTCCTCCAGCTGTTTCCATGAGTCTAGCTGTTTCTTCGTCAAGCAATGAATAATCTATTGTTATCGTATGCTTACCAACTCTGAATTCTCGCACTCCCTCAGGCGGTCCCTCGATTTCTCTTAGCCTTAGTGTTTCGCCTTCAACCCATTCGTAACGGTCTGGATTGGTTCTTTTCCAATGAGTCTTGTCTTGGCTGCCTCTGTCTGTTCCGACAAATTCTACTAAGCCTTCTCGCCAAGCTTCTTTTAGAGACATAGATCCGTCTTCTGCAAGTTCTTCTCCGATGCCGTCTAAGGCTCCACCCTTTGCTTCTTGTGGTGCTGATTTTCTTTTTACGCTTCCGTTTTCAGGGTCGGTAGGATCTGCCCACTCCCATTCTTCTTGTTGTGATGTTCTTATTAGTCCATTATCACCAACGATTTCTCCGTATCTAGGGTTGTTTGGAGCAACTACATCAAGTAGTGGTGGTACTTCTGGGCCACGGACTTGTAGATTGCTAGGATTGTCGGGATCTACCCATTCGTATCCTTCTTTTCTAGCGAAATCGGTTTGTGTATATATATGGTCTTGTGGGAAAGGTGCACCTTCAGTTGGAGTTGGGGTTATTAGGCCTAGTCTTTGGGCTTCTCCTCCTTCGTATGTTGCTGTTTCGCGTTTGACTAGGATTAGGTCTTCGGTTTCTTCTTTCCATGTGTAAGAGCTGTCGGTGATTTCGTAATTTTCTCTTGTGTATGGTCCTTTTTCGCCTGCGTCAGCTTCTAATACTATAAGTCCTAGGCGGTTTGCTCTGTCTGCTTTGACTTCTGTTCCTACTGTAATTTGGCTCTTTTCGTGATCGGTTGAAACCCTTTTTATGCTGTTGTCTGCGTTGTTTTGAGAGTCAGCCCACTCGTAGTCAGGGTTTGTGATCTCGAATTTTCGGGCTGTTTCATCGGCAGGCGCAGGGTCTATCGCAGCGATAAGTCCCATTGAGCCAGCTTCGGTTTCTGTGTATACGTGGTCTATTGCGGTGTTATCACTGAATTCGGCAGTTCCACGTATTTCAACACCAGGCCCAGGTCCAGCCCCAGGTCCAGGCTCAGTCCCGGGTTGTGGCTGACGTTCTGCGGTAGTAGGGTCTACGCCTGTTACTATGGTTTCTTCTTTTTCTGCGGATGTCTCGCGAAGTGATGTTACCCAATAATCTTTGCGATCGTCAGTACTGTGTTCTAGATACCAGCCTAGTCCATCGGCGGTCCAATCTATTCGGTCCCATGCGTCTATAATTGGTTGTACGTCAACTTTTTCGCCGCCTTTCTTGATCCCGTCTGGGTTTGCATCTGGTCCCCTGAGGGTGGTAAGCCTACTTATTAGGATGAAAGCCTTGTTAGGGTCTGTTTCCCAATCTACTCCGAATACGTCTCTGATTATGTCTGCTGGCTTGTCTGCGCGCTTTAGCTCTATTATTGTGCTTCCTAGAGTTGGTTTTTCTGGTGCATCTGCTGGTGGTGGGCCGAGTTCTTCTGGTGTGCCTGGAGTTTGTTCTCCAGGTCCGCCAGCTAGTCCTGCGTCGCCACCTGGTGTTCCTTCAGGGGCTTGACCTCCTTCACCTTGACCCCCGGCAGCAGCTTCTGCTGCTCGGATTCTTGCTAGAATTGGTTCTAGGTGTCTGTGCAAGGTGCGAGAGTGTCTTTCTAATTCTGGCAAACCGTCTTGTACAGCGTCTTCCAATAATTTCACCATGTCTTCTAAGTATTGATATTCGTTGTCCATATCATCTACGTCATATTCAGCTGCTTTAAAGAAATTTAGCACTGTTTTTACTTCACCTATGAATATATCTGTGTATTCTTCGCCATCTTTTATTATCATTAATCCTTCTTCGCCATCTTTTTGGTCTTCTGCAGTTTTTTCTCCATCTAGTGCGTCTAGGTTTTGTTGAGCGGCTTCTTTTCTTGCGAGTATATCCGCAAAATTTGGTCCTTGGTCTGGTCCTGTATTACCCATGATTATGAAAAGTTATAAATTAAAGATTATTTAATTCTGAATCTAGGTTCTCTTCCGCTTTTTCTGCCTCGTTTGCCTGGACGTCTTTTGCCATCTTTTTGACTGAGTCTTTTTTGTACTGTTTTATTTTCTCAATTAGTTCTCCTTCTGGGTCGTTTTTGAAATTCTCCATTAGGGTTTTTTTGAGGTCTTCTTGATTCTCTTCAAAAGCTTTGATGAGATCTTTTAAATCGTCCTCGTTCATTTTGGGAACTAAGTTGAACCATAGCTTTCGCTCGTCGCTAGTTAAGAAGAGGTTTGTTCTTACGAGTTTTTGAGCGTAAGCTTTTAGATCTGCTAGATCTTGTGATGTAAGTGTGGTCATAGTTTTGATTTTTATTTTTTATCTTGTAATTATAACATTTTTCCAAAAGGATATCAAGGGCTTGGTTCCTCTAAATCTGCAACTGCAGGACCGTCTTCGGCTGTGTCGTGTGGGTTCCATGAAACGCTAGTGTTGTATTGTCCTCGTTTGGCCCATGATGGTGGGTCGAATACGACGTTGTAAGTCAAATATTGGTTGTAGCCGGTTTCGTATAAGTTCATCCATTTGAAAAAACGTGCGCATCGCTCAACATCTTCGTATGTTTCTGATGGAGCTCCGAGTTTTTTTACTCGTTCTATAACTCTTAAGTTGTGCTTCATGATGGACATCGCTGCTTCCGGAGTGCCTTCCCCAAAGAGATGGTCTTGCAAATCGTCCCAACCCTCTCCTATTAGTGGGCCAGGATAATCTAGAGCCAGGTCTGCGAATTTTTGATATGATTCGATCTGTTTTTCTCGCGGGAGATCTCCGAACATATATTTTTTGAAAATACTTTCTTCGTAGTCTGATATTTTTGGTCTGAGGGTCCGAAGTCCGTCAAAAGCACGTTCTGTGGCCTCGCGAAGCTTCATTCTTTCGAGTCTTTTGTGTTGTTTTTCGCGTTTACGATCGTCTTCTTCGTGTTCCATTTCATCAATGCGTCCAGCTAGGGCGTCTAGTCTTTTCCCTCGGCGCTTGTCCTGGTTGTCTTCTCGCCAATTCTCAGCATTCATGGCGAATCTTTGCAGGCTCATGAGTTTTTTGGGTTTTGTTATCTGCTAATTATACCGCGGATCCCCTTGCGTGGCAACAGGCGGTATTCTCAGGAATGGTCTCGAAGGAAGGCGAAAGGTGAGCAGGCACTCACCATACGAATTGTCCAGTCGAAATTGTTGTTTTGATCTGTTAATCGAAGAGCTTTTATGCTATATAATTAATACTTTAGGCATGAAAAATGGATCTGCATAAAAAATTCGTGATGTATGGCTCGCAAGTTCTGAAATGGCGGCGTAAGTGTGAACTACTTTTGCCTGAAATTAATCGTAAACAGATTTGGAAGGAGAAAAGATATTCAAGTATATACGAATATGCGGCTAAATTGGCGGGTATGAGTAGGTCGTCTGTGGACAAGGCTCTTTGGGTGATGAAGAAAATTGAAAACAAGCCTGAGCTTAGGAAGGTTGTAGAAGACAAGGGTGTTAATTCGGTTGTTCCTGTTGCCAATCTAGCTACAAAAGAGACTGCGAGTTTTTGGGCGGACAAAGCAGCATCAATGAGTAAAAATGCACTTGAGGCTTATGCGAAAGAGTGTCGAAAAGAGTCTAATCTTTCCCCAGGGAAACCTGTTAGGGTCGTTATGGATCTTGATCCCGAGATTGCTGCCAAACTTGAAAAAATGAAAGGCGATAAAAGTTGGGATGAATTTATGAGCGAATTAATTAATAAAGAGAAGCCTCCGAAAGTTCAGACAGAGTCGAGGTATGTCCCTTCTAAAATCAAGAAACATGTTCTCGATCAAACTAGTGGCAAATGCGCTTGCTGCAATCGCAAAGCAGAAGTCCTGCATCATGTTGACAGGTTTGCTAAGAGTCATGAACACGATCCTGATAAGTTAGTGCCTCTTTGCGAGGGGCATCATCAACTGGCTCATTTGGGATATATTGCTAATGAGCATATGTCTCCTGCAAAGTGGAAAGTTCGAGATCAAGCGAGGCCAAGTGCTATTGACCTGAAGTGGTGTTCTTATAGAATAAGGTCCCCTTAAACAAAACAAAAGTGCGTAAGCGTCCAAACAGGCTCACAATTATTATCGGGATTCTTTTCTTTATAACAGGAGTGATTGGTTTGCGGCTTTTTCAGCTTCAGATTATTTCGCATAGTTATTACAAGGAAATTGCTCAGACAGAACATCAAGGGTATACCGAGCTTCCAGCGAGGCGAGGCGAGGTTCTTATAACCGACTATAATTCCGGTGAAGTTTTTAAACTTGCGACAAATACCACTCTTAATCTTTTGTATGCGGATCCGTATTTGATTGATGATCCTGAGCTTGTGGCGGAGACGCTCGCTCCTATAATTTTTGATCTGGAACAGGAGAAGGAGATGGATGAACAGCGAGTTGAAGAGGAGCTCGAATTGGCTTATGAAATTGAAGATGAAGAGGAGCGCGAAGAGGTGCTAAGCGAGATTTCTTATAAGGATGATGAAGAGCTTTTTGATGATTTTCAGGATCGGCTGGAGGAGCAACTGGGGGAGAAAACTCGTTCACAGATTCTGCTTGCTGAGGGGGTTGATCAGGAGACGCATTATGCCTTGACTGAGCTTGATTTGACTGGGGTGATGGTGACTGAACACGGGGATGTTTATGCTTTTCCGTCGGAGATAAGTAACAAGGGGAAGACGGCGGAGCTTCTTGCTGAGGTTTTTCAGGTTGATGCGGATACTTTGGAAAGTACTCTCGAGGGGACCAATAGATATACTGTAATTGAGCGCAAGCTTGATCCGGAGATTTCGGCACAAATTGATACAATTATGGATAATGATGAGAATGGAGATTTCTTCGGTATCGATATGCTCGAGGAATATTATCGTTATTATCCGGAAGGGGAGCTTGCGGCGCAGGTTCTTGGTTATACAAATACGGCGGGGATTGGGCAGTATGGGATTGAAGGATTTTTCAATACTTCTTTAACGGGTAAAAAAGGTTATTTTACTTCTCAAATTGATGGTGTTGGGCAGCAGATTACGGTGGGGGATAGTGTGATTGAGCCGGCTGAAGATGGTGCGAATATTATGCTTACTTTGGATCGAACCGTGCAGCTGGAGGTAGAAAAATTGCTTAGTGCGGCTGTTGATGAATATCAGGCTGAAAGTGGGCAAGCTATTGTCATGGATCCGGAGACTGGAGCTATTATTGCGATGGCTAATTATCCTACTTTTGATCCTAACTCCTATGGAGATGTTTATGATTTGGTTGATATTGAAATTACCGAAGAGGATCAGGAATACTTATACAACATGGGTGACGAGGAGGATCCAGTTTATTGGCTTTATACTCAAATAGATCCTGATGAGAGGATTCGTATTTTCCCGGATGAGGATGATCCGGACCAGTGGTATTCTTATGAGAATTTGTATGGGCCGGAGGTTTATAAGAACAAGACGATACAGGCGATTTATGAGCCGGGGTCGATTTTCAAGCCTATAGCGATGGCATCTGCGATAAATGCTGGGGAAACAAGTCCACATGATACGCATAATTGTACTGGGCCTATTCAGGTTGATGAGTACGAAATTCATACTTTTAATGATGAGTACCATGGAGTTGAGACTATGACAGAGGTCCTTATCAATTCTTGTAATATTGGTATGGCTTATGTTGCAGAGCTTCTAGGAAGAAGTCTTTTTTATAGCTATATTCAGACTTTTGGTTTTGATCAAAGGACAGATATTCAGCTTGATGGCGAAGAGTCGGGATATGTTGAATATTATGAAGATTGGGCGGATTCGGAGCTTGTGACTCATGCGTTTGGCCAGGGTATTTCGGTTACCCCGCTTCAAATGGTTACGGCTATTGCTGCTATTGCTAACGACGGTGTGCTGATGCAGCCTTATATAGTGGAAAGTCTTGAATATGCTGATGGTTCGATTACCGAATATGAGCCTGAAATTATTCGTCAGGCTGTCACAAAAGAGACTGCTGACATGATGACGGCGATGCTTACTGCGGTTATTGAGCAGGGGATTTCAACTGCTGAGCTGGATAGCCATTATCTCGCCGGCAAGTCTGGTACTGCTCAAACATATAAATGGGGAAAAGCTCTTGAAGGTCGTGGTACTACGATTACTTCTTTTGTTGGGTATGGGCCGATTGATGATCCGCAGTTTGTGATTTTGGTGAAATTCGATTATCCAAAAACTGATGAATGGGGTGCGAATACGGCCGGGCCGGTGTTCAAGGATATCGCAGATTTCTTGTTGAGTTATTATAATGTTCCGCCAGATAAGTAGATTTTTGTTTATTGCCTTTTTCGCGGCTGGGCTAGCATGTACGCCTTCGAAGAGTAAGAGGCGTTGCTGATGCTCTTTCGGCAATAACAAAAATCTTTTTGGAGTGTAGTAAGGTTATTGCATCTTCTCGATGCGCTCGTTGTCTTTTTTGATGAGTTCGCGGACGACAAGATAGATTCCGATGGGACTTGCTGTGAAGAAGCCCAGTGTTCCGATGAATCCTATTAAGTAGAGGGTGAAATTTGCTATGGTTAAGGTTTGTCCTTCGAGGCCTATGTTGTTTACCACTCCAAACATGGAGAAGGTGAGTACGATTAGTACGAATGGGCTGAATGCGAGTATTAGTCCTTTTTTCATGGGGGGGGTAGTTAGTAATCCGTAGTACGTAGTGTGTAGTATATGGATTTTTCACAAAAATTTAAGGTCGGTGTGGTAAAACAGGTTTAGTTTTGCTATAATAAAATAAGAAAGTATGAAATTCTTATTTTTCCAAAAAATGAAAGTTGTAAAATGTACTCAGAGAGGGCAGGTAACTCTTCCTAAAAAGTGGAGGGATGAGGTTGGCACCGATCATTTTCTCGTCATTGTGAGCGATGAGGGTGTGACTTTTAAGCCTATTCTCAAAAAGGAGTTCGTTGAGAGTGTTGAGGCAGCTTGGCAGGATTATCTGGAGAATGGCGAGAC
>CAYFOI010000038.1:0-7694 GCA_964344725.1 uncultured Candidatus Peribacteria bacterium
TTTTTATTTTCTAGTTCCCACACAAAATGGCAAAGAAACTATTTGTCGGAAACATCTCATGGGACGCGTCTGATGACGATCTTAAGCAACTTTTCGCTGAATTCGGTGAGGTTGAAGAAGCTATCATCATCAAAGACAAGTTCTCTGGACGTTCCAAAGGATTCGGTTTTGTCACATTCGTCAATGAAGAAGACGCTGACAAAGCTATCGAGGCTCTACATGAAAAAGACTTCATGGGCCGCAACATCGTTGTAAACGAAGCTAAACCAAGAGAAGATCGATAATTTTCTCGTTTAGATCAAATTTTAAAAACAGAGTGTGTGCAGCTCTGTTTTTTTTAAGAACATAGAAAGTTTTATTTAATTGCGAAAGAGTATCAGCAGTGCTCCTAGTCTTTTGAGAGCGTACATGCTAGCTCGAAATTTAAAAGGTTTTTGGCGATATGCGAAAGAACGTACTGCACGTAAGTGAAAGAGCATATCGACCAAAAACCGTCACATTCCCATCTCCACCTTAAGCGCATTCACATCCCTAAGCAGCATCGAATCTTTACGAAGCATTTTCACTATCTTGGAAACAGCATGCATCACAGTCGTATGATTACGTCCAGAGAAAAAGTTACCAATTTCCTCATAAGAATGCTTTAGCTCCTGACGAATCAAATACATGGCAATCTGACGAGGACGCATTATGCCTTTGTGACGATCTGAACCGAGAATCTGATCGTGAGATAATTTGTAATATTGAGAAACTATATCGAGAACATCTTCTGGACTGCGAGCAACCGCCCTATCATCACCAACTTCATCATAACCAGCAAGAGCATCGTACTTATTAAGCTTCTTAACAATCCTAGCAACACTTCGTATAGTAGGTGTCGAATTCTCAAGCTGAGCCTGTGCAATCGCCTGCAAAAGCACCCCTTCAAGCTCACGAACACTACTGCGAACATTGTGAGCAATAAATTCAAGCACATCAGGAGCAATAAGAGCTTGATGTTCACGACATTTAGCATTCAAAATAGCCAATCGAGTCTCAAAATCTGGGAACTGAACATCAACAATCATCCCCATTTCAAAACGACTAGTAAGCCTAGCCTCAAGACCTTTGAGTTCCTTAGGCGGCTTATCCGAACTGATTATGATCTGTTTTCTATTATCATAAAGCTCGTTAAAAGTATGGAAAAACTCGACCTGCGTCATTTCCTTATTAGCCAAAAACTGAATATCATCAATAATCAAACAATCAACATTCCTATACCTCTGCTTAAAAGACCGTGCACTCCTCTTCCCAATCGCCTCGATAATCTCGTTAGTAAACCTCTCCGAAGTCACATAAACAACAACTTTATCAGGATGATTCTTCAAAATTTCATTCCCCGTCGCCTGCAAAAGATGAGTTTTACCAAGACCAACCCCTCCATAAATAAACAAAGGGTTGTAAGCACCACCAGGATTCGCCGCTACCGCCATACAAGCAGCATGAGCAAGCCTATTATCCTGCCCAACCACAAAATTCTGCAAAGTGTGCTTCGGACTCAAGCATTTGCTAACAACACCCTCAGCAAGACGAACCTCTTGTTTACCACGAACCTTACGAGGAGCTTTATCAAGCAAAGTTTGAATATCAACTCCACGAGTATCATCAGAGAGCCCAAGATTCGGATGAACTTCAAAAGTAATCTCGGAAACAGTCTCGTCAACTTCATTGACAGTTTCCATCAAATGCCCATTAAGCTTATTTGAAAGCCAATCACGAGCATAAACATTAGGCACCCCAACAATCATCAAACCGTCCTTGACTTCCATCACAGCAGTATCCTGAAACCAAGTAACGAAATGAGCCTTTTTAACCTTAGACTTCAGTCGTTTCAAAATTTCAGTCCACAAATCTTTATAGGAGGCATCAGTCATGGCCAACTAAAACAAGGGGTAGGGCTGTCTATTGTAACGCCTCAGCCACAAAAAAAAAGTTGATTATTTCTAGCAATGTTTTGAAGCTAGGCAAATTTCACATTTTTTTAATATCGATATGCTATGAGTCATAGTGATCTTTGCTTTACATCTCCTTCAAAAAAGTGTACACTTTAGTTGTAACTTCTCGAAGCATGACAACCAAAATAATAGGCATCAAAAAGTTTCGACAAAACATCACTTCCCTATGGAAAGATGCTCGAAAAAACAACATCAGATACATAGTCATGTATCACTCCGAACCTATATTCGAGGTCAATCCAATAGACGAAGATGAACTAATCCTCGAGAAGTTCGCAGACGACATTGCCGAAGCTCGCAAACAAGCCAAAAAAGGCGAGGTGTATAGCACTGAAGAAGTTCGTAAGAAACTTGGATTATAACACCATACAAACTCGCCTGGACCAATAAAGCCATCAAACACCGCAAAGAAGCCTACTGAAATTCGCGCCTTGCAAAGCCAATAACCAAACGAATCAAAATCCACAGAATCGCAACAACCGCGAGCCCTATAAGTATGAGATACAAATACAAATCATAGAGATCCTGACACGGGAAAGACGTACCATAATCCTGGACACAACTAATATAATCCCCTAGCGAAAAACCAGTAACCCAAATCAAACCAAAAACCAAGAGAACTCCCAATAGGATATACAAAGGAATTCTGTTTTTTCTAATCATAAAATAAATCAGTTAAACAACCTCGCCACATCTTGAAAAGTCACAAAAAGCAACAAAAGCATAAGCAGCATGAACCCAAGCCCATGCAGAGCAGTCTCAAAACGCGGATTTGGCTTACGACCGGTAGCAGCTTCGTAAAGCAGGAACGCAAGACGTCCACCATCAAGCGCAGGAAACGGAATTATATTGAACACCGCCAAACTCAAACTAAGAAGCGCAATAAACCGAATCGTCGACGCAAACCCCTCCTGCACAAAGACATGAGTCATTTGAGCAATACCAACAGGTCCAGCAACACCCTCAGGTACTTCCCCGCTACTCACAAGATCAAAAGCAAGGTCCTTTATCATCCCACCAGTTAAAACAGAAAGACGGACCATCTCCCTCCCAGCCTCAACCGGAGCCTGAACAAGCCCATATCGAACAGGTTCAATAGAATAAACAACCGCATTCAAACTAGTATCATAAAGCGCCAAACCAAAATCATCACCATAATCAATATCTCCCACATAAATACCAACATACCCATCCTCACCTCTAGGAATATCATACTCAATAATCTCTCCATCTCTTTCAACAACATACTCGAGCACATCTTCGTCAGAGCTAGAAGTCATCTCAAGAACATCATTCGCATAATAAATCTCCTCCCCTTGCAGCTCCAAAACCAAATCCCCTATCTGCAAACCAGCCTCTTCCGCAGAAGAACCTTCAATAACATAACTAATTACAGCACTTTGCGCATAATCAAACTCTCCATCCAGCCTAATAACCTCCTCATTTCTCCACACTTCATACTGATCTACACCATAAGCCGATAATCTCTCGTAATCAGATAACTCAAAAACTTCCTCATCATTTACCTTCAAAATCACATCTCCCTTCTGAAACCCAATCTCATCACCAATAGATCCTTCATCAACCTCATAAACCGCTACCCTAGGCAAAGCAACCACCCAGCCTAGACCTTCAGTCTCATCCTTTTCATCCAATTTTTCTTGCCCAATAAGCACCTGCCCATCCCGAATAGCATCCATAAAATCCTCACTCGTCACAATAAGCGGCTCAATCCCAATCCAAAAACCAACCGTCAAACAGAAAAAAGCCAAAAGCAAATTCATCACTACCCCAGCAATAGCAACAGCCATACGCGTTCTAAGCGGCCTATTTGAGAAGCTTTTCTTGCTCTTCTTAGCTTTCGGATCTGTCGGATCCTCTCCAAGCATTTTCACAAAACCACCAAAAGGTATCCAATTAATCGAATAAATTGTCTCACCAACTTTCTTTCCCCAAATCCGTGGCGGCATCCCAAACCCAAACTCCTGTACCTCAATCCCTCCCCTTTTCGCAGCCGTAAAATGCCCAAGCTCATGAACGAATATAAGTAGAGAAAATATTATTAGAAACGCAAGGACAGAAATAAGTATTTGCATATAAATTAATTTTAAAAATCAAGCATGAAAATATTTGTTAGCTGCGAAACAAATATCTGCAGCGCTACATATTTTTGAGCTCGTACATGCTAGAGCGAGGGTAGTAGCGAGTTTTGCGTTTGGCAGCGAAGGCTCCACCTTAGCGGAGCCGTAGCGAACAAGCATTTTCAAGAAATAACACAAAGTTATTTCGTAGAAAATGAAGCAAAACCCCATTGCAAAATAAGTAAGCGAAACCATTTGAGAAGCAGTTAACAAATATTCAAACCGTCATAACACTCTCTTCTTTCGCCTTCTCCGCTTCATCAACCTTCTTGTTGTACTCATCAACAACCTCTTGAAGCTTCTTCTCAGCACCATACTTGTCATCTTCAGTAATATCACTCGCACTTTCAAGCTCCTTAAAACGAGTGTGAGCTGTTTGGCGAGAATTTCGGATGCTAACCTTAGCCTCTTCTGAAAGCTTCTTAACAACCTTTGCAAGATCACGACGTCTCTCCTCAGTTAAAGGTGGAATATTAAGCATCACAGCATGACCATTGTTCACAGGATTAAGCCCAAGATCAGATTCACGAATAGCTTTTTCAATCGGAGCAATATTCGCCTTATCCCATGGCTGAATCTGCAAAGTCTTCGGATCCGGAACCGTAATAGTCGCTACAGATTTCATTGGCTGACCACTTCCATAAACATCAATAAGTAGTCCCTCAACCATAGCTGGATTCGCACGCCCAACTTGAAGCTTCGCGTATTCATCACTCAAATGAGCAACAGCCTTCTCGAACTCCTGACGAGCCTGATCGATATATTGTTGTGTTGGCATTTTTATTTGGATTAAAGAATTTTAAATTTTAAGAGTTCTAGAATTCTAGGAAATAAGCGTCCCTATTTTCTTCCCATTAACAGCTTTTTCAAGATTCCCCTTCTTCCAATAATCGAGAACTATCACCGGAAGGTCATTATCTTTGCAAAGAGAGATTGCAGTTAAATCCATAACTTTCAAATCTTTTTCAAGCGCTTCTCCAAAGCTCAAACTATCGAACTTCTTAGCATTCTTAGATTTCTTAGGATCCTTATCGTAAACACCATCAACCTTAGTTGCTTTTAAATACACGTCACAATCAAGCTGAAGAGCTCTGAGAGCAGCCGCTGTATCAGTAGTAAAGAACGGACGCCCTGTACCACCTGCACAGATTACAACTCTTCCCTTCCTAAGATGCCCACGAGCAAATTTCGAATCAAACTTCTCAACAACATCATAAGCGACACCACTCATAATACGAGGAGTCACATCAATCTTCTTGAGAGCATTATAAACAACAATCCCATTCATCACCGTAGCAAGCATACCAATAGTATCTGAATCCTGACGTTCAATAGCTTTCTTCGCATTATCTCGATAACGCCAGAAATTTCCACCACCTACGACTAATGCAATTTCACATCCAAGCTTATTGAGATCCTTGATGCGATTCGCCAAAGCCTCAACAGCAGAAAAATCGATACCATGCCCGGACTTATCTGCCAGTACCTCTCCGGATACTTTGAGCATGACTCGTTTGTGTTTGAGTTTCATAAAATTTTATTTATATCTGGGAGCAGGTTATCAAAAAAGCATAAAAGCTGCAATCTCAAACATACATCTCTACCGCAATAACATCCGAAGGTTCTTCAGGCCTTAACAAAGGATCCAACCATCTTTCAAGCTCCTGACGAGTAACCCAAACATGAGACCCATCACTCCTAACCAACCTATGCTCTTTGGCAGGAACTGAAACGTTCCGTTCAAAAAAATCATCAACAACCTCTGCATACTCACACATAGAACAAACTTAAGGTCGCCAATAATAACAACACTTTACCTAGCAAGCAAGAAGTAAGTAACCGCAACACCAATCACAATCCCCAGAATAAAAACGATCGGCAGCTTCCTCTCATTTTGCCCATCATGAGCATTCGCGAGATCGGTCAGCAGATTCGTACTAATAATAATCTCCTGATCCGCATTCCTCTCAACAATATCGAGGAAACTATGATTCGCCACCAACTTCACAAACCTACCAAAAGTAATCTTAACCCTGCTCGCAGGCTCATCCTCCGAAACAACATCCTGCTCGAGCTCCTCGTCCAAACCAGGAAGATCATCTTCCATATCAAGATCATCAACCTCCGGCTGCTCTTCTACGTCATCATCTTCGAGCTCTTCTTCTGGAATTTTTATGTCGTCCATATTTTTGTTTTTAAACTAAAAAGATTTTAACACACACCAAAACTCAACTACAAGCTACAAACTACCAGCTACAAGCTAAATAAAATTATAATCCCGAAACAATCTGCTGCTTAAGCCTCACCCTCTCCTTATCACTCTCCTTCGAGTAATGTCTCTCTACAACAGTCCCCAGCTGCTCAGTAATAGCCAAAGCAAGCTTAAGATCTTTTCCTTCAAAACCATCTTCCTGATTATGAAGCACCACCACACCAAGATACTTCCCTTCCAAACTCCTAATCGGAAGCCATAAAGAGAATTCATCACTATCATCGAAACGGACACTAGGATCTTGCATAAACCCCTTAGCCTTGTCAGTTACAGACCCCATAACTTGCGTTACAAAATCCGCATTACTATCATCAGACGTAGCTAACATATCCTCATTTTCAGTCGCCATATTATGAAGAAAAATCGCACCTTCTTCCGCAGCAGAAACCTCGATAAACTTCTCAATAATTTCATGAGCCACCATCCCCAAATCATCAGGACTATCGCTCAAAATCCTCGTCACATCGTACAAAGTCACAAGCTCCGAATTCACATACTGCAACCTATTATTAGTAATCTCAATAATCTCCATAAGCATTCCCGCAACTTTGGCAGGATCTTCAGAAAGAAGCTTCTCAAAAGAATCATACGAAAGCTTATAAGTCTTAGCCTCTGAAAGAGCCTGCGCCGAAGCCCCACGAGGCTTGTCAGTAAGCAACGCACCTTCTCCAAAAATATCTTCATCCTGCAAAACAGCAAGAATCTTGTTCCCTCCACCAGATATAGATTTAACTATCTGGACCTTCCCACTAACGATAAAATACATATCACGACTCTCGTCTCCATCTTTAAAAATGACATCACCAGACTTGAAATCGACCTCATCAAGCGAGTCTTTCATAGAGTCCAAAATTTCTTTGAGTTCCGCCATATTTGTTAGTATTTAGTATTGGGTATTTCTTATATATCTTGCGCGAAGCGCTCCATTTCTACTGACTACTCTCTACTGACTACTGACTATTTCCTACTGACTAATCAAAGATTTAAACTGCTCAATATCCCTCGCCTTAGAAACCGCCGCCTCAGGCTCAATAAGCCCAGACTTCACAAGAGCTGCCAACGAAGCGTCAAGAGTTTGCATGCCTTCCTCACGACCTATTTGAATCATCGAATAGATCTGATGAGTCTCACCTTCTTTAATGCAATTCTTCACAGCATCATTCACAACCATAAGCTCACTAGCCGCAATACGACCGCCACCCTCTTTCTTCGGCACAAGAACTTGCGACAAAACCCCAATCAAAGAAACAGAAAGCTGCGCCCTAATCTGCTGCTGCTGATAAGCAG
>CAYFOI010000039.1:0-4607 GCA_964344725.1 uncultured Candidatus Peribacteria bacterium
TCGTCAACTCGACTCAAAAACTCCTCAGACGAAATCACAAAGATAATCGGATAAGCCAAAACAAAAGCTCCGACAACCATCGGCACCGCCGCCATAAACAGGAAGTCGAAGCTGTATTTCAAAATATCTTTAACCCGAGTAGTCGCCTCCTTAATATGCCGCGTCAAAACCGGCAAAACGCTATTCATAAAGAACACCGGCACAAGCGAAAGAATCTCCAAAATCCTCATCGGCACGCTATAAAGACCAACCTCAGTCGCCCCCTGCATAAGCAGAAGCATGATCGATCCAATCCGGAAATAAACCATATTAAGAACAAGGGCAAGCCCGTAAGGCAAACACCTCACAAAGACATGACGAATATATTTCCAGTCACGTCCGAGCCGAATAGTCCCATAATTCCTCGCAGCCAAATAAGTAACAAAAACAAGCATAATATTCCCAACAACACCCGCTGCAATCAGATGATAGAACCCAGTTCCTGTGTCCCCTTTGAATCCATAGAACGCAACATAAACCATGTAAGAAAGAGCAACAACCTTCCCGAGAACCTGAGCCAACGCCGCATACTGCATCTTCAGGTTAAGCTGAAGCAAACTCGCAAGAGCGCTTTGGATAATAGATAAGAAAACAGCCACCGAGGCTATCACAATCCCAAGATGAATCTCGTTATATTGCGGAATAAAATAGGCCGCTACTATCGCAACAGTCATCACAACGGTACACAACATCATCCGAAGCGTAATAATATTCGAAAGCACATGCTCTCTACCCTTCTGCGAATCCTCCTTTGCCATTTCTCGAACACCAATTGTAAACAGCCCGAGGTCAGCAGCTATCCCAAAAAAAGCCAAAAACTCATAAACCGCCGCATACTTTCCATACCCCTCCACGCCGAGATAATTCGTAATAAGCTTTACGATAAAAACACTCAAAAAAGCCATAAACAGCCGCCCCGCAACCTGGACCACAGTATTCCCCAAAACTTTTCTAGCAACAGACATAAAAAGAAGTGATTTTTAGCGGAGCAACTATAGCGCAGGCTTCTTGAGCACACAATATACAGTCGACAAAAACATCTCCTTAACGACTGGAATCTTAATCAGTAACTTAAAAAGCTTCTTGTTGAAAGTCGAATGCTGGAGATGCTTAATCGTGAGTTCTCCAGACCGTTCGAGATTCTTGATTGTTCTCGTGAACTTCCTGATAGTGATCCAATTCAAATACGAAATACGCTCACGCCCCTTCGCGTCTTTCGAAATACGGAAATCAATTCTTTGAGGACCGTTCTCGTATTTTTTCACAGACTCTTTGTAGAGAGCGATACGAAACTTCTCCGTAGTAAAAAGATGCAGCCAAGGAATCATCAACGTGTCCCAAAGATGGTGCCCATAAGCGAAATAATACCCCTCAAAATTAATATAAATCTCGCCGCCAGGCTTCAGAATCCGCAGCGCTTCTCGGAGGGTTTTCGCCGTATCCGGAATATGCTCAATCGCATCGTTCAAAATCACAAAATCGAAATAATCACCAGGCAGGCTGCTATCAGTTGCGTCTTCAACAGAGAACTTGCACTTATCCGCAACGCCCTTCTCCTCAGCCATAGCCTTGGCTTGCCCAATAAACTCCTCGTTAATATCAATCCCATGCACCTCCGCAGGCCCATTCATCGCTAGAAAAATAGTTTTCCCTCCTCCGCCACAAGCAAAATCAGCCACCTTCTTTCCCTTAACTTTCTCAAAAAAATCTCCAAAACGGTTATATCTCTTGAAAAGACTCGATGCAGTCTCAAACTCGTACGGCGCATAATTCAGATTCGTACCACCCCCCTCTTTATTAAAAGGATGAGGCAGTTGCTTGAACCTCGCGTTGAGCTTCAGAAAAAATTTTATAAGAAGTTTCTTCATGCAGGCAGCAGTATACCAGGCCCGTTGACGAGGAGGAAGATACTCATTATCATGAACCCTAAAACCCCAAACTAATGAGACAACGACAATACCCAGGAAGCCTTGAAGAAAGACGCGTATCAATCAATACGCTAATGACTCCTGCTCAAGCTATCGCACAACTGAGGCCGTTCTGCCAAACAGAACCGCAAGCTCTCGCCGCACTAAGGCTCGATACACTTCCGGCAGACAGCAAAGTCGTACTAGTAGATAGCAAGGCATGTGGGCACATGCCCGGAGTGCTAATGGCCGTAGATGTATTCAGCCTAAGCGCAGACAGGATGGCATACGGACACGGATCAGTAGTGTTTTGGGATGACGGGACGGCACTGTTTAGCCAAGAAACAGAAATGCCAACAATGCTAGTCCAAATGATGGCGAGACATGGTGCCAGTCACCCGCAAGGGTTCAAAGAGCTTGGAGACGAAGACACAAATTAAGTTGCACCTTACGCCCCGGCCGGACTATTATGATGCGGCACCATAACCTACAAGCTACAAGCTAAACATCATGCAAGAAACGAAAACAAAACTGCTACACATCCTTAAGGAGATTAAATCCGCAAAGGAGTTTCTCAATTTCCCAAAACTCGAAGAAGAACTCAAGCAGCACGACCTCGAAATGAGCACAGAATCTTTTTGGGATGATCAAGAACATGCACGCAAAATCTCAGAAGAAGCAGGGCATATTCGCAAAACACTCGATGAATGGAACGAATTCGAAAAAGAAGTTCAAGAATCAGAAGAGCTAACCGAAATGATGGACCCAGCAAAAGACCCAGAAGCTTTCAAAGAGCTCCAGAAATCAGCACAAGAAGCACAAGAAAAACTCGACAAACTCTCGATACAACTTTACCTAAACGGCAAATACGACAAAAGCCGAGCAATTATCTCGATTCATGCAGGAACAGGAGGGACCGACGCCCAAGACTGGGCAGAAATGCTGCTCCGTATGTACCTTAGATATACCGAAAGCAAAGAATGGAAGACAGAAGTTGTCGAAAAAACAACCGGAGACGAAGCGGGGATCAAAAGCGCAGAGATAATAGTTAGCGGGCCGTTCGCATATGGATTTTTAAAAGAAGAACACGGTGTTCATAGGCTAGTCCGAATCAGCCCATTCAACTCTGGTGGAACTCGCGAAACATCCTTCGCTCTTGTGGAAGTAACCCCAGAAATCGAGGACCATGAAGTCGAAATAAAAGAAGACGATTTGAAAATCGAAACATTCAGGTCCAGTGGCCACGGTGGCCAGTCAGTAAATACAACGGATTCAGCTGTCCGCATAACTCACAACCCAACCGGCATAGTTGTCCAGTGCCAAAACGAGCGATCACAGCTTCAAAACAAAACCCAAGCGCTCAAAAGCCTAAAATCAAAACTCGTAGCACTTCAAGAAAAACACAAATTAGAAACAATTGAACACGTCAAAGGCGAACACGCCCAGCACTCATGGGGGAACCAAATCCGCTCTTACGTTTTGCACCCATACCAAATGGTAAAAGATCACCGCACAGAATACGAAACCAACCAAATCGACAAAGTCCTCGATGGTGACCTAGACGATCTCATCGAAGCATCCTTAAGATCCACAGACTAACATGCTCGAAATTCTGACAGGAGAAAAAAACGAAACTCTCCGCAAAAAATCCATCCCCGTTACAAAAATTGACTCCTCGGTCAAAAAACTAGCCAAAGAAATGACAAAATCAATGATGGCAGAAAACGGAGTTGGTCTTGCAGCACCTCAAATCGGGCAAAACATCAGACTAGTCTTAACTCGCCTTAGCCCCGGAGAAAAAAACGAGATAATCGTCGCAATGATAAATCCAGAGATAACGCATTTCTCAGAAACAAAAGAAGAAGGAGAAGAAGGATGCCTAAGCCTTCCAGGACAGTGGGGGCAAGTAACCAGAGCAACAGAGATTGTGGTCACTTTCATAAGCCCCAAAAACCAACAACAAACACTCAAGCTAGAAGACATAAATGCCCGCATAGTACAACACGAAATCGACCACCTCGACGGGGTCCTGTTTACAGATAAGGCAACAGGGGTTTACGAGAAAAAACAAGACGATACAATCGAGATTTAAAAACGATTAAAACCCCAGGCAAAACTATCAAGACAACACCACAAAACCCGCCCCCCAAAGGCGCGAATATTTGCCAAAACTCAAAAACCTTGTACAGTACACGGTCTGTGCAAGTAATTTCCCTAAGATGGTACTACGCGGACCGACAAGAAGAAGACCAGAAGACAGCCCTGAAGTTCTGCAACCAGGACAATCAATGTATTTCCTGCACAAAACAGGAAGAAGCGCAGCAGAAGGCTTAGAATTACAGGCAGGAATCTATTTAGGGGAAGTTCCTATGCCAAAAAAAGGAGATGCAGCCGTCATATATACAGGGCGTGAGCAAATACAAGATCTAAGCACTATGCAAAGAGTGGCTAAGGAGCAAGCGCAACACAGGCACGCAGGACACCTACCTATGGGGCCACAAGACAGGGCAAGATGTGCAAGAGAAGCGAGCATCCCATTGGAATTCCAAAGCGGCGAATTGGCTGAACTTACAAACATAATAAACTCTCAGAGCCCAAGAGATATGGCGAGCTTGATGACAAACTATAGTCAGCCACGAATGCCTGGGGCGGTAGCTTTAC
>CAYFOI010000039.1:4617-7202 GCA_964344725.1 uncultured Candidatus Peribacteria bacterium
GCCGGAAGGGCTATGGACTACAGAGGCAGCAAGGCCAGTCATCGAGGATTTAGTACAGCGAGGTATTGCAAACAACAACACGCTAACCTGCGCTACGCAGATCATAACAGGTAGAATAATACAAGGAGCTGCAAGTCTGGGTATTCAATTATCAGTGCAGCCACAGGAGAGCATCTATCAATTTGCAACAAGAGCAATTGTGGCACTTATGGCCGAAAGAGAAAGAGTCAATGCGGAAGTTATTTCACCTTACTTCAGAGGCCTTGAACGGATATCACTAGAGGCAGCATACAGAACAGTAGACCCCGCAGCTTTATTGCGAAGCAAATGTGCCAGCGCAGCGGTCAGAGAAAGGACGGGAATAAGACGAGAAATCCTAGAGAACTACGATAATGCAATAAACGAGACCGCAGCACACTTGGGAGGGATGATAGCTCTTTGGCAGAAAAAACAAGAGCAAGCTAGCTAAAAACCTTCCGCGCCCTCATAACCCAGTACCAAAAAGGCTTCAAAACTTTTTCGCGTGCTTTCGCATACGACTTCCGCTCCCCGCCAAACTTCTCCTTGAACTTTGTGATCCCAGCCCAAGGATGTTTAGTATCGCCTTCTGGAGCGACCCCAAATAAATCATACGTCTTGCAGCCACGCTGTTTCGCATCACTCATAGCTTCCCACTGGAGCAAATAAGGAGCCATTGAATTACGATGCTCATCCGACGAAGCACCAAAATAATAAATAGCGGTATCTTTATAAAAAGTCACAATTATTCCGGCAATAATGCTGCCTTTCAATTCGGCCAAATAAAGCTCAACATTCTCACCCAGAGAATCCAGCATAGCCTGATAATATTCTTGGTTATGTCCTTGGAACCCATCCCTTGCCGTCGTCTCTTGAAAGATCTTAAAAAACTCACTGGCGTCGCGCGACTTCCGAATCTTCACGCCGCGTTTCGTAGCAACCTTGATATTATATCTCCCCTTGGGTCTCATCTGTTTCAAAATATCTTCCTCAGACTGGTTCAAATCAACAAAAATAGTATGTCCCGGAAAATAATGCGCATGTGCTTTTCTTCCCCACTTCTCCAGGAAAGAACACTCGTCACAAGGAGGCTCAACTCGCACAAATACACACTTCCCTTGTCTAGCAAGTCGCGCAAACCCATCCATAAGCGCCCTAAAATCCTTATCATCCCCCAAAAGCGGCCCCCTCGGCACAAAATACCAACAAAGCCCCATAGGCAGCCTTTGTCTAACAAAAACCGCTACAGCACGTAGTTTGTCGCCATCCTTAAGCCCATAAATAGACGCCTTGCCCCTACTCGGCACTTGCGCTTGGAAATCCGCCCACATCGAAGTTTGATGAATATTCCCTTTCGGGTGTTTCTGCGAGAACTCATCAAGCTCTCGCGGCGAAATTTCACAAAACTCGGACATAAGGAAGAATTAAGCGCCAAAAGAGTACCAATAGTAAGAAAAAAAGCCAACAAAAAGCCCCTCGCTTCCGCAAGGGGCTCAGAATTTTATTCAGGATTTTGATTATTGTTGAGAATATATCAGCAGCGCTCATAGTTTTTCGAGGGCGTACATGTTAGCCCGAGAAAAACAGGAAGCGATGCCATACTCGAAGCGATAAATCAAAATCTAACTTCCCATTTTCTGCCTAATAAACGCCGGGATATCATACTCACTGTCGGTCTCTTTCATTGCAGCAGACGTGTCTGTTGAGACGGATGCTGTGTTTAAAGTAGAGACGGTCTTGCGGTGGTCATCGAAACCTGTTGCAACAACGGTAACTTTGATTTCACCTGTGTAAGAGTCGTTGATAACTGAACCGAAGATAATGTTAGCTTCAGGATCAGCAGCTTCAGTGATGATACGAGCAGCTTCATCAACTTCGAACATAGATAGATCGTTTCCACCTGTGATGTTGAAGAGAATTCCTTTCGCGCCAGCAATATCCATCTCAAGAAGAGGGCTATCAACAGCGGCACGAGCAGCTTCAGCAGCACGATTTTCACCAGTGCCATAACCGATACCCATAAGTGCGCTACCAGCGTTCTCCATAATCGCTTTAACATCCGCAAAGTCCACGTTGATCATTCCGTGTACGGTGATGAGGTCAGAAATGCCTTGAACACCTTGCCTCAGAACATCGTCAACAACTGTAAAAGCCTCTGTTAGAGGAGTCTTTTTGTCGATTAGAGACAAGATCTTGTCGTTAGGAATAACGATCATTGTGTCGACCTTGTTTTTGAGATTCTCAAGACCTTCTTCGGCTTGAGTTTTCCTTCGGTGTCCCTCGAAAGAAAACGGCTTAGTAACAACAGCAACTGTAAGGATTCCAAGATCCTTAGCAATCTCAGCAATAACTGGAGAGCCACCAGTTCCTGTCCCACCTCCAAGGCCGCAAGTAATGAAGACCATGTCTGCGCCTTCGAGGGTCTGTTTGATTTCCTCGGAACTTTCTTCAGCAGCCTGTTTCCCAATTTCAGGATGGCTGCCTGCGCCGAGTCCACGAGTTGTCGCCTTGCCCACATTCACCTTTGTAGGTGCCTCCGAGTGGTACAAAGCTTGAGCGTCTGTATT
>CAYFOI010000040.1:0-6329 GCA_964344725.1 uncultured Candidatus Peribacteria bacterium
TCCCAAATTCTTCTAAGTTTTTGCCAAGTTACGCACCCGAAAATGAACGGTAGCCGTAAAAAGCGATTCGATTTTTCATGGAGCGGGTGACGGGAATCGAACCCGTATCAACGGCTTGGAAGGCCGTGGTAATAGCCATTATACGACACCCGCATTTTGAAATAGCAAAAGCTATTTTATAGCAATCCTCACGAGTTTCAAGTTTTTTTGTGATTTGTGAACATAAGTCGACACTTCTGGTTTGACATTAAAAGGTCATGAGGCAGAATGGACACCGAATAATTAACACTATGTTATAAAAAAAATAATTATAATCATCTTCGTGCTGATAATGGCAACTGTACTAGGAGCAGCAATTTTCTTAACACCCGAAAAAGAAGAGCCAACAGAAGAGATAGTGGTTTACGAAGAAGACGAAACTTTATCTTGCAATGATTGGCTAGGTGAGAATAGCAGCCTAGAGTACAAAAGACACGGCTGTACAGAACACACAGACATACTGGAGAGCGTAGAAGAAAATGGTGGCAGCGTTATCCCGCTTAGCGACGATAGATTCTTTATATTTTGGGCGCCCGAAGGATGGTTTGAATCGGAAGATAAAAAACTTGTACTAACTGTTCACGGCGGAGGCGGATGTGCAGAAACCGTATTTGAATTATGGAATGACCTTAGTGAAGACCACGACTACGCAATAATCGCATTGCAAACTGCCGAAAAAGGACAAGGGGCAGAAGAATTTATAAAAGAAGAGCACTATTCATTTGATAGTCCCGAAACTATGTACGAGCTCATAAAAGAAACAGTAAGTGAACTCGGATTGTATTGTGATCTTGATAATACAGACATCATTTACCACGGATTCTCAAGAGGCTCCGCAGTATCTTACGAAGTTGCACTTACCGATTACGGCGAAGATGGAGAACAGATTTTTTCAGCATATATTGCTGACTCGGGTGGGCTCCCAGTTGAACTTGCAGAATATTTGGAAAAGTCGCAAGATAGTTTCAACGGAGTTCATTTCTGGCTATATTGTAGCGAAAATGATCAAGATGGAGACAGATGTGAAGGTATGAAGTTCTCAGAAGAGATCTTAACGCAATACGGAGCAGTTGTAGACGAATTCTATATAAACCCTATCGGAGGGCATGGACTTATATCATTAACGCACACTAGAGCAGAAAGCTCAGCATTCGATAAGCTCTTTAATTACATAGATGCACTTAGTCCATAAAATCTGCGAATTAATAAAGCAAAACACCAATACAGCTGGCAATATTAGCTTTCGAGACGGCATGACTTTTCGCATAACTCAATCTGGAGCAGTATTGGAGCAAATAGGAGAAAAAGACTTTGTTTTGCCTGAACCTGAAAACAATCCTTCTTGTGAAGTGAAGATCCACGATTTTATATACAAAAAAAGGCCAGATGTTAACTGGATAATTCATCTGCATGATGATGTGGTGCTAAACAACCCGAGAGATCTTCCTATTACAGAAAAATACGCAAAGTTCGGTACGCAAGAACTAGTAGATGAAATCGCAAAGATTTTAAATCAAGAAAATTACCTGGTTATAAAAAATCATGGTATTATCGCGCTTGGTTCTTCACTTGAGGAAACCATTCAACTGATAACAAAAATCCACAATGCCAGTAAAAACGATTGAATGGCGAAATGGGGAGATATACATGATTGATCAGACTCTTTTGCCACGCCAGTATAAGATTATTAAATGTGACACTATTAAGAAGGTCTGGGATGCTATAAAGCAGCTTAAAGTTCGTGGCGCTCCAGCTATCGGAGTTGCTGCAGCTTTTGGAATGCTTCTTGTTTCTGAAAAATCTAAAGCAAAGACCCTTGCAGCTTACAAAAAAGAAATGCAAAAAGCCGCAAAATACTTGGCAACTTCAAGGCCAACAGCGGTTAACTTGTTTTGGGCATTAGATCGTGTAATGGAAATCGTGAAGGCAGGCAAAGACTTGGGACAGCTCAAAAAAGATATAAAAAAAGAAACTCTGCAAATATTTGAAGAAGATCGCGAAATTTGTCGTGCAATAGGTAAGAACGGCAATAAAATCATCCCAAAGACAGCAACAATAATCACACACTGTAACGCAGGCGGTCTCGCGACAGCAGATTACGGTACTGCATTAGCTTGTATGTACGCAGCACACGAAAAAGGCAAAAAACTCCACGTATATGCAGACGAAACTAGGCCGCTAAATCAAGGTGCAAGACTCACAACTTGGGAGCTAATGAAAGCGGGTATAAAAACGACACTCATTTGCGATAGCATGGCCGCTCATACAATGAAAACTCACAGAATAGATTGTGTCATTGTTGGCGCTGACCGCATCGCAGCAAACGGAGATGCAGCTAACAAAATAGGAACATATGGACTTGCATTAGCAGCCAAAGCTCACGGCGTACCTTTCTACGTCGCAGCACCACTTTCAACAATAGATCTAAATTCAAAAGATGGCAGCGAAATTCCAATCGAAGAGAGAGATCCAAAAGAGGTCACGTCATACAAAGTCCCAGTCTATAATCCGGCCTTTGATGTAACCCCGGCGAATCTGATTACAGCAATTATTACCGAAAAGGGGATCATCGAAAAACCAACAACTACAAAAATTAAAAAACTCTTTAATTAATACTCAATAATTAATACTCAATGAATTTAAAAGATTTCATCCGCGATGTCCCAGACTTCCCAAAAGAAGGAATAATTTTCAAAGACATTACACCTCTATTAGCCGATCCAGAGGCATTCAAATATGCAGTAGATCAAATGACACAGTTTGCACAAGACAAAGGGGCGGAGGCGATAGTCGGCATTGACTCCAGAGGATTTATATTCGGGAGCATAATCGCTTACAAACTAGGGATTAAATTCATCCCAGTCCGCAAAGTCGGGAAGCTCCCGCACGAGACAATTTCCGAGAAATACGAGCTCGAATACGGCGAAGCCGAACTGGAAATCCACAAAGACGCACTTGCAGCAGAAGAAAAGACCTTAATAGTAGATGATCTGCTCGCAACAGGAGGCACAGTACGTGCAACTTGCAACTTGGTTGAGAAGCTCGGAGCAGAAGTTTGTGGAATTGCTTTCTTGATAAATTTAGCATTCCTAAATGGGGAAGAAAAAATCTCAAACTACGATATCCTAAACCTCATAACTTATGAATAAAGCAGACATAGGAATCTTCGGTGGCTCAGGATTTTATAACCTATTAGAAAATGCGGAGGAAATAGAAATGGATACGCCTTATGGGAAGCCATCAGATAAGATCGTCATCGGTGAGTACAAAGGCAAAAAAATAGCATTTCTACCTCGCCACGGTAGTGGCCACGAATACCCACCACACAAAGTCCCATACCGAGCTAACCTGTGGGCATTCAAAGAACTAGGTATAAAATACATCCTAGGTCCGTGCGCCTCAGGTAGTCTTCAAAAACACATCAAGCCTGGAGATTTCGTAATTTGCGATCAGTTTGTGGATAGAACCAAAGCACGAAAAGACACTTTCTACGAAGGCCCAAAAGTTGCGCATGTCGAAGCGGCACATCCATATTGTGAAGATTTGCGAAAGATTGCATTGGAAGAAGCCAAAAAACTCGAAATTACAGCACACGACGGAGGAACAGTTGTAGTAATTCAAGGTCCACGTTTTTCAACAAAAGCAGAAAGCAGGTGGTTCTCGTCGGCAGGATTCGAAGTTATTAATATGACTCAATATCCGGAATGTATTCTCGCACGTGAGCTAGAGATGTGTTACATAAACATCTGCTTAATAACCGATTATGACGTAGGTCTTGAAGACGACCCCGATATCAAACCAGTTACGATCAATGAAGTTCTAAAAACTTTCAAAGAAAATAACGACAAAGTCCGTGACCTGCTTTTTGCACTAATAGAGAAGATCGATACAGAAAAGGAATGCAATTGTCACAAAGCAATGCAGGGAGCTTTCTTGAATTAAAAAAACTCACCCTTGTAACGATGAGATTTTCTGGTATCTTCTTCCTGTGAACAAAAAGAAAAGCACAATCCTATCTGAAGAAAAAAATCACTGGCGCAAAATAGCGGCAGGTTTGTCAGGCATAATAGTTGCATTTTTAGTCTGGCAAGTTTTTGCGATGAAGGCAGAAATAGCAGAGATAAAAGAAACCACAGAAAGAGCGCAAGAAGCGACAGGCTATATCGTAGATTTTGGTACAGACCTTAACGAAATCAGAGAACTCCTTCTCCTGCCAACAGAAAACTACACTCTTTTTGGGGAAGAGATTGAATCAGAAGACGAAACAGACTCTGTTATAGAGGACATGTTCGCATACGTAGACCAAATAGGGGTGTCGCGAACGATAGAACAGAATACCCAAGTGCTTGACGAGTATTTTACAACATACTCAGTTATAGATCTTTTGGAAGAAAAAGGACTGACAAGGCCAGAAGATGCCTACGAAATCCAAGATTCACAAGGACGCACACTAATTATTATAGAAATATCAGAAGAAGACGGATCTCTCTCAGTTACCAATTATTTCGGATCAGAAATCGATACGGAATCCGGAATAACACTAACATTAAATGCAGAAATAGAAGCCATAGACGATTTGATAGTGCTAGTAGATGAATTCGAAGTTATAAAAGATGACCTCGAAACACTTCTATACGTTGGGGGAGAAACATACGACACTCTAACAGCCAAAGGTATGTGGGCAGAAGCTGCATACGACGCAGGAGAGCAATTCGAATACTACTTGGTCAACCAAGATCAAATAAGATTAGCGAGCCTAGAATTGAGCACAGCATACGGAGGACGTTTAACATGGGTAAACCTAATGACAGGCGAAGAGGTAGCTCCAATTACGGTAGATGACGCAACAATTGCAGCATTAATAGAACCGTTAGATGCGAGCACTCTTCTAGAACAAAAGGTCACAGAAAATCGTGAAAAACTCGAGAGCTTACTCGCAGACGAAGCTTTCCAAAAAGCACTTTCGGAAAACAATGTCCAAATGTCAGAAGCTCGCGAAGATGACGACGGCATTTATTACGACCTAACAGATGTAGAGGGCACAGTCTTAAGCACGATTTATGTCGACAAAAACACAGGCAAAGTTATGGTAACGAATGGAGAGAGCGATCTAGAATTAATGGCAGCTGTACAACAAGAAGAGAGTAAAAAAAAACTTTGGATTTGCCTGATGCGCTCCCAGAGTATGATGAGCTAGTTTCTGCATCAGGCGAGGGCGTAAATATATTGGTTTGCGGAAAGCACGGGTCGAATGTCGACACGATAATTTTTACAAATGTTGATCCAGAAGATCACGAAGTGACGATGATTAGCATACCTAGAGATCTTTATTATGAAGAAAAAAAGATAAACAGCGTTTATTACTACTATGGAATGAACGAATTCGTGAACCAAATAGAAGAAATAAGCGGACAAAAAATCGATAAATATATCCTCATCGATATGTATGTTTTTGCAGATATAATCGATGCAATGGGAGGGATCGATATTACTTTGGAAGAAGATTTAATAGATCCTAGTTACACGACTTATGATAATGGAGTTTGGAGCACACTATATTATCCAGCTGGCGACTACCATTTAAATGGAACTCAAACGCTCAGGGTGGCAAGATCACGTCATTACTCGTCAGATTATGATAGGGCAGAGAGGCAGCAACTGATTTTGGAAGGGATAAAAAATACAGCAATAGATATGGGTCTTACAGATACCACATCTCTATTTGAAGTTGTTGAGCTCGTCATGGATAATACGGAGACAGATATAGGGCTGAATGAAGCGATAATGTATTACGTTAAGTATAAAGACTACGATATCTCTCGAGGGAATGTGCTTACAACAGCAAACGTCCTTGAAAACAAACATGTTTATGTGAACTATGACACTTCTGCTTCGGAAGAAGTTTGTGATGAAGAAACGGGCGAATGCGAAGAGCAAAACTTCGTTTATACATTAATCCCAACAGACGAAAACTGGGATTATATAAAATGGTATTTTTCAGAAGCTTTGAGGTAGAAATTGAATTTCGGATTGAACTTAACGTACGTTTTCTATAAACTCACATTTGCTCGCTTGAAAATTAGCCGCGGTAGCTCAGTGGTAGAGCAGTGGACTGAAAATCCTCGTGTCGGTGGTTCAATTCCGCCCCGCGGCACCACTTGACAAAATAGCCCACAGAGGTATAATACGATTATACTTGTTTAAAAATACAACTGTGGGTTCAGACGAAATAATCGAGCTACCGTTCATTTTCGGGTGCGTAACTTGGCAAAAACTTAGAAGAATTTGGG
>CAYFOI010000041.1:0-5221 GCA_964344725.1 uncultured Candidatus Peribacteria bacterium
GCGATATTGTCGAAATGACAAACGCTGCAGGCTCAGGACATCCTGGAGGCTCGCTTTCTGCTGTAGAGATGCTGGTAGCACTTTATAACGAATACCTAGTACACGATTCAGAGAATCCAAGCTGGGAAGAGCGCGACCGGATGATTTTCTGCAAATGCCACATAACTCCAGCAATTTACTCGGTCTTGGCTAGAACAGGATACTTCCACCCAGAAGAACTGATGACATTCCGTAAACTCGGCTCAGACTTACAAGGACATCCTGCAAGACTTCACCCAAAAGGCATGGAAATGTCAGGAGGCTCACTCGGTCAAAACATGTCTGTTGCAACCGGAGTTGCCCTCGGACTAAAACAGCAAGGCAAGACAAATACAGTCTATGGCATGACAAGCGAAGGTGATTTACAAGAAGGACAAAGCTGGGAAGCAATTATGTCGGCGGCACACTTCAAACTCGACAACTTAATAGTCCTAGTCGACTACAACAAACTCCAAATAGACGGTCACGTCGAAGACGTAATGGGAGTCCACCCACTCGACGAGAAATTCAAAAGCTTCAACTGGCACGTGCTCATCGTAGACGGTCACGATTTTTCACAAATAAGAGCAGCTATCGAAAAAGCACAAACCCTAAAGGACAGACCAACCGCGATCATCGGACACACAATCAAAGGCAAAGGAATCTCCTACATGGAAGATGACGCCGGCTGGCACGGCAAAGTCCCTAACGATGAACTAAGAGACCAAGCACTCGCAGAACTCGACGAACAAGAAGCTGCAGTAAACGCAATGTAACTAGAATTCGCGCAAAGCGCACCAACACTACGTACTACGTATTACACACTACACACTATGGAAAGAGAAATGATGTTAACCAGACAAGGATGGGCAGACGCCCTAAAAGAACTCGGGAGACAAGACCCTAGGGTTGTCGTACTTGACGCAGACTTAGCTAAATCGACACTAACTTGCCAATTCAAAGAAGAGTTCCCAGATAGATTTTTTGATGTAGGTATTGCTGAACAAAACATGCTCAACGTAGCAGGAGGCCTATCACTAACAGGTTTGATTCCATTCGTTTGCACATACGGAGTATTCGTATCTGGACGCGCATGGGAACAAATCAGAACAAGCGTTTGTTACGGCGAACTCAATGTGAAAATCGGCGGAGCACACGGCGGAATATCAGTAGGACCAGACGGTGCAACACACCAAGCACTCGAAGAAATAGCAATCATGAGAGTCCTACCAAAGATGAAAATGATAGTACCTTGCGACTACTATGAAACAAAGAAAGCGGTAATGGCAATGAAAGACATCGACGGACCTGTTTATGTAAGATTCGGACGCGAAAAAGTACCTGTACTAACAGACGAAAACACACCTTTTGAATTCGGAAAAGCATATTCAGTACGAGAAGGTACAGATGTATCAATCATAGCCTGCGGACCAATGGTCGCAGAAGCTCTCGACGCAGCAGAATTTTTACAAGAAAAAGGCGTCAATGCAGAAGTAATCAACATGCACACAATCAAACCTATCGACAAAGAAACAATTTTAGCATCAGCAACAAAAACAGGATGCGTAGTAACAGCAGAAGAACATCAAAAAGCTGGTGGCATGGGAAGTGCAGTCATGGAAGTGCTCGCACAGAACCACCCAGTCCCAGTAGAAATGGTTGGGATAGATGACACATTCGGCGAATCTGGAAAACCTAGAGAATTGATGGAGAAATATGGAATCACGTCAAAAGAGATCATCGAACAAGCACTCAAAGTAATTCTTCGTAAAAAACAAAAATAACAGGCCGCGCCAAAGGCGCACAGGCCCCAAAAAAAACAAAAATAAACACATACCAAGACCAGACCACTACCTAGCCACCACTAGTAAGAGATAATAATAATAAAATTCCACACACTAAAACCCTTAAGCCCTAAAATCCTATAATCCTCAAACAAAACATGAAATCCTTCTCAAAACGAGTAGCAAATCTTGGAACCGAAAATGCTTTTTCCGTAATCACAAAAGCAAAACAGTTCGAAAAAGAATCAGGCATAAACTTGGTCTACTTGCAAATCGGCGAACCTGGATTCGACACGCCAGAAAACATCAAACAAGCAACAATTGCAGCAGTTAACGACAACCAAACTCACTACACCCCAACTCCTGGTATCGCACCACTTAGGGAAGCGGTAGCAAAATATCACTCAAAATATTCAGCAGAGCCCTATGCAGCAGAAGACGTCGTAATCGTCGCAGGAGGAAAGCCCGTAATGTTCTACATGATCAACGCACTTATAGACGAAGGTGACGAAGTAATCATCCCAAATCCATGCTACCCAATTTACGAATCAGTAACGGAATATTTAGGAGGAAAAGTTGTCCCAATCCAGCTCAAGGAAGAAAACGAATTCAACTTCACGGCGGAAGAATTGGAAGCAGCAATCACAGAGAAAACCAAACTAATCATCATAAACTCACCACAAAACCCAACAGGAGGAGTTTACACAAAAGAACTACTCGAAGACATCGCAAGACTAGCAAAAGAACATGATCTATGGGTACTTTCAGACGAAATCTACGACCAAATGGTTCACGACGGAGAGCACCACTCAATCACAAGCATTGAAGGCATGCCAGAGAGAACAGTCGTCCTAAACGGATGTTCAAAAACTTACGCAATGACAGGCTACCGCATCGGATGGGGAGTAACCAAGAACAAAGAAATGGCAAAGTATTTAGAGCAATTCGCTTGTAACGACATATCTTGCACCAACACAATGGCACAATACGCAGCAATTGAAGCTCTAGAAGGCCCACAAGACGGCGTAAAACACATGTTACAAGAATACAAGAAACGTCGCGACCTCATGGTAGGACTAGTAAACGAAATCCCTGGCATGAGCTGCCACTCTCCAAAAGGCGCATTCTATCTAATGGTTAACGTCCGCCCAATACTAGACAAACTTGGCATTACATCAGGAGAACTTTGCGATAAAATCATGCGTGAAGCACACGTACTAATTTTGCCAGGAACAGTATTCGGCCAATTCGGAGAAGATCTCGTAAGATTCTCTTACGTTTCAACAGAAGAAGATATCCGCAAAGGACTAGACCAAATCAAAGAATTCATTGAGTCTATATACTAAACAAGCTAAAAAGCTAACCCACTATCAAAATGAACATCTACGTAACAAGACGGATCCCTGAAGAAGGCCTCCAAATGCTACGAGAAAAATATGGAGATTTCGAAATGAACCCAGACAACCGCGTTCTAACTCGCGAAGAACTTTTAGAAAAAGTAAAAGGTCGCGATGGAGTTCTATGCCTACTAACAGACACCATCGACGCAGAAGTCATGGACACAGCAGGACCTCAGTGTAAGGTTTTTTCAAACTATGCAGTAGGAGTAAACAACATCGACCTAGACGCAGCAAGTGAGAAAAAAGTCATGATCACAAACACACCCGGCGTACTCACAGATGCAACAGCAGACATGGCTGCAGCATTGATGTTTGGAGTCGCTAGAAGAATGGTTGAATCAGACGAGTTCATGCGTAGCGGAAAATACGAAGGATGGAGCCCAATGCTTTTACTAGGCCAAGAAATCACAGGTCAAACTCTCGGTATCGTGGGAGCAGGACGAATTGGAAGCGACTTAGCGACAAAAATGGCAAAGGGATTCAAAATGAAAATCCTTTACACAGACCTAAGTGAAAACGAAGAACTCAACGCACTCGGCGGACGCAAAGTAGAGCTGGATGAACTTTGTCGAGAATCTGATTACATCTCAATCCACGTTAACTACTATCCAGAGACACATCACCTCATTAACGAAGAGATGCTTTCGCTTATGAAACCAAACGCAATTCTAGTTAACACAGCTCGTGGACCTGTAGTAGACGAAACAGCTCTAGTAAAAGCTCTCCAAGAAAAGAAAATATTTGGCGCTGGCCTAGACGTATTCGAAGACGAACCAGCTATGAAACCAGGTTTAGCCGACCTCGATAACGTCATATTGGCACCACATCTAGGATCAGCAACTGTAGATGCTCGCACTAAGATGTCCACAATGGCAGCACAGAACTTAATCGATGCCCTAGAAGGTCAAACACCACAGTTCTTGGTCAACAAGGAAGCATTTTAAATGATCAAAAATAAAACCTCACTACTCCGTAGCCTCCCCAAAAAGGAGAAAGAAGCCCGCAAACTTCTCCTCGATATAACGGAAGCAGTTCTCAAGAATATTGACCCAGAGAAACTCGTCACAGCAGCTCTGCCAAATATTTCAAAATACGAAAACATCTACATAATAGGCACAGGTAAAGGAGCCTCAAAAATGGCTCAAGCCATCGAGAAATCGATCAAAGTGACCGAAGGATTCATAACAATTCCGGAAGGAGAACCAAAGCCAAATCTCAAAAAAATCAAATACTATTACGCCACTCACCCGCTCCCAAATCAGACCGGAGTCCGAGGAGCAAAACGCATTCTTAATATAGCCAAAAAAGCCGGCCCAAAAGACTTAGTCATAGCACTCATCTCAGGTGGAGGCTCAGCACTAATGCCATTGCCAATAGAGGGCGTATCTCTCGAAGAAAAAACACGAATAACAAAACACTTACTCAAATCTGGAGCACGCATCCAAGAAATAAACATCGTCCGCAAACATCTATCACAAATTAAAGGCGGACATTTAGCAGAAGCAATATATCCAGCAAAATGCATCAACTTAGTAATTTCCGACGTAATTGGCGACGACCTAAGCGCAATCGCATCAGGACCTCTCTCTCCCGACCCATCAACAATTTCAGACGCAAAAAAAATCCTTCGCAAATACAAAATCAAAGAACCAAAAGCCTGGCTCGAAACCCCGAAGAAATTACAAAAAATCCAAACTAAAATCCTAGCAAACCACGAAACAGTCTCGAAAGAAGCCGCAAAAGCAATAAAAAGCCTCGGCTACAAACCTGTAATTTTAGAAAAACACCTCGAAGGAGAATGCCGCATCCGCGCCAAACAACTCACCCGTAAAATTCGCAACCCAAAAGCAATTTACATCGCAACAGGCGAAACAACCGTCACAGTCCGCGGGAAAGGAGCAGGCGGAAGAAACCAAGAATTCGTCCTCGCCGCACTCAAAGAGAACCTCCCATTAGCAGTCCTAAGCATCGGAACAGACGGCGTAGACGGCATCTGCCCACGCAAAACAGCAGGAGCAA
>CAYFOI010000042.1:0-1674 GCA_964344725.1 uncultured Candidatus Peribacteria bacterium
CCCAAATTCTTCTAAGTTTTTGCCAAGTTACGCACCCGAAAATGAACGGTAGCCTCGGCAGGGATCGAATCCCATCTTAACAGGTTTGGAGATGTCTTAGAAGTTTCGTACTAACGCTCAGCATTTACTCGAAATCCAACCTGTTAACAGTGCTAAATGGCGCGGAGATCGCTACGCTTCCTCGCGCTGTGGTGTCCCCGACAGGAATCGAACCTATAATTACTCCTTAGGAGGGAGTCGTTATATCCATTTAACTACGGGGACGGGTTTTGGTAGTAGTAGTTTGTAGTTGTAGTTATGGAGTTTCGCCTTTGGCGAAACAGATAATTTATAAGTCGCTTACCCCAGCATTGGCTCTAAAACTACATAATCTGTCTTATCGTTTGGAAGATCTTCCGGCTTTTTGATTTCGAGCGTTTCTATCGTTTCTACATCAGACTTTCCTACGGTTTTTAAGAAATCTTCTACTCCTGAAATTTCTAGTTTTGATCCATCTATTTTGTAATACATTGGGATTACAAGTTTTGGATCGATTTGCTCTATTACTTCTACTGCTTTTTTGTGATCGATAACTAAGTTGCCCCCAACAGGGACTAGCAAGATATCTACGTCTCCAATTGCTTCTGTTAATTCGTTTGTGAGTCTGTGGCCGAGTCCGCTTAGGTGACAGACTTTGAAACCGTTTATGAAGAAGTTGTAGATTACAACTTTGCAATTTGCTTTTTCTGCTGTTTCTGCGCTCTTTGCGAAGTGGAATGCGCTGTACCCTTCGATCCCGACCCCGTTGATGTCGTATTCTCCGGGCCATGAAAGTGTATGAGGCTCTCCCGCTACTTCTGCAACGTTTCCTTCTGTTTCAATGAGCTCGTCCGAAAGGGTTACGACGTCGCCTTTCAAGCTAGGAAGTTTTGTGCCAAGGTTGGTGTAAGGATCTGTAACAATTGTTGCTCCTTTCTCTTTGATAGTGAAACATGAGTGTCCGTGCCAAGTGATTTCCATTTTTTAGTGAGTTAGTGAGGTAGACCCAAGTACCAAGTGAGTGTGTAACACGTAGTACGTAATACGTAGTACCTAGTACTATTGGTGAAAATTTGCCTGCATATTTTAATCTAAAAGGTGCTATGGAGCAAATAGATGGCAGATTGCAGATTGCAGATAATGCCTGCTATAATCCCGCATGAAGTTTTTAACAAACATAAAATGACAAAAATTACCGATGTACGTGCTCGTGAGGTACTTGATTCGCGTGGGAATCCTACTGTTGAGGTTGAAGTTTGGTGTGGCGACGTGATGGGCCAAGCTATTGTCCCGAGTGGTGCTTCAACAGGTGTTCATGAGGCTGTTGAATTACGTGATGGAGACAAGAAACGTTATCTTGGCAAAGGTGTTACTAAAGCTGTTTCCAACGTCGAAGGAGAGATTGCAAAAACTGTAAGAGGTATGGACGTGACTAAACAGGAGCTTTTGGACGAAACCTTGATTGCTTTAGACGGCACAGAGAACAAAGGCCGCCTGGGTGCAAATGCTATTCTTGGTGTTTCAATGGCTGCGGCTCGCTGTGGTGCTAATCTTAAAGGGGTGTCTCTTTTCAAATATATAAATCCGCATGCTCATGTGCTTCCTGTCCCGATGATGAATATTATGAATGGCGGGCAGCATGCGGATAGCGGTTTG
>CAYFOI010000042.1:1684-4306 GCA_964344725.1 uncultured Candidatus Peribacteria bacterium
CAGGAGTTTATGATTATGCCTGTAGGCGCGAAACGTTTTTCTGAGGCGCTAAGGATGGGTGCTGAGGTTTTTCATAATCTCAAGAAGATACTTAAAAAAGATGGCTACAGCACTGCTGTTGGCGATGAAGGTGGTTTTGCTCCTAATCTCCCCGGGAATGAGGATGCTTTTGAGTATATTTTGAAAGCTATTACAGCGGCTGGGTACAAAGCTGGTGATGATGTTCTTCTCGCTATTGATGCAGCTGCAAGTGAGTTTTATGATTCTGAGGTTGGATATAAAATCAAGGTTAAAGGCAAAGAAGAAGTGCTTTCGAGTGAAGAGATGGAGGATTTTTATGCGGGATTGGTCAAAAAA
The DNA here is from genome assembly GCA_964344725.1 of uncultured Candidatus Peribacteria bacterium. Classification (GTDB taxonomy): domain Bacteria; phylum Patescibacteriota; class Gracilibacteria; order UBA1369; family UBA12470; genus CG2-30-44-17. The sequence continues at coordinate 2,042 of CAYFOI010000042.1, forward strand.
TATCCACTCATTTCGATCGAAGACGGTTTAGCTGAGGATGACTGGTCTGGCTTTAATGATTTGATGGATAAAATTGGAGACAAAGTCCAAATCATGGGTGATGATTTGTTCGTCACTAATGTAAAGCGTCTGCAGAGGGGTATAAATGAAAGCACTGCAAATTCGATTTTGATAAAACTCAATCAGATTGGAACGATAACTGAAACAAAGAGTGCAATCCATATGGCACATGCGGCAAATTGGACTGCTGTTGTATCTCATAGAAGCGGTGAAACAGAAGATACAACCATTGCCGACTTTGTCGTTGCGATGGAAACCGGACAAATCAAGACCGGATCTTTATCTCGCACAGATCGTGTTGCTAAATACAATCAGCTTCTTCGTATTGAAGAAGAACTTGGTGACAAGGCTCGATACCTTGGTAAAAAGGTTTTTGTTAACCTGAAGTAGCACCAATATTTAGAGGTAATAATCAGCATATTGCCTTGATTCGGGTTTTGTTTTGTGGTTAAATTCTGTCTTCGAGTGGGAAATTTATTTGTTTGATTTTCTAGATATGTCAGTCCAACATCCAGCCGTTACTGAAACTGCTCTATTAGCTCCTGCCTTTCTTGATACTCTCTCTGAACATGACAGAGCTTTGCCACCTAATCTTCTGTATATTTTCCAAGAACATCCAGATGTCGATTATTCTACGGCATTAAGTATTTTGGCTAACGATTTTACAGAGCCGTTTGAGGGCGAAATCGCATTAAATGATGAGACCTATTATGCCTTTATTAGTTCTATGAGTAGACTTTCTGAGCTTCTTCCCAATAGGTATCATGATTTTGATTCGCATGTTACTGTGTCTGCCGGTCTTTTAATAGATGTTTTGGAGAATTTACGAGAGTCTATGCCCATCAGGCAAATAGTTCTTCATCTTGTAGCTATTTTTGCTCATGATTTGGCGCATATTGGAAAACCTTATCGTCAAAAGCTTGCAGGGCAAGAAGGTGCTTTGGGTACTAATATGAGCAATGAAGAGTTTAGTGTACTTGTTTTTATGGCGTTGGCTGTTGAAGCTGGTATTTTTACCAGGGAGGATTTAGAACAAATTATCCCTCTTATTCTAGCAACAACTTTCTTCCAAACCCGAGGGAGCTTGCCGGCAGAGGCTCCAGATGAATGGGCACGTAATTACGAGGATCAGCGAGATGACAGCGGGAAAATTATGGCTTTTATAGATGTTGCTTATTATTTGCTTGGTGATGTTGAGTGGATAGAAGGTGGGCTTAGGCTTTTTGATGAGTATGATGCGTTACCTGAAAATGTTGATAAGCTTTTAGAGGGTAGCCATGGATTCTTAAATGGATATGTACGTGCTAGGCTATCTGATATTGAACATTTGCTTACTCCTGAATATTACGCTTACCTGGTTGGATACCTTGAGCATGTACTCGCAAGAATTGCTGCTGCTCAGCTTAGTGGTGATGAGCCAAATAGTGATAGGACTCATTATGCAGAGGAGCTTGCAAGGTTACATGCGAAAAGGGGTTAATATAGGTTTTCTTGCTACTCTGCAATAGGGTTTTGCTTAAAATTCGCTACTTGCAATGGGATTCTCCTCAACTTTCTACGAAATAACTCGTATTATTTGTTTTACAAAAATACTTGTAATTTCTTGAAAGTTGTCCTTCGTTCCCAAAAGCCTCGCGGAGCTCGGCTTTTTACCACTTCGGATCGGAGAATTCGCCACTAACAAAAAACAGCCGTAAGTTCTGAAATCCTATCAATGAGTTCTTATGCTCACTGAGGACAATGTCCAGAATCAACGGCTGGTGGGTAGGTGACCAAACCTCCTCGAAGTTTACCTTGCTCAGGTCTGCTTTATGGTCGGACCGGGACCGCCCCTTAGTGTACGTCAGTGGGAACCGAAGTTCCGCTTTGGAGAGACTGAGATACGAAGCTAATTTCTTGGGAGCCTCTAGGCTCTTATTAGATATCCATGGTCTCTTCCCCCATACGAGACCGAGGTCTCGAGAGAAGATGGTTATCCTCGCAAAGTAATCCTGAGAACTTTGGAACCGATTTTGATGAAAATAGGTTCGAGGGTAGCGTTGGCTAGCGATTTTTTCTGTCGCCTTGAGCGGGTGTATTACCTCTTTAGATCCTGTGATCAGAGTCTTTCTTCTCCTGTTAGATCTTGTCGGCCAGCCTGTTTTTATAATTTGTAGACTTTAGAAGCCGAATCTTTTAGATCTTGTGGGAGAGGAGTGATTCCTA
>CAYFOI010000043.1:0-4029 GCA_964344725.1 uncultured Candidatus Peribacteria bacterium
CTTACACTAAAGCAAATTTCGCATTTCTACGCACCCGAAAATGAACGGTCTCTTTGCTTCATTTTTTGCGAAATAACTTTTTATTTTTTCTTAAAAATGCTTGTTTGCTACGGCAAATGTGCGAATTTGCCTTTGCTTCCAAACGCAAAACTTGGTAGTTACTGAGTGTTTTGGGGTTCCTTTTCAGGTTGGAATCTGGTATAATTAAATGATTGTATCTTTTTGTCAACTGCGCGTAAAAGTATGCACAAGATTATTAAATACAGAACACCGGTACTAACTGGTAAGGGAAGGATATTCTCTTATATGATGTTCTTTTATGCTTTTGCGGTTGCTCTTCTTTCACCGGTTTTCCCGGAGTATGTTTTGGAGCTTTCTGGTGCTGAATATTATGTTGGTATGGTTATTGCTGTTGGTTCGTTTGTGACTTTGCTGGTGAGTCTGTGTATTTCTAAGATTATGCATAAGATGTCGAGGTTGTTTTTGTTGTATTCTGGTTTTTTTATTATGGCTATAGTGTTTTTGCAATTTTTCTTTGCAGATTCATTTGGGTCGGTTTTGGTCGCGCAGATTATTAAAGGTGCTGCAGTTGCTGTTTTGTTTGTGGTTATTCCTTTGATGGTTCGAGATTATACTGCTAGAAAAAGTCTTGCTCATGAGGAGGGGATTTATTATTGGTTTATTAATCTTGCGTGGGTTGTTGGGCCGCTTGCAGGTGGTGTTATTGCTTATTATTTTGGAATTGATTTTACCTTTCTTGTTTCGATGATGATTGTTTTGGCTGCTGTGCTTTTTTTGCAGCATGAACATGTTGTTGAAATTGCTTCAAATGAGGATGAAGAAAGAAGTTCTTCGTTGGTTTGTGTTAAAGAGTTTTTTTGCAATAAATATTTGAGAAGAGCTTATCTGGTTGATTTAGGTCTTTTTATTTGGTGGTCTATTGCTACAGTTTGTATCCCATTATATCTCGCCAGTGAGGGGTTTCCAGAATTTGCGATTGGTATTGTTTTGGCTATAAAACTGATGCCTTTACTTATTTTTGAGAAATGGGTTGGGAATCATACCAAGGATTGTGATTTGGGTTCTAATATTAGAAAAGGGTTTTTGCTTATTGTTATGGCTGTGATTGCCGGGGCTCTTATTTATCATGTTTACTTTTCTATATTCATGCTTCTGATTGCGAGTGTTGGGGCTGCCTTTATTGAACCTGTTAAGGAGACTTATTTATTTAAAAATCTTAAAAGATCTCGAGAGAATGATCTCTTCCCTGTGTATTCTACTGCTAGGCAAGTTGGATATTTGATTGGTCCTGCTTTGGGTGGGTTTATTATTACGTTTCTTGGTTACCAAACCTTGTTTTTTATTGTAGGGTTTGGTTTATTACCAATGGTGTTTATTGGTCATTTAATCTCAAAAGAATGAATAGATATGTGCTTGGATTTGTAGCTATGATTGCGGGGATTCTCCTGATTGTTTATCGCGAGAAGATCAAGAGCTTTACTGGGAACATAGGTTTTGCTGAGCAATATCTTGGGGTAGGGGGGACATGGACTTTTTATGCTCTTTTGGGTATTGCTAGTTTTATTTTTGGGCTTATGTGGATGACAGGTTCGTTTCAGACTATGTTTGAGGGTCTCTTTGGGAAGTTTTTTTAGATAGTCAGTAGTCAGTAGAGAGTAGTCAGCAGATATTGGAGTGATGTGTATAGAGAGGGGTTTTTGGGAATTTGGCAAGTCTTTTTAGAAAAACTGTTGACAGGAGGATATCAGGTCAATATAATGCCTTCGCTTTCATTAGCATTTAATCTTACTTTTTTGGTTTTTCACACACTTTCCAGCTTGAAGACTTGATTGTCTCAAATAACCTGAACGTTTTAGGTTGGAAAGTGTGCGAAAGCACACTTTCTTTTTTTATCGCTCATTGACAATAAGGTCTTATACGTATTGTAACGACGAGAACAGTACGTATGAACAACTGCAATTAATATTCTTATGAATATATTCTTTCGAATTTTTCAAATAATTTCTTCAAATTATCAGGTAAAAGTTAGGAAGTTACTCAATCAAAATAAATTGTAAAAAGAGCGTAGAGTGGATGCCTTGACTCGAGATTCCGATGAAGGACGTGGCTAGCTGCGATAAGCTTCGGCGAGTTGCTAAGCAAACAGTGACCCGGAGATTTCCGAATGGGGCAACCTCATCAGAGTTATGTCTGATGGCTTCTTTTTTAGAAGCGGACACTTGGTGAACTGAAACATCTAAGTAACCAAGGACAAGAAATCAAAAGAGATTCCCTTAGTAGTGGCGAGCGAACAGGGATTAGCCCAAACCTCACTTCGGTGAGGGGTTGTAGGACCCAATATGGATTTATTTCCTATTAGCCAAATACCCTGGGAAGGGTAACCAAAGAGGGTAAAAGTCCCGTAGGTGAAAATAGGTTTAAACCCTAGGATGTTCCTGAGTAGGGTCGGACACGTGTAATCCGGCTTGAATCTGGGAGGACCACCTTCCAAGGCTAAATAGATCTCGAGATCGATAGTGAACTAGTACCGTGAGGGAAAGGTGAAAAGCACCCCGGGAAGGGGGATGAAATAGAACCTGAAACTCTATGCTTAAAAGGAATCGGAGCCCTTTCGGGGGTGACGGTGTACTTTTTGTAGAACGGGCCAACGAGTTAGCTGTATGTGGCAAGGTTAACCCCGTAATTGGGGGAAGCCGAAGCGAAAGCGAGTCTTCACCGGCGAATCAGTCGCATGCACTAGACCCGAAACCAGGTGAGCTATCCATGAGCAGGTTGAACCTCGAGTAAAATCGAGGGGAGGACCGAACCCAACTATGTTGCAAGATGGTGGGATGACTTGTGGATAGAGGTGAAATTCCAATCGAACCTGGATATAGCTGGTTCTCTCCGAAATAGCTTTAGGGCTAGCCTCGATCTTAGCGTAACGGGGGTAGAGCTCTGTTTAGGCTAGGGGGCGAAACAAGTCTACCAAACCTAGATAAACTTCGAATACCGTTATTAGCATGGTCGGGAGTCAGACAGTGACAGCAAAGTGCCATTGTCGAAAGGGGAACAGCCCAGATCGCCGTCTAAGGTCCCTAATGAAGCTTAAGTGGTAAAGGATGTAAGATTGTTTACACAACCAGGATGTTGGCTTAGAAGCAGCCATTCATTTAAAGAGTGCGTAACAGCTCACTGGTCTATGTGATCTTGCGCCGAAAATACAACGGGGCTAAAGCTTCAACCGAAGACGCGGAATGTATTTATACATTGGTAGGAGAGCGTTCTCATCAGCAATGAAGGTCAGATGTAAGTCTGGCTGGAGCGTTGAGAAGTGAAAATGTTGGCATAAGTAACGTAAGTCAGGTGAGAACCCTGGCCACCGAAAACCTAAGGTTTCCCAAGCCACGTCAGTCGACTTGGGGTTAGTCGGTCCTAAGGTGTAGCCGAAAGGCGAAGCCGATGGATAACAGGTTAATATTCCTGTACAGCTTATTTTTCGCCCAAGCAAAACTGGAGCAAGATATCTTTTTATTGTTCTGATGACTTCGGTCTGACGAACTCCGAAATTTTATTGAGCGAAGGTGGCGCTAACTAAGGAGTGACGTTTTTGGACACTCGGAGCGGATTAATGAATTTCCGTGCAAGTACTAAGTTTATGTTCCTATAGGCAAATCCGTAGGAGCTCGCGAGGTGCGATGCAAATTCTGGCCTCGTGCCGGGAGATTCTGACCATTTCAAGAACCAAGAAAACCTTCGTAGTGAGAAATGTAAGCTACCGTACCGTAAACCAACACTGGTAGGTGGGTTGAGTATACTAAGGTGGATGAGATAACTATCGTTAAGGAACTCGGCAAAACAGCAGGCGTAACTTCGGGATAAGCCTTGCCTGATTTTGTTTCTGGTTTCGATCATTAACGAGATTAGGCCGCAGCGAAAGAGCCCATGCAACTGTTTACCAAAAACACAGGTCTCTGCTAAACCGTAAGGTGATGTATAGGGGCTGATGCCTGGCCAGTGTCTGAACGT
>CAYFOI010000044.1:0-3936 GCA_964344725.1 uncultured Candidatus Peribacteria bacterium
AGGATCGCCGCCTGATCAGAGAATGCTCATACACCAGATTTGACTATAGCTCTCCAGCTCACTGGGAGGATGCTTGTCAGTTCCTTGGTAAGATCCTCTGCATGCATCAAAACTTGCCTTGACAAATTCTTGAAGCTCTTCTTCATTTACCATTACTTTACTGTCTATGAGAAATCGGCCCTCTTCTAGGTGCTTTTTTAGACGAGGTCGCAGAAATGATAAAACAGCATTTCTAACCCTGGGATCAATACGTTTTTGGTGGTCAAATAAAATTGCGAATTCACGTCTTAATACAAATACCTTAGGCAATTGTGATAGAAAGATAGCAAGCACTGTAACTACAACATGCAGTGCTGCTTCATTTGGTAGATGCCACAAAGCTTCTACACCATTGATAAGCAACATAACGCCTGTTAAAGCGATTACGATGAATACAATCTCTTTAATTATGCCTGTTATAGAAAGATTCATGGTTATCGTGCGCCTCTTTTCCTGGTAATTAATAGCAATAACATACTGAAAATGATTGCTATATATAACAGTAAAAGGATTGTTGCGATGACTGCTGGGTCAGGTTCCATGCTGCGGTGCACATTGTCCCATAGCCTTTTCGGTACTGTCACGATAGGAGAGTCTATAACAAATGCCGCAATGACTATTTCGTCAAATGAGAAGAAGAAACCAACTATGAACGCTGAGCGAATCGCTCCAATTACAGATGGGACAAAAACCATTAAAAGAGCGCGAAAAGGGCTTGCACCAAGTGTGATTGCAGATTCCAGCATCTCTGAAGGAATGTTTTCTTGACTTGTTTCGAAAACAAAGTACTGAACTGGTAGGACAAATGCTAAATGCCCAATTGCCATGAGGGTATACTCAGGCATTTGAGCATCAGCCCCAAATAATCGAAGGGATAGTGCAAAAATTACTGGAGGAATTACAGCCGTTAGAATGAGTGCCGTGTAAGTTAAAGTTTCGACTACTCGTGTTACGCGTCTCAGAAAGAAAAAGTGGACTGTCAAAACAATACATCCAATACCTGCTGTAAAAATACCAAGTATGAGAGAATATATAAGTGACTCTTGCCACTCTGAATTTAGAAGAACTTTTTTAAACCATATCAGCGAAGAAGATTCTGAAAGAAAACCTATTGTCTCTGTGCCAAATATTGACCACATAATGAGAAATATAGATGGTATAATCACAGGCAATGAAGCTATTGCAAGCAAACCAAAAAGTATTGCTCTTGTAAATTTATCACGTTTGGCTAAACTATGTGCTGTATTGAGAAAAAAAATATCTGTATTTGGTTGAACCATTAACTGTGAGCCTTTACTTTTATCTACCTGAAATTAGAGTCCTGCGCCTAAGCGACAATATAGTGACGCCAATCACTGGTAAGATCGTCAACCCTAGGAAAGCTAGAGCTAAAGTAGATGCTTTTTGGAAGTCTCCTAGATTAACATAGAGAAGTACTGCGTTTCCGATAAAATCATAGTTTCCTCCACCTATCATGCTTGGTGTGACAAAAAAACCGACAGAAAGTGCAAAAATAAATCCTGCTGCCAATATTGCAGCACGATATGTTATTGGAAGAACGACAACGAAAAGTATCCGCCAGTCCGGAACCCCTAAGGTACGAGCTGCTTCAATATGCTCAGATCTAATAGAACGAGTTGCTTGTATAAGGATGAAAAAGGCAACGGGAACAAAAATTACAGCCATTACAAGAATAATTGCATAGCTTGAGAAAAGAAAATCATCTCCTAATATTCTGCGGCCTAATGTACCGAATGAGCCTTGATTTGTTAAGAGTCCTATCCATGAGTAGTTTCGTGCCAAAAGCCCCATTATTAGAGGGATTATCATCAAAGCAGTAATGCACTTGTTTACAACTGCATTAGAAAAGCGCCAAACAATAACAAACGGGTATGATATTATTATCGCTAAAATAGTTGAAAATAAACAAAGATAAGATGTGTGCATTGCAAGTGACCAGAAAGGCAAGCCTTCTGGCCATTCTATACCACCAGTAGCAATATAAAAGAGCCACCAGAACATGGGAAGCCAGTAAGTTGTTGCGACAATGATCCCAAGAATAAGTGCTGGCCATTCAAATCTAATGGCGGAGATTTGCATTTACTTTATCTTCCATGCAAGCCATCTTGTCTTAATTGTTTCTTCATTTTCTGACCACCATTGGGAATCAACAGCAAAGGACCTGTCCCAGTTAGCTTTATATGTCGGCAGGTGGGTCTGAATATCAGGATTTATCAGATCTAGTGCTGAGATATTTACTGGACCGTATCCAACAATTTCAGCCTGTTTTGCCATAGCATATGGTGAAGATGCATGCACTATAAATCTTGAGGAAATGTCCCTATTGCCTGAACCTTTGGGAATAACCCAGTAATCGAGCTCTAGGGCTGCACCACTCCAGGAGTATCCTATTTGCTTACGTGCATCGTTGGACGCAAAAATTCGACCATTCCAAACAGACGAAAGATCGGCCTCTCCAGAAAGAAGAAGTTGAATTGGTTGAGTTCCACCTTTCCACCAAACACGAACATGATCCTTGATTGTGTTCAGTTTTTTAAATGCGCGATCAACGTCAAGAGGATACAAATCATCAGGCTTGACACCATCTGCTAAAAGGGCAAATTCAAGATTTGCGCGTGGATCGTCATAAAGTGCTCTGGAACCGGGGAAATTGGTCACATCAAAGAAATCTTCCCATGTTTTGGGAGGCGCTTTAGGAAATGCTTCCTTCCTAAAGGCCATAACTGTTCCCCAGTAAACATTGGCTACACCATACTCCGAAATTGTGTCTGGTAAGAAAACGCCATCATCTGGTTTCACTGTGAGCTTGGAAAAAAGATTATCATTTTGACCACGCTTGAATTGTGCAGCAGTTACTTCTACAACATCCCATGTTACCTGCCCAGAGTGGACCATTGCTTTCAGCTTCCCATAATCTGCCCCCCACACTATTGACCGAACATCTATACCAGTATAGTTATGGAAAGGCTCAATAAATGCTTTCTTGTGAGACTCTTGATAGGCTCCGCCTCCGTATGATACTACGCTTATATTTTGACTACTTCTAGTACTTCTAGAAGTTGCAGTTCCCTTGTCCTCGCACCCAGACAATGCAACCATCAAAAAGAGAACAATATAAGCTCCAAAACTTGAAAAGCATGGAGTTTGAAACGTGAAAACATTATTAGCTTTTGAGAACATGGATTGCCTCCTTTGGAAAAATCACTTGAACATTTTCTGTACTATCAAGTGCCAAATCTTCTGGAATGACACACTCTAATTTTTGTCCATCAATTAGTGAACAAGTGATCCAACGCTCTTTGAAAACTGTCCGACTTGCAACTATTTTACCTTGCAGTTTGACAGACGCCTCATCACTCGTATAGTGATAGTTTTGTATTGTAACGTGTTCTTTTAGTACTGCAATATAGATTTCTTTGTCATTTTTTGTGGTAATAGATGTTTTCGCAGAAAATGGCACATCCCCTGGAAATATAATAGTATTTCTTTCGTGTTGAGAACTCTTAGCCTTAATGATACACCAACCACCAATGATCTGTGCCACCCTTGCCGTAGCTGGATTAGCGCTCACATCTGCTAATTTCCCAAATTGTTGTAAATAGCCATCATTAAGGATAGCGATATGCGTTGAGAGTTTAAATGCTTCACGTTCATCATGTGTTACATAAATAAATGTAACATCAAAGTCTTTATGAAGGCTGCGCAATTGCTCAAGTAGGTTGTCTTTTAGCTCGTTATCAAGGGAACTAAGAGGCTCGTCAAGCAGTAAAAGAGCCGGACGATATACAAGAGCTCTTGCTAATGCAACACGCTGTTTTTCTCCACCACTGAGATTTGCAACACTGCTTCCAGCGTGAACGTCCAGGCGAAGTCGTT
>CAYFOI010000045.1:0-3503 GCA_964344725.1 uncultured Candidatus Peribacteria bacterium
AAGTATATTTAGAGTAGTTTCTCCTTGCGTTTGATACTGGTTTTACTTTTTTTACGGCCATTTTCTTGCTTAGGGTTGTAGGGGATAGGGTATAGGGTGTGAATTTGTATTATTTTACGGTCTTCAATTTGTTGAATTCGAATTTCTGACCTTGTTTGAGTGTGATTATTACCTTTTTTGCTTCTGATCTTTTCTCAAGCACTCTTCGTCCGCGTCCCCATCTTGTTTTTGGTTTAACTTTGACTGAGTTTACCTTCAGGACGTCAACTCCGTATAGCCTTTTGAACGCTCTTTTGATGTCTACTTTTGTAGCTTTTGAATTAACTATGAAAGTATGCTTGTTCAACTGTTCGTTTTTTGAACTCTTCTCTGTTATTACCGGTTTTTTGATTACTTGTGAATAGTCCACGGAGTTGCTTAGTAAGTTAGTAAGTTAGGCTTTGGCTTCTTCTTTTGACTCTTTTTTCTTCCCTAGAAAAACCTCTTCCAGGGTATTGAATGCGTCTTTTAAGAAGAGAATATTCTTGTATCTAAGTACTTTTTCTACATTTAAGTTGCGAGCTTCAACTGTCTCTGTGCGAGGCAAGTTGCTTGCAGCCCTGTAGATAACTTTGTCTTCTCCAGGAGTAACTATAAGTAGAGTTTTTTCTACGGGTAGTTTTCCAATTAGTTCTGCCATTAGCTTAGTTTTTGGCTCTCTGTCATATTTTTCTAGAGCTAGGATGTCTCCAGCCTTTGCTTTAGTCGATAAGGCAGAGAATAGAGCGTTTCGCTTCTGTTTCTTAGGCATGTTTTTAGAGAAGTTCCTGTCGTTTCTTGGTCCAAAAACGACACAACCACCTCTGTGGTGTACGTTTCTGCGCGAACCTTGGCGGGCGCGACCTGTTCCTTTTTGACGGAAAGGTTTGGCACCAGTTGCGTTCACTTCTCCTCTTTTCTTTGTGTGAGCCACAGGTTGTCTTCTGTTAGCTTGAATCATGACAACAGCTTGATGCATCAAATCTTCGTTGATTTTAGCTTCGAAAATCTCCTTATTCAGGGTGATGTCACCCTTTTCCGTACCGTCCTGACTGTATAGTTTAGCTTTTGTCATTTATTGTTTAGCTAGTTAGCTTTTTAGCTATATAGCTTGTTAGGTTATGTGATTTTTCTGATGATTACTAAGTTGTTTTTTGCACCTGGGATTGGTCCTTTGATGCCGATTATGTTCTTCTCTGGATTTACGTATGCGACCTTCGTTCTTTTGATTGTAACTTGCTCGTTACCCATACGCCCTGCCATTTTTTTCCCTTTGTGTACTCTTCCTGGCTTTGCGCAGGCTCCGATTGAACCTGGTTCTCTCTTATGGTGTGAACCGTGAGTCATTGGACCACGGCTGAAGTTGTGTCTCTTAATTGTACCTTGAGTACCTTTACCTTTAGAGGTGCTGGTTACTTTTACCACTTCGTCTTCTTCAAATATGCTTAGATCGACTGCATCTCCTTGCTTTGGTGCGTCTTCTTCTGTAGTACGGAACTCCTTAAGGTGGTAAAATTTCTTGTTCTTAGTAGGTTTCGACAACTTACTAAAGCCCAGGACTACCGCCGGATATCCGTCTTTCTCAACTGTTTTGACTTGAACCACTTCGTTTGGTTCGCACTGCACAATTGTGAGAGGGATCACGCGACCGTCATCTTGAATGATGCGAGTCATACCGATTTTTTTGCCTAATATTCCAGGCATTTTCGTATTGGTTAGTACTTAGTACATAGTACGTAGTGAAGGGATTTGGTCTTTTTAGTCCGCGTGGGAGCCTAGTCCCTATAACTAACGTGCAAAATTTAAACGTGCGCAGGTAATCTATAGATTTAGATTGGCTGCGTCAAGGGAAAATTTAGAATAATTCAATGCTTTCCAAAATAAACTCTAATTCAGCTTCGATTTCCTCGGCGTCTCTGCTGCCGTCTCCTCCTGTAGCTGCAGGAGAATAGTAGAATTTGTAATCGTCATTTTCTCCTATGTATTCTGTGTACATAGGTGCTTCACTTTCTTTGTCGGTCATTTCTATGATAAATACTCCTGCGTAGTCTGAAGCGTGAAATGTTATTCTCATATCCTCTTCTTCTACATTCATATTTAGCCATGAGCTAGGCATTTCTATAGAGAATCCAAAATCTTCGTTTGTGTACGCATAGTCTTCTTCTGTTTCTTCTGCTACTTCTTCTTCAACAGCTGTTTCTTCTGTAGTCTCTTCTGCTACTTCTTCTGACTCGCTTGTTCCATACAAATATCCGACGTATCCAGCTGCTACGATGAGCACTAGGATTAGGATTTTGCAGATTAAGCATTTTGATTTGCAGCATTGGTCTTTCATTTGGATGGCAGGTTAGTGGTTATGCTTCTTCCGAAGTGATCATCTTGATTTCGATGTCTACACCTGCAGGAAGAGATAGATTAGATAGAGATTCAATTGTTTTTGGAGTGCTTTCTCTGATGTCGATAAGTCTCTTGTGAGTTCTGATTTCGTACTGTTCTCTTGAGTCTTTGTGTACGAAAGTAGAAGTGTTAACCGTGAACTTCTCGATCTTCATTGGCAGAGGGATTGGACCTGCGATGATTGCACCTGTCTTCTCTGCTGTATCGATGATGAGCTTTGCAGCCTCGTCGATTACTTTATGGTCGAAAGATTTGATTTTGATGCGAATTTTTTGCTTTGCAGCAGCCATGTTTGATAGGGGTTAGGGCTTAGTAATGTAGCGCTTTGTGCGATTTTTAAATAACCGGGAGGGAATCCCGGGCATGTATTACTGCCTATAAGTTTAGAGTCTAAACGGGATGTCCCTGTTGGGGCCTAGGTGCTAAGAGCAGCGACCTAGGACTTTTACTCTTTCGAGTTTTAAAGCCTGGGTAAATTGTGGGGGTTTTACCCAGGCAATTGAAACCAAAAAGAATTTACTCAATGATTTTTGTTACAACTCCAGCTCCAACTGTTCGTCCACCTTCACGGATAGCGAATCTTGTTCCTTCGTCTAGAGCGATAGGAGCACCTAGCTGAACATCCATTTTGATGTTGTCACCAGGCATAACCATCTCAACTCCTGCTGGAAGTTCGATAGCACCAGTTACATCAGTTGTTCTGATATAGAACTGTGGCTTGTAACCTTTGAAGAATGGAGTGTGACGTCCACCTTCTTCTTTCGTTAGTACGTATACCTCACACTCGAATTTCGTGTGTGGAGTAATTGAACCAGGGACTGCAAGAACTTGGCCCCTTTCGATTTCATCACGCTCGATACCTCTTAGAAGCACGCCAACGTTGTCACCAGCTTGACCTTGGTCGAGAAGTTTCTTAAACATCTCAACACCAGTAACGACAACTTTGCGTGTTTCTTTGATACCAACGATTTCGACTTCTTCATTGACTTTAACGATACCTTGTTCGACACGACCTGTAGCGACAGTTCCACGTCCTTTGATTGAGAATACGTCTTCGACAGGCATTAGGAATGGTTTGTCTAGGTCTC
>CAYFOI010000046.1:0-3468 GCA_964344725.1 uncultured Candidatus Peribacteria bacterium
AAAACACATGCCAACAATAAACCAACTCATCAAGAAAGGACGAAAGAAGAAAACTCGCAAGAGTAAGTCTCGCGCAATGCAGACTATCTTCAATACGATCAAGAACAAACAAGTGAAACTATCTTGCCCACAAAAGAGAGGCGTATGTGTGAAGGTCACGACAAAAACCCCTAAGAAACCTAACTCAGCTCTCCGTAAAGTTGCTCACGTAAGACTAACAAACGGCGAAGAAGTAATCGCATACATCCCAGGAGAAGGCCACAACCTACAAGAACACTCTGTAGTCACTATCAGAGGCGGTCGTGTAAAGGATCTTCCTGGTGTTAAATACCACATCGTAAGAGGTACTATGGATACACAAGGTGTCGAAGGACGAAAGCAAAGCCGCTCACTTTACGGTGCAAAACGTCCAAAGGAATAGAGTTCTAAAACTCTAGAATTCTAAAATTCTAAAACTCTAGCAAATGCAAAGAAGAACAACCCACATCCCAGAAGGATCAACCCTACTACAAGAGAAATTCATTAACTACATAATGAAAGATGGCAAAAAGACAGTTGCACGGAAGATCTTCTCGGACACAATGGAAGAAATAAAGAAAAAAGGATCAAAAAAACCAGAACAAGTTTTCGAAAGAGCTATAGAGAACGTAAAGCCATCAATGGAAGTTCGACCTAAAAGAATCGGTGGTGGTATTTACCAAATCCCTATCGAGGTAAAAAGTGGTCGCCAACTCATGCTAGCTTTTAGATGGATACTAGGTGCAGCTAGAGACAAGAAAGGATCAAAAATGGCTCTTAGATTAGCTCAAGAATTACTAGATGCTGCAAACCAAACTGGCACAGCAATGAAAAAGAAAGAGGACACTCACAAGATGGCAGCTGCAAACAAAGCTTTCGCTCACTACGCTCGTTACTAGACCTGGACGACCCCACCATCACTATGTACTATGTACTACGTATTACACACTACGTACTAACTTTAACAAAAATGAAAAAAACAATAATTCTACTGTTTACAGTCTACTGTCTGCTATCTGTTTCCGGCTGCAAATTAACGACCCAGAAATATAACGACAAAATTGTTGATATTCTGGATTCAACAGGCATAGCAATAGAAGAAACCGTAGAAGCTTACGACTCGAGCATCCCAAACTTAGTAACAGAAGAAGTAGAAATAGATACACTCGCAATGCGAGAAGCTTTAACTTTAGCTGAAGCTGAAGCCGAAAAAGCAGATGGATTAGTAGAGCTAGAAAGCAAAAACATAAAGCAACAAGAAGAAGTCCAAACAGAATTAACAGTTTATACATCAGCTCTCCACGATTACGTAAGCAAGTATACCGAAATGGTGGAATACTATGAGAGTTCTTCGCATCAAACCAATCCGAATATGGTGAGTGATTTTGACTCAGAGCTATACGATTCAGGAAATCTGTTTGATACATTCCTAGAATCCAACAATACGCTAGCAGAAATCCTAAAAAGCCATATTTAGAAAACCTTGATTTTAGATTTAATATCCCTATAATTCTCGCGCTGCATTATTCAAAATGCACGAGATATACTAATGCCCTAAATTACTAAACTACTAACCTACTCAAAAAATGACCCCACAGATAACAGATCTGAAAAAACTACGCAACATCGGTATTATCGCCCACATCGATGCCGGCAAAACAACGGTAACCGAAAGAATTCTTTTCTACACAGGACGAACTCACAAAATCGGTGAAACCCACGACGGCGAATCACAAATGGACTGGATGGATCAAGAAAGAGAAAGAGGTATTACAATCACATCTGCGGCAACAACATGTTTCTGGGCAGTACAAGGAACAGATGACCAACACAGAATTAATATTATTGATACTCCAGGACACGTAGATTTCACGGCAGAAGTAGAACGTTCTCTTCGCGTACTTGATGGTGGAGTAGCAGTATTCGACGGAGCACAAGGTGTAGAACCTCAGTCAGAAACAGTTTGGAGACAAGCCGACAAGTACAACGTACCTAGAATTGCTTTCATCAACAAAATGGACAAGATGGGTGCAGACTTCTATATGAGCGTCCAAACGATCTTAGATAGACTGTCACCTAACGCCGTACCTATTCAGCTTCCAATCGGAGCAGAAAGTGACTTCATAGGTGTTATCGACTTAATCCATCAAAAAGCTTACAAATTCGAAGGAGCAAGCGGAGAAAACGTAACAGAAATCGACATCCCGGCAGACCAAATGGATAAAGTCGAAGAATACAGAAACAACCTAATGGAAAAAGTCGCAGAAAACGACGAAGACCTCATGAACGCTTACCTAGAAAACGGCGAACTAACTCCAGAAGAAATCGAAAAAGGTATCCGCATCGGAACAGTCGGAACGCACATTTATCCAGTTATGTGTGGAACAGCTCTTCAAAACAAAGGTACTCAACCACTCTTAGATGCTGTTGTTAAATATCTGCCTTCTCCACTAGACGTACCAGCTATGGAAGGCCAAATACCAAGAACAGAAAACACCGAAAAGAGAGAACCAAAATTCGACGCACCTTTCTCAGCCCTAGCTTTCAAAGTTGCAACAGATCCATTCATCGGGAAGCTAACATTTATGCGTGTTTACTCAGGAACACTGGACGCAGGAAGCTACGTATACAACGCAAGCACAGATAACAAAGAAAGAGTTGGCCGCCTCGTACAAATGCACGCAAATCACCGAGAAGAAATCAAACAGGTCAAAGCTGGTGACATTGCAGCTGTAGTTGGACTTAAGAAGACTTTAACAGGTAATACTCTTTGCGACGAAAAGAATCCAATCATTCTAGAATCTATCGACTTCCCAGAACCGGTTATCCACATCGCAATCGAACCTAAAACAAAGGCAGACCAAGAAAAGATGGGTACTGCACTGCAAAAACTTGCTGAAGAAGATCCAACCTTCACAGTAAGAACAGACGAAGAAACAGGACAAACAATCATCGGCGGTATGGGAGAACTCCATCTCGACATTATCGTAGACAGAATGAAAAGAGAGTTCAAGGTAGAAGCAAACGTAGGTAAACCTCAAGTAGCTTATCGCGAAACAATCCAAAAAGAAGTAGACGTAGAAGAAAAATACGTCAAACAAACTGGTGGTAAAGGTCAATACGGACACGTACTTATGAAAGTAGGTCCAAAAGAGCCAGGAACAGGATACGAATTTGTAGATTCAATCGTTGGAGGAAAAATCCCAAAAGAATACATCCCTGCAGTAAACAAAGGTATTCAAGAAGCAATGACACGTGGTGTCGTAGCTGGATACCAGATGGAAGACTTAAAAGTCGAACTATATGACGGTTCTTACCATGACGTTGATTCGTCTGAAATGGCATTCAAAATCGCAGGTTCTCTTGCTTTCCAAAAAGCTGCAAAACAAGCTAGCCCAGTACTTCTAGAACCTATCATGAACGTAGAGTGTACAACTCCAGAAGAGTACA
>CAYFOI010000047.1:0-3064 GCA_964344725.1 uncultured Candidatus Peribacteria bacterium
TTTTTCAACTAATGGGATGCGGCGAATAGCTGCGCTCTTGCTCCAGCGTTAACAGACGTAACGAGTTTATCCCCGCAAATTGGCGAGTATTTTTCAATTTCAGCTAAAAGAGTAACGCGCTGTGAATGAAGTGTTCTTATCTTTTCCTGAGTATTAGAAATGGCATGATGAAATTTGGATAGCTCGTAACTGCATTCATCAGTCTTGGTTTGAGCTAATTTATGTTTTTTGTAAGCACCTGAAAGCTCTATTCGTAATGCACTATGCTGAATCTTCCACTCTTTCCATTTAGATCGGAAAAACAAACGCTTAAAGAAACCTGGCTTCGTCGATTTCAGATCGCTTTCCCGAGTTTTAAGCTGATCTACTTTTAATTTTTTTTGTTCAGAATCTTTTTCGAGTGAGGCATAGCGCTCCTTTGTGTTATTGATTTCTGTTTTTTGCCGCGCTTCGTCGGTGTGTAGGCTTTTTATCTCTACTTCTAGCTTCGTCGCTTTGATAAAAGCTTCATAAGCTTTTTGCGCTTGATCAATTACTCCCTGTGCTTTTTTTAAAGTCTCTTCGAACTCTTTTCGAGCAAAATCCCAACGTCTTTTTGCCTCATCCATTGAGCTGGGTGGATTGCATTCTTCAATGACACGAGGAATAATGTCATTTCCATCGTTGTCAACTTCTAAATTCAGTTGGCCTGTTATCGACAGGAAGTATTTACGAAGCCCTGTATCATCATCCCACCATGCTGTATTGATAAATTCTGAGCGGTTTTTCGCATTCCCAAGTACGGCAGCACATAACCCCCAAGTCTCTTCCGTGCCATCATACAAAGCATCGCTAACAGTTTTAAAATATTCAACCCCTTTAATGTCCTGTGCAATCTGTCTGAATAATGGAAGCTCTTTACTGACATTCTCAACAGCTTTATTGTTGGTTGAGGCCACAATCATTTCATGCCCTCTCAAACTATCATCGAGTTTGTAGAGATGAACAAAAGCATTACCTAACTTCATCTGACCTGAATGCTCAAATGCATCATCGACATTCTTGAAAGTACACAACGCTTTTGCACGATCCACCAAAACAGAAGCAACGATATCCCTTAAAAGCGTAGTCTTTCCCGTTCCAGGCGGGCCGTTAACAGAAAACAATCCTCCTGTTGATAATTGCAGTTTCGCAAGATTAACTGCCGCTTGCTGGAGCAAAACCAGAGAATGCCGTCCATTGCTAGGCCATCTCGCTGCAGGTGAATATTTGGGCTGCAATGCGATTTCTAAATATTGTTTGTCTTTTATAATATCGATACGATTTTTAGGCTTAGTGATTCCTAAATACTGAGAAAGAGCATCACCTGTGGTCTGAGTTCGAACGGCTTGTTTTGCTTTTTGAAGATCATCGAGATAAAAGCTATTTAGCAAAGGCGCTTCCGGCTCGCCTCGGCTAAAGGGTTGATACAAACGAATAGCAAATGATGGCTCTAAAGAATCTTCGGCGGGAATTTCACAATTTTCAAGAAGCCATCGATAGACAAATCGAGCTTGACTTAGTGTAAACGGGAGTTGACGACCGTTCTCATCCTCCCTATAAATATGCCTATCCAATCCTTCGACTAATTTTTTCTCGGCAATCTCCCACGACTTTAACTCTTGTAGTTTTCCCTGTAATACTCTCGCGTAAGACCAACCGAAACTCGATAACGCCAAACCGGTGTTGGGAATAGG
Organism: uncultured Candidatus Peribacteria bacterium; assembly: GCA_964344725.1. Lineage (GTDB taxonomy): Bacteria > Patescibacteriota > Gracilibacteria > UBA1369 > UBA12470 > CG2-30-44-17. The sequence goes on from CAYFOI010000047.1 coordinate 1,716, forward strand.
AACACCTTTCTTATCAAGAAGCACGACACCTAATGCAGCCAATCCGCGCACTGATGGGCGTTCAACCCGCTTATCGTGATAAATAGACAATAATTTTTCTGTAGCTTTTTCAATGTCAACCGCGCCTAAATAGACCATGTAATAATGATTGGCTTTTGGGCGGGACTTCTCACCTTTTAACCAAGGTTCACGACCTTCTTGCAAATAAGCTACGGAGCCTTGCCCGATAACTAAATCGTTCGGCTTTTTATAGGACTGTGGCGACAAAGCTTCCAACACTGTCCAAACATCAAGAATTTCGGAAGGATTATTTAGAAGCGGCTTAGGGTCTTTACCACTTTCTGAATTTGAAGGTGAGATGTCTACATTTGTTAAAGCCTCGTCCCAGTCTATTACCTTCTCAGCATCTTGCTCGGGCGCAGGGGCACTGACTGGCACTATTGCTACAGTTGGCTTTGGAGGTGCTGCCGTAACTTCCGGTTCGTTTGTATTCTTTGGAGTTTTAACGGATGCTGGCGGGTCGGCAGAAACAGGTTCTCGGGAAACTGGCGCGGAATGATTATTTTCCCCCATACTTTTTTGTACAGCGCTTAATAGCTTTCGCGCTCTTTGTGTAGATCGGTGGTGTAGCTCTTCCTCAAGGTCTTCAAGAACGGCAATGTCATTGCTGCCTTTCTTATAGACATCTTCAAGTTCATTTATTCTGTATTTGAAGTATTTCCGCTGCTCCATGGAACGCCTTTTATTATCCTCAGTTACTACCCGTATGCGATTTTTTTAATCACTACTTTTATCAACACTACACCTATAACCCACTCTGGGTTATATCTTGATCCTTAAATATAAATATCAGATTTTGGTCGCAATAAGACATACTACAACTGCCGTATAACGCTCGCAACACCGGACAATTTGGAGCGAAGCGGAAAATTGTTCCGAGTGCTTGCGCTTGTTATACGTTATCAGTACCATCTTCGCGATGTCTAAATTCGGCCAGAAACAGACATTAAGGGCTCACTCTAAATCTCTAGTCAGAATTTAAACTAGCGAAGTACTCTTGAGGGACAAGAGCGTTCCCATATCGAAACTCTTCGACCAAATGAATATTGTCAAAGTTATCAAAGTACTCCTTAGGAACATGCTCTAAAACAATCATCTGAAAGGATTTCTGCATGTCGTTTAAAATGTTTCCAATGAAACTGTCTAATAATTTAAACGCATCGATGACTTTTGCTTTATCCGAGTGCTGCAACCTATTTTCCGAAATATTTTCTTCTTCACCATAATATGGCCTGCTAGCCCGCATATTTCATAGTTCATTCTCAAACCCTCAATTTTCCGGCGCGTGC
>CAYFOI010000048.1:0-2508 GCA_964344725.1 uncultured Candidatus Peribacteria bacterium
GCTAGTGGCCATCATCAAAAAACAGCTCAAACTGGAGGCGAGCCTCTACACAATTCTACAGATTTTGAGCGTTTCTGTGTTCAAGAAAACTCCGTCTCTTCAAATGGTTACAAACCGTGGCGTGGTTGTTTCCTAATACAACCATCCCAACCAATTGAAACTGTTCGACTAATAACCGGACACTAGTGTAGACTGTTAAGGCAGTTTCCCCTTCTCTATGTTTCAGCACCCAATTAATATCACATTGTTTTTATTGAAAACCCCAAAAGGGCCGCTCTTTTGATAAAAACTTTTATGTTTTCGTGATTCCATTCTCTGCTAACACATACTATGCAATCATTTAGAGAAACCAAATCATCACCATCCATAAAAAACCTTTTTTCTTCTTGTTCTTGAATGGCCCCTTTTTCCTCAAAAACAACCCTTTTGGATGAAAACTGCATAACAGTGCTCTTCTGAAGGTCGTCTGGAAATGTTCTTTTTAAGTCGCTAAATATAATATTATTGCATTGCTTCACGTATTCTTTGACAATAGAAAGGACAAGTCTTCCTTTTCCATATTCTTTTCCATTGAACTTATATTTAGTATAGTCTTTAGCTATCACATTCAAGCCTTTAGTTTTGGGGTGTGTTTTACATTTTAATTGATTGCTTGGCGTTTTCTCTTGTCAACATATTGACATAGTCAATGTATTCTTTTAGAACATAATCTATGGTTCCCGTTTCTACATCAATGGACCGTTCCTGAAGGGTTAAAATAGATTTTTTGCTTTCCCATTTGGTAGTCTTATTGCTAAAAATTGCACCCATCATATTTTGAACGTATCCAGTTTTAGAGAATGTTGGGGTACCATACTTTTCTAGAAGGCCCTGCATTACGAGAGGATATGACGTTTTTGGGTTTACTCCAAATACCATCTGATACAATCTAGGTTCATTATCTCCTGGTTTTTTAATGAAGTTAAATCTGTAAATATGTGGGAATCCAGCATAACCAGCAATACTAGGTCCAGATAGTTCATAACGAGAAAAGTATTTTTCTCTCTTATTGTAGGCCCATTTGCAGACTACTCCACCACTTTCTTCTGTTCCAGCCACAGGTCGCAAATAAAAAGACAGCTCTTTACCAGCAGTGTTGTTGTCACCGGTGCAAATAGTCTTGCTTTTCCTTTTTAAAATTGAATCAGCTGTAATTGGTGTGATTTTTCTAAACTCAGATATTGTTATTCCAAGGTATATTCCACGAAAATCATGGGTTTCTGCGTATTCTTCTTGTAGTTTTTTGGAATAGTGGTCTACCTTTTCTGTATATTTTTTATTGCCAGGGTCAAGCTTTGATAGTTCTCTGTAAATTCTAAGGTTCTCTTTGATGTTTAAAGCTGGAATAGGGCGGACAGTATTTTCTAATCTCTTTATCTCTGATGATTTGTCATGTTGACTTATTGTTGCAGGCTTGATTTTATCTTGTAATTTTTGATCAGAGTTGGGGGTAGATTTTTGAGTCTTGTTAGTTAGTAAATGATTGACATTCTTATTATTATGGCTTGGGGTGGTGGTAGCACATCCAAAAATGAAAAACTGAAGGAAAACAAGGAGTGTCTTTGTTAAAGTTCTAGAATTCATGCTCTTACCCAATATTTTCCATATCGCAATCGTTTAGTTCCAAATTTTCAACTCAAGTTACCACTGGCAGAACAGAAACAAACTCACCATTAAACCAATTTGGCTGGATTTTTTCCATAGAGAACCGGGGACGCGGCTCCATACCAGATAAAGCAGGTTTTTCCCGTAAGGGTGTTGTATCGCCTGGAACACCCGGCCACCTCTGATGATGGAAGAACCATACCAGAACTCGGGCACAAAAATACCGCAGGATTGACGGATGCGGTGACCGCTCAGAGGGGTTTCGACGCCCCATTGACAGCAACCATTGCATGGTCGAGGCTGGACAGGCAAGTAGAAAAATTGTAGTGGAGTAATATTCTACAAGGCTATGGAAGTGAGGGGATATTTAGGAGATGGTTGCAATTTTCTGGAAAGCAATCTCATTCATGTACCAGTCAAGAAGAAGGTAGACTAGACTGAATCCCCAACAGATTATGATTATAAAGAATGGAACCATCAATGCTAATGAGATTTTAAGTTCAAACTCTTTTTCTTCTGGATCTTCTTTCAGTAGATCATTGAAAACCTGTCGAGATTTCCACCAACCAGCCGTATTCAACAAAATCATGATCAAACCGAAAATTGAAATGAAAGTAGCAATATTGATCAATTTTGAAGATATTGCCGTAACCCACACTGCAAAAACCCCTGTATGAAGGGCAGCAATTATTCCAGCACCAACCATTAACAGATTTCCGTAATTAACTCGCTTCATTCTACCCGACATTTCCCAGATAGCTCACCACGAGCCTCCATTCTGCCCGAAACTGTCCCAAAAATCCATCTTGAACCGCAACCAAGGACACCTTTGCCCCTTACGGAGACGGTCACTATGCTAAATCA
>CAYFOI010000048.1:2518-3042 GCA_964344725.1 uncultured Candidatus Peribacteria bacterium
CAGCACCGTTGTGCATCGATTTCTAGCTGATTCCCTGATTTCAGACGTACCTCTCCTGATCATCCTCTCGATTCGTTCTCCTCATCCTATCGCTGGAACCAATCGCCATCGTCGTATTCGGCTGAGTATCATGGCAAACAGTCGCTCCGTAATTGCCACCTCAGCCATCTGAAACGTCACATACCGGCTACCACTGACCACCTTGGCTCCGATCTTAATCAGCTTCTCACGCAGGGTCGTCAATGACCAGTGCTTGATCTCCTTCGGCAATGCCAACGTCCGCATGAAATTGGCGAGATTATAAGCCAGTGCGAATAGTTGGAGCCGAACTGCATTTTGCTGAAATCCATGGCAGGAGAGGCGAGTCCATTTGATTGCGTACTTGCTCTCCTTTATCCATTGCTCAGCAGTTCCCCTCTTATTATAAAATTTGACCACGCTCTCCGGTGTTCCCGGCATGTCGGTTACGATGAATCCAACACGAGGATACAATTCACCACGATGCCATTCAACTTTGGCAACTA
>CAYFOI010000049.1:0-2732 GCA_964344725.1 uncultured Candidatus Peribacteria bacterium
CCCAAATTCTTCTAAGTTTTTGCCAAGTTACGCACCCGAAAATGAACGGTAGCCTACCTAACTGGTGGGCGCGATAGGAGTCGAACCTATGACCTTCTGGGTGTAAACCAGACGCTCTAACCAACTGAGCTACGCGCCCTTGTTTTCAATCCACAATCTTACCTTAGTCATCCCTTTACAATCTCTGTGAAGAGCGTATTTCGCTTTTTATATAGTGCCAGAATCGCTTCGCGCTCCTTGGCACTTTGCTGAAGGCTCTCCAACTGAAGCATACGCGCCCTCCATATAGGCACGAGATACTTTTACCAAAACATCCCAAAAAGATCAATCAAAATCTATTTCATAAGCCCAAACCTCAGAAGGAACCATATAAAACACATACATAATCGCATTCTCCTTATCATACTCAAAACGAGACTTCACATATTGATTACTAGCCATATCAACCTGATCAAGAAGTTCACCTTCAAATGTCACAGCATACAAAGTTTCCAACTCATCATCCCCAGCTAGTCCAACTGTAAACAAAATCTCTCTATCATAATCGATTTCAGCAAAAGCATCTCCATAAACAAGCTCTCCAATAAGATCATAAGTATTAACATCATAATAGGTCGACCCCACATACAAGTAACCATTAACCTGGTCCACTCCTAATGAAAAAGGAGAATTTTTAATACCCTGATTAGTAACATCCTCAATAGACTCAACAAGCTCATAATTCTCATAAACATAAACCGTATTCACCTTAGAAGCATAAACAAAAAGCTTGCCTGTTTCTTCATGAACCGCAGCAAGAATATTACCAGGCCCCGAAAGATCACTATAACGATCTTTGCTATCTGCCAAATAATCATAAACCTCCAACACTTCAAGAACTTCGCCGGTAGCCGCGTCCATAGCAACAATCACATTTTGCTCCGGTATAGATACATAAAGAACATCACGACTATAATCATAAGTCATAGAACCAACTCCGTCAGTAGAGCCATCAGGAACACCAAGACTATACGTATCAACTATCTCATTAGATTCAGGATCTAAAACTTTAATAGAACTGCTCAAGAAATCATAAACGAACAAACGCCCAAGATTCTCGCTATATGCAAGCCCCAAAGGCCACGCAAACCCATCAATATTAACAAAATCACCAGATTCAGCATCAACATACATCAAAGAATTTCCCCCAAGCCTATTTGTCACATAAAGCCCCGCTCCATCAACCCATACCCCCTGCTCAGAAGAACTACCAGCCTTGATTACCGCAAGCTCCACACCAGTCTTCAAATTAATACGACTAACCGAATTATCATCATTATTCGTAACATAAAGCTCATGGTTAACAGAATCGACATCCATAGTTGTATGATGATGAGACATCTCTAATGTATAAAGAAATTCATGCGTCCTAACATTAACAACACCAATTCCACCCAAAAAATTCCCATACCCATCATAATCAAACCCGTTTTCAGTAAGAACAATTACATATCTACCATCCGTAATCATTTTGCGAACATCAGGCACATCAGTCTGAACAACTGCAGGCTTTTCTTCCAAATCACTCAAATCATAAATAAGGATCTTCCCATCTTCCTTTAAAACAGTCCAAATCTCATTCTTTTCCTCTAAATAGACAGTATCCCTAAATTCGAAAGAAGTATCCAAAGAATAAGAATCTCTTTCCTCAAACAACTCATCAAAAATTCTTACCTCATACCCGTCATCCACACCATCTACAGCCAAAATGCTACCATCACTACGAACAAAAATACTTCCCTGTGAAACAGGCAACTCTCCAAGAACTTCGAAAGACTCTAGATCATAAACAGTATGAACACCTTTGTCAGTGGTAGGAAAAGACACCCAACCCCCATCAACATTCAAAAAAGCTCCATCCGGATAAACCCTCTGCTTAAAATGGAGTTCCTCCTCAACCTCTAAAGTCTCACCATCAATCTTAATTACATCATCCTCAGAAACAACTAGAGCGACTCCCCCATCACAAAAAACTTTCTTAATCAAAAACTCTCCTTCCCCAACACCAATATCAACATAATCAACAACTTCATCATCCTTGAATACAGCAATTTCCGGACTCATAATCCCAGCAATATAACCTTGCTGAAGATCATCATCAAAACAAGTACTATGCGTCTTAAGCGCATTCCCCTCCGGAAACCCAAGATACTCATTCATACTATAAGTAGTCGGTTCCCCAAAAGACAACGATTCAAACCCAGCAGGGGACATCAAATCATTTAACGCAGAAAAAGAACAGCTGCTAAAGACAAAAGTCAGAAGTACAGCTAGCAGAAAAGGCTTTGATTTCATAGTTAAAATGGTTACATACAAATGTAGTAACTATAAATTAACACAAAAGTTGCGAAAAACACCACAATCTTCAAACTTCGGTCTTTCAACTAGAAATCTGGTGCCCAGGAGAGGACTTGAACCTCCACCCACAAAATAGTGTGGACTAGGCCCTCAACCTAGCGCGTCTACCAATTCCGCCACCTGGGCACGTTTTCAAATATGAAAGATCAAAGCTATTAAAACATTTTTGCTGCCCAGAACCTAACTTAAAACAGTCATGAAGGGATCGATAATTGATGAGATTATATTTGCACGCTTCTGTTATCGACAATTCGAAGAATTTGAATCAGAGATAACAGAAAGGAAACCATAATCGAATCAATTCTATCGAGACCTAACCGCCACCTGGGCACGTT
>CAYFOI010000050.1:0-2538 GCA_964344725.1 uncultured Candidatus Peribacteria bacterium
TTACCAAAGAAGGTCATGAGGTTGCCATAATATTTCTCACTGGTAGCGCAGCTTTGCTACCTAAAAATTCCGAGATTCCGGTGGCAGGGCTATCTATCAATGCAAATCCATTAAGTATTTTGTCTGCATTTTTAAAATTCCGACGTATTTTGCTAGAATTCCAGCCGGATGTGGTTAACAGTCATCTTGTTCATGCAAATATTTTCACCCGTCTTGCAAGATTGTTTTCGCCTATTCGTCGGTTGATTAGTAGTGCACATAATACAAACGAAGAGGGCCGCTTGAGAATCCTTGCTTACAGAATAACTGATGGTTTGGCTGATATTTCGACAAATGTTTCGCGAGAGGCTGTCGAAGCGCTTGAGTTGCAAGGAGCCGTTTGTCCAGGTCGTATGATCCCTGTTCTAAATGGCATTGATACTGGTCGATTTGATTATATTTGTACAAGCCGATCTACTGTTAGAGAAGCGTTAGGGCTTCCACTAGATTCTCAGGTAATTCTATCGGTTGGTAGGCTAACCCCCCAAAAGGACTATCCTAATTTACTTAGATCCTTCGCTAGTGTGGACTCAAAGCCTTTTCTTCTTATTGCTGGTGATGGCCCTCTATTGGGAGGCTTAATGACGCTGAGCTCTGAGCTTAATCTATCTGATCGTGTATTCTTCTTGGGAAACCGTACTGATATTCCTGAGCTGATGTCAGCATGTGATGTGTTTGTTCTGTCTTCGGCATGGGAAGGCTTTGGATTAGTTGTGGCAGAGGCCATGGCTTGCAGAAGGGTTGTTGTTGCAACTGATTCTGGTGGCGTTCGCGAGGTATTAGGAGAGGAAGGTTTCCTTGTGCCTATCAGGGACCATGTTTCCCTTAGCAAAGCGATTAATCGTGCTTTCTTATTATCTAGTGATCAAAGGGTAGCGCTGGGTAATAAAGCCAGGTCAAGAATAGTTAGAAAATTTTCGTTTGATTCGATGTCTACGCATTACCTTTCTTTGTATCAAGATAATTAGAAAATTTAATTGTGAGGTCACTTTATGTGTGGAATCAACGCTTTTTTTACCCGCTCCACTACTCATAACCTCGAGTCTACAATTTCTTTGATGAACTCTGCTCTTGAGCATCGAGGTCCAGATAGCTCTGGCTCTTGGGTAGATCCTAATAGCGGATTAGTTTTAGGTCACCAGCGGTTAGCGATACAGGATTTATCAGTCGCTGGTCGACAACCTATGTCATCGAAGTCAGGAAGATATGTCCTAATTTTTAATGGGGAAGTTTACAACCATTTAAATTTAAGAAAACGTTTAATCGCTGAGCGTTCAAACTTGTCCTGGAATGGCTCCTCTGATACCGAAACCTTGCTCAGTTGCTTCGAAATCTGGGGGGTAGTGAAAACACTCTCTAACTTGGTCGGTATGTTCGCATTTGTACTTTGGGATCGAGATCGTTGTGTCCTTACTCTTGCGCGAGATCGTCTTGGAGAAAAACCATTGTATTGGGGTTGGCAGGGTTCTAATCTCTATATTAGTTCTGAACTTGGTAGTATCAAAGCTAACCCTTATTTTAAGGCTAATATTAATCGGGACGCTTTAGGCCTGCTTTTGAAATATAATTTTATCCCAGCACCTTACAGTATATATAGTGATGTGAAAAAGCTTAGAGCTGGTCATGTTGTTGAAATAAATTTGAGTGACTTAGAGTGCAAACACCTTGATCAAACCTACTGGTCCCTTAAAGAAGTTGTAGAAGATGGAAATGTAAATAGAGAAAAACTTGTCGATAATTCACCAGTAGATACCCTGGAGCGACTGCTGACGTTGAGCTTGAAAGATCAAATGTTATCAGATGTACCACTAGGCGCTTTTTTGAGCGGTGGGGTCGACAGTAGTGCTATAGCAGCCTTAATGCAATCGCAAAGTTCTACCCCTATCAAAACCTTTACTATAGGCTTCAGAGACTCGGCCTTTGATGAAGCGCTATTTGCAAAAGATATCGCAAATCATATAGGGACAGACCACACAGAACTATATGTCTCCGATGAAGATGTTATCAATGTAGTTCCGCAGCTATCATCAATTTACAGTGAACCGCAAGCAGATAGCTCACAAATTCCGACATTTCTTTTGTGTCGGTTAGCAAGTCAACACGTTAAAGTCGCGTTGAGTGGTGATGGTGGAGATGAGGTGTTTGGTGGCTATAACAGGTATTTAACGGCGGCTAAGCGTTGGAAGTACTCTCAGTATTTGCCAAGGTCTGTCAGAAACATTACTTCGACAGGGTTATCTTCTATCTCCCCTCAGACATGGGAATTACTAGTAAGAAAAATGGGTAAAATATTTTTGGGTGCCCAAAGAACGGGCTCTGTTGGTGATAATATTCAAAAAGTTTCAAATATTTTAAAGACGTCTAGTGAACAGGGTTTTTACCATAGTTTGATTAGCCATTGGGAGCGACCTGCGGAGGTAATTTTAGGTGCAAGCAATACGCCTACACTTTTTGATGATCTGAAGTCTTTGCCGAATGCTGACTGCTTTGAACATACGA
>CAYFOI010000051.1:0-236 GCA_964344725.1 uncultured Candidatus Peribacteria bacterium
CCAAACCCCCTAAAGCTCTTGAGCAAAACCGATTGTAATCAAGCTTCAACGATAGAATCCAACTCGCGATACTATTCATAAGGCAAGTAAAATTGTACGCTTGCTACCACGTTGCAACTAGATTGGGCAAGAAAAAAGTGAGAAATTTCTATTAATTTTTTGCTAAATTATTGACTTAACATCAATTTTTTTCGGCTTTGAGTACCAAATTATCCCATCTGGTTTCGACGGCCTAA
>CAYFOI010000051.1:246-2456 GCA_964344725.1 uncultured Candidatus Peribacteria bacterium
AATGAATTCATCTAAGATTTCCTTCATACGCTTGCCAATTCCCATGCTTCTAAAAGTTACAAACGATATGAAATCTTTATATAAAATTCGGCTCCACTGGACTTGCGTTTGCGGTGAGTAAGTCGATGAATTCCTGTGAAAGCTTATTTGAAGCGGGTTGACGGGAATTGCTAAATTTAGGCGTGTGTCTACAAATTCTCCTCTGTTTTTTCCAAGTGCAGCACCTGTTTTGGAGGCTTAATCTTCAATGATTTTAGTATGTTAGATGTATCCGAAGGAAGCTCATTGCGCATGAGCACACGATAATTTAAATCAAAAAATTCTGTAACTTTTAGCTTCTCCAAAGAGTGACGAATTTGGTTCCAGGGAACTCCACATTCTAGTTCGGCAATACGTTCTATCAGGAGCGCTAGAACACATATTTTGACATGAGCCTCAATACGACGAGTTGCCCAGTGATACATCGGCGTTAATTTTATCTGTGTGCGTTTGAGAGAGCGGAAACAACGTTCGATGATCATAAGACCTTTATAACCGCAAGCTGCATCCTCTAAGCTGATAGTATCGTCATTTGTTTCAATCACCCATTTACCGTCATATTTAGCCGCTTCACGTACTGCACTTCGGTCTATGCGAAGAAGACCTGACTTGGTGACTCGCAAGTAACGTTTGAAACGACGGGATGCCTGCAGTTCTATTGCCCATTTTGCGGTTGCTGATCGATTTTTATGTGTTTCAATTTCAGTCTCAAGAAGCCCCACAATCGATTGGCGATGCTTTCTCTGTCGTTCAGCCTCTTTTGGATTGTAACAAAGGATGTAGCGCCTACGTCTCTCCCCATCGCCAACGATTACTTCCTTGGCATGTAGATTATCACGGAAAACGGTGTAACGCCCTCGTTTGCTAAGAACTTCTCGCTTGATTTCAGCAACACTTACCATGCGACAAGCCAAAAGATATTTACCACAAGCTCGAGCAAGCTCCGCACGATTTCCTTTCGAGTTCATACCGGAATCAGCCACAAACATGGTTCGCCCAAGATTCCATCCTCTCAGATCGGAGCGAATCTTTTTTACGGTCTTAACATCTGCCGTATTCCCAGGAAAGATCCAACTACGGACCGGAATGCCTTCACGTGTAACCGCGAGAGCGATCACAACCTGCGGAGCCCAACCACCTTCTTTCCCGTGACCATATTTACGTAGCGTCGCATTCTCGTAGCGATCGGGATCGTCTTCTTCGTCAACATGAAACGAGGCGGTAGTGGTATCATAGAATATGAGATCCACCTCAAGGTTTAGAAGGTTGGCAACCTTGAAAAATACGGCTTCCTCAACCGCTTTAATATTGGAATGAAGCAGATCCATAGCTTCATACATATGCCTGAGTTTTACATCTCGGCAAGTTGGAAGATAGACTTTCGACAACCATCGATCCCAAAGGCCGAGTTTGGACTCGGGAGCACACAGTCGATTGGCAACCATTGCGAAGATCGCCCTTTCATGAGGAAGTTTAGTGCCTGAAGTTTTTTCAAACTCACAGATCGTTCGATCCAATTCAAGTCGCTTCCAAAGAGTCTCGATAACCAGAAGACACCCGAACTCTAGGGTTTGTTCGATCTTCAGATTACTCGTTAGGTCATTCGTATTCTGGTCTGAAATAGCATTGGAGGGATCTCTAACGTCCAACCCACAGACACGAGCAATTGATCGGCACAGACGAATTAGATCCTGTCGATCCTGTTTGTCGGCACGTCCAAAGTTATGGATGATTTTGGCAACCGGCTTCTTAGTTTCTGGGTGGCGCTCGTTGTGAGCGAGTTGCCAGTATTCGACAGCGGAGCCATCTTTATTTTTACGCTTTGTTTTTCTTAGATACATGCTTACCTGAATAGCATGTATACATTGTGCTTGCAACAAAAAAGCAATAATTCGTGTGCCTACAACTTTTTCATTCTCAGAAAGGCATCAAAATCTCAAGGCACTGAATTTATTAACTTTTTATGTTATGGCCTGGTAAATTTTGCTATTTTTTTGCCTACAGACCGCAAACGCAAGTCAGAGATTTCCCCAATTTTGTTTTATAGAATTCATTCAGTATTAGAAATGTATCTTACCACATGAAAGAGCCAACAGAGTTTTTAAATCTGTTATGGTTGATTCCTTTAAGAACTCGTTGTGATAAGAGCTTAACCCAAAGTCATTAGGAGA
>CAYFOI010000052.1:0-2390 GCA_964344725.1 uncultured Candidatus Peribacteria bacterium
CTTACACTAAAGCAAATTTCGCATTTCTACGCACCCGAAAATGAACGGTCTCTGTCTACTACCCATAGTCTTCCATCTTGTCCTACTAATACATTTTTTCCTTTGAGGGCAGGATATTCTGGTATGAATCCTACTTCTCTTCTCATATATTCATATCTTCTAAGAAATGTTTCTAACTGTGTTCTGAATGTTTTTATCTCTGCAATGTTTGTATTTGTTGCATCTGCTATTGATAAACCACCGAAAACAGCTTCTTGTAACATGAATTTTGCACAATGTGGGTCTACTGTTGACAGTTGTCTAAATCTTCCAAGATGTTCCGTTGGGAAACTAGCTTGAAATGCAAGTGTGTCTGGTACCATATCGGTAAAGTACGTTCTTACTAGTCCATGTTCTTCTATGTGGCTTCTGAATATGTTTGATTGGCTGTTACATTGTCTCATTTTTTTGCCTCCAACAATAATCCCTCTTGCTTTTTTTATGAATAGGAATTTTGCAAGTAAACCATTTATTCTGAATGCTATATATCTTCTTCCTTGTCCGAAGTGGTCTGTGTTTTTTTCTTCTGCTTCGCCGATTATTATTTCTAATAGTCTTTGTCTGATTTCTTCCCATTCTTCTTCTAATCCTCTTGCTCTGATTTCTCTAGGATTATCGTGTAACCCTTTTTCTTTGATTAATCTCTCTATATCAGATTCCTCTGGGTATGGGGCTAGTTCAAATATTGGGAATTGTGGGTTCATTGAAATAGCATTTATTTACAGAGTTAGTATTTTATCATAAATACTAAATTTGTCAACTCCTTAGCCCCATCTTCTCAACCTGTTTTGTGACGTCTGCGAGCCTTTTGTTTTCGATGATTTCTCCTGTTAGGCTCATCTCGCCGACTGCGATGCGGTCTTTTGGGATAGGGAGGCGGCGGTAGGAGGAGATGAGGGCTTCTATGACGGCTTGGTCAGTGATTGGGTCGCGGACACGGATTCCTTCGGTGATGTTGATGTAGACGTCGTAGTTGCTGAGGTCTACTTTGAAGTGTTTTTGGAGGACTGCGATTAAAAGGTTCAGGCGGTTAAGGTCGTAGCCTGAGGTTGTCCTCTTTGGGTATCCGAAATGTGTTGGGTTAACGAGGGCTTGGATTTCTACGACTATTGGACGTGTTCCTTCGACGATTATGCTTAGGATTGAGCCGACTTTGTCTTCTTTGCGGTGGCTTAGGATCTCTTTTGATGGGTTCGGGCACTCGATTAGGCCTTTTTCTGTCATTTTGAAAATTCCTATTTCGTTTGTGGAGCCGAATCTGTTCTTGTAAGTGCGGAGTATCCTGAGGTCTTGGTAGCGGTCTCCTTCGAAATGCAAAACTGTGTCTACTAGGTGTTCTAAGGTCTTAGGGCCCGCTAGAGTCCCATCTTTTGTAACGTGGCCGATTATGAGGGCTGTTGTGTTGTCCTTCTTGCAATATCCGAGGAGTTCCTCTGTGCAATAGCGGACTTGTGACGTTGAGCCTGATGAGCTCATGATGCCGTCTGTGCTGAGGACTTGGATGGAGTCGATTATTAGAAAATCTGGTTTTTCTGTCTCAATTGTTGCTAGGATTTTCTCTAGATTGGATTCGTTGACTACTTCTATGTTTTTTGAGGTTGTTTGGAGACGGTTAGCTCGTTCTTGGATTTGGTATTCGGACTCTTCACCTGAGATTATGAGGACTTTTTTGTCTTTCTCAGCTACGGCCTGAGCTATTTGTAGTGTTAGGGTCGATTTGCCGATGCCTGGTTCTCCTGTGAGCAGGGTAAAACTGTCTTTTAGAAATCCTCCGCCGATGACTCGGTCGAGTTCATCGATGTTGGTTTTCAGGCGTTTGTCGTGTGTGCGCTTGAATTGCCTGATCGAAGTTGTTTTTGAAGGTTTTTGTTTGATTGAGCCTTGTTTGCGTGTGGCTTTTTCGATGATTTGTTCTTCAAGAGTGTTCCATTCTCCGCAAGAAGGGCATTGGCCTGCCCAGGCTGGGCTTTTGGCGTCGCATTTAGTGCATGTGTATGTTTTTTTCATGATTAGACAGTAGTCAGTAAGCAGTAGACAGTAGAATCTTTTACATAGTACGTCTTGTCATTCTTTGATCGCAAATATTTAACCTTTTTTTAACTTGCAAGGTTAGGGTAGGGGTGTTAATTTATGTCCGCTTTTTTTGTGGGTCACTAGCTCAGTTGGTAGAGCAGCAGCCTCTTAAGCTGACGGTCCTGGGTTCGAGTCCCAGGTGACCCACCATTTTATTATGGCCATCTTGGAGGTTCTCCGCCGGTTGCTTGATATATGAATCTAGCTAACTCGGCATCTGACATGCTACCGTTCATTTTCGGGTGCGTAACTTGGCAAAAACTTAGAAGAATTTGGGA
>CAYFOI010000053.1:0-2134 GCA_964344725.1 uncultured Candidatus Peribacteria bacterium
GCTTACACTAAAGCAAATTTCGCATTTCTACGCACCCGAAAATGAACGGTCTCATGGAAAAGCTTTTCGCTCTATTGTTGCTGAAGTTTTGCAAAGTAAGCCGAAAACGGTTGAGCGTGCTCAGGTTATGGTTGCACAGGCGTGTCGAGAGAGAGGAGTGAATTGCCGTTGTGATGATTATGTGAGAGATCGGTTTGTGGCGTCTGGTGGTATTCGGGTTTGGCTTCAAAGACGGGGGCGGTCTTTAGAATGATTTATGAAGGACTAAAACTTTTTTCTCGCCTAAAGTAGAAATATCCGTGTCGTGCCAGTCATGAAGTGCATCCATCAAGATCTCATGGGTATATTGATAGTTTTCGCCCAGACGGGTGCCGACGTCATTTGTGATGAAATACGTGTTGTCAAAGCCTTTAATTACGAGCATATGATAGTAAGGCCCTTCTCCTGTAAAATTAGGATTTCCGAGCATTCGTCCTGCAAAAGGAGCAACGATTGGATTGCCGGCTGAGAGTTCTGCTTGGAGGTCTTCTACTGATGGGTTTTCGATGATTTTCCAAGAAGTAAATCCATAGAATTGTTCAAGCATCTTTGCAGTTTCTTCTACCGTAGTGTGCTCGTAAGACCCGAAATATTCGGTTTCCCATTCAATAAGTCTTAAGAGCTCTTCGTGGAATTCTTCTTTGGACATTTCGATGTCTTGGACGTAATTGTATGCGAGGATTAGGCTGGCTTCTTCGCAGGCTTCTTGGTATGGCATACTCCAGTCTGCATATGGGGCTTGGGAGTAGAAATCAATTGGCAGATTGATTTCAGCAGTTGTAGATGTAGTGGTAGTAGTAGTGGTGGTGGGTTCTGTCTCTGTTGATGTGACTGGCTCGATTATTTCTGTTGTTTCTATGGTGCTGTGGGTTTCTTCGTAAACTTTTTGGTTTTGTATTTTGTTATAGAAATAATAGCCGGTTGGAATTAGGGCTGTGATAAAGAGAGGCAAAATTGTGTATGTGAGAATTTTCTTGAAGGTCATGGCGGTTTTTAGTAAGCTTGTCGGGCCTTAGTATAGAGTTTAGAGTTTTAGAATTCTAGAGTTTTAGAGGGGCGTAGGTAATAAGCCACCATAGCTCAGTGGTAGAGCACTCCCATGGTAAGGGTGTACTCCTCGGGACGAAAATGGTTCCCCGGCTAATAGAAGGCAATACTTAACAATTTAACACTAGCCGACAGGTATACATGTGATGTAAGTACCTCTCGGCACAATTAAGCCACCGTAGCTCAATTGGTAGAGCGCGCCCATGGTAAGGGCGAGGTAGGCGGTTCAAAACCGCCCGGTGGCTCCATTTTGCGTATTCAGGTGGTCGATATGGTCAAAGTTAAAATCTTTAACCCCATATCGTATGGAAACACCAAGACTACACGATCTATTGCAACACTACATGCAATACTGTTCGGTTATCCGGAATTATTCGGATCTCACTTTGCGAGGCTATAAGACGACCGTCAACTTCTTTATGCGTGAAACAGGAGTGGAATATCCGAGTGATTTGAACAAGCAATTGATTGAGAAGTGGTTTTTTGAAGGACGTTTGAATCGCAAATGGTCATCTGTAACCTTTCGACATTATCACAAGCATTTGAATGGGTTTGTGAAGTGGATGATCAAGGAAGAGTATCTTCTTGAGAATTTTTTGGATGATATTGAAAAGCCTAAATTAGAGACTAGAATCCCAAAAACTTTGACCAAAGACGAGGCTCAACTGGTTTTGGATGCGTCATATCACATCTCTTACACCTATAAGTTTGAGCGTTATCGAAACCGGGCAATTGTGGCGGTCATGCTTCTAGCCGGGTTAAGACGTTGCGAGGTTATGCGTTTGAGATTGCATGATGTGGATCTTGGCAATCGTATGATTTTTGTAAATCAAGGCAAGGGGGCCAAGGACCGGACGGTCCCTATAAATAACAGGCTAGCCGTTATTCTTTCCGAATACTTACAAGATCGTAAAAGGTTAAAAAAGGATAGTATTAGCTTTTTTACAGGTACTCAAACCGATGAACCAATTGGTTGCAAGTGCGTGAATAAACTAAGAGACCGTTCATTTTCGGGTGCGTAGAAATGCGAAATTTGCTTTAGTGTAAG
>CAYFOI010000054.1:0-1983 GCA_964344725.1 uncultured Candidatus Peribacteria bacterium
CTTATCCGATTATCTTTGTGATTTCGTCTGAGGAGTTTTTGAGTCGAGTTGACGAAGGGTTTTATGGTTCGGATATTGTGATGAAAATCTTGATGGTGGCGATGATGATTGCTTTCATTAATAATCTTTTTATTTATTCGATCATTGCATCGAATCAGCAGAATAAGCTGCTTTGGATTAATGGGAGCTGTGCGATTTTGAATGTTTGTTTGAATCTGTTTTTGATCGGAGAGCTGGGCGCCCGAGGTGCAGCGATTACTGCGATTTGTACTGAGACGCTTCTGTTTATATTGGCGTTTAGTGTGGCAAGGAGGTATCTCGAGTTTACGTTTAGCTTTGGGACGATTTGGAAAGTTCTTTTCGCGGGTGCGGTGATGGGCTTCGTGGTTTGGGCTCTTCGGGACTGGAGTTATGGGCTCATCCAAAACATGAACGTGCTTATTCTTGTGCCGCTTGGAGGGGTTGTGTATGGAGGAATGCTTCTAGCTACCAAGGGTGTGTCGAAAGAGCTCTTGGCGCTTGTTAGAAAGTAGCGACTATCTCTTTGAACTGCTCCCCTCGTTTTTTGTAGTTCTCGAATTGATCGAAACTCGCGCAGGCAGGGGATAGCACTACTGTGTCGCCTTGTTTGGCGTTGTGTTTAACGTATTCGAAGGCTCCATCGAAGTCCTTCACCATGCGTGCTCCTTGGTATCCGGCTTTTTGAAGGGCTTCGACGAGGCGGCCTGCTGTGTCGCCTATGAGGAGAATGTCTTTGAGGTTCGGCCTTAATGCCGCGACTTCTGCCCACTCTGTATAGTCCGCGTGCTTCTCTGATCCTCCGGCTATGAGCATCATTGGCGTGTCGAATGCTTTCATGGCTGCGATAGACGTGAGCGGTGTTGTCGAGAATGAGTCGTTTATGAATTTTATACCGTTCTTTTCCGCCACTAGCTCGAGTCTGTGAGGGAGCCCTTTGAATGCCTTGGCTGTTTCTACGATCTTTTCTTTTGAGACGCCGAGTATTGATGCTGCGAGTGATGCTGGCAGAATATTCTCGAGGTTATGTGCCCCGATCAGTCCAACTTCTGATGTTTTTATTAGTTTTGTTGGGATCCAGCCCTGTTTGAGCATCAAGTTGTCTTTGTATAAGTAGGCTCCACGGCGTACGGATCTTTTGGTTGAGACATGATACTTTTTGCTTTCGCCTAATTTCAAAAACGGCTTATCGCCTTCGTAATCTATGTTGATTATGGCTTTTTGGCCTTTCTTTTGGTTTGCGATGAGTGGGTGCTTTGCAGCTCTGTACGTTGCGACGTCTGGATGATAGTCCAGGTGGTCTTCAGTAACGCCGATTATGATCCCGATATCTGGGCCTTTGTGAAGGTCTTCTGCGTGGCAGTGACCTAACTCCATCACCACTATCGATTCTGGCCTAAGGTCTGGCAAAAAGTCTAGCGGCGAGTTGCCGATATTGCCGCCCAAATATGCGTCGTGTCCGCCGGCCTTTAGCATTTCGTATAAGAGCGTACATGTTGTGCCCTTGCCTTTTGTCCCTGTTACGCCAACGATTTTGCAGGGACATTTGTCGAAGAAATACTTCGTTACGCTTGTTATTGTGACGTGGTTTTTGGCCGCATGTTGAATCTCGGGCGTCGCGAACGGGAGCCCTGGCGACCTGAATATAACATCGAACTCTGTGAGGTTGTCGAGATATGTTTCACCTAGGCTATATTTAAGGTCGCGTGGTTTGTCTTGTAGGTTTTCGTTAACGTCACAAATGGTGATATCCGTGAACCCCTCTGTTCGCAGGTGGTTTGCGACGGACCTGCCTTCGATACCAAAGCCTAGTATTGCTATGCGTGATGTTGGTTTTAGAGTCATGGGGTTTCCTTTACCAGGTATACATGGTATAATATATACGAAAAATGACCAACATTTAATTAACTTTATGAAAAAAGACAAAATCCGGGGAAGGAGACAGTCTCAAGAGAAAGAGAATAG
>CAYFOI010000055.1:0-1827 GCA_964344725.1 uncultured Candidatus Peribacteria bacterium
AAACCACTTCTGAAGATGATGTATAATTTTTTAGTACAATTGCCCAAATAGCCTCCCAAAAAGAACTCACTGTTACATAATATTGTCTACAGATTTTTTCAATCTTTCGACTAATCGATTCAGATAGATCAAGCTCTACACAACATGTTTTCCGCACAAAACCTTTATTTTGTTGGTAAGGTTTTTTAACCAATTGGAGTAGGCCCGGTGATTTAAGACCTGATAAATAGTTATCCCAGAATTGTTTTGCAGCATTAATATCTTGTTTTTCTAACCAGTTAATATAGGTCTGATAAGGACGGCGATAAGGCAAAGCAGGTTGTTTATTTTGCGTATAGGCTTCGTAGCATTTCAAAACATCAGACATGATGAGAGAAACACTCCATCCATCAAATACAATATGATGCTGACTCCAGATGAAGAAGAAACGCTTCTCTTCTACTTGAATCAAATAACTCCTCAAAAGCGGTGCTTCTTCTAAGTCAAATGGCTGTTTTCTGTCCTCTTGTAAAAACTCTTTTAATCGCTTATCAATAGCGCTGCTAGCCACATTACGCCAATCAAGCATTTTCCAAGGAAGTTTGACCTTCGTTAACACATACTGCAAGGGTCGAGATAATCCCTGCCAGTGAAATCCTGTGCGTAGAATTTCACGAGCATTTACAACATCCTGCCAGGCTTGTTGAAACTGCTTAGCATTAATCGAACCTATCAGTTCCAAAACACTCTGGACAAAATAGAGATCACTATTAGGATCGTATTGAGAGCGGAACCATAGCCCTTCTTGAAGAGGAGACAAAGGATATAAATCAGCAATTTCTCCTTTATTTTCTACTAAAGTATCGAGTTTCTTCTGACTAATATTTGCTAAAGGAAAATCACTCGGCGTACATCCTATTGAGGTTTGAGCGCAACAGTGAGTAATGACTGTTTCAAGCTCTTTCATGTAAGATACCATTAACTTTTCAATAGATGAATGACTTAGCACATCGGCCCGGTAATTCCACATACAAACTAACTGTCCATCAACTACGACCAAATTAATGGATAATTTGTGAGGCAATAGGTTTTCAGAGGCAATACTTTCTCCAACAGCAGCATCTCCAATTCCTAAGAATCCTTTTTCTTTTTGCCCTGAATGAAATTGACCTAAGTAATTAAAGGCAATTAAACTTTCACTCTCTTGTAAGCACTTTGCTCCTTTCTCTGTTTGATAACGCAATAGCCCATACTCAACCCCTTTATTCGGAATAGAACGTAACTGTTCTTTAACCCCCTTGATCTGTTCAGCAAGAGTCTTTCCCATAACTTGCAATTTTGCAGGGTAAATTGATGTAAACCAACCCACTGTACGAGAGATATCTATCTCTGCTATAGTCTCTTCTCGACCATGCCCTTCTAGGGCTATCACTATCTGATCTGTTTCTAACCATTGACTCACCACCCTGAGTAAAGCAGTGAGAAGTAAGTCATTAATTTGAGTGCGGTATGCTTGATTCGACTGGCGTAAAAGCTTTTCTGTTAAATCCGTATTCAAGCGACTTTCCTGAGTCGCCATCTGTGGTTTCTCAGAAAGTAGATGAGAAGAATCTTTTGGAAATGAAGGGTTTTTTTGACACACCTCTTCCCAGTAAGGGAGAGCCTTGTCTACAAATACAGCATCGTTAGCTTGCGAGAGACGCTCATTAACCCACGCCTGATAACTACTGGTTTTAGCAGGTAACGGTTGATTAGGCGTTGTTAAAAGATGCATCAAGTCTTCAACTAAAATCCTCCAAGAAACTCCATCAACGATGATATGATGGATAACTAGTAATAAATGTTGCG
>CAYFOI010000056.1:0-1778 GCA_964344725.1 uncultured Candidatus Peribacteria bacterium
AAGATCGGAAGGAAAATCCATCAAACATAGCAAGCTACGAAAGATGGATATAAACGCGAATAAACTCCGAAGAGAAAATCCGCAAAAATCCAACCAACCTATACTTAGAGAGAGAACTGCCGAGAAGAAGGAGGCATAATGCAAATGTGGTTTAATCTCCCCTTCTCGACATATCACTCCCTAAGTGTAGTAGTAGTGGTAGTACCTAGTTGTAGTACCTAGTACTTTTTGTTTTTTGTTTTTTCAATGAGCGTTTAGACCCTCTAAGCAAGATCGGAAGGAAAATCCATCAAACATAGCAAGCTACGAAAGATGGATATAAACACGAATAAACTCCGAAGAGAAAACCCGCAAAGATCCAACCAACCTATACTTAGAGAGAGAAGCGCCGAGAAGAGGAAGTCAAATGGGGGTCTGACAAGACCGCTACTCGACACATTTCTCTCTAAGTAATGTCATGTCTCCATTTCAAAGAACTTACAATATAATAACATATCCCTTGCGCGGAGTCAAGGGTTTTGGCATGCTTTATTTGTAAGTCCTTAGTCTAGCAACGACTCTGCCGATTGCATATCCGCCTTCTTGATTTTCGGCTTAGGCTTCACTGTCTTGTCTATAGAGGATTGTTGTCTCTCTGTGCTGAGCATTAGTGGCTTTAAATCTGTCTCATTCACTTTTACAATCCTCATCTTTGATTTCTTCAAATTGATGTCCTCTTGTAATTCTTCTGGAAGACTTTCTTTTTTATCCAAAACATTAATACCGTGTTGAGCGAGAGCTAAATCCATCGCATTTCTCAGATTGATATGGTGATCGAATTCAGCTATGAGATTAATTATATTTTCGCGTTCTTGTGGATCCATTTTTTCTGCAAACTCATAATTCTGGATTTTCTTCAGGCTTGCCAAGACTGGTGGAATTGCCTCCGCTGAAATAACGAAGAACGAATATCCTTCCTCGTAGTAGTACAGCTTCTTAAGTGTGCCTATTGCTTCTGTTGGGACGACGAAGAACACCGTGTTGTAAATCTTGCTGTTTCCTTTGATCTTAGTAGCTGTCGATTTGACTTGTGTTGTGATGTAATTCTGCAGATTATCCGAGCGAGATACTTTCGCATCAAAAATCACAAACTGGTCTAAGAATCCAATCATGAAGTCCGGCTTGAGCTTGCCATCGAAGTCCTGAGGCAAATTCTTGTTATTATAAGTGTCGAATCCATATTCAGGGAGATTGCAAAGGTCATTAAGGTCCTTCAATACCTTCTCCTCATGTTCTGCCCACATCCTGTCCCTCTCCGCCAACTCTTTTTCTGCACGCTCTTCGTCTTCCCTCCTTATGCGAGTCTTCTCATCCTCAAGAGCTTTTTGCGAGGTGTCGAGTTTCTCGATTTTCTGCTCTAGTTCTTTTTTCTGCTTTGACTCTTCTGCTTCGTATTTTGCAACTTTTTTACTGAGTTCTGTGTTGGCAGCTTCCATTTTTGTTAGCTGTGCGAAAAGCTGTTTGTTTTTTCCTGCCAATTCGTCTTTGCGGCTTTTTTCTGCTTTTACCTCCGCTTCTAATTCTCTTATTCTGCCGTCGTCTTGCTGAGGTTTTTCTTTTTTAAAAGACAAATAAATCAGTGCTCCGATTCCAATAAGTCCCAAAAATCCTAAATAATCCATGTTTTTTTGTTAGATTGGCTCCTATTATAATTAATTCCTTTACCTTATTCTACCTTTTCTGATAGACTGCTTTCGCTGTTAATATTCTTGTATGGCTACAAAAGTTTCAGATTTGGC
>CAYFOI010000057.1:0-1602 GCA_964344725.1 uncultured Candidatus Peribacteria bacterium
AAGCTAACGTGTGCTTCACCAGCCGGGCGGGTTTGATCCTGAACACTCTTTGCCCGTAGCCAATCGCAATTTTTCGCGCTGCGTACCCTCGGGCGAAAGCCCGGTCTGAGTGGAAGCGGGGTTAGGTTTCACTTCAACTTTTTATAGCCCATAAATACGCAACGGATGACCTTATTATCCCATGTTTTTCTTCAACCAGTTTGCGAAGGAAAGAAATAAATCGTTCCGCTTCGTCTGGCGCAAGAGCTTCATTGATTGCTTCTTCCAGCGTTGTTGCTTTTGGATTAGGTGCTGTTTTCAATCTTGTTTCAAAATCACCACTCATTTTATGGGGCTTTATCTCTACCTGCAATTCAAGATGAACCTCTCCAAATCCGGCTCGTTCAGCATAGTTGACTAAATTATATTCATCGAAATCTAACATGGGGTCGGTATCTGATGGCTGACAACGAAAGTAGACTTCTTTGACTCTCTGTGCCAAATCCTTAACTGGAGTAACATCATAACCAGAAAAGACATGCTCAGGTGGAGGATAGGAAAAACGATTTATCGGCTCGAAAATAGATAATCGCCCGCCTGGTTTGAGAACACGGAAAAATTCGCGAAAAGTCTGCTGTTTTGCTGCTACATATATCAAAACAGAACGAGTAGTTACAACATCAACGGTTTCATCATCCATTACTGATAAATCTTCGGCTGACGCATTAATGAATTGGCAACGTTCTAAAACATTCATTTCTTGAGCAATGTCTCGTGCATGGCTTAGTAAATCTTCCGAAATATCGCTAAAGATAACTTTACTTGATGATGATTTTTCAAGCGCGCCGAATGCTATCAGCCCATCTCCGCACCCAACATCAAGCAGAATTTCACCTTCTTTCAAATGAGCATTATTCAATACCTTGTCTCGAACTGGATACAAATAATCCAGAGTTGCTTTCATTCGCTGAGGGTCGCCACCATATCGGCGGTGTAACAACCAATTACTCCAAATATCTGTTTTTGTCTCTATCATCTTTAATTCTTCTGCTGCTTCGTGAAACCTAACGGGGGCGTAACACGCCGGGCGGATTTGCACTTGGCGCGCCGCAAATTATAACCAAATTTAGCAAAATGCGCCGCGTACCCTCCGGGCGAAAGCCCGGTCGTTGTTGACGCGGGGTTAGTTGCCGTTCATTTCTCGTTCATAGACCTAATGCCATTTATAAATGATGCAAAAAACAAGTTGATTACAAAAAATGCGGCAAATACAAATACCCCTCCAACAATTACAGGAATATATGCAACTATCTTCTTTTCTATTGAAAGATCAATCGAATATTGCCACCCTTCCGTGAGGACAAAAGAAACGATAGAAAGCACAATAAGCAATATGCCCCCAAGTACTGCTACTGCACCATAATCACCACTTAATCCGAATAATACGAAACCAAAAATAAAGCACAATGCAGTCGAAACAGCTTCTTTCCAATGATAAGATTCATTTCCTTTCATTTTTTCATCCTTTCAAAGTCAATTGATATTTGTTCGTGATTGAACACAATAGGATTTAGATTGTGTAAATACTTTTCTGTAAAAAGGTCAAGGGCCTTTCAGAACCAT
>CAYFOI010000058.1:0-1547 GCA_964344725.1 uncultured Candidatus Peribacteria bacterium
CCTCTTTTTTTTTTTTTTGTTGGGCGTAGGCGGTAATGGGGATAATAATAGGCCCGCCGCGAGGCGCCGACAAAATTCAGTTTTACAGCTTCTAAATCGTGTTCAGATGGTCCGTTATTTCTATGTTTTTGTTTCTTTTTTTTGCTTTTCCTGTGTGCTTTTGTGGAGTTCTTCGAACATTGATATTGGCTTGTTCTACTAAGAATGACCGATGTCTCGTTCTGTTTGTGACTGACATTATGTTTTGAGAATTTATGATTAAAAGAAAGTAAAAGGTTACGAAACTTGAGCCTTTTTAGGCTACGGTAACTTGCCACACAAATCTAATACCTCATATGCAACCAAACATACACAATAGAACCAAAAATAGAAATAATAATTTTTCCTAAGATTCATCTGTTGCTTTCCCTGTTACATATGTCTTGGGTATGTCATAGGGTCCCAATACATACTATCTGTTTCTTCTAGAAGGACTAGTTTTCTGTGTTTTTTTTTCATGGACTGCTACCGGGAGCTGGTTCGGTACATCCTAGAGCAGCATCAGCTTCAAACAATGCCAATGCTGGAAGTGAAGGCTGTTGGTGCTGTTCGACAAGACTTGTGTAGCGACGATGGTAGTCGAGTATGCTACGTGAATTGTCAGGTGAAGATTTAGTCGGGTCAATATATTGTACTTTGTTTTTCATTTGTTTCTTTGTTTTAGCCTACTGGTTCTTTAACGGACTACGTTGATGTGAACGAACAAACAGTTATGGACTGTCTCCAGGTATGTGAGTTCCCGTACATCACCATCCTCGTTATTTTACGGTATTCCGTTGTTTTAGGATACGGGTAATTTAACGGGTTATCCTGTAGACATTGAACAAACAGTTAAGGACTTTCTCCAGGTGTGTAAGTTCCCCAACCGTATAGATTTGCGTATCAGAGGAGAGAAAGGAGAGAATATCATGATCGACTTACATGCACGGGCTATTCTGAATAGAATGACTTTGAAAGACATTGAGTTGAGTGTAGCGGAAGAATACGCGCAGATTCTTCAAGATCAAGAGTCGTTCGTAATGGTGCCGAGTGCTGGTGGCGTCATTAATCAGATCGTTGATGGGAGAAAGCCTCACGATATTATGTCCGTTGTCGACACTGATGTAAAAGCCCTTGGTGGAGTGTCATTTTCCAAACGTGACATCAAGCAAGAAAGGAAAGTTGAAATGGAATCCTGCAAGCTTTATCCCTTTGAAATTGAACAAGACCAGCGTCAGTTTTGTGCGGATGTTGCATTCTCAACATGGTATAGAGGTGATGACCACTTTGTCCTAGAAGGGCCAGCAGGATCTGCCAAGACAACCACAATGATACTCGCAATTGCTAATCTCCTTGGCTCCAATCATATTTTTGGGGGTAGGATATTCATTTTAGTTTGCGCTGAGACACATCAAACTGTGTTGTCTACTTACGTGGAGATCATGAAAAGATGCGGCGCCCAATACGGTTTGCAACCGTTTACTGACGTCGACGTTATTTCAGCTGCCCCATTCTCAACGATTCAAGAG
>CAYFOI010000059.1:0-1546 GCA_964344725.1 uncultured Candidatus Peribacteria bacterium
GGATACGCCACCTTCTCAGATTACCGCCATACACCAGATTCGATCATAGCTCTGAGCTGGAACGTATATATCCGATGTACATTACGCGCCAGATTGATAGGCAGGGTAAACCTCTTGACTGTGATAGCAGATTCTTGATTATAGAAGAATCAGACCTTCAGAATGATTTTAAAAATAATCCAAAGCAATTTCGGAGCTTTGTAGAGCAGCATGTAAGTAATGGGATATTGCTTACATGTGTTTCTCCAGCACTTGCACATGAGCAAGCAAAAAAATATAATTTGCTGTCATCTGAAATAGGAGTTTTTGGGTGGGATTTTATTGTTTTTTTTGGTGTATCGCCTTCTGCTAAAAAAAACTTGAAATATTCAATAGAAGTCAGACCTTTAGACCGTGACCAAAAAGAGAGAGTTGCAATGTACTTGGTTGAATTAAATCAAGAATCGCAGCGTATTGATATATCTGGAGACAAACTTAAGCTAACACAACGACCTGCTTCAGAAACCAGAACTCAGCGATTTAGAATGTTTGAGAACAAAGAATGGCCATAAAATTCAAGCTTAACATATAACAACGAATTTAGTTGACATAGGACTATGAAGAAAAAATCAAAAATACGACAGAGGAAAAGGACATCTAATATTTGGAAAGGGCATGTTCAGGACCAGCTTGCTCAATATTGGCCTAAATTTGCTAACTGCTCTAAACGACTTGAGTCAGAAGCTCCATTCCTCAGAGAAATATTGTCTAAATATAATAATCCTCTGATTTTGGATGCTGCTATGGGAATAGGCTGTGAGGTCGTGTGGTTAGCAGAGCAAGGCTATACCGTAGTCGGTAATGAGATAGAAGAAGAGTTGACGCAGATTGCACAAAAACGAGCTTCAGACGCTGGGGTTGTGCTTTCCACCGAATCAATCGACTGGCTCGATTTAGCAGATTCGCTTGGTGATGAAAAGTTTGATGTAGTGTTGTTGCTCGGGAACTCAATTTCTTTATTGCGAGTACTGCGAGACAGAAAACAAGTCGCAGAACAGTTATGGCGACTCTGCCGCAAGGGCGGGGTTGTGATTGTGGATGAGCGTAATTTCCGGTACATCCTTCAAAATCGTGACGAAATTTTAAAAGGCATTTTTCGATACACCTATAAGGTCATTTATTGTGGTAAGGAAATTATAGGGCGTCCTATTCAGGTAACTGATGATTGTGTTCAATTCGGATATTTTTTAGGCTCAAACTTGGTGGGGACACTTGACATGCATCCATTTTTGGAAGGTGAGTTGGTTGGATTGTTTCTACAAGCTGGCTTCCGAAAAGTTGAATTATTTTGCGACCTAGAAGCAAGATATAACGAAGATGCAGATTTCTTCTGCTATTCTTTTCATAAGTGACAGCAATTTTTTAATCATGCGTAGCGATGCTAATCGCAGGATATTTACTTGGCTATAAACGCTTGGTTTGACTATGATGATCTACTATTAATCCGGCCATCCAGAGCTATAGTCAAATCTGGTGTATGAGCATTCTCTGATCAGGCGGCGATCCT